>NZ_CP039547.1:0-684885 GCF_004803935.1 Duncaniella sp. C9
GTTTCAAGTCGCTTTTCGAGAGTTCGCCTTCCGTTTTGAAGTCCTTTGAGCATACCTACGGAGATGTCCTTTCCCTGCTCCTTGAGAACATTGAGGTTTTCCTCCACCGTGTCAAGCTCCGCCTGCATTATTTCCTCCTGCAAATCGCGCGACTGCGGGATTTTACCGAACTGGTCGTGCGACATTATTATGCAGTCGTAGTCGTTGTTCTGCATATTCCGCAGGAATTTCACGCGGTTGGCGGTTGAGAAAGTCTTTTCATCGGCAAAAAGTATGCGGGCGTCCGGGTACGCCGTGCGGTAGGTTTCGGCAATGGCGGCGACATTGGCTTTAAGCCCGATAATCATAGGCTTGTGGGCAAGACCAAGACGCTTCATTTCGTGCGCTGCTATGCACATTATCAAGGTTTTACCCGTGCCTACCTCGTGATCCGCGATACCCCGCCGTTCTGCAATAGCATCCATATACAGTCCTTTTGGGATTGGTATATTGACCTGACATTCAGCCTTTCGCCAAGCAGTTTCATGTTTATGGGGGAATGTCTGGTGGGAGCCGTCATAGCGCGGTCTGACGAAGCAGTTGAAGCGGCGGTTGTAGAGGTCGACAAGCCGTTCCTTGAACTCGTCGCTTTGGTTGTCGAGCCACTCTGTGAAGCCGTCGCGGATTTCGTCAATCTTTGTATTGGCAAGCTGTATCGCCTCCGGGTCGGGAACAAGAATGTCCTTGCCGTTCGCGTCCTTGCCTATTGATTTCTTGATGTTGGGGGTGGTGTGTGCAAGGCATGGCGCAACAGCGACATTCCGTTGTAATGCCTGAACTTACCTCTACGCAATATTCGTGTGTTATTTTGGCTGTATCATCGGTATTTGTCGCCGAGAAAGTATCCATCGCCGAGGAATATGCAATCTTCACCTCAGTGCCGTAGAGATATGACATGTATTCGGCATAGATGCCCGGGTATCCAACGCTCGCCGAAGTTGAAGTCCAGCTCCTCGTAGCGTATCCTTTCGGGAAATGCGTCTTTCAAGGCTTGGAGCGATGCCGCCACACGCGGATCGGTGTCACCTGTGTCGTCAATCCATTGTTCAATAAGCTCAGTCTTAGTCACCACATTTCCGGCGATGAAGCGGTCGGAGATTTCGTACTCACCTATGAGCGGGTTGAAATATATCCGTCCGTCAAGGCTCTCAATAATCTGAGCCTCGTCCATGCCGACAAGAGAAACACATATAGGAGAAATCCACCTTGCCGAACCTGTTGAGCGAAGCGGACAGAGCCTCCATAGGGGTGCCGACGGATGTAACCTCGTCAACGGCAAATGCTACCGGGCGGTCGAAGATGTCAGCCTTTACGAACAGCCCGTTGTCGCCACGTTCAAGGGCGAGAGCGTCACACCCGTTGGAGTCCATTTTTATGAACTTCACATTCTCACGCTCGTTGAGATGCCCGAATTTCTCCACGAACTCATCATAATACTGGTTGAGATGTTCGCGCAGTTCGGCACTTGCCTCGTGTGTTTCCGCCTCGTAATGGTAGAGCTGCTGATATGTTTCCGACAGGGTAATATACAGCATGGCGCGTTTCTCCTGCTCCGGCTTGAGCTGGAGCGGTGTGAAGGTGGCTCCCATGCGGCTGACCTGCGAGAGAAAGCCGACCTGACCTCTGTCGCATACCATTGAACCCTCCTTGTGGAAAAACTGCATATCTTCGAGAACGGACGGGGCGACATATCCGGCTCTATGTTTACATCCTCAATCGGGATAATTGTACGCTTCTTGACACCCGTAGGCACACCGGGAATGAAGTCGCCCTCAGTCATTTCTATGTATGGCGTATCGGGAATATTATCTTTATCCTGATTTTTTGCAGCTTCCATGCGTTGCCTTTCCGCCTCCTGCTCCATGAGCTGGCGGTGTGCAATCTCCATCATTGTGGTGTAGAACCCGTTTATAGGCGGATTGTCATCCCAGTTGAGAGAACCGTAAAATTTTAGTTCATCTTCGGTGAGCGGGCGGAAGTCGGTCTTGGACGTTTCAACCTTGACTGCTTTCGCTTTTGGTGATGCGGTAGCCGCTTTGACCTCAGCCGATTTAGCAGGTTGATCAGGCTTTTGTTTCTGCACCTTCTGTACCACCTGACGCTTGCTGCGGTGTTTCTTTGCGCCGGGTATCTCCACCAGTTCGCCGAAAAGATTATACATCATAATTTTCGGGTCGTAGCTGTCAGGGTTGCCATTCTCCGGCACAGTATTGCCCGATGTTTCTGTTTCATCGGCTCTCTGAGAAATCACCTGTGCAGGTGTTGGCGTTACCTCCACCGCCTCGACGTCCTCAATGTTAGGCTGCGGCTTTTCCTTCGGTGTCGGTTTTGCTGATACCTTATTATATATAGGTGCTGATACCATGTGCGCCTTTTGCTGTTTACCGTGATACAGGTCAAGGTTGAGATGTAGTCCGAACTCCGCGTAGAGAACCCTGCGCATATCATCGCCGATTGCGACAACACCGCCGTCATGGGTATATACCAATGCCGGTTTTCCGTATGGATCGGTGTCCTCTTTCGCTCCTGTACAGATAATATGCGTTGGATTTTCTATGAAATAGCGGTTGTTGGGTATTCCGCTGTCCTGTGCGGCTGTTGACTGAATAAAAAGTTTCTCGTCCGGTGTGAAGCCTGTTTTGCCGGAGTGCTTCTGCAATATGATAAGGTCGCTGCCCACCTCGGTGTTGGCACTGTCGATGAATGTATTGTTGGGCAGGCGCAAAGCGGTAACGAGGTCGGCACGCTTCATCAGCTCCATACGCACAAACGGGCTTTTGCCGTTCATCACACCCTGCGAAGTTATGAAAGCGACAATGCCGCCCTCACGAACCGCGTCAAGACCTTTGAGGAAGAAGTAATTATGTATCGCCGATGCCGATTTTCGGTAAGCAATGTTGTCACTGGTGGCATACACCGGATCAGGTACGGCGATATCACCGAACGGGATATTCGATGCCGCGACATCAAAATAATTCTCGTGATCGGTGCCCAGTTTCTCGAAGCCCTCTATATGAACGTCGGTCTGCGGGTATAGCTTGGACAGTATCAGCCCGGTCAATGTGTCCTTCTCGAACGCAATTCTCTCGCCACGGGGATTTACCCATGTGAACGCGTCCACAAAGGCACCGCTCCCCGCACTGGGGTCGAGGAAGCGTCGAGGTTCCACTCCCACCTGTTGCAGAGTCTGGGATATGGCTTCAACAACGTGCTTAGGGGTATAGAAGGCGGTAAGCACGGACGCTTTCAGAGAGTCCATGTAACGCTTAAACTCCCGGTCATTATTTGAATGGTCGTGAATTATGCGCCGAAGTTCTACTGTCGGGGCAAACAGTTCCCGGTCTGATTTCGTCCACTTGTCTGCGTCGGCAAGCTCGTTGGCGTCATTGAGGATACATTTAAGTCCTCCGAAGCCGGCATACTTGGATAATATCTCCCATTCCGCGTCATCCGGCGGTCTGCGCTCAACGCTCAGGGCGAAAGCTGTGCGTATCGCCTCAATGTTGTCACGCATTTTCTGCATACGGTTATAAGCCATTGTCCACGCAGAATTGAGTGATACGGCCTATCAGTATGTCGCGCTTTTCGTCAAGCTCCTCACGGTCTATGCCTACCTGAGTGCGGTCAAAACCGTCAAAGAGGTTCGGCACGTTGTCAATGACCCAGCGCGCCCAATAGTGGGCGGCAGGCTCGTAATCCACGTTGAGGGTATCGCCGAAATATTCAAGCAGAATATCGGCAACGATGTCAAACTCCGACTCGCCTATGTTGGTGAACAACACAGACAGAGCCAGTTCCTCCGCCTCCGGCACACTTGCACCGTTGCGCCGTGCTTCCTCGTATGTGTCAAGGGCACGGTCGGAGTTGGCGACAATCTGCGGATGGTCGGTGGCTATGTCGAAATTGTTTTGCGACAGGTATCTTAGCAGATACAGACGGTAATAATCGAGGTCGTAATAACCTCCTGTAAATTGTAACATTGGATTGTGGATTAAGTGGTGGTTGTTTTCTATTGTTGCGGGAAAAGGTGACTGAGTTCCGGGGTGGATAAAATCCGTTGCTTTTCATCGGATATTATCTGTATCACGTCGGCTTTCACCTGTTCATAGTTGCGTTGGATTATAGCCTTCATGCGCGACTTGTCGGGGGTGTCGTCGTGGAAGTCTGTTAGTATCGGAATAGGTTTGTAGCGGTCTGTTTCCGCCTTGACCTTCGCGCTGTCAATCACTATCTCGGCATGAAATATCTTCTGATCTATGCGCTCGTCGATATTGTCACAGACCGCCCCGACGAACATACCCTGCGTGAGAGTGGAAATCTTGCTCGGAGGAATGAGGCTGTCCATCTGCGTGTTGAAAGAATGGCTCACGTCCTGACGGTTGATGGATATTGACTGACGTTTCTGGAGAACCTTGCCGAAACGCTCGGAGAGTGTCTTGGCGGTCTCTCCGACGACCTGCCCGGAGAAGATGTTGCCGACGGTGTTCATCACCACGGCCGCCTCCTTGTCGCCGTAGTCGCGTTTGAGCTGCGAGAAGTCCTGAAAGCCGAGGCACACTGCAACCTTGTTGCTTCGGGCGGTGGCAATAAGCTGGTCAAGCCCCTTGAAATATATCGTCGGAAGCTCATCAATCAGCACTCCGCTTTTCAGCATACCTTTCTTGTTGATAATTTTGACGATACGGGAATTATACAGACCCAGTGCCGCGCCGTAGATATTCTGGCGGTCGGGATTGTTGCCGACACACAGTATCTTCGGCTCTTTCGGATTGTTGATGTCGAGAGTGAAATCATCGCCGGTCATAACCCAGTATAACTGAGGCGAAATCATGCGTGACAGCGGTATTTTCGCCGATGCGATTTGCCCCATCAACTGCTCAGCCGCGCCTCCCTGCCATGCGTCCATGAAGGGCGAGAGGTAGTTTTCCAGTTCCGGATAGCTGGTAAGAATGGGAAATAAATCCTCGTATCTTCTATTCAGAAGTTCTATGGCATGGGGAAATGTGCAATATTTTCCTCCCTTGTAAATGCGGAGATACCATATTATCGCGGCAAACAGTACAATCGGTGACTCCACAAAGAAATCGCCCTGCTTGCTCACCCACGACTTATTGAGGTTGAGCATAATAGTGTACGCGCTTTCGTATGCGTCGGCTATGTCGCTCATGAAATCGGGATGTATCGGATTGCATCGGTGACTACGTTCAGGGTCATCGAAATTTATCATGTAGAATTTCGGCTTGACCTTACCGTAGCCCTCCTTGTGACTGAGCAGATGGTTGTAGGCTATCATACTCAAATCGGGACTCTTGAAGTCATAGATATAGCCGCTGTAACCTTTCTCTATCATCTGCTTGATAAAGGAATTTATGACGGCATACGACTTGCCTGAACCGGGAGTACCCAACACGATGGTGGCTCTGAAAGGGTTGACGACGTTTATCCAGCCCTTGTGCCATTTCTTCTGATAGTAGAATCTGGTCGGCAGGTTAATGGAGTATTGGTTGTCCATAAGTTTTGTTTCCTGCATGAAGCTCTCGTTCTCGTCGTTGAAGCGGTCGTCCATCATATTGTTTTTCAGCATACGACCGGCCCATATTCCGCCCATGAGCAGGCAGATGTAGCCGACAACGGTGCTTATTATATAGGTGTAGCGCATACCGATGTCGAGTGTCCACCAGTTCAGAAGGAACAGTATGCTGCCTGTGGCGATTGTTACGCCGATATGCCGCCATGTGATGTTCTCGCTCCTTACTCCTCTGGTGCCGAAGCATGATAGCCCAAGTAGCAGGAGCGCGAACAGTTTGGCATTGAAAGTGGTGCTGAAAAGCCCGCAGGTGCGGTTGAAGTTGGCGCAGATCCTATGGACGGTCGAATAGAACCAGCCGCTCTCGACGGTTTCCACGCGGGTGAACCAGTATAGGTTGGCGACAACCAACACTATACTGACCGCCCGCAGGAAGTCCATAATCTTTGCCAACGCTCTGAGGTCGTCCTCTTGTTGGCTCATAATTGTAATTTTAGAAAAGTGAATTGTTAGAATTTCGGGCGACGCCCTTTCTTCTTTTTGCGCTGCATACGGCGGCGGAATTCCTCCTCGTCGGGATTGAACGACTGCCCCTGTTGGAACAGGCCGAGTCCCGGAATTGGCAGGTCGTAGTCGCCGAAGTCGGAAACGGATTGGGTGACGGTGTGTTGATGCTGACCACTTGAAGGTTGATTAACCACCGGCTCTTGTGCTGTGTCGGTATGAGTGTCACCCGGTGTCGGTTCTACCAGCGGAACAACAATGGGTGTCGAAACATCGTGAGTGTCGGCAGGTATATTTGTCTGATTGTTGAACTGATTGTTGAATCGCTCATTGATTGCGTTTGCCGAAAACTCCTTGCCGAGATTGGAACCGTTCAATACCGTCATGGTGTTGTGGTCGATGAACGTGACTCCATATATGCGGCCTCCATCATTATAGCGGAGAACAACATCAATATTGCGTTCTTTCAGCTTGGCGATGAAATCAGCCTTATCGATAGAGTGAGCAATCACATCGGTGACTTTGCGCTTGGTCGGTGCAATATCAATCTTTTCCTTAGCCATTTCAAATCTCCCGTCAATAGCGGTGCGACTCGCAAATTTGCCGAGGAGCGAAGCCTTGAAAGGCGTTGCGATGCTCTTGCCATTATTATCAGTGGCGAAATAGACAAGACCGTGATACTCGCGCCCGTTCACTCTGCCGTCGGTAGGCTCACACCTCACATTATATAGTGAGAGAATTGCGTTATATTCCCCGATGGTCTGGAATTTATAGCGCATACCGACCATCTTGACGGTGTTGGCAACCTGACGCTTGATGTCGCCTGACGGGTCAATCTTTCTAATCGGAGTATCGGGCGAGATTTTTTCTCGTTGCGCCTTGTGGAGATTATATTTTTCCTCCAGCTCGGTGGTAATTTTCTTGCTGCGACGAAATAGAAAGTCCTGATTGAGCCTCTTGCCCTGCTCGT
This sequence comes from Duncaniella sp. C9, assembly GCF_004803935.1. GTDB lineage: Bacteria > Bacteroidota > Bacteroidia > Bacteroidales > Muribaculaceae > Duncaniella > Duncaniella muris. The sequence continues at coordinate 7,041 of NZ_CP039547.1, forward strand.
TGACATTGACTGTCACTATATGGATATGGTGGCGGTCGATGTCCATGTGCTTGTAAATTATGTAGGGCTGCTCACCGAAGCCGAGTTTGTCCAGATACTCGCGTGCAAGGATTTCATACTGCTGCTCAGTCAACTTATCGTCGGGGTGCGGATTTAGGGAGATATGCAGCACGGGCTTTTTTGTCCTGCCCGTTTTCGGCATGAACAGGTTGAAATTCTCCACCATTCGGGCAATGTCAATATGTCCGTCTGCCGGAAGTATAATCTTGTTGGCACCAAGCACACGGCCCTCGTCACGGTTCATCTTCATGCCGTTGTATGACAACGCCCCGTAGAGCGATGATCCTATCGAGATTTTAGCGACCATTGTTCATCAAACTGCATGGATAACGCCTTTACATCGGCTGTGACTTTTGCCAGATCTATGGTGGCTTTCTCCAGCTTGTAGAGATGTGTCATAGCTTTCTTCTCAGTGAAATTTGCGCGAAGCTCCTTCACAACGAGGTCATAATTTACCCCGATTGTACGGTACTGGGCGAAAAACTCCGAGAGTTTGGCGCAATATACTGCAAGGGACTTATCCGTGGTCAGCACCTTGAAAGGCTTTCCGAAGATAAGTTTTTTTATGAACGTGGCTTTTACGGATTCATCAGCCTTCTCCATCATGCGGGTCAGGCTATCCCATTCGAGGTCATCGAAGCGTACCATGACGCAGTGGGTGCATCGGTTGGGCGACAAGGGTCGCCCGGTTTTCGGTTTTTCAGTCATATTATGTATGGATTTTGTGGTGAGTGCATCGCTGTGTACAGACAAACCGCAGGTCAAGTCATGGGATATTCGACTTTGGAGAATATCCTGCATTGCAAGGTTGTTTCGTGGGAACCGGAGTTACCCGAAACCCGAATAGTTACTATTCGGACACCTTGCTATGTCTATGTGGACATCCTTCCTAATATGAAATCCATATTTTCGGTGCCTGTGGTGCCGGTCATACCATTTGGCGGTGAAAAAACGGTGTTCCATACCTGCGGAGTGTAGATACACACGTCGATGCTTCCATAAAGTTACAAAAAATCCGGTGCAATTCCTAACTGCAAGAGAGAAAATTTGAAACTTTATGACGGCAGGGATTGCCGTGGGGGCACCGTTGGAAAGTCCGGTGATGCCGTGAGTAAAAAAATCGCATGGCAAAATGTTAAAATTTCAGCCCCGTTTTCGGGAAATCCGGGGAAAAGTGAGGAAATCCGGCACCTCAACCTCTATGAGCCAATGAGTTGGCAATTTTAAGGGCTTGACAAAATGGAATTTATTTTGTTTCTTTGTGTAGAGATTAGCTCGAAAGCTCGCCTTCAGGGAAGTCAACCTACTTGTTATATAATGAACTTCCCTCCTGAACTGCAAGATTGAAAGCTGACCTGCCAATAACATTCCTCGCCTCTTGGCAAGACCGCAATAAAGGTATTTATACAATGTCCTTCCGAACAATCTATTTTATTTATGATGTACGGAGATTGGTTACTGAACGGCAAAGTATGTATCTTATAATAAAGCGGGCAAACCTCCTGACAAGGAATATTAGAAGCAAACTACCTATCTATGGTTCTACGGACATATAGCCGTGCGGCCATAGTTAGAAAGGAACAATGTTCCGCCACTAAATCCAACACCCAAAATTAAAAAAAGAAAATGACTGACATGACTATCACCTTCCGGCTTACATAGCCGATGCCCTCCTGACGGCGGAGGAAGGTCGCCCATGAGCGACGGAGATAGCCGTACCCCAACTCAAAAGCATAGCCAATGCCGCTGCCTGTCCCCCCCACGGAGTATAGACAAGACCGGTCTGCGACGTGTCGAAATGAAGCTGACGGCCACTGCTATGCAGTCACCACTACATCCATTTTCAAATTTTATTTATGACAGATCCTAAATTTGTCGCTTTCTCCACCCAGAAAGGTGGAGCGGGCAAAACGACTCTGACCGTTCTTGCGGCGAGTTACCTCTACTATGTCAGGGGGCTGAAAGTCCTTGTCGTTGACTGCGACTTTCCCCAGTACAGCATTGAGGATATGCGTGAACGTGACAAGGAGCTGATAGAGTGCAGCCCCGTGTTCAAAAAGATGTTTTCCGACAATATGCGTCTGACAAAGCTGGCTCCATATCCGGTTTTGTCGGCTCAGCCGGAGAATGCCATGCGCAAAGTCCGTGAGATTATCGATGACTGCGAGGATGAGATAGACATCGTATTTTTCGACCTTCCCGGCACAGTCAACAATCCCGGTGTTGTTTCTATCCTTAACTGTCTGGACATGGTGATTGTCCCTGTCGCCGCCGACAAGGTAATACTTGAAAGCTCGCTCGCCTTCGCCCTGAAAATACAGGAGTGGCTCACGACCGGGCGCACATCGGTCAAACAGATGTATATGCTCTGGAACCTCGTGGACGCCCGCGAGAAGACTGACCTCTATGACCAATATGAGGCTGTGTTTGAGGAATACGGGCTTCAGACCATGAAAACCAAGATACCCGACACCAAGAAGTATCGCCGCGAGGGGTCAAAGACCCTTAACCGCGCTGTGTTCCGTTCTACGCTTGTTCCGCCTGACAAAACGCTGCTCAAAGGCACAAGGCTTCCGGAACTTGCCGATGAACTGCTCGGCATATTAAACCAGTGAGCCTATGTCAAAGGTTTATGAGCCGCAAATCGATCCGGAGGAATTTATCAGGACATTTCGTGATGAGCCATCCGGTCTGTCATCGCTGAAAAGAAAAAGCGCGTCCAAACAGCAAGAACAGGCTAACCCACAGCCGGTGGCAGGCGAAGGTGACGGTGCAAGCCCCGGAAATACCACTGTACAGGCTAAAAATTCCGAAAGGGAACGGCTGTATATGGAACGCTTCGTGCGCAATATGCGTTATATGTGGCCGGAAGATAAATTCCAAGTGTCGGAAATCGATCCTGAATTTATCTGGAAGATACGCCGGATACTATTCCACAAGAAGAAAGGGAAGGTCTGCTCCATCAAAGCCTATATCAACAATGTGCTTGCAGCGCATTTTGAGGAATTCGCAGATATTATCGACCCTATTTTATAACCCCACACATTCACAACAATCATGAAAAAATCCCAATCACGAGTAGTCACCACTATCGAGGTGGCTGAAATCCCTGATGGCGCGGAAGAACGCTATATTGAGCGTTTTCTCTCGCCGCACATCTTGATGTCCAACAGGAAGGTGTATATCTATCCCGAAGTTCATGCCGCCCTGTCGCGCATGGTAAAGGGTCTTGACAGACCCGGAGTGTCAATCGGCTCGTATGCCTCGGAAATCATACTTGAGCATATTGCCCGCAACAATGCGGTGATGCGCAGTGTCCATGAACGTAACCATAAAGACCTGTTCTGATGGAAACTGTACTTATAATAGCTCTGCTGGCGAGTAACCTGTGGCTTATCCGCAGGGTGCTGACAAAGCCCGACACAGCAAAGCCGGTAAAGGAAACGCCATCGCCGGAACCCGCTAAGGCTGCCGACACAGAGGAGGAAGCCGAAAATGACAGTATTGTCGGCAAAAGCACTTTTGACATCAACGAGTTCAAGGAGGTGTTCCGCGAGGCTGCGAAAGAAGCAGCCAAAGAGGTATTACCGCTTATCATCAAGGAGTACGGCAAACCCTCGGATGCCGGTTTTCCCGATGAACCGGAGGAAAAGTCCTCAGCACAAATCCCGGTGGAGAAACTCGATGAAGTTTTTGCCACACACTCCGCAAGCGAACTGACAGGCGATGAAATCCCGGCGGAGGAACCCAGAGCCGGAGGCAGTGACTTCAACGAAATCAGTACTGCTGTAAACGTTCTGAAGGGTAATTCCGACAATCCCGATGACAAGGAAACCGCCCGCCGTGTGCTGCCCGACATACAAGGCACACAGATTATCGAGAAAATCAAGCTCGATCCGTTGGTGCGCAAGCGCATACTTATGATTGAGTGCCAGCTCCCCGAAATTCCGGGGGAGAATAATACTGCTGACACTCCACCCTCAAACCCGGAGGAAGCGAAGCCGAAAAAGAAAATCGTGTTCCATGCTGACATAGACACAACCGGCATTGACGCTATCGACTTCAATATTCTCCACTGACCACCACTATCCAAATCCACAATCCATCCTAAAAATAAAATTTATGACAAAATCCCTCAAAAAGCTCTATGACAGTATCGTAGCGTTTATGAACGCTCCCGGTATGCGTCGCCCTATGGCGATGATGCTCACGCTCCTTCTGTGTGCAGCCAACCTCTACGCCGCCGGCAACGGTCTGGCGGGTATCAACGAGGCTACCTCGATGATGACCTCCTATTTCGACCCCGCCACGAAACTGATCTATGCCATCGGCGCGGTGGTGGGTCTTATCGGCGGTGTCAAGGTCTATGGAAAGTTCAGCTCCGGCGATCCCGACACATCGAAAACCGCCGCCTCTTGGTTCGGTGCCTGTATATTCCTCGTGGTAGCCGCCACAATCCTGCGCTCGTTCTTCCTCTAATCCCGCCACGCCAATGGAATATCCTATCAACAAGGGCATAGGCAGGACGGTGGAATACAAGGGGCTGAAAGCTCAGTACCTTTTCATCTTCGCCGGAGGTCTGATAACCGATTTCATTCTGTTCGTGGTACTCTATATGTGCGGTGTACAGCAGGGTCTGTGCATAGGCTTCGGTGCCGTGAGCGCGTCGGCTCTGGTATGGTACACCTTCCACCTTAACGGCAAGTACGGGCAGTACGGTCTTATGAAACTCACCTCGGTGAAGTACCGTCCCCGCTATATCATCAACCGTCTGCGTGTGCGCAGTATAATGAAGGGAGGTCGCAAATGAGAAATACACTGAAAGCCACAACGCTGGAAAGCAAACTGCCGTTGCTCGCCGTGGAACACGGTTGCATCATCTCGAAGGACGCCGATATAACGGTGGCCTTCGAGGTCAGCCTCCCGGAACTGTTCACCGTAACATCGCAGGAATACGAAGCCATGCACGCCGCATGGTGCAAGGCGATCAAAGTGCTGCCGCATTATTCGGTGGCGCACAAGCAGGACTGGTTTGTGTCTGAGAACTATAAGCCGGAACTGCAAAAAGATAATTTGAGTTTTCTTGACCGCAGTTTTGAACGCCATTTCAACGAGCGTCCATACCTCGCCCACAAGTGCTACCTGTTCCTGACAAAGACCACAAAGGAGCGTATGCGACAGCAGTCGAATTTCTCCACCCTCTGCCGTGGGCGTATAACACCGAAGGAACTCAATCACGAGATGATTGTGGGCTTCATGGAAGCTGTCGGGCAGTTCGAGCGCATTATCAACGACACCGGCTATATCTCGCTGCGCCGTATAGGTGACGATGAGATAATCGGTACAGACACAACTTCCGGTATCATAGAAAAGTATCTGTCACTGTCGATGGGAGATGTCAACTGTCTGGAGGATATCGACCTGTCACCGAAAGAAATGCGTATCGGCGACAAGATGCTGTGCCTGCATACACTTTCAGATACTGATGATCTGCCCGGAAAGGTCAGCACTGATAACCGTTATGAGCGGTTATCGACTGACCGCTCGGATTGCAGATTGAGCTTCGCCTCTCCCGTTGGTCTGCTTCTGCCGTGCAACCATATCTACAACCAGTATATACTGATTGACGACCACGACGAGAATCTGGCGAAGTTCGAGAAGACAGCCCGAAATATGAACAGTCTTTCAAGGTATAGCCGAAGCAATGCCATAAACAAAGAGTGGATAGACCGCTATCTGAACGAGGCTCACAGCTATGGTCTTACCTCTGTGCGCTGCCACTGCAATATAATGGCGTGGAGCGACGATGCAGAGGAACTGCGCAGGATTAAGAACGATGTCGGAAGTCAGCTCGCCACAATGGGGTGTATGCCCCGTCACAACACCATTGACTGCCCGACACTGTTCTGGTCGGCTATGCCCGGAAATGAGGCTGATTTCCCTGCCGAGGAGAGTTTTTACACTTTCATAGAACCCGCTGTTTGTTTCTTCACCGCTGAAACAAACTACCGCTCTTCTCTCTCGCCATTCGGAATAAAGATGGTCGATAGACTGACCGGGAAACCTATCCATCTGGATATAAGTGATGAGCCTATGAAACGCGGTATCACCACCAACCGCAACAAGTTCATACTGGGCCCGTCGGGTAGCGGAAAGTCTTTCTTTACCAACCATCTGGTGCGCCAATATTATGAGCAGGGCGCGCATATCCTCCTGATTGACACCGGCAATTCATACGAAGGGCTGTGCAATCTGATCCACAACAAGACGCACGGCGAGGACGGTATCTATTATACCTACACCGAGGAAAAGCCGATTTCTTTCAATCCGTTTTTCACAGATGACGGGGTGTTCGATGTGGAGAAGAAAGACTCGATCAAGACCCTGCTGCTGACGCTGTGGAAGTCGGAGGACGACCGCGTGACAAAGACCGAATCCGGTGAGCTTGGCTCTGCGCTGTCGATGTTTCTTGACAAGATGAAACGTGATAAGAACATCGTGCCATGCTTCAATTCCTTTTATGAGTTTATGCGCGACGATTACCGTGCTGAAATGGCACAACGTCCTATCCCCATCTACAAACAGGATTTCGACATCGACAACTTCTTGACAACCCTGCGCCAGTATTACCACGGAGGCCGGTTTGACTTCCTTCTCAATTCCAAAGAGAATATCGACCTGCTAAGCAAGCGTTTCGTCGTGTTCGAGATAGACGCCATACGCGACAACAAAGACCTGTTCCCTGTGGTGACAATTATCATCATGGAAGCCTTCATCAACAAGATGCGCCGGTTGAAAGGCGTGCGAAAACTTCTTATATGCGAGGAGGCTTGGAAGGCGTTGTCAACCGCAAACATGGCTGAGTATATGCGCTATATGTTCAAGACGGTGCGTAAATACTTTGGCGAGGCGGTGGTTGTCACTCAGGAAGTGGACGATATTATCTCGTCGCCCATTGTCAAGGAAACCATCATCAACAACTCAGACTGTAAAATCCTTCTGGATCAGCGGAAATATATGAACCGCTTTGACCAGATACAGGAGCTGCTCGGTCTGACCGACAAGGAAAAGGCGCAGATACTCAGTATCAATATGGCAAACAGCCCCAACCGGCTCTACAAAGAGGTATGGATCGGGCTGGGCGGAACGCAGTCCGCTGTCTATGCCACGGAGGTATCACCGGAGGAATACCTGTGTTACACTACCGAGGAAACGGAGAAAATCCAAGTCCTTGACCGCGCCCGTCAGCTCGGCGGCGACATCGAAGCCGCAATCAAACAGTTAGCCAACGAAAGGAGAGAGAAATAATGTATGAAAGTGAAATACGTCTTAATAGGCATTTTTTCAGGAGTATCTTTCTGCCTCGGCCTCCTCCTGACAATTATTCTCGCCATGATTAGAGCTATTATAAGCATGGCTCACAGAATACGATAAATCCACCACTTTTAATCCGCAATCAAATGAAGCAACTCAAGTTTTTAATCCCTCTTATTGCCCTGTGCCAGATGTTAGGCACGGGCAGGGCTTCCGCCCAATGGACGGTCATAGACCCGTCCAACATCGCCCAGTCCATCGTAAACAACTCCAAATCACTCGTTCAGGAGTCACAGACGGCTACGCACATGGTCAAAAATTTTCAGGAAACCGTGAAAATTTACCAGCAGGCTAAGAAATATTATGACGCACTGCAATCGGTCAACAACCTTGTCCGTGATGCCCGCAAGGTGCAGCAGACAATCCTGATGCTCGGCAATATCTCCGGCTATTACGTCAATAATTTCCAGAAGATGCTGACCGATCCGAACTTCACATCGGCTGAACTCTCGGCAATCGCCTCCGGCTACACCCGTATTCTCGAAGAAGCCAACGGCGTACTCGGCGACTTGAAACAGGTAGTCAATATCACTACATTGAGTATGACCGACAAAGACCGTATGGATGTGGTCGATGACTGTTACAAGGAGATGAAAAGGCTGAAGAACCTGACGGCATATTACACCAACAAGAATATAAGCGTGTCATACCTGCGTGCCAAAAAGAAGGCTGATACACAGCGTGTGGTGGCTCTCTATGGCGACGGGTCTGAAAAATACTGGTAATCGTAATAATCATAATTAAAAAAATATGATAGCGTTATCAATAGATTTCAACAACCTCCACACCATACTGCGCTCGCTCTATGACGAGATGATGCCTCTATGTGAGGATATGGCGGGTGTGGCTCAGGCGATAGCCGGATTGGGCGCGTTGTTCTTCGTTGCCTATCGCATCTGGCGGTCACTTGCCGCCGCAGAGCCGATTGATGTGTTTCCGCTGCTACGTCCGTTCGTGATAGGCTTCTGTATAATGTTTTTCCCGTCGGTGGTACTCGGCACCATCAACTCTGTGATGTCGCCGATTGTGCAGGGTACAGCCTCTATGCTTGAAGGGCAGACACTCGATATGCAGAAATACCGCGAGGAGAAAGACAGGCTGGAGTATGAGGCGATGATGAATGACCCGTCAACAGCCTACCTTGTCGATGATGCCGAGTTTGACAGACAGATAGACGAATTAGGCGTGACGGAGATAGGCACAGCCGCCGGAATGTATATCGAGCGGGGAATGTACAAAGTCAAAAAAGCTATTCAAAACTTTTTCAGAGAGTTGTTAGAGATGCTTTTTCAGGCTGCCTCACTCACGATTGACACTATCCGCACATTCTTCCTTATCGTGCTGTCAATTCTCGGCCCGGTCGCCTTCGCTCTTTCCGTTTGGGATGGCTTCCAGTCAACGCTGACCCAGTGGATACAACGATATATCCAGACTTATCTGTGGCTGCCGGTGGCAGACCTATTTTCGACAATCCTTGCGAAAATACAGGTGCTGATGTTGCAGAACGACATTTCGGAACTGACAAACAACCCCAACGCAAACCTCGACAGCTCAAATACTTGCTATGTCATTTTTATGATAATCGGCATTATAGGATACTTCACGATTCCAACTGTGGCGGGCTGGATAATACAAGCCGGAGGTGCCGGAAACTATAACCGTGCTGTCAACACCACCGCGATGCAGGTCGGTTCTGGTGCGGCAAGTGTCGGAGGCGCGGTCGCCGGAAATGTCGCGGGCAACGCAGGCAAATTGCTTAAATAATATTCAAACGACATTCAAATGCAATTCAAATCACTTAAAAACATCGAAACCTCGTTCCGCCAGATACGGCTGTTTGGTATTGTGTTTGTGGCGATGTGTGCCGTGGTGGTGTCGGTGGCTCTGATCTGCGTGTTCAATTTCGCTGAAAGGCAGAGGGAAAAAATCTATGTTCTTGACAACGGCAAGAGTCTTATGCTCGCCTTGTCGCAGGACATGGAGCAGAACCGCCCGGCGGAAGCCCGTGAACATGTGCGACGCTTCCATGAACTGTTTTTCACTCTGTCGCCCGACAAATCGGCGATTGAGCATAACATCAACCGCGCCCTTATACTGTCGGACAAGTCGGCATACAACTACTACACCGATTTCTCGGAGAAGGGTTACTACAACCGTATCATCGCCGGCAACATCAACCAAGTGCTGCAAGTGGACAGTGTGGTGTGCGATTTCAACAACTATCCGTACATCGCTAAAACCTATGCCCGACAAATGATTATCCGCGAAAGCAATGTTACAGAGCGTACACTGGTGACGCAGTGCCGCCTCTCCAACGCCTCACGCTCCGACGACAATCCCAACGGCTTCATCATCGAAGGCTTCACAATACTTGAGAACAAGGATATTTCAACCGTAAAACGATAATTCAATTATGACAAAGATTAAATCAATATTCTCCGCCATATATAACAATATGTGGCGCACCCCGAAAGGGAGGCTCACAACGCGCCTGAAAGGAGCGTGCGAGTCAATTCCCCAGAAACAACGGCTTACTGTCGTGTCGCTGATGCTGACCGTGTTTGTGCTTACCGCCTTCTTCGTGTTCGGTCACGCCTGTTACAGGATAGGTCTGGGCAAAGCGCAAAAATCTGTGGCGATTGAGCATATAATGCCGATCGACATCGTTACCAAATCTCCCGTTCATGAACCTCAAAATCTTCCAGACTATGACGATGCAGGAGTGGAAAGCGAAGATTAACGGCTTCTTCCAGCCCAAATCGCAGGCTGAACGGCAGAAGATGATGAAATACTTAGTCGTGTTCCCGGCGGCTGTCGTGTGCGGCATAGTGATACTGTGGCTGCTGTACACAAGCCTCAACAAGAATGACAGCAAGGTCGGCAATGCCTTCAACACCGAAATTCCTGAGGGTGAGAACGGCGGCATCAAGACCAAAGCGGAGGAATATGCCGCCGCCGATGCCGCCAAAGAGAAGGAGGCGCAACAGCGTGCGGTGGTCGCCCTTGATACTCTGACCGCACTTACAACCGATACCGTTGAGCATCAGTCCGCCGTTGAGAACTCCGCGCAGGCGTATCAGGAGGTTCAGGCGTCGCTCAATGACTTTTTTGTGGAGGATACCTCAGCCGACAATGTTGAAATGGAGGCTCTAAATGAGCGTATTGCAGAGTTGGAGGTTCAGAACGCTCTGGCACAGCAACAGGCGGCACAGCCCGACGAGATGGAACTGATGGAACGCTCGTATCAGTTGGCGGCACAGTATATGGGCAACGGCGGCAGCTATTCGCCGCCACATCCTACCGAAGAAAAGGGCAAACGGGATGTGCAGCCGGTGGCGCAGGTCAACAGGAATGTGGTATCCTCGCTCGGTCAGACATCAACCGTCAGGGGCTTCAATACCTCGGTGGGTACAATGAGGGCGGTCGCCAAGAATACCATAGCCGCAGTGGTGGCCGGTAACCAGAGTGTGGTTGACGGCGAGAGTGTCAGGCTGAGAACCTCCGAACCTATGTGGGTCGGCAACCGCCTGATACCGCGTAACACCACCGTTGTCGGCTCTGCAAGAGTGCAGGGCGAAAGGCTGGAGATTGAAATCACCTCCATCGAGTGCGAAGGCTCGATATATGACGTGGAGTTGCAGGTTTATGACTCCGACGGGCAGGAGGGTATCAATATACCGCAGTCAATGGAGAGTGATGCGTTGCATGAGATAGGTGCCAATATGGGCAGTACGATGGGTAGCTCGATCAACATTTCCACAAATACCAGGGCGCAGATTGCCTCTGATGTGGGGCGCGGGCTGATAAACGGTGTCAGCCAGTATCTTACCAAGAAGCTGCGAACCGTCAAAGTCCACCTCAAAGCCGGCTACCGTGTGATGCTTCACCAGCCGGAAGACATATGATTATTCACCATTAAATCCACAATTCAATGAATTACAAACTCTTTTTACTTTCGCTTATTGCCGTTATCGGCATGGCAAGCACTGCTTTTGCCGGAACAAAGTCGGTTAAAAACACCGATAATAACGTGCCGTCTGGCACGGAACAGGTTGCCACTCAGGTAGCAGAACACGACATCAATGTGTACGGCGGCAACTACACCGACGGTGACAAGTTCGACGGTCTGACCCGCAAGGTCGGCTTCGACCGGATGATACCGCCTCACGCTCTGGAGGTATGCTACGAAAAGACTACGCACATCATATTTCCCTCGGAAATAGTCTATTGCGACTTGGGCAACGAGAACCTTGTCGCCGGATTAGCCGACGGCGCGAAGAACGTGCTGCGCGTCAAATCAGCCTTCAAGTCGTTCAAGCAGGAAACAAATCTGTCGGTAATCACCGAGGACGGAAGCTATTATAGTTTCAACGTGAAATTCGCCAAAGAGCCGCTGTTGCTCAATATCGAGATGACCGATTTTCTGCATGACGGCGAGGCGGTGAACCGCCCGAATAATGCGCAGGAAATCTACCTCGAAAAGTTAGGTAGCGAGTCACCGATGCTTGTCAAGCTGATTATGAAAAGTATCTACAAGCAGAATAAGCGCGAAATCAAACATATAGGCTCAAAGCGTTTTGGGGTGCAGTTCCTCTTGAAATCCATATATGCCAACAACGGGCTTCTCTATTTCCACACCGAACTGAAAAACACATCAAACATTCCTTTCGATGTCGATTATGTCAGCTTCAAGATTGTGGATAAGAAGGTTATCAAGCGTACTGCTATGCAGGAGCAGGTACTTGAACCGCTCCGCGCCCAGAACTATGTGACGGTGGTACACGGAAAATCCTCCGAAAGAACAGTCTTCGCTCTGGAGAAATTCACCATTCCCGATGACAAGCAGCTCGTTATCGAAATTGCCGAAAAGGAAGGCGGCAGACACCAGTCTTTCGTGGTCGAGAACGAGGATATTGTGAGAGCCAACATAATTGACGAATTAAGCATACAATAACCTATGAGAAAAGCGATAATGATAATCGCTGCCATGCTCACCCTTTTCGGAGGGCGGGCAATGGCCCAGCGATGCCTCCCCGGAATGTCAACGGTAGAAATCAAGGCTGATATGGCAGACGGCTTTTATACCGGCAACTCTCGCAACTGCGGCTATTCTCTCGGAGTGTTCTACTCCGTCTATAAAGGCGGTGCCAATACTTGGAGCTTCGGCGGCGAGTATCTCCAGACCTACAAGCCATACGGCGCGAAAGGTCGTATCACGGTGGCTCAGTTTACAGGTGAGGTCGGCTACAATCTCCATCTGTTGAGCGACTACTCGCAGACCTTCCACCTATATGGCGGCGTGTCAGCTCTCGGTGGCTACGAAACAGTGAATTGGGGAAAGTCGGTTTTATCCGACGGTTCGACGCTCCATGACGGCGACAACTTCATCTATGGCGGCGCGCTCACGCTCTCTGCGGATTTCTACCTTTCAGACAAAATTGCTCTGACCGCAAATATAAAGGAGCGTTTCACTTTCGGTAGCGATGTGCAGATATTCCATATGCAATATGGTGTTGGTGTCAAATTCATAATAGAATAAACCTATGGGATTGATTGTGATAGACCTCGATATAAATAATCTTCCATTGGAGGATTTTATGAAGGCGATCGGCTATGAGCCGATAAAAAAGGATGGCAACCTTCTGATATACAACGCTCCGTATTCTGTCGGTGGCAACGCTACTATGGTGGTGGACACCGAAAAGAATGGCTGGTATGACAGCAAAGAACCCGAAAAATACTATGGCGGCATTTATGATCTCGCTTACGAGCTAACCGGGAGCTGCAACCGCTCCGAGTTGAACCTCTATATCGCCACACAGATGAAGGATTTTAAGGAGTTCAAGACTTACGAAGTGACCGTCAACGGCGATGAAGCCGAGGGTGATGTGACGGCTACGCCCGTCAGCAGACCGGAACAGCCTAAGCAACAGCCGCCCAAACCCAAACGCAAAATGCGGTTTTAGCCTATGGATATAGATGCTATCAAGGGAATATCCCTTGTGGATTTTCTGCACCACCTCGGCTATGAGCCGACTGGGCGCGACAGCAAAGGTCTGTGGTTTTATGCCCCGTACCGCAACGAGAGAAAGCCATCGTTTCATGTCAATCCTCGTAAAAATGTATGGTTCGATTTTGGTAGCGGTGCCGGAGGCGACATCTTCACTCTTGCCGGAGAACTGTGTAACTCCACCGACTTCATCCGACAGGCGGAGTACATAGCCGAAAAGATGCGGATGCCGATATCACAGCCTTACAAGCCGGAGCCATTCATTGAGCAGCCGACCTTTGAGGACGTGAAAATCTCCCAATTAGTATCGCCGGCTCTACTGCGTTACCTCGCCAACCGTGGCATACCTGCCGACATTGCACAACGATATTGTGTGCAGGTGGATTATAAATTGCATGGCAAAAACTATTATGCCATCGGTTTTGAGAACAGCGCACACGGATTTGAGTTGCGAAACAGCTTCTTCAAAGGAAGTTATCCGCCAAAGCATATCACCAATGTCGCCAACAGCAACGCCCGGTGTAATGTATTCGAGGGCTTCATCGACTTTCTTTCGGCGGAACGCCTCGGATTGAATGAAGGCAATGACAGTGTTGTGCTTAACTCCGTGGCGAATGTCGGCAAAGCAATCCCGACTTTGGCGGAATACCCGCTGATACTGTGCTATCTTGACAACGATACCGCCGGGCGTGCCGCAGTAGCCAGACTGCGCCGCGAGTTCGGCGACAGGGTGAGCGACAAATCCGCACTCTATCCCGACCACAAGGATCTGAACGATTACCTACAATCGCTCAACCCCAAGAAATCAACAAAACTAAAATTCTAAACAGACACAAAAATGGAAAAGACAAATAAAAAATCATTTGGCATTATCGCCATTCTCTCCCTTGTAATCGCTGCCGTATGCAGCCTCACATCCTGCTCCGACGACCTCGATGTGCAGCAGTCCTATCCCTTCACAGTGGAAGTCATGCCATACGCTGACAAGATTGCCAAAGGGCAGACCATCGAACTGCGCTTCGAGATAAAGCCCGAAGGCAACTATGCCAACACCCTCTATACCATACGCTACTTCCAGTACGACGGAGAAGGCTCGCTCAAACTCGTTGACGGCCCGGTGCTGGTCAACAACGACCGTGTGCTTCTTGAAAGTAAAACATTCCGACTGAACTACACCGCCAAAAGTGACGAAGCACACAAATTCCTCGTGGTCGTGGAAGATGTATGTTGTCCATTACATAAATCTTCTAATGTGGCGATGACATTTATGTTTGCATCACTTGATAAGTAATTAAGGATATGTGCATTAACTTTAATCATAACAACATAATTTTAGGGTTAAGAAAATAGTCATATTTTATATCAGACATTTTTTAATTCTACAATATGTTTAATTTACTATTCACAAACTTCTTGGATTTGCAAAGACATGAGCAAGCCTCATTCTCTGAGCAAAGACAAGCATATCTGCACAAACTACACGCAGATGGAATGGGCATTCGACATTTGCGAGGATTGGCTGGTCTGCTAATCGCAATTGATGAACTTCTTGCCCTTAGAGAAAGTGACACATTCGAGATTCCATTGGAATATATCGTCCAAAAGACATCTGAATGGGATTCGATGACACGTCAACAACGGTGTGATATGCGCGTGGAGGTTAATTTCCATTGTCGCTTTCTTGGTGCGTCCAAGAGATGGTTGACATATTTGGGAAGACTGGATCACCGCTATTATCCTGAGGATAATATAATCAGCAAGATTTTTCCAAGAGGATACTTTCGAGTTCGACACCTTGTCTCACCGATGTATATGGAACGGCTCGTATATCTGGAAGCTCAAGAACAACAGGGGGTTCCTTCAGTGACTTTGAGACGAATCGCACAATATCAACTGACAGCCATAGAGTTGCTTGATTTACCATCTACTTCTCTTGTAACCATGAGTGAAATACAAAACGCGGCAGCTATATGGCGAGATGTTGAGGATCCAAGCAAACGAAAGAAATCCGGTACCGATAATAGTTATCGGACGTTCATTCATGTCACAACTAATTGGCTTTCACATATGGGACTACTTGCCCAGCCGGAGGAACATGATTTTCCCGAAAAAGACAAGATCATGTCATATCTCAACTGGCTTGTTGAATCCAAAGGATATTCTGTCCAGACTCATAGAAGCCGTCTGAGTATACTTCGTAATCTGATGAATTACCTTCAGGGCTCAAGCTTATTGCTTGCCGATGTTCAATCTACAGACATTGACAGTTATCTCAAAGAACGTCATTACAATGGGTGTAATCGACGCACTATTGCAGGGCTTGTATCCGTACTACGTTGCTTCTTCAGATATGCGGCTGATAGACAATGGGTGAAAGACGATTTGTGGAAAACACTTTCCGCCCCTCGGCTGTACACGATGGAGCAACTTCCGTCATATCTTCATTGGGATGACGTGAAAGTTATCTTGACTGAATCTACGCGAAATCCGACGATTCAGGGCATAAGGAATCATGCAATTTTATCGCTTTTGGCAATGTATGGCTTGAGATCCAGTGAAATCACTGAACTGAAACTCAAGGACATTGACTGGCGGAATAGCGTCATTCATCTGCGTAGGGCAAAAGGATGCAGACCGCAGATAATGCCTCTGATAGATGAGGTTGCACAGCCACTTCTGAGATATATCCTTGAAGCTCGTCCAAAGTATCCGAAGCAGGAGTTTGTGTTCCTTACTACCCGAGCTCCATTCCACGGCATATGTACATCAACAGTTTACCAAGTGGCAAGTAGATCTCTGGAAGGCAGGCAACTCAACATAAGGCATCATGGTCCTCACAGTTACCGACACAGTTGCGCAACGAGACTGGTCAATGAAGGACACTCTCTTAAAGAAGTCGCAGATGTGCTCGGACATGTGAAAATCGATACTACCGCCATCTACGCCAAGGTCAATTTCTCCAGACTAAGGGAAGTGTCGGATATGGACTGTAAGGAGGTGCTTGAGTTATGATGCTCAATAGTGCCATTGACAAATATGTCGAGTATAGACGTTCATTGGGAGAGTCGTTCAAAACCAATGCGAATCTTCTGAAACAGTTCTGCAATTATCTGGGGAAAGATATGAATCTGTTAGAGATAACCGCATCCATCACATCAGATTTTTTGCAATCAGGAGGCAACGAGATTACTCGAAAGTGGTTTACGCGTCACGCTGCTCTGTCTGGCTTCTTCCGGTGGTGCATGTCACGAGGGTATGTATCAAAAATACCCTTGACTATGGATAAGCCTAAGAAACCGCAGCGAATAACACCGTATATTTACTCAGATATCGAGCTCAAGAAGTTGTTCTCAGCTGCCATGACATATCAGAAACGGCCTTCTCTCACATATCCTGAATGCGTCAAAGCAATCCTTCAGTTGACATATGTGCTGGGGTTAAGAATCTCAGAGACCATGAGCCTTCGCATGAAAGATGTGGATCTGGCAAACTGTTGTATCACAATCCATGAATCCAAATTTTACACGTCAAGAACTGTCACTTTCAACGAGGAAGTAAAGAAACTGATTGAAAAGTTCTTTTCATGGAGAAAGGACAACTGCAAGATCTCTGATGAAGACACATCTCTATGGATTATGTGTAACGGCTCGTCAATGAGACTGAACTGCATAAACGGCATCTTCAAAAAGATACGTATAGAAGCAGGAATCAGCCGAAACGACAACACAAGGTATCAGCCACGTATCCACGATCTGCGCCATACGTTCGCTGTGAACCGATTAAGAAAGTGGTACCAAGATGGTAAGGATGTTCAGACTCTTTTGCCTGTGTTATCTACCTATCTGGGCCATAAACAAGTGAGTTACACAACTGTGTATCTTAACATGACTACCGGACTGCTCTCAGATGCGGCCAATCTATTCTTTGAATATGCAAACCCCAAAACAAATCAACATGAATGAAAAAACCATATATCTCAGTTATTGGGTGCGGCGTTATCTCACCGACTATATGCTGGCTGCCAAGAATCTGTCGCGTAATACGGTACGTAGCTACCGCGATACCTTCAGACTTCTTGTTGGCTACCTTCGAGATGTCTGTAATAAAAATCCAGACAAGCTCCACCTTCAGGAACTGACAATCAATGTCGTGTCAGACTTTCTTGACAATCAGCAGGAAACCCGTAACGTCTCAGTGGCTACTCGAAACCAAAGACTTGCCGCATTACAGGCCTTCGCAAAGTATGTATCCATGAACTCTCCGGAGCATATGGAATGGAGCCGAAACATACGCAATATCCCTAAGAAGAAAGCCCCTAAGAGAATGATAACGTATCTTGAAAAGTCTGAGATGGATGCTTTGCTATCTCTGCCCGACCAGAGATCCGCTCAGGGCAGACGCGACTACGCTCTTTTGATCTTCCTATACAATACAGGAGCGAGAGCCGAAGAAGCATCCGACCTGAACGTATCATCCGTGACGCTTGCCAAAAGCAAAAGTGAATCAACAATCCCCTTGGTAACCATTGTTGGGAAAGGAAACAAGACTCGCAGATGCCCCCTTTGGGACAATGTCTGTGCAATCCTTAAGACAATAATCAATGACAGAAAGCCAGATGAACCACTCTTCTTAAACCGCTACGGCCAACGTATAACCCGATTTGGAATATACGAAATGGTGAGTCGGTATGCTCAAAAACTGGAACTACAGTTCCCTTCCGTAAGGGACAAGAGAGTTAGCCCACATACGATCCGGCATACCACCGCAACACATCTTCTGCAAGCAGGAGTGGATATAAATACGATCCGTGCTTGGCTCGGACACGTATCTATAAACACAACGAACATCTATGCTGAAGTAAATTTGGAGATGAAAGCTAAAGCTCTCATGACCTGTGCTATCGATAGTTCCAATGGGAAGAAAATCTCATGGAAAACCGATGAAAATCTTCTCTCTTACTTGGATAGCCTATGATGAATCTCTGCCAGTGCCTCCAAAATAATGTTGTGAACAGCAAACTTACATGTCTGATTTACTCATCGTTGGAGGCACTGTTAAACATAAATGTCATCGCCACATTAGAGGACAGCTTCAATACCACCCCGTGGGAGCAGACCTTCGAGTTCAACAGCAAAGACAGCGGTGATGAGGGTACGATTGTCAGCCCGATTGTGACACCCGTAAATCCGGCTATCCGATGAAGAAAATCCTGCTGATGTTTCTCGCGTTGCTCACCGTCATGGTGGGCAACGCCGCCGGGCGGAAGATAAACATAATGGATCTGCCGCCATTCGAGAGAGCTGTGATTATCATCAAGAAATTTGAAACGCTCCACCGCCCAAAGGATTATCCCTATGTCGGATATGGTCATAGAGTGTTACCCGGCGAGCCATACCGACGAGGCGTGCAGCTCACCGAGAAACAATCTGACGCCCTGTTGCGAAAAGACCTGTTGAAATTTGTGTCACTCTACAAGGCATACGGCAAAGATGCCCTGTTGTTAGGCGTATTAGCCTACAACTGCGGCCCCGGAGTAGTGAACAAGTCCACCGTGCTGAAAAAACTGAAATCCGGCAACCGTGACATATTTAAGTCCTATACCTCCCACTGCCGCTACAAAGGCAAATTCCACAAACAACTTTACCAGCGCCGACTGACCGAGTTCGCCGCTTTGTTTCCATAAATTATATCGGTAAGGTTTTTGCAAATCTTTGTAGAAACCTTACCGATAATCTACAAATCCCAATCCGTTTTAATCTTCGAGGCTGTAATCTTGATTTGTGAGTTAATTCTCATTAAATCTATGGGAATTGCAAATAGTGACGAAAGCGTTATTTTTAGATTTTCTTCAGTAAACCAGATATGCGATGCTATATTTGGGGTTACATTATAATCGCCAACTGAAATTTTAGTGATATACTGCTTGTCTTCATTAGATTTATGTAGATCCATTTCGATATTAATGCCAATTGGGGTGTCATCATCAGAAGGGAGATATAATAATCTGTCTGAATAGGAGGAAAGAGCCTCTCTAATAAATTCAAAAGATTTTATGAATCTGTGATCTTTTCGTAGCAAAAGAACTGAATCCAAATCCTCTGCTTTCAAGACATCTCTAAAATCGCCATTTGAATCAAAGTAAATTTCAAATAGGATTCCATTCAATATGTGGTTAACACCATCATTTTCAGAATACCTATGAAGATTATTTCCAAGCGATTCAAAATAGTTGGCAACATTAAATGGATTTGCACTGGCTTGATATAAATTCCTCCCTAAAATAAATTTTTGATTGGCGTCCAAATTAGGTATCATTGCAATAATCTTTGGGAATGCTGCATTTTGTCTATACCAATTAGCAGAAGCCAGTTCTTCGATTAGCAATCCAAATTCATCTAATTGATTATATAAGCGATCTTTAATTACATTTTCTGCATAAGGTAAATTCTTTGCTACGACCATTTGCCCCTTGTTAAAATAGAAATCGCCAATTAGTGAAGTATGTTCCCACGGAACTTGAGTGCCTTTTGAGAGCAACGCAACTGTCTGTCTAACCTTCTTAAAAAGAGTTTCCACCGACAGTCGTTCACTGCCAATATATTTCAATAAAGCACCTGTATATAGGCTATGACCATCTATGCCATCATCTTTTGCTTTCATTTTTGGCGATGTGGCGAATGCAATTAAGGTGCCTTTGGGTGCATTTATAGGAGCAAAAGAGTTTCCTACAACACCTCTCTCATTAATTTCCTGACGACAAGCATCTAAGATTACTATATTTACATTTCTGTATTTTCATTCAATATCTTCATTATCTCGTTAAGACCAATGCTTTGATGGGATAGAGAATATTCATCTGCAAACTGTAATTGGCAATCTATTGCTGGCAGATAATTAATACCTCTGCACTCCATCCCATGACCTGCATAATATAAAATGAAATGTTTGTAATTTTTGATTTTTTCTTTAATTACACGAAGGACTTCTACGATATGAGCAATATCAACATCATAATACTCCACAACATCATATCCAAGATTAACGAATACATTTTTGATTGCTTGTGCATCAAAAATGGCATTATTCAGGTTGAACGGCTCAAAATATGAATTATTCCCGATTATCAGGGCAAAGGTATCAGACATATATGTTTTAGAGTTCTAAAGAATTTTCTTTTAACAAGAAATCGTATATTCCCATAGTGGTAATACCGGCTTCATTGCGGCGGATTATAATGTTGCTACCAACAACTATTATTTTCTTAAACGAGTCATCGACATTTCGTAGCGATGCTTCTTCCTGTCTTATTTTATCTTCATCAAGCATTTGATATGCCGACTGGATATAATATTTTCGGCTGCCTTTGTTACATACAAAGTCTATTTCAAGCCGTACACGTTCCTGTTTTCCTTCAGCGTTGCGCCTTACAATCGGCACGACACCGACATCAACATTAAATCCTCTTATACGCAGTTCATTGTAAATTACGTTCTCCATCATGTGTGATGGTTCAAGTTGGCGGAAATTCAGTCGGGCATTTCTAAGACCGAGATCTGTAAAATAGTATTTGTAGGGCGTATCCAAATATTTTTTGCCCTTGACATCATATCGTGAGGCTTTTTCTGCGAGAAATGCCTCGCAAATGTATTCAAGATAAGAGCAAACTGTGTTCCTGCTTATTTTCTCCCTCTTTACTGTTTCAAATGTGTTGGAAAGTTTGGTCGGATTGGTGAGGCTACCAATTGATGAGGATATGAAATCAAGCAGATTTTCCATATCTTCATTATTCTTAATCTGATACCTCTCCTTTATATCACGCAGGTATGTTTCAGTATAAAGGTTTTTAAGATAATCGCTTTTCAGTCCTTCATCATTAAAATCCAGTATCTGCGGCATTCCTCCGTAAGTCATATAAGCGTCCAATGCGTCTTCCTGTTGTCCTCCATAGGCAGAGAAAAATTCCCGAAAACTCAAAGGATATACTTTTATCTCAATGCTTCGACCTCTGAAAGTCGTTATGACATCTTTGGAAAGGAATTTGGCGTTACTTCCCGTTGCATACACATCAACATTGGACATTTTAAGATAGCTGTTCAACACATCCTCAAATTCGCTTACAAGTTGCACCTCGTCAATCATGATATAGTGCATCCCATCATCGTTTATTTTTGAATCTATGTATTCAAGCAATACATCCGGATTCCGAAGTTCTTTATTGCGACGGTTTTCTAAATCTATCTTTATGATATGGTCATCCGAAATGCCCTGTTCTTTCAGCCATGAAGAAAACAGTTGAAAAAGAAGATATGACTTGCCGCAGCGCCGGATGCCTGTAACGGTCTTAATCAGACCGTTGTGTCGGCAATCTATGAGTTTTTGGAGATAATGAGGCCGTTGAATAATCATGCGCATTGATTTTTTATGTCACTTGTGACACTAATTGTCAATGCAAAGTTAACTGTTATTTTTATCGTGTGCAATCTTTACCAAGAGATTATGCTCAAATAAAGTTTATCTTGACCTATGGAAACAAATAAATCGCCCACATAATCAGCAATTAGCCAATTGTATGGGCAATCTGAAATGTTATCCATAAAGATTTGGATCAATCCCCTTTTTTATGGATATGGGGCTTGAGAGAGGGTGTGTTTCCCGGAGTGGATTTATTATCCCTCTGACGACGATCTGGTTTGCCAGTAGATTTGGCAATTCTTTTGGGTCCCGGTTTGATTCCCATAACTAAAAAAACAATTTTTCGGTTTTGTGACACTATTGTCAGTTATAAATCAGGCAAATAGTATGCCAAAGCAACATATTTTGCTGATATGACAGTTTGTCATATAGAAATGCACCAACGCCGCCTTTTGGCGGCCGAAATTTTTGGCAAAATCAAGGCTGGCGACTTCATCACGAGGTCGCCAGCCTTCTCTATTACGACTTGGCAAATGTTCGGTTAAAATCGGGTGTATAATCCCGTCACGTCGGTAAAGATGCCCTCCAACATATCGCAATAGACACCATCTATCGTCTTGATGTCCTTTGTCGTCACCTCAAACGTCTTGTGGTTGATGCTCTGACGATAAAATCTGACATTGTAGAGGTCTGCGCCACTATCGTATATGATTTCAAGGCGGTTAGCCGATGTCTTGTTTCGGCTAAGGCTCATTCTCAGTCCGTTGCCGAGGTTGATGAAATCGTGGCTTCCCGTCATTGCCACAAACCTGCGCCCTCCGATTTGTTGGAGTATTATTTTTGCTACTTGGTTGTCCATAACGCTATTATTTAGAGTTGTTGATTTTCTTGTTCAGCCATTCATCACGGCGTTGGCGACATTCTTTCAAAGTCTTTGCCACGGTGCTGAATAGAGTGCCGTCGGTGGCACGATAGTCATATTGATAGAAAAGGATACGTTTCCCTCGGTGTGCCGACATAAAACGCTCGTATTGCTCGGTATCGGGTGTAATGGTGGTTGATACGCCATTCACAGTTAATCTTGTTGCCATATCAATGTATTTTAGAATTTCACAATCAGTATTCGGTAGTTGAAAACCTTTTCGGGGTCGGTGATTTTCTTTTGAGCCAGCCAAAAGTGGTGTCTGCCAAATCCATATACGAAGTATTGGTCAAGTGCCGATTTCTCCGCATAGTCGGCTACCAACCGCCTTAGAGTTTCCTCGTTGTAGGCTATAAGAATATGGTTCACAAAACCGACAAGCACCTCGGCTATCTTATCGTCATAGACTACTGTCGTATGTTCAAATGTCACGTTCATAATTAGGGTGATTTTGTGACCTGCGCCATTGCTGACGCAGGTCGTGTTAAACATTAGGCGGTCATTCTCGCCTTGATTAGCTGGGCGTTGGAGTTCACCAAATTCACAATTCGGTCGTGATATTCGGTGTTTTGGTTGCACGCTCCACGGCATTGAATAACTGAAAGGGTTTCAAGCGACACCTCCACGGTTTCAATCCGCTTGCCGTTAATCCTTGCCGACAATATGAGGGAGTCTTTTTTGCCGTAGTACATTGCTGTACCTACACAGATATGCTGGACATCTCCTTCCTCTATAAATTCCTCCACGCTCTCCAACACTTTCACTTCAATCTCGCCATCGGAGATTACAAGTCCGAAGAATTTGGATTTGAGTTTGAGAAAACTATCTCTCCTTTCCTGCTCTGCGAGTGCTTCCTTCTCCTTGCGTCTTATGTCGGCTTCCCTGCGTCTGCGTTCCTCTATCGCCATGACCTTTTTGTGGTATATGTTGTGTGCCTGACGAAGATTGTCGGGGCAGATGTAGTGGGGATTGTGAGTGTCTTTCTTGCAGGTCTGCAACATCTTGATGTAGTCGCACCATAATCCTAAGTCGGTTATCTCGTAATGGTGGCGTTTGGCTATCTTGTATGAAGCCCAGCACATACGGCAGTCATAGGGGCGGTTGAGAAAGTATTTGAATACTTGCTCGGTATCGTTTTTCATCAGCGTTTCAAGTTGGGGCTGCGAGAGAAAACGGCTTATACATCTCGCCGGTGACATATTGAAGAACTTGTTGCCCATAACATCTATATGCAGAGATGGGATTATCTTCATTTTGGGATACATCGGAAAATCCATCGCTATATCTGCGAACACATCATCCTTGCTCCGTATCTCCATAGGCGAGCCGTATGCGAAACAATCCACATAGTAACTCATACTGCGTCTAAGTCCGATTACGGCGCATTGTCCGTTGGGGGCTACCCAATACTGACCGATTTCCACGATGCTGTATTCGGCTTTCTTTCCCTTGCGCATTTCTGCGAATATGGCGAACATCCGCAAAGTCTGGTATTTCCCGTTCATACCAAGCACGTTGAAATACATCTTACCGCTCGCCTTCTGCTTTCGGGTGGTTTCAAGAGTGAGTTCCCTGCCACATCGGGGGCATACGCATTTGCCCGATGTTTCATCGCTGTGCCAAGTGTGTCCGCAGTCCATGCAGGTGGTATTGCCACTCTGAACACGGAAGGCAAAGTGTTCAAAACATTCGCCTATCGCCCATTGAGCCTGCGCCTTTGTGACGGGGCGGAGTTTACGGCTTTCTTTGAGTATGTCTTTATGGAATTTTGTTGTCGGTTTCATAGTCGTAATATGTTAGAGGTCAAATAGACTGGGTTGTTCAACTTGGTTTTTCTTCTCGGCGGTCTTTCTCGGCTGGATAGGCTTTCGCATTTTCTTCATCTCCTCGTCACGGAGTTTTTTGATGGCGTCCTGCCGTGCCTGTTCCTTTTCCTCCTCGGTTAGTTCAACCGTATGGTTGACTACCACTTGGCAGTTTATAGGCTTGCCAACCTCAATTTCTTCCTCGTCATAGTAGTGGACTGCCATTCCGAATATTTCATCGTCCTCGAACCCGTTGCAACCGCTTTTCTGCACGGAGTTTAGTATGTAGGTCACGCAGTCCTCAACTGATTTCGAGGGATTTGCAAACTTGACTGCGAACAGTGCGTCATTCTCGGCTCGTTCTTCAAGATACGCCTTGATAGTTTTGTTAAAGGCTCGTGTGCCTTTGTTTTCTCTTGTGGTTGCCATAGTCGTATGTGTTTAGAGTGTTGCGAGTATCATTTTTTCAATCTCCTTGCGGTTCAGTTCCGTATGGAAAAGCCAGCTTATGAACAGCTTGCGACCCGCAGGTTTGAGTTCATAGTACAGCTTGCGGAATGTTGATATGTTGCCGTTGATATAGGTTTCCACCATATACTCGGCGATGTTGTCAACTTCGTAATATTTGGCTTGCTGTTCCCAAGTCTTTGAATTTCTTTTCGTTGCCATAGTCGTAAATATTTAGAGTGTCATTACCAAGTAGATAATCCCTATTGCGGTGAGGATTGAGATTATCCACCCCACACCTCGGAATATCGGTCTGAGTATCGCCCAAAGAATAATCCCGACAACCGCCCCGACTGCTATCCCCACCACCTTAGCCGTCTTTTTTAATGCGGTATGAGCTGGAGAAGGTGTGAAGCTCGTATTTTTAATATGTCTGTCGTTCAGTGTCATAAGGCGATATTTTTTTTAATGCGTATAATCGCTGTTTGAAGTTTGTTCGCTCGTTGACCCTGCGGCACGACGGGAGCAAAGGGGTGTTCGGCACTTGCACAAAAAAATACTACCGACCACCGGGAGCTGTGGAGATTTTTTTGCGCGAATGCC
The DNA here is from genome assembly GCF_004803935.1 of Duncaniella sp. C9. GTDB lineage: Bacteria > Bacteroidota > Bacteroidia > Bacteroidales > Muribaculaceae > Duncaniella > Duncaniella muris. The sequence continues at coordinate 32,674 of NZ_CP039547.1, forward strand.
AAAGAATACCCCGTACCGTCGTGTTAATCAACTTCGAGCGAATAAACTTTGAATGGAGATTATACTCTGCATAAAAAATAGAGGCGGCAAAGCCCCGCAGGGTGACACTGGACGACAGACATAAGAAAAATGGAAACCGTTGAGATAAAAGCAATGGCCCCGGAAAGAGCAAGTATGTGTATGCCGCCGTACATGGAGCATGGCGTAATTATCGGCGTCATACGCTTTCTTGCTCCCGTGGGCTGGAACAAACGGATAGTGGCGTGACGGCTCAGATTCATTATAAGGAGAAGGCGTATGGCACACTGATTTGCCGATTGGAGTCTTGTGAGGGAAGCGACGTCACCGGCGCATCCTCACAAGGCGTTGAGGCAAACCGGTGTGTAGCCTTCTCCCATAGTTGGGGTGCGGTCGGATGGTGTCAGTGACCCACCGGATCACCGTCACCATCCGACGGCAACACCGACGCCAACACTGTGAGCCGCCACGCCTCTATCCGTTTCCGTAGTGCTATCCTAAAAATCTCGTGCCAAACAACCTAAAATCCAAATTAAAGTGTTATATTTGCAAAATAATTCCAAATATGACATTTGAAATGATATTGGAAATAACTCTCACCAACTTTTTCTCGATAAACGAGAAGATAACTCTGGATTTACAGGCTGCCAACATCCAGACAAAGGAGGCCCGCGCCCTTGCCGACAACACATTTGCAGTCGGGAATGAAAGACTGCTGAAAACGGTTGCCATATATGGTGCAAACGCCTCCGGCAAGAGCAACATAATCAAGGCCGTTAAAGCAGCGGTTGATATGATACTCGACTCCCATAACTATAATGAGGGTGACAGTTTTGGTTTCAAGCCGTTCAAGTTCGGAGAAAATAACGCTCCCAGTGAGTTTTATATACGCTTCATCATTGACGGCATAGAACATGAGTATTCATTCAGTTGCACCCGTGATGAAATAATAACCGAAAGCCTGTATTATTACCCGAAGGGCAGACGTGCGCTGATTTTTTCGCGTGACGAGCGTATATCCGGCGGCAAGAAAGAAAAATATGAGTTTACCAATGTTATCCGTCGCCCGATGGATGTAGCGTCCAACACCTCGCGCAAGACTCTGTTTATATCACGCGCAAGCCAGATGGACAGGGAAAAGGCGAAGGAGATATATAGGTGGTTCAATGAGCAACTGGTGTTCAGTTATCGTGGCAAGACTTCTGTTGCCATTGACCGTTTTCTTGGTGACAACAAAGACGCAGTTCTTCGGGTGCTTAAAGCCGCCGACAGTGATATCGTTGAGTTTACCTATAAAGACGGTGAACTGACTACATTCCACCGCCGTAATCCGGCGTTGCCCTTTGACTTCAACACCGAAGAATCGGAGGGTACGAAAATCCTGTTCAAAATCATGCTGACGGTCATGGATGTGGTACGCAACAACAAGGTGATGTTCCTTGACGAAGTTGAAACAAGTCTGCACACCCGCTTGGTGGAGTATCTTATCAGCCTGTTCCATTCAAGCAAATCCGCGCAGCTGGTATTCACAACCCACAACACACACCTGCTTGACATGACGCGCTTCCGCAAGGATCAGATTTTCTTTGTCAACAAGCGCGACGACGGTTCATCTGATTTGTATTCATTGTTTGACTACAAGGATTTCCGGGAGAAAATGGATTTGGAGAAAGCCTACCTTCAGGGGCGTTTCGATGCCGTGCCGTATATCAACGAATTTGAGAACATCTGACTATGGCACGAAAAGCAAAGCAGCCAAGAGGTAAGAAGATGAACCCGACGTTCTTCGTGTTCTGCGAGGGTAAGACGGAGGCGGCATACGTTGACCTGCTGCGTCGCAGTTTCCGTGTGCCGGTGGAAATTATAGCGAGGGTCAGCGATTCCAATATTTCACAGCCTTATATTGACAGATGCAAGCGTGACAGATTTACAACATCGGAGGATAAGACATTTTTGATGTTTGACCTTGATGTGCCGGGTATGCTGGAGCGTTTGCGAAAGATAAAAGAAGCAGTGTTACTGCTCTCCAATCCCAGTATCGAGTATTGGTTTCTGTTACATTATAAGGACACCAACAAGGAGTTGTCATCCGCCGAATGTCTTGCAATGTTGAAAGGAATAGATGCAGATTATCAGAAAGGCATATTCTCCACGGCAATGAAAAAGGTCTTGATAGACGCGATTGGAGATGCCGCCAAACGAGCAAAATCCAAAGAGGCATACACTAATCCGTCATCAACAATCCACCTGCTGACCGATGAGATAACCGCAGTCAAAAGATAGTCGCAGGAAGCATTTTCGGCTGAAAACAGCACGGCAAATCAACCGTGAGTCGGCAAAAGCCATTCTCTTATGGAATACTTGGATTTGGCATTTTGAACCGTAAGCCGGAAAATTCCTGTATTCGTGAGTCCAAAGGATTTTTAACGCTTTGGCTCTTTGATGATTGGGAATAAAATATTAACTTTGCATTACCGTATCATCATAACGGTGAAGAACATTGAAGTAGCGGAGTGAGCCAATAGTGAGTCGGCTCTATACTCTTGCTCGCAACTCTTTGATAACCAGTGCTAACAGATGAAATAACTCCGAAATCTCCGGGGTCACAAGACAAAGCATCAAAATGCAGAAAACCTCTGAAATCCAGACGATTTCAGAGGTTTTTCGTTATCCCCAACCGGCGTTTCTACGCAGAATATTGAAGTGGCGGGGTGTCCCAAAAGGGTACATTGCCGGCAGGAGCGGAGATTGTACCCTCGCAAGGGTTCTGAACGCTATCGTTCAGATATTTACGCCATCGTCAAGATTCTACAATCACGGCGTTGTGGCATCTTCGGAGGGTACATTTTTTCATCGGACACCCGAATGGACCCTCGAATGGACCCTCGGATACTCGTACTGATGTGTTTTTCAAATCGTTGCCTTGAAGTTTGCAAAACTGAGAAAATTTTTGTAACTTTAATGTAACACTAAACCACATCAAAGTATGAAGAATCAGCAATTCTTTAATGCGACCTTTATCGCACGAAAGGCGCGGGTGCTACGCAACGGCGAGGTGCCGATTATCCTGCGTATCACAATCGCGGGTCAACGTGCGGAGCTGAACATCAACCGGACTGTCAATCCCGATATGTGGGTTGCGGCAAAGGGTATGTCCAAAGGCAAAAGCCGAGCCGACATCGAACTTAACCGATATCTTGAAACCGTCAGGGCAAAGCTCCTTGCAATCCACACCCAAATGGTGGCGGAAGGTGCACTAATCAATCCGGACACTATGAAAAAACGCTTTCTCGGTGTTGACGAAAAAGTTAAAATCCGGATGTTTCTTGAAACTTTCTGCGAAAACAATGAGAAATATGGCTCAAGCCGAAAGCACGGTGCATATGTTAAATTGGGCAATTAGAAGTGTTAAATTTTTAGGCGTAGAGTTTGACTAATCGGAAGATGAAGAAGTCGCGGTCCCGGACACCACGCATTTGTGAGCGAAATATTTTGACTTTAGAGTTGAATGCCTCGGCAGAGGCATTGGTCGCACGACGACGGAAATAGTTCAGGATTGTTGGGGCGTGGTTCTTGAATGTTTTGATTACCGAGCGGAAGTTGTTGTTACCCAATGCCATTACCTTTTCATACCACTTGTTCATCCTCCCCATGGCTTTTGTCGGTGAGATTTTAGCGTTGAAAATCTTGCGCAGCTCCATCGCAAGGCTGTATGCAGCCTTCAATATTGGATAGTATTTGAACAGTATGTTGACACGATGGCGCTGTATGTCAGTCCATTTGTTCTGCGACATCATCAGAGTGTGTTTGCTGCGAGCCAGTATCTGGCGCATGGTCTCTCCGTTGGAGTACGTTACCGGCGGTTCGGACTTGTTGCGGTTGTTTTCCTCTGCGATGAGCTGTCGGCGAATGTCAATGCGGATTTCGTCAACGGCCTCATTATAGACCTGTTGGACATGAAAACGGTCGTTGACTACATGGGCGTTATAGAACACTTCTGCGGCTATGAGCATCATTGATGGCGAGAGATCGCAGGTCACTTCCTTGACCCTGCGTCTGATTGATTTCTCCATAGCTCCGATGAGTATGGATATAATTTCGTCACTCTTTGTTCCGGGAATGGCTGCCGCAAGTGTTCCCTTGCCTCCGTGGCCGTCCTTGTTGGTCAGGAACGTCCATACCTCCCCGTTGCTCAGACACGTCTCATCAAGACTCATGTAAGGGCCGATATTATCGGCGTTGAAATAGAACCCACAGCCAAGCTCCTGTTCGCACCAGTCGGCGTAACCGCTTATCTTATTGCGGTACAAGTCGGCAAAATGTTTGCCGTTGACGCAGTACATCTGCGCTATCTGTTTAATCGACAGGGCTGTCGTCTCCACCTTCGTCTTTTAAAAAAGCCACGAACTCGGCGCTGAGTCGTGTTCCTTCCTCGTTGGGAAGTTCGAGATTGTAGCTGAAGATTTCGTTGGTCTGCCTGTCCCACCACTTGTTCTTGCGCATGTGAAGAAATACAGGCCGTCCACGCATCGGATAGTCCTGTATTGTTACATAATCCGTATAGCCTCGCGCTACGATATTTGGATTACGATAGTCTTCATCAGACAGTTTCTTCTTTTCGTCAAGCCATATGTCATAGGACTGTTCCGTGCGCTCGAAGCGCACCATTTCAAATAGTTCGTCCATGCCCTCGGGCAGGCACATCCATATTGCATCTGCGGTTTTCATGCCACAAATTTAACACTTTTCTCAAAATTCATGCACCGTGCTTTCGGCTTGACCCAGAAATATCGTAAGCGGCTGGAACTTGGCGACATCTCAGAGGGTACTGTTCTTCGCTGGGAGCGTTGTGTAACCTATCTAAAAGAATACCTCAAATCGCACAAGAAGGCCGAGGACATCCCCTTGCGTGATGTGACGCTCCCTCTGATTGACGATTTCGAGCTTTGGCTACGCACAGAGAAGAGGTGCGGGCACAACTGCGCGATTCGCTACATCAGCACCATAAGGAGCGTTATACGCGATGCAGTCAACTATAAATGGCTTGACGTCGATCCGTTCTACGGCAAGACCTATTCAAAAAAGAAGACCAATCGCGAGCATCTTAGCGAAGCGGAACTCAATGCAATCATGTCGCTCGACCTCAAAGTGCTCCCACGACTGGAGGCGGTGCGTGATGTATTTGTGTTCTGCTGCTTCACCGGACTGGCTTTTTCGGATGTGTCAACCCTCACTGCCGACAAGATTGTGACCGATGCCGACGGCGAACTTTGGATACGGAAGCACCGAGAGAAGACAGACGAACTCAGTTCGATACCACTGTTGGAAATCCCTCGCCAGATTATCGAAAAATATTCCGACCACAAGAAAATAATCGGTACAGACAGACTGCTGCCCGTATTATCAAATCAACGATGCAACGGCTACCTGAAGGAAATCGCCGACCTTGCGGGTATCACCAAAAAGCTGACAACGCACGTCGCGCGCCACACTTTCGCCTGCCTTTCGCTCGACAACCATGTGTCGATAGAAACCATCTCGAAGATGCTCGGCCACTCGAATATAAAAACCACGCAGACCTACGCGAAAATGCAGGACAAGACCATTTCGGAGGATCTGGTTAAAATGCGCCGCAAATTTGATGGTGTAGTTATGGCATGACCGGATTATCGTACATTTAATTGTTAAAAATTCAGTTTCTCAAATCGGACATACTTGGACATAGCCGGACATATTCGGACAAGATGCTGAAATGCGGAATTATGAATCACCTGACGATTTGAAAAACTGGATTATTATTTGTATATTTAAGTAAGGATTGACAATCTTGCCTGCCTTCAAGGAGTTCAAACCACTGTTGATATCCCGGAACAACCATTGAACTGCAAGTATGATTTTCAGTCAGTCTCGAGAACACGAATATTATTGAAAGGCACATCTATTCATAGACAGATTTGTATCCTTCCTTACAGTTCAACTTATAGATATGGAAATGGAACTGCTTAATGAACGATAATGATATTGTCTTAAAGATTGATTTACCTACAATATTCTATATTGTTTGATTGACAAATCTATTTATCTATAGTTCAAGGCTTCATGACCTCATAACCTCAGGGCTATAGAGCCATAGCTAACTACTTGGCTTCCACTATTAAAACAGAGATTAAAAATGAGCGACACATTTAGTTATCCAATCAGATTTGTTCCAGCCTTCCGGGCAAAGGAGGAGGAACGCTATCTCTGGCAACAATCGTGTGCCGAAACAGATGCCTACCATAGTATCTGAAGTATCTGACTTTGATTGGTTAGACTGTTTCAGCATTGCGAACCGCAGGATTTGCCGCCAAAGGGCGGCAACCACCGTAATGATAATGGAGGGGGAGCGAGTTTAGGCTAAGGTAATACCTGAGCCAATCGAGTACCTCGCAATTCCCCTCCATCATCACTACAACCACTTTATCCACTTAATCATAACAATCATTTATGCGAAAGCAACTCAATTCACTCCCGCTATCGGGATACAATAAGACGGACATCTTGGATATCCGCAATATAGTAAGGAGTATTAAGTTCTCCTGCAACGACCTCACTGCCGTGCGAGAACGAATGAGGAAAGCCGGTTATACCAGCTTCTCCACATTCGGACGCGACTGCATACTGAATACAGCAATCATCGAGCGTGTTTCCAGTGAACAGATGGCCACTCTCAACGAGCTTATTCGCGAAAGAAACAATCTCAACCAGATTGCCAGAGCTTGTAATGCCGGACGATGCTGGAGCGTAGCAAATGAGGCGTCGGCTCTAATCCGGAAATTGGATGCAGCAATCAGCCTGTTCAACGAAAAAAGCTCTGAAATATGATTGGCAAAATAAGTCACGGCAATTCTTTTGGCGATTGTCTGGATTACCTTACCCGCGTGAAACAGGACAGGCAACCGCTGGAAAAACGAGTATGGAATATTATCGACAGCGACGGTGTAAGACTTAACATCGGCGAAGACGGCTGGCGGAATATGGCAGCATCGGACGTGGAAAGACCGACCCTTACAAGGTCAAAAATCAAAGACCCGTGCGGACACATTTCACTCGGCTTTTCTCCGAATGACAGCGGCCGTATGACCGATGATTTCATGCTAAGAATTGCGCATGAATATATGGAGAAGATGGATATAACTGACACGCCGTATATCATCGTCAGGCATACGGATAAGGAACACCCACACTGTCATATCATGTTCAGTCGTGTCAACTACAACGGCAAAATCATCAAACCTGTCACCAACCTATATCGCAACAAAGCGGTCTGCGCCGATATCACCAAGCAGCATAATCTGACTATGGGAACAGACAGTCTTAATCTTGACACCTCAAAACTTCGGGGGTCAGAACGCAGCCGCGTGGAGATTATCCAAGCTGCTACCGAAGTGTTGCGTGATGTTACTATCACCGACTGGCCTATGTTCAGAAATGCCCTTGCTCGACGTGGCATCATCGCTAACGCTCTTTTCAGCGGAGAGGGCGATGAAAGAAAACTGAAGACCATCATCTATAAGAAAGGTCGTCATTCTTTCGTCGCCTCAAAAATCGGAAAGAGTTTCACTCCGGCGGCATTGGTTCGCAAGTTCAAATTCCGCAGTGAGCAAGCAGAACAGCATAAAATGGCTAACACACCCGACCCAGCCAATAGATGGGTTCATATTGACGGTAGTCCGATTGCCCCAACAGAATTCGGAGGAATTCAAATCACTCCCGAACAGCAGCAAGATTACATCAAGGGAAGGACAATCCGCGTAAACGACGCATACATCTGGTTTGACTACGAGACAAAGCAGCCGCAAGTGTCGCGGTTCAATCCCGATATGTTCTCCGACCGTGGATGTGGATTGCCTTTATCACCCGGAGCCGACCCAGAATATGCGGCATTTTACGGCGACCTGTCGGAACAGTTCCGGCAGGAGTTCCGACGCTTCCGTAAGCGTCACCCGTCGCTGACAAACTCCGAGGCAATGCAGATGTTCAAGACCAATTACGGCCAATCACATCGTTTGGAACATAGTATGTAACTTTACGCTCAAATACGAACAAAAAGTATTATGCTGGAATAAGGGTTCAATTAAATGGTTTATTGCAAATATCGTGTGTGTTTCAAAGATAGCTATTTAGGGTAACTTTTTTAGTTGCAGATTGAATAACTTTGCTCTCTATAATAACCGACAATGACAAAAGATAAAAAAACTAAATACTGCCAAACGTGTGGGATACCCTTAGATATTGATTATGACAATCTTGGGGGAGGTACGAATGTGGAATATTGTGACTATTGCCTGAAACATGGTGTCAAAGGGTACGATTTCTCAATGGACTATCTGATTTATCTTTGGGGGCTTTTCCCTGAAGAATATTATAAAGAAGCAGGTATCTCCTATACATCAGCTGAAATTAGAGAAGTAATGTCCAATCGCCTTCCCCGAATCAAGCGATGGAAGCAAAAAATCAATACTGCACATGTCCTATATGAATTGATTATGAGGGTACAGGAATACATTAACCGACATTTATTTGATGAGCTTATTCTTGACTCTATTTCGCAAATGGTAGGTATATCTAAATATCATTTCCGTCGTGTTTTCAAAGCGGTATGTGGTGAAAATATCGGCCTTTATATTCAACGGTTAAGGCTGGAATATATCGCTTTTAAATTAATCTCAACTGATATAAGCGTTACGGAGTTGGTATACCGAACAAACTATCAGAATAAGCATACCCTTTCAAGAGCATTCAAAAGTTATTTTGGGTGTACAATACCCGAATTTCGCAGACTACACTCAAATGCAAGCCCGGATGGGATGAACCCGGTGTATATTACACCCTTAATTAAACGCATCCCTTTAGTACGTATTGCATATCTTAAACTGGAATGGACAGAACATATAACTCATGACTTTACAGTATTATGGGAACAAGTTTTATCTCTTTCAAAAAGTTATAATCTGCAATCAAACGGCGGTAGATTCATAAGTTTGACACTTGACTGTCCGTTGATTTCATCAGAAGAAAAAGCCAGATTCTTGGTGGGAATAACTATTCCGACGTCATTTAGTGTTCCCAAAGGCTTCTTTACTTATGAAATAGATGCTGGAGAATATGCAATATTCCACTTCAAAGGGTTATATCATGAACTTAATAGGGTGTATCGTTACATATATATTGATTGGTTACCAACAAGTGGATATACTTTAAGAGAGCCTTATACATTTGAAACTTATCTCAATACTCCAGAGAAGACTTCTGTTTCAGAATTGAGAACGGATATTTATGTTCCAGTCATGAGGAAGAAAAAATGAAGACCTTAAACTTAGAAATAGAACAATTTTTAAGGAGTGAAAATGTTGATTTTGTTCACTTTGTAAATATTTCGATACTTAATAAGCAACAGAATAGAGGGCTCCCATACGCGATACTGATGGGAATCGCTATAAATCCGCAATTTATCAAAGGTGTATATGAAAATCCCCATTATATACATTCTGCTACTGATGAATACGCCCAAACAGAGGAACTTATCGGATTAATTGCTGATAAATTAGCAAATCGACTTATTAAAAAGGGATTTAAAGCTCTATCTCAATCGGATGGAGGATTAATCACCGAGAATGCTTTTGACTTCGAGACAAAAAGCTCAATTCTTCCACATAAAACGATTGCCGTGCTTAGCGGTCTTGGGTATATTGGTAAAAGCAATCTTTTTATCACAACAAAATATGGAGCAGCGCAGTGTCTTGGAACTGTTTTAACAAACGCTCCGCTTTTAGTAAAAGAACACAAAATTCAATCACCAAAATGCTACAACTGTAATATATGTAGAAATGTATGCCCTAAAAAAATTTTGAGAGGAATTAGCTGGAATATTAATATCTCAAGAGATGAAATAATAAATGTTTATAACTGCACCGCTTGTTTAAAATGTATGGTCTATTGTCCGAAAACGCAAGCATACGTCTCATACTGAATAATGGCTCGACAAATACTTATAATTGACGACAACGTATCTGACTCCAATGAGATAAAACGGCATTTATCCGGATTACGCGCAGAGATTTATCAGGCTTTGCGAATTGGCATGGCTAAAGAGGATCTGACAAAATTCAATAAAGGCGATATTGTAATTTGCGACGTCAAACTGCCTGACGGCGATGCCGTTGAGTTGATGGAATGGCTTGACAAAAAGAATATCCGATGCAGTGTTTTTGTAGTAACTGATGTCGAAACGGTCGCAGATGCTGTGGCATCGTTTCGAGCCGGGGCAAAAGATTATGTAAACAAGCGTCTTATCGGTGAGCTGCTCCTGCCGAAGATAAAGGCGTTGTTTGTGAAGAACGACGTCAGCAATTTTCCTTTGCTGTTTTCCCGCAAAAGCGACGGATGTCTGCGTGCGTACAGTTCTGCTCATAGAGTAGCACCTACAAACCTGAATGTATTGATTATAGGTGAAAGCGGTGTGGGGAAAGAACCTTTGGCACAGGAGATATATGATCTCAGCACAAAAAGCGACAAACCATGCGTATTGCTTGACTGCGGAACACTCCACTATCTTGCGTTGAACCATAATTCCAAACAACCTATGTCGCTACTGGATGTCGTGGCTTCACAGTTTCATAAGGTGCAAGGTGGCACGGTAATACTCGATAATGTCCAGTTGCTTTCGCCGGATATGCAGTCTATAATTCTTCATGTACTCGCGAACAGCAAACAAGATACGCGAATTATCGCTACTGCCACACCGAATATTACAGAATTGGTGGCAGAAGAAAGTTTTCTCTCAGCGTTGTTTTACAAAATCAAGGAATTTACAATAACGCTTCCGCCTTTGCGCGAATGTCAGGATGACATACCGTTGCTTGCCGATTTCTACTTACGGCATTACAATAACGAATTCGGCAAAAACGTAAAGCGGTTTGATAACTCCGCACAAAAAGCGATGCGATTCCATTTATGGCCCGGCAATATCCGTGAACTTAGACACGTTGTACGCGTCGCTGTACTGAAATCCCGTGGCGATGTCATCTCAAAAGATAATCTTGAACTTGACACACCGGCAAGTAGTGTCCACATGAATTTTCGGTTGGATGACAGCAGCTTCGAGAAAGCAAAAATCACTGCCGCGATAGCCCATACCGGAGGTAATATGGCACATGCTGCTAAATTGCTCGGCATCTGCGAAAAAGCCTTATGGGCAAAGAGGAAAAAGTATGGGCTGAAATAAATTCCTACTAAAGAAATGTGCCAAAGCGAAGCTGTGCTCTAATGAATCAGACAAATCAATCGTGTGCTATGTCATGATAGGACAATGTAAATGATCATATATTGCCATAACCAATATTCCATTTGGAACATTGGGGGAAAAAACGTAAATTTGCACTTAGTTTGGTGTGGTGTAGCTATACATGGCAACATTTATACCAAATGATTGATTTAAAATGAATGTTAATATACATAATTTCAATACTCTAGACTTCGACTCCATCGCGATTCAGCCTGAGTGGAATTTGCCGGAAAAGCGAGAAAATCGTATGCATAGCATACACGCTTATCCAGCAAAATTTCCTGCGTTCATTACCACAAAAGCAATTGAAAAAGCATCTCAGAATGGCATTACGGTGAATAATATCGCTGATATTTTTTGTGGATGTGGAACTGTCGCATTTGAAAGCGTATGCGCTGGTCGCAACTTTTGGGGGTATGACATTAACCCCGTAGCGACTTTAATTGCATCCACAAAAAGTTGTTCATATGATGATTGTAGAATAGAAGCATACTACAAATCTATTTTGGAGGCTTTTGAGGTATGCCAAATAGATGAACAAAATTCTGTTTATAAAAACGAACGGATAAATTATTGGTTTAGTAAAACTCAAATAGACCTTTTACTCCGCTTGAGAACGGCGATTTATACATCTGTCGATAATCAGAAATATCTTAATTTTTTCCTTTGTGCGTTTTCAAATATCCTCAAACCTTGCTCTAAGTGGCTTACAAAATCAATAAAACCACAAGTTGATCCGAACAAAGCTCCTAAAAGCCCACTAGAAGCCTTCGCTTTTCAAATAAATATGATGAGAAAAGCTAATAAGGAAATAGAAGGGATTAGAGGTGTCGCACATATAAATACAGCCAACTTTTTAGAGCAACAATTTGACGAACCGTTTATTGATTTAGTTGTAACAAGTCCTCCATATGTTACTTCATATGAATACGCAGACTTACATCAACTATCTACTTTATGGTTAGGATATACTGATGATTTCAAAACATTTAGAGAAGGAACTATCGGTAGTCTTTTTCATTCAGAAGACTTCCAACTTAATCAAGATAAATTGAATAAAACGGGAAGTGAAATAGTATCTTCTCTTGCCAAAGTAGATCGCAGGAAAGCAAAATCTGTAGCCCAATATTATGTAGATATGCAGTTGGCCATCAGTAAAGTTGCAAAGATGCTCAATCAAAATGGAGCATGTCTTTTTGTTATTGGTAATACGGAATATAAAGGTATTCATATCAACAACGCTCAACATTTGGTTGAATGTTTAATTTCTGAAGGTTTTGAGAATATTGAAGTTGACCGTCGTAAGATTTCGAATAAAATACTAACTCCGTATAGGGATGCAAATGGTAAATTTGCCAGTATTGCAGAAAGTAGCCGAAAAATTTATTCAGAAGAGTTTGTAATTTTTGCACAAAAATAATCCGATGGCTGTAATTAAACACGACAGTGCCCCATTTGAACCTTATGCTCGTTTAATGACAATGCTAGGGGATCAGTTGATAACTGACAAGAAAGTGGCAATTATTGAGCTAATTAAGAATTGTTATGACGCTGATGCAAAACTTGTATCAGTAGCTTTTTACAATATCCAAAATATTGGCCTAAACGATTTACCACAAAATGAATTAGCATATGTTGAAATTAAGGATGATGGAATAGGAATGTCCTTGGATACCATAAAAAATGTTTGGCTAAGACCTGCTACTCCTAATAAGATGACCACTAAACGTAAAGACAATCGCACAAGGTTGGGACGCATCATCCAAGGAGAAAAGGGTATTGGTCGTTTTGCAATCCATAAATTAGGAACTAAAATAGAACTCTATACTCGTACTGAAGGTCAAGAAGAAGTCAAACTTCTTATGAATTTTTCGGACTATGATCCTGATCAATCCAATCTATTCAATCAGCAGGGTGAATACAAACTTCTTCAGGATGTCACTAATGATTGGTACGTAAATTCTCCCGCTGAAGTTATTACCTCTGGAACTGGCACAGTCCTTCGAATATACTTATTAAGAGAAAACTGGTCTACCAAAGATTTTGAAGAGCTTTATCGTAGCATTCAGCGGATGATTCCTCCAATAGATAATTCTGCAAGACAGTTTGGAATAATTCCAATAAAAGACTTTGATGTGTTCCTTTCTGTAAATAATAAACCATTTGTTGCAGAAGAAGGAACGTCTTTTAACGATGTGATTGAGAGAGCTCAATATCGAATAACAGGCTCTGTTTCAAAAGATGGAATTTTGTCATTCCAATATAAATCTACTAATCCTTATCGAGAATTTAATAGAGAATTAAATTTGCTCGATAGGAATCATCTCGCACATCACAATTATTCATCTTATGCTATCACAGAATTTCTGAAACGCGAACAGAAATTGAATTGTGGCGGCTTCGATTTTGCATTTTATGCCTTTGATTTAGATAAACCGGATAAAACAATCCTTAACGAGGATTTAAAACGGTTTATCAAAGAGAATTTTGTGTATGTCCTTAGAGATGGTGTTCGAGTTTACCCATATGGAGAAAAGGGAATTGACTGGCTTTCCTTGGATAAACTTCGTGCCACAAAAAAAGCGGGACAATTTATCAGCTATAATGATTTAACGGGATTTGTATATATCACTCAAGAAGGAAACCCCAAATTAAAGGACTCAACCAATAGACAAGGATTAATTGACATTGATGGTGCTTTTGAAGCTTTTACTAGTCTTGTAACTGCTGTAACAGAAATATTTAATGCAGAAATAAAAATCGACAAATTAAAAAAGAATATACAAACAGCAAACCGTCTTAAATCAACAAAAGATAAATTACAACAAGCATATATTAGCTTCGAAAAGAGACTCTTGGCCCTTGATGACAAAGAAAGCTTAGAAAAAGCCAAGAAGTTTGTTGATGCATATGTAGGACATTTTTCTGTCATTCAAGATCGTATGCAGACTGTTGAGGATTTAGCCGGATTAGGAATGGCAGTAGAACGTTCTTCTCATGATTCGCTAAGACTTCTCTCGCTAATGAAAATGAATCTGAAGAATGTTTCCAAAAAAGCCAAGAAACATATTTTGAAAGATGAGGAACTAATTTCCTTTATCGACGATATGACGGAGAATATAGATATCGTGTATGACGATATGCAAATGATCCAACCCTTATTCAAGGTACAAAGGAAGTCTATTAAGGATATATCTATATACGAATCCTGCAAAAAGGTATTTAGATATTTTCGGACCGAAATCAATGATGAAATATCTTGCAAGATAATTCTAACTGGTGATGATTTAATTATTCGGACTAATGCAGGACTTATTTTACAAGTTCTTATAAATCTTGTGGATAATGCTATTTATTGGATTAAATCCACATCAACAAATATTGAAAGGGAACTCTATATCCAGATAAATTCAATTAATAATACTTGTATCATTGCCGATAATGGTCCAGGTGTACGAGACGATATATCTTCTATGATATTTCAAGAATTCGTTTCTATGAAATCGAATGGTCGAGGCCTTGGACTCTATATAGTTCAAGAGCTACTAGGACGGATTGACGCTACAATTGAGTTGATTGAAGATAACAAATATAAAATTTTGCCAGGAGCAAACTTTAAGATTACTTTTAACCCTAATGTTAATCAAAAATGAACGGAGTTATAATTTTCGCTGATGATGATGTTCTCAAATCAGGCAGACCAGAGAATAATCTATTCAATACATTCATTAACTCCGAAGACGAGTTAACGGTAATTCCTATATCTACACTTGAACATCTCTCAGGGGTATTGAGATCCGTTTCAACAATTCGTTGCTTAATATTAGATTGGACTTTTGAAAAAGAGATAGAAGGCATTTCTAAGAAAGAGACTCCATTGGCTATATTAAGGGAGAATAATATATATTCTCTTGTGTATATTTACTCAAGAGATGCTTTGTCAGACGAAACAAAAACAGAATTAGACAAAAGGTTAGGGAACAAAATAAGGTATAGAGAAAAAAACAATGATTTAAATCCAGAAAAAGAGTTTTCGTCCATAATGGACGAAATCAAGTCTTTAGAGGATCAAAATAGTCATATGCAAATTCCGAAACTTTGGAGCCAAACTATTAATCAAGCTGTTCAAGAGCTATTTGTGGATTTCGAGCAAGCTACAAATAATTGGATTACGGATATTAGGGATAGTGCAAAATCTGATGGTTCTGATGGCGCGTCTGAAGTGATTAGCATTTTCCAAAATGTGCTATCAGAAAATCTAATACAGCATCCTATATTACGTGCTAAAATAGATGCTTTAGTTGCAAGTGGCGAAAGTAGTGCTAACGAAAAAGTAGCTCAATTGTATCGTCATATAATGTATTTGAAGGTTCTACCAGAAACACCTTTAACAACTGGAGATATCTTCAAATTTGCAGAAGATTATTATGGTATATTAATATCTCCCGAATGTGAAATCGGAAATTTGTCTGAATTAGCGTTTCTTATCATAAGTCATACCGGGTATAAAGAATATATAAACAAAACATTTACCAAAGGACAGGAAAGTGGATGGTATTCCGATATTAAACAGAAAGATAAGCCCAAATATCGTGGAATATTCCATAATGGTGTGTTATCGTGCCATATTTTACCATCTTTCCCATTTGATGAGAACAATAATAAGGCTGGATATATTAATTTCAAAACAGGATTTAGATTATTTCATAAAGATACTATAATGCCTAATCGGACCCATTATAGACTAATGGCACCATATATACATCAGCTAAGGCAACGATATTTATCGTTCTTTGGAAAATATGGCGTATCCGAATTTCCCAATAGTTTAAAAGACCATAATTTAAATTGGTGAACTTTTATTTTCAAAAGCGGGAATTTTTCTATACCTTTGTAATACAATGATTCGGTAAAATTTGAGGTCGTTCAGTCTTGGCTAAGCCGCTAACTGAGCCAACCGATGGTTTATTTTCTGAATTATTTTTAGATGCGGAGATTTTCCGCAAGTCGAAATAATTGTTGAGGCGAGATAAGATTCAAACATAAGCCGTTTGAACTGCGCTACCGAAAGATCCGGATAATCCTTCCTTATGACCTCTTTGCAGACATTGAGGGCTGTGAAGGAAAGATTGAACGCAAAGTCAAGCCGCTCCCTGTCGCGGGTCTGCTGTGACTGAAGTCCGGTAAACTGCTTGGCATCGCGTATACCGAACTCAATCTGAAAGCGGGTGCGGTAGAAACCGATGATCTTTTCAGGCCTCATGTTGGTGTCGGTAGAGAAGTAAAGAAGAGGCTCTGCGTTTTCAACCGGACAGACCACGATACGGATGTCGCGTTTCAATGCCCTCGAATGTACGACCGCCGTGTGACATCGGGTTTTGTTTCCTTTGGAATCCTCATATATGAATGAAGTGAACACGGATATGTCAAGGCTGGAGAAATCCACTTTCTCTCCATACTTTTTCTTTCTGCCGCGTCTTCGCGGGGCGGAGGAATCCGGTATGGCCAGATACCTCAGATATGAGTTGGCACGTAATCTCCCGACAAATCGAAATCCCATGCCAATCACTTCATTTACAAACTCATATTTGGAGAAAAAGGCATCGGCAACCAGAATATCCGTCAGTGAGAGCAGCTCTGCCGCCTTTGACCTGACAAGTGCCACATACCAGTCAAGCATTGACATGTGCTTCTCGGACTCAAGAGTCTTGAAGTTCGGTGACTGGACAGCACCCAGCATCACGCATGTATGTTTACTCAGACTTATTGCCCCGATCGCCATTATCTCCAGACCGCGTTTGACACGTTGTGCCACCCCTGACCAGAAACGGCCTATGCCATACGTCAGTCTGCCTGCTTTTGAAATGAACGACGGATCGATTGCCACTGCCATGTCATGGGCCGGCCCAAAACAATCCTGCGCCATACCTATGTTGACTTTCATCCAGTCTACGGATGTCTTGAAATTGGAGGCAAAGGTCTTGGCTGTACGACCGCCATAGCGCGACAGCCGGGTAAAATTGACTTTGCCCGGAATCAACGCTACAGTGCGTATTGTTAAAATCAGCCAGTTGAGGAACCTTTTGCTCATCTTGGTTGTAGTATTTTCAAATACCGACTTACACCGAAAGGTGAAGTCTTTGAGAATCGCCAATACGTTCATACGCTAAGTTTTTTTATAATGAACGATTTGGCGATTCATTTGTATTTGATAATTCGTTATATTAACTTAAGTTTCAACTACTTCTGTAATTTTTACCGAATCATTGAGATAAAATAAATACTTTGTAAAAGTGTGCTATATATTTTTATGGCACACTTTTTGCTTTATATAGGGCATAAATATCATCAATTTATGGCTACACAACAAAAGAAAGGTGAAACTAAGAATCAGCATTATGTTCCGCAATTTTATCAGCGTAATTTTTCAAACGATGGAAAAACAATTGGAGCATATGTTTTAGAGAAGAGTAGATATATACCTAAAGCTCCAATCAAGAATCAATCAAGTGGAGACTATTTCTATTCTGATAATATGAAAATTGAAAAGACCCTTGGTTTAATGGAGGGAATGGCAAATGTCGTTATCAAAAAAATTATAGAATCACCACTTGAAAGAATATCAAAAGAAGAAGAATATACGTTGTATGTATTTACAATGTTACAAGCAGGTCGAACTATATTTCAAGTCGAACTTATAAAAGAATCAGCGAATCTTTTTGTCCGCAACACTCTCAAAAAGATAATAGAATTAAAAAGAAAATATGGGAAAGAAGAGGAAGTCGCTGACATTACTGATGAAATAATAGACCGTGTTGAATTAAATTTCAACTCTGTCGGGATGATGGCACTTGGGACACAAGCGCAGCTTGTGAATACATGTATTGATTTAGACTATAAAATCATCATAAATAAAACAGAGAAGTCCTTTTTAGCAAGTGATAATCCGGCTGTTATATATGATGTGTTTATGGAGCGAATGAAACAAATTTATGCGTTGGGGAGTTGAGGGTTAATGATATATTTACCCTTATCGCCCTTTATCGCAGTTTTGTATTATGATTCTAAATGTTACAAAGTTGGTGATAGGGAAAAAAAGTATGTGGATTTAATTTCCGAGAAAGACGTTGAAGAGTTAAATAAGTTGATTGTTGCAAAAGCTTCTAATGTTGTTTATTTCCGCCCAAGCACTTATTCGGAGTATCAAATTCGGAATTTTTGTGATTGTGTCATGAAGTACCGGCTATCAGACAAAGTGGCAGGTTATCCCGAAATGGTGTCAGAAGACGGTAATCCAATTATAGGATCATATCATATTCTGATGTTTTGCAATCTTTCTTTGTCATTTGTTAAGGAGTTGCCTAAATATTCATTTATTAAGCCGAATCAATATAATCCGGCTATTCATCGGTTAAGAGAAATTGCATATTATCGAGATGATTTTATTTTGAAGTAAAAAATAACATGGTTTGTCGCCGCCTTTTGGCGGCCGAAATTTTTGGCAAAATGAAGGTGACGGAGGTCTTATGCTCCGCCACCTTCATCGCTGATATGGCATTGGCTATGCTCTTTTTCTTTCTGCTATCATCTTCTTGTTGGCGTTGATGATACCTGCTATCTGCTGGGTGTACTCACATATTTCATTGGCGAAGGCTCGGCATTGGATTATGTGGTAGTCGTCAAGCGAAATTTCGATGGTGGCTATCTGCTTGTTTCCGATGCTGGCGGTAAGGGTCAATGTATCCTCTTTAAGGTAATATTTGGCAGTACCGCAACAGATAGATTGTTTATCTCCGATTTTATAGTAATCGTTGATGGTGTCGATTGAGTGGATTTCAATCTCTCCGTCAGTCATTTCCATTCCGAAGTAGCGGGATTTGAGTTCCTCAAACTTGGTTTTGTCCTTGATGGCTTGCTGACGCTCTATTTCTCTTTGCTCCTTGATGCGCTGACGGTTGACTTTTGCCACATATATGTCGTGGGCGGTTTTGAGGTCTTGGGGTGCTATCAGCGAGGGGGAATTGAGGTCTTTGCCCATACGCTCCAACATCTTGATATAGTCAAACCACATTCTAACGTCCTTGAACTCGTATCCGTTGCGTTTGGCTATCTTGATGGTGTTCCAATAGTCCTCGATGTCAGCCTTATTGGTGGGTCTCAGACAAAGGTATCGGAGTAATTCTGTCTCGTTGGATTTCATCAGTGTCTCAGCCTTAGGGTTGGTCAGCAACTCTTGGAAGAGGGTTACGGGGTGGATATGGTGGATAGAGTTCTTGAACCCGTTACGCTTGATGGTGTCAATCACCTTGATGCGGGGGTAAACCCATTCATCGGATATGCGCTGGAAGGCTTCGTTGTCACGCCTTATCTCCAATGGAGACCCAAAGGCGAAACTATCTATGTAGTGTCCCAGAGTCCTCTGCAACCCTACAACTGTAATATTACCCTTGGGGTCAATCCAATAACTGCCGATTTCAAGATAGGCGGGACTTGCCTTCATACCCTTGCGCATTTCAACTATCATCAGGAACATTCTGACTACCTGATAGTCCTCAATAGTCGTGATGATGTTGAAATAGGACTTTTCGCGGATAACACGCTCTTTGGTGTCCTTGATTTCTATCTGAGTGCCACATTCGGGGCATAGGCACGTTCCGTTTCGGGTTTCCAGCCACTCGTGACCGCATTTCATACAGGTACACATTCCATTCTTCAACCTATAGCCATAGTGATTGATGGTAGAGTTGAGTGCCCAATTCATTTGGGGAGTGGTGAGCGGGCGAAGTCGCCCACTCAGTTCCACTATATGCTTCTCTCTTAAATTTCTCGGTCTCATAGTCTTGTGGTGTTTAGAGTTCATCAAACAGATTTGGGATAGTGTCAATCTCTGCTCCGGCTTTTGGAGCGGTGGCGTTCGCCTTGGGTTGAGTCTTAGGTTGAGATTGTCTGCGGAGTTCTCGGAGTTGCTCATCCTTGAACTGCTCCATAGCCTGCTCTTTGAGTTTGGCTTTGTCCTCATCGGATAGTTCCGGCTTTGATACCACAATATTACAATTGACTTTTCCGCCTTCCTCAATCTCATTCTCGTCGAAGTAATGAACCAATATGTTCATCACGGTAGCGTCATCGACACAGCACAGACCGCTCTTCTGAATTTGTCCGCACAGATAGTTTACTGCGCCTTCCATACTCTTGGACGGGTTCGCCATCTTGATAGCGAATGTGGGTTCTGCGATACAACGCTCTTGGAGCATCTGCTGCATTGCTGCGATTGCAGCGTTGTTTGATTTCATAGTAGCCATATCAGTATTGTATTAAAGTGTGAATATCCAATAGATTATCAGTATTGCGGTTATGAGGGATATAACCCAGCCCGCACCTCGGATTACAGGTCTGACCATCGCCCACACCAGAGTTCCGATTATTGCTCCGATGATGATTGCCGCCACCTTAGCAACCCTTTTTATTTGGTTGAACCTGAGGCTTTGAGCTTCGCTTTGACTTTTTATGTGGCTGTTTGTTTTCATCGTTGCGACTTTTTTTTATTTGTATATCACCATCGGTTTTCGCTTGCTTGACACCTCAAAGGCGTGTGGTGGACAGAGGGGATGTTCGCCCTTTGGCTTAAAAATACAAGCTGACCATCGGGAAGTCTGGAGATTTTTCAGTCAAAAGGCAAAAGAATATCCCCGGCACCACACGTTAACTATTGGCAAGCAAGTTAAAATCGCTGTTGATTAGACAATAACAGGAGCCACGACTCCGGCACGGTGAAAACATACGGCGACATAATCACTATGAAAATTTCGTAGTATTGAAATGTCTATAAATAGAATTGTCCGGTCCCGAAAAGGCGAGTCTGTGATATGCCGACGACGCAGGAAGACGGCATATCACTGTCTTGGCTCGTGGACTGCTGACCAACGGAGAGTGGCGCAACGGCTCCAACTACGAAAGATGGAGACGACTTAAGAACACGGAGTGGCTGAAATAGCAAGAGCAGGTACAGCGAAGCAACCCGCTCAGGCTATCAGACACTCGGTGTTTAGCCGACTCTTCAATTCAGGGAATGCTTCGCTTGCGACCTAAAATACCAAGCACATTTAAGAAATCAATTTCGATTTATGTGTTAATTTCTAACGGATATAACAACTTTACTCCTCTATAATTTGTTTATTAGAAAAATAATCGTAATTTTGCGGTGTGCTTTTAACGTTTTCGATATGTTATTAAGATTTGCAGCTGAAAATATAATGTCTTTTAAAGACTCTATAGAATTTAATACATTTACATCTAGTAGAAGCCAGAGCCATGAGTGGCATAAGGTAAACTGCAATGGTGTGGATGCGCTTCGCATGTCAGCTATCTATGGAGCCAATGGAGCAGGCAAGAGTAATTTGCTAAAATGTATCGATTTGCTCAAAGAGATGGCAAGTTCCGATAAACTAAGCGATTTAAATCTAAAAGATGATTTATATTTCAAGTTTGACCCGGATGACATGTTGAAGCCTTCGGAACTAGCTATAGAATTTTTTACGAATAATCAAACTTTTTACTACCACATAGTATTTAATCGAAAAGAGGTTATTGAAGAGGAGCTTTTTCTTAGTGGAGGAAAAGAGGATATACCCATCTATAGGAGAAAGAATAATGATGTTATTCTCACTGTCGAGAATATACCTAAGGAGGACAAGAATGCTTTCATAAAAGTGTTCTCCGATGCTATGAGTCGAATTATTCGACCGGATATGTTGGTTCTCTCCTTTTTTGGAAATTATTATTCAGAAGAGTTTCCTGTTGTCAAGGATGCTTACGAATGGATTAGAAAACTACAGATTGTCTTACCAGGGAAACGTTTCGGTTTTCTTGTTCATACATTTGATGTTAATCAGGATTTCGCTGATATGGCTAATGAGATATTGCCCGAGTTGAAGACTGGCATCACACGTCTCTATATAAAAAAAGAGGTGATAGATGAAAATGACATAGATGGAAATCCCGGTCTAAGAATGGCGATTGATGCATCAAAGGATCAACCTGGAGTACCTCAAATGTATAAGAAATCTGCATTATCAAATGAAATCTGCAACATTGTAGTTGAAAATGACACTATAATATTGAAATCTTTGGTTGCGCTTCATATGGATAAGAATGGTAATGAAGTGCCAATGGATTTGGAAGATGAATCAGATGGAACAAGAAGGCTTATAGAATATATGCCTTTAATATATTCCATTTTAAAAGGAGATGCGGTGTATATTGTTGACGAGATTGAGCGCAGCATACACCCAATACTGATTAAAAGTATAATCAGCAAAATCTCTGAAAGTCACGAGGCAAAAGGACAATTGATTTTTACAACCCATGAAAGTTGCCTACTCGATCAGTCAATATTTAGACCTGATGAGATTTGGTTCGCGCAAAAAGATGTTGACCAATCCACCCAACTCTATCCACTAAGTGACTACAATATCCATAAGACAGCCAATATTGAGAACGGTTATCTGAATGGCCGCTATGGTGGAATTCCTTTCTTGTCTAACTTGTCTGATTTGAAATGGTAATATGATTAAGAGAAGAAAGGATTATGTCAAACGTGCGCCATCCAAGGATGCAAGCAAGATTTACATCATTAGTGAGGGGACGGATTCCGAAATTAAGTATCTAAATTTCTTTATTGGCTTATCATCGAACCTTGAGTTAATTGTGATACCGTCCGAAAAAGGCACTGATCCATTAAAATTGAGAGAACTGGCTAAGGAAAAATTCTTTGGCACAAATAGGGTACATACATTGGATTACATGCAAAAGGATCAAATCTGGTTTGTTATTGATACCGACACGTGGGAACAGGAGGGTAAGATAACCCCACTTAGGGACTTTTGCTCCGTTAATAATAATAACATTCCAAAAGATTACGATGAAGTTAAAGCATATGAAGCTTGGAATGTAGCTCAAAGTAATCCCTGTTTTGAGGTGTGGCTATATTATCATTTATATGGTGAGATACCGGACAGCTCATCCGTACCTAAAGATCCAAACATCAAACGATACATCGACAGTCTTATTGGTGGTGGATTTGATTACGAATGTGATCCAGCAAGAATTCAATCGGCGATTCAGCGAGCTAAGAGAAACTTTCGGCTTGATCAAAATGAAAAGTTAAAATGGTTTGCGACAGAGTTTTTCAAGTTGGGAGAAGAAATCGAAAAGTTTACCGGCAACGAAACGCGCAAACTTCTAGGAAAATTAACAAGCGGGCACTTCCCTAGTAGGTAATAACATTATTCATTAACGCAGGAAGGTGGCAAATCGCTGTCTCGGCTCGTGGACTGCTGACCAACGGAGAGTGGAGTAACGGCTCAAACTACGAAAGACGGAGGCGGCGTAAGAACACGGAGTGGCTGAAAAGACAAGAGCAGGTACAGCGAAGCCTGCGGAGCAACCCGCTCTTGTCTTTTCAGACACTCGGTATTTAGCCGACTCTTCAATTCTGGCAATGCGGTCTGCGGTAGTGTCGGACTTGCTCCAAACGCCGCTGACGGCATTGCCCAATACCTGCGAGGCCACACTTGCGATTGCCTGCAAAGTCGCGCCTCTCGCAGTTCAGAATCGAATAATTCCGTCAGATTTGTAATCAACTGATTTTTCGTAGTCTGTATGTCAGGAAATTTTCGTACCTTTGCAACATCAAAAGTGCCGGTATTGACTCTAAGGTTCAATGCCAACACTATAAAAGGGGAAAAAGAGGTCGTGCATTCTGCTGCACGACCTCGCTTTTTATAGCTAAAATCCCAAGCCTTTGCAGAGACGAACCATTATCTTGCCAAAATAGCAGCCAAGCAATGTTCATTTTAGGGATTATTAAGATAATGACTATTGCACAGATTGTCTTAATACATTAATTTTGTAAAGTCGAAGGGAGTTATAAGAACTCTATGGAGACATCCGGACTGCAGAGGCGGTCTAAAACGCATAACAAGGCAATGAAGAATGATGAAACGGATAGGTGTTCAAGACGTGTCCATTCTATAAATTTCATCAAATACAATTCTGAATATCACCCATTTAACTGCAATAACGCAGTGCAAGTGGGACCACCTCTTGAAAGTCAAGCAGTTACGAAACGAATCGTAGCTGCTTTTTCTTTTGCCTTGAACACAAATCTGAACACAACTCCGCGCCAACTCATTTCAGCCGCCATTGACAGCCGCCGTGTTCATGCCCTTGTGTTCAAATTCTGTGTTCAAACTATGGCTGAGGAAAAAATAATATGGTAGAGCTTTTTCTTTTGCCCAGCCATTCCCATATAGGTTTAGGTTTATCCGGGCATATATAAAGCCCGAACCAAACCAAATAAGTTTAGCCTTTGTGTCGTTAGAAACGCCAGTGGCTGAGGAAAAGAAAAAAATATGGTAGCTACCGTGGAGGTGCGGATTTTTCTTGCCCTATTATCACCGAGTTACGAAAAATTTGTTGTAACTTTCCTCTAAATCCTATTTGGGCTCAAGCCGAAAGCACGGTGCATATGTTAAATTGGGCAATTAGAAGTGTTAAATTTTTAGGCGTAGAGTTTGACTAATCGGAAGATGAAGAAGTCGCGGTCCCGGACACCACGCATTTGTGAGCGAAATATTTTGACTTTAGAGTTGAATGCCTCGGCAGAGGCATTGGTCGCACGACGACGGAAATAGTTCAGGATTGTTGGGGCGTGGTTCTTGAATGTTTTGATTACCGAGCGGAAGTTGTTGTTACCCAATGCCATTACCTTTTCATACCACTTGTTCATCCTCCCCATGGCTTTTGTCGGTGAGATTTTAGCGTTGAAAATCTTGCGCAGCTCCATCGCAAGGCTGTATGCAGCCTTCAATATTGGATAGTATTTGAACAGTATGTTGACACGATGGCGCTGTATGTCAGTCCATTTGTTCTGCGACATCATCAGAGTGTGTTTGCTGCGAGCCAGTATCTGGCGCATGGTCTCTCCGTTGGAGTACGTTACCGGCGGTTCGGACTTGTTGCGGTTGTTTTCCTCTGCGATGAGCTGTCGGCGAATGTCAATGCGGATTTCGTCAACGGCCTCATTATAGACCTGTTGGACATGAAAACGGTCGTTGACTACATGGGCGTTATAGAACACTTCTGCGGCTATGAGCATCATTGATGGCGAGAGATCGCAGGTCACTTCCTTGACCCTGCGTCTGATTGATTTCTCCATAGCTCCGATGAGTATGGATATAATTTCGTCACTCTTTGTTCCGGGAATGGCTGCCGCAAGTGTTCCCTTGCCTCCGTGGCCGTCCTTGTTGGTCAGGAACGTCCATACCTCCCCGTTGCTCAGACACGTCTCATCAAGACTCATGTAAGGGCCGATATTATCGGCGTTGAAATAGAACCCACAGCCAAGCTCCTGTTCGCACCAGTCGGCGTAACCGCTTATCTTATTGCGGTACAAGTCGGCAAAATGTTTGCCGTTGACGCAGTACATCTGCGCTATCTGTTTAATCGACAGGGCTGTCGTCTCCACCTTCGTCTTTTAAAAAAGCCACGAACTCGGCGCTGAGTCGTGTTCCTTCCTCGTTGGGAAGTTCGAGATTGTAGCTGAAGATTTCGTTGGTCTGCCTGTCCCACCACTTGTTCTTGCGCATGTGAAGAAATACAGGCCGTCCACGCATCGGATAGTCCTGTATTGTTACATAATCCGTATAGCCTCGCGCTACGATATTTGGATTACGATAGTCTTCATCAGACAGTTTCTTCTTTTCGTCAAGCCATATGTCATAGGACTGTTCCGTGCGCTCGAAGCGCACCATTTCAAATAGTTCGTCCATGCCCTCGGGCAGGCACATCCATATTGCATCTGCGGTTTTCATGCCACAAATTTAACACTTTTCTCAAAATTCATGCACCGTGCTTTCGGCTTGACCCAACATAATCGGTACATGGGATGCAACCTCAGTCAAGTTCTCGGACAGTGATTGGATTGACATTACCAACCATCCGTCACTTGCCCTGTCAATCACATTCAATTCCGATGGCAGCTACTATGGCCGTGGCGCACTCGGAAACGGCGGTGGAACGTACACAATCAGCGGCAAGACAATCAAGACTTATATAGATGGAGAACTTTATGGCACTTATGTCGTAAAAACTCTGTCAGGCAACCATGCAGAGCTTTCCTTGTCAATGGATGGCTCAACAATGGAAATAAGAGCCACTAAGCGATAACCACAATGAGGAAGATTCTCTCAATGCTCATTTTAGCCGTAATGTCGTCTGTCATTCTTGGAGGTTGCTCTAAGGATGATGACGATATTACAGGCTCGATGAAACTTACCAATCTGTCGGGTATAGATTGGTATGATGGAGAAGTGTGGTACTCCGATGTTCCAAATGGCGACCTCAACGGCGATGTTGACTTTGGCACATTGAAAGTTGGCGAAACAAAGACCGTCAAGACAAAGGGCGCATACTTCTATGTATGTATCAAAAACTCTCGCGGTAAAATGCAACTTAGCAAGCCAAAGAGTGTCAGCAGTTCCGTAACGGTGTCGGCAAGCGATATGTATTAACCTCTACGAAATTTCCCATGAAGAAAATAGTACCTATCTTAACAGTTGCATTGTTTGCTCTTTCAACCGCTTGCTGTGGATGGTCAAAAGGCAATGACAGCACAACCTCCGCGAATGATTCTATCGCCAACGATACGGCGGTGGATTCTCTTGCTATCGCATTGAGCCGCTTGGATAGCATACAGAGCAAAGGGCAGCTCGTTCACTTCGACACTTGGAAAATTGGCAATCTCAAAGGAGTGGAGATACAGGCACAGAAGTTCTCCAGCGAGAATGACAGCATTGTTTTCATAACTCTCCGCAAAGATTGTGGAGGCGAGTATTATTACTCATGGGAGGATGCTTTCATTTTCCAAAAGGAACTTCCCTCGCTTTACGAAGCTATCAACACAATCAAAAGCAACCTCGACCGAGAAACCGACCATAACGAAAAGTACGTCTATTCAACAAAGGACAATGTTATGGTCTATGCCGAAAATCCCGGCAAAGGGTGGAACTTGAAACTAAGTGTTGACGCACACAAGAGCAATTCCTATATCAACCTCACCACGGCAGAACTTGACAAGTTAGTGGAGTTGCTTCAACAAGCTAACAGGAAACTTGACGAAATAAAGTAAAGCTATGTGGATAATTGCGCTTCTCTGTGCCTTTGCTTGGATAGGACAGGCACTTAAAGACGGTGGAAATGTGAAATAAAATTTTTTTTGACTCGCACCCCTGCGCCACAGAGAGGGCGACGCGTTACCCCCGGCACCCCTTATGGTGCTGACCTCAACAATCATTCAGAACTGACAAGACGAGGCTTCCGCATCCGTGGAGGCTTCGCTTCTTTTATGGATAGACCAACGCAAAATTGCGGGCGTTGCCGTCCATCTCAAGCAGTCCAATATCGGCGCAAAAGCAGATATTGTGTTGAAAGTTGCTTATCTGTTGCTTATTGATAAAATAAAAATAGCTGAAAATCAAACGATTAACAGCTATTTGTGGTGCCCAGAACAGGAACACTAATATTGAATCGAGATGAATCGCTGTCAATTTTGAGCCGATTAGAATAAAATTCGTAATATACTGATTATTAGATATAAACAAACCGAAATGAATTGATTTGAAGCGAGAGTGAAATTGATTCTGATTTGTTAAAGTTTAGAACTTGCTGACAAAACGCTGACAAAAGTTGTTGTATATTTGAGAGGGTATTATTACCTTTGCATCAACAAAGTAAGTCATGTCGAATATAAACATTCTCTCCTATGGCAACAATCAAAAGAGCCTTATCGGCGAAAGTAAATGCTTCCGGACGCGCTGAGATTCTTCTCCGCGTATCCGTTTCGCATAGCGTTTCCCACCGTATCAAGAGTGGTCTGTATATCTCTGCCGACCGTTTCAAGGACGGCAAATTCACTAATCCGCGTGACCCGGAAGGGAAACGTGAAGTTCGCGAGGTGCAGGATAGACTGGAAAGCATTGAGAAGTTTCTTATCCGTTTATGTGAGGATAATCCGGTTGAAAAAGTGACAAAAGATTTTGTCCTTGCCCAGTTGGAATTGTTCCTAAACCCACCGAAAGAGGAAACGGTGGTGGTACCGGAAATATCGTTCTTTGATATATTCGAGGATTATATCGCCAAAAAGAACATATCGGAGTGGCGCATCAAACATCTTCGTGTGTTGAAACGCGCCCTAATGCGCTACGAACTATACGTGCAAGCCAACGGCAACAGGAAATACCGAATCAAGCTCGACGAGTTTACGGTTGATGATGTCAATAAGTTTGAGAAATTCTTGCGCTCAGAACATTTTATCTACACTAAATATCCGAAAATTTATGATGCGATTCCGGCTGACACTCATTCCCAGCGAAAGAAACCTAAGCCACATCCAAAGGGCGACAACACTATCATTGGCCTTTTCGGACTGATGAGAGCATTCTATCGCTGGTGTCGTGAGCAGGATATGACTATGAATGACCCGTTTGCTAAATACAACGGTAAGACAACCGAGCGATACGGCACTCCCTACTATATCACAATCGAGGAGCGCGACCAGATTGCTGACTTCGATTTGTCGGCTAATCCATCGTTGGAGTCACAACGGGATATTTTTATTTTTCAGTGCCTGATCGGATGTCGAGTATCTGACCTGTTGGCGATGACTCATGACAGCATCATCAACGGTGCAATCGAATATATGCCGCAGAAAACAGCCGGAGAAAGGCCGCAGGTGGTCCGCGTGCCACTGAATACCCGCGCGTTGGCTCTTGTTGATAAATACAAAGGACGCGAGGGGCTGAATGGAAAACTCTTTCCGTTCATCAGTTCACAGAAATACAATGTCGCCATCAAAAAGATATTCAAGACTTGCGGCGTGACCCGGATGGTGACAATACTGAATCCGACCACCGGGAAAGAGGAGAAACGGCCCATTGACGAAATCGCCAGCAGCCACCTCGCCCGACGCACCTTCATCGGCAACCTATACAAGAAGGTCAAGGATCCAAACCTTGTAGGCTCACTAAGCGGCCACTCCGAGGGAAGCCGCGCCTTCGCCCGCTACCGCGACATCGACGAAGACATGAAAAAGGAACTTGTCGGTTTGCTCGACTGATATATGGGCCTTAATGATAGCAGTTTGAATAAATTTTTGTAAATTCGCAATATGAAACCAATTATAAATCTCTCTCAGGATAAGGAATATCACGTTTGGGTAAAGGAACTCAAACAGCGATACCTGTCCGCACGTCTGAAAGCCTCCATCGATGCTAACCGCACATTGTTGGAATACTATTGGAGTCTGGGGCGTGACATAGCCTCCAAACAATATGCCAATACATACGGCTCTGGCTTTTATAAGAATCTGAGCCGAGATTTGAGATTGGAGATGCCCGGTGAAAAGGGATTCTCGGAGACAAATCTCAAGTACATGTATTACTTTTATAATCTTTATTCTCAGTTGATTGAGAATCGTCCGCAGCGTGTGGACGATTTTGTGGACAAGAATCATCCGCAAGGTGCGGACGATTTCAAGATTGAAATATGCTCTATCCCCTGGGATCATCAAAGAAGAATTATAGACAAATGTAAGGGTGATGTTCATAAGGCATTATTTTTTGTCCGTAAAGTCATTCAGAATAGCTGGGGACGTAATGTGCTGCTGAACTTCCTCGATACAGATTTGTATGAACGAGAGGGGAAAGCCATTACAAATTTCGGTAAAACCCTCCCCGCATTGCAGAGCGACCTTGCGCAGCAGGTTACTAAAGACCCGTATGTGTTCAACTTCTTCTCAATGACTGAGGCTTACAATGAGAAAGAACTGGAGGATGCGCTTGTTGCCAACGTCACGAAATTCCTTATTGAACTTGGAACCGGCTTTGCTTTCATGGGAAGACAATACCGTCTGCAAGTCGGAGAAAAGGAAATCTTCATTGATTTGCTCTTTTACAATACACGGATACATGCCTATTGCTGCATCGAATTGAAGACCGGTTCATTCAATGCCTCACACCTCGGTCAATTGGGACTGTATGTTACCGCAGTCAATCATCAACTTAAAACCGAGCAAGACAATCCAACCATCGGACTTCTGATTTGTAAAGACAAAGACAATATTGAGGCCCAGTATTCTCTGGAAGCATACAATCTGCCTCTTGGAATATCGCAATATGAGCTTACCAAGTTGATTCCTGCCGAGATAAAAAGTACGCTACCGTCTATCGAGGAGATAGAATCATCATTGGAACAGCTTTCGGAAAACGAAGACGAAATGAAATAATTATAGATGGGGCTGTCTAACAAGTTTAGGCAGCCTCTCTTTTGTGTGGTTCATCAACAAAAAAATAAGGCTTTCATGCTGAATTTCAGCGCGAAAGCCTTTGTCATGTCAAAGATTTTAGTAAATTTGGGTTGCAAGTAAACAACTAATAATCAAAACATAACATGGCAAAGTTAGCAATAAAATCTGATAATAGAAAACAAGATTTGCTTCTTCCTCCATCTTTGGATGAACTTGTTCCCGAAAATCATATGGTTAGGGTCGTTGATGCGGTCATCGACCGCCTTGACATCAGTGATATACTTTCGACCTACCGAGGCGGAGGCAACAGTGCCTTCAACCCGAAGATGATGCTCAAAGTGCTTGTGTTCGCTTATCTGAGCAATGTTTATTCCTCGCGGCGCATCGAGGAGCTTCTCAAACGCGACATCTATTTTATGTGGCTGTCCGGCATGAAGCGTCCGGACTTCCGCACAATCAATTACTACAGGGGCAAGCGGTTGAAGGAAGGGTTTGATTCTGTATTCACACAGGTCGTGCAGTTGCTTCACGATGAGGGTTTTGTATCGTTGAAGGTGCAATATATAGATGGTACAAAGATTGAGTCGGTCGCCAACAAATACACATTTGTATGGAGAGGTTCTGTAGAGAAGCATGATTCGAAACTTAAAGCCAAGACGGAAGCATTGCTCAACCAGATAGAACAGAACCACGCCATAGAGAATGAGGAGAATCCTGTCGGAGGAGAGTTGACGGCAGATGAGGTCACAGAAAGGGTTGAACGCATCAAAGCCAAGGTTGACGCAAAAAATCTCAGCAAGGAGGAACGCAAGGCACTCAGTGAGATGGAAAATGATGCCGTGCCGAGGATGGAGCGTTACAAAGAGCAGCTCGCCACCATGGGCACACGAAACTCCTACTCCAAGACCGACCCGGATGCCACGTTCATGCGCATGAAGGAGGACGCCATGCTCAACGGTCAGCTAAAGCCTGGGTATAACGTTCAGATGTCCACTGAAAATCAGTTCATAACCAACTTCGGTATATATCAGCGTCCAACCGATACCCTCACAATGATCGGCTATCTTGAATCGTTCAGATCGAGATATGGCATACAGAGTCAGGAGATTGTGGCAGACAGCGGTTACGGTTCGGAGGAAAACTATGAATACATGTTCAGCAACGGGATGCTTCCTTATGTGAAATACAACATGTTCCATGTCGAGCAACGCCGCAAGTACCGCAATGATCCCTTCCGGGTCTCCAATCTGTTCTATAATCCGCAGGAAGACTTCTATGTGTGCCCGATGGGCCAGCGGCTGAGATTCATACGTCAGGAAAAACGCCACACGGCAAGCGGTTATCAGCAGACAGTCAGCATCTACAGAGCCACCCGGTGCGAAGGGTGTCCGTTAAGAGGACAATGTCATAAATCAAAAGGGGATAGACAGATAGAGGTTAACCATACCCTTGATGATTACAAGGCGAGGGCACGTGAGCTCCTGACCGGCGAGCAGGGGCTGAAACACAGAAGCAACCGCCCGGTCGAGCCGGAAGCCGTGTTCGGGCAAATCAAGGAATGCGGCAAGTTCAGAAGACTGAGGCTGAAAGGTCTGACCGGAGCGAAAATCGAGTTCGGTCTTAAAGCACTTGCCCATAATCTGAGGAAACTTGCCCTTGCATGGGCAAAATCCTCTTTTTCACGCCTGTTTTTATCGCAAAGATGCCTCTACAGGCGCAATACAAACCCTTTGGTCTGCGGTTTTGTACCTAATCGCGATTTTCGCAAGAAAGCAGCCTGATTCTCTCAATATTAAATCTAAAAAAGAGACTGCCTAACTTTGATTGTTAGACAGCCTCATTATACCTCCCGGCTCATCATGCTTCGGCATGGCGAGTCGGGATTTTTTAGTTTAGCGGCTGTGAGGAGCTGTGAGCGGTCACATAGTCCTATGCTATCGCGGATTTGGGATTCGGAGAGGATGGGAATGTATCTTTGCATCAAAATCGCGTCACTTTTGGGCAATGCCGGGCAAGATGAGCCGATGCTGCCTGAAAATTTGGATTCGGAGTGGATGGAATTGTAACTTTGCAGAGTCGCGTCACTTTGAGGCACTGAGAGGCAAGATAGTCCCATGCGCCCTGAATATTTGGATAGCAGTATGACTCTGACTTAACTTTGCGGTGAATCTTGATGGCGTTACCACCGCGCACCGGCTTTCAGCCGACATGCGCTTCAAGTTCACTCGCGATTTTCAATTGCATCACAATAATCGACCGCAACAACGAAGTCGCGGTTATGTTCATCTGGAAAATTATTGTTGGGCAATGTTGGGAAAAGTGTGTGCAAACGTGGGAAATGCACGAAAAAGCGAAATCTTTTCTTTTTGATGGCTTGTTTCTCTTCTGAAATCCAGTTGGTCAGCGTGGCCAAATGCGGCCATAGATATACTTTGTGCGGCCAAGGGGTCTGAAAATTTGGAAATCGAAGACCGCATGTTGTATATTTGTCGAGCATTACGGCTGATGAAGTCCTCTTTGCGTTCAAGATATTGTTTGCAGGAACGGCAAAAGCACGACTCCCGTAGGTAGTGATGCGACGCTTATCGGACAACTTCGGAAATTAAAAAGAATATTCAAGACATTCGTCGGACGCCGTCGGACTTTTCTCAATACTTAACCACTTGTGATTGAGTAAATGTAAGAAGTAAAACGCTGAAATATAGCAATGTCCGAGGTTTGCCCGATGCAAACCAAGCGGTTGAGACACGTGTTTTGTATACGAAGACCGACCAAAAGTAGAGCGTTGAAATCGAGATGAATTCTCATCCGGCACATTCAAAATTATACTCTGAGGAATTGCTGCCCAATGTTTTTCTCTTGATGAAGACAAATGACTGACAAGGGTTTTCAACCAACTGACCCACGGCGGGTTAATGCCGACATTATTTCTCAATGGCATAATAGCGCTATCGGGACTGCCATGGAAGTCCTGATGCCGGAGAGAAACCAATTCCATACCAATGCTTGAGGCAGTGGGATAGCCAAAGAGCCACTGGAATCTTTTTATCGTAGTGAGGGGCGCGTGACCCCGTCCCATTTCAATTCTTTTCGTGGACATTCCGCAACTTATCCGACCGCCCCGGCAGTCGGTACGGCCACCGCTATGTCTTTTCGGAAAAATGTAACTTTCGTCTTATGGAGCTGTGGCGCATCACTCCGCCAACGCCACAGATTCTTACCCCCCGGCGGAATCCGATGATTATATGAATAATATCATGACCCTCATAGAGAGTGGAGTCACCGGTCTGACCCTCACTCTGACAATCGAAGACCTCAAGGCCTTCGCGACCGATATGATTGAACAAGCCAAGGCGCAGCTTCTGCCAGTAATGGTCAACGCCTCGCAGGAGAGCTGCATCCCCAAGAAGGAAGTGCTGGAGATGTTCGGTGTATGCCCAACGACTCTCTGGAACTGGGAACGCTCCGGTTATCTTGTTCCCGTCAAGATGAAGCGCAAGATTCTCTACCGCCGCGCCGACGTTGACCGTCTGATAATCGAAAGAGGAAGACAGTGATGGACGCGAAAGATCTTGACACGCTCTGGCAAGCCTCGCAGATACGCGTCACAGACGAATTGGCGATGGCTCCCGAAGTGTTGTTCTGCAACGGCTCTGTTATCGGCACACTTGGCAACTTCTCAGCGTCCACAGGCAAAGCCAAGAGCAAGAAGACATTCAATGTCAGTGCCATTGTAGCCGCCGCGCTTACAAACGGTGAATGCCTCGGATATTCGGCAGAGTTCCCGGACGATAAAAGAACGGTTCTGTACTTCGACACCGAGCAAAGCCCATACCACTGTCAGAAAGTGATACGACGCGCCATAGAACTCGCAGGTTTGCCCACCGACAGACACCCCGACAACCTGTTTTTCTCGCAGTTGAGGGCGCAGGTTCCCGACACCCGTCTAGAAATAATCGACCGGGCGATAGCCACAACGCCAAATGTAGGATTGGTAGTGATCGACGGCATCCGTGACCTTATGTTCGACATCAACAACGCCACCGAGTCATCGCGCCTCATCAACAAACTGATGGAATGGACAGACAACAATCAAATCCATATCCACACGGTGCTCCATCTCAACAAGAGCGATGACAACGTACGCGGTCATGTCGGCACCGAGTTGAACAACAAGGCTGAGACCGTTCTGCAAGTCAGCAAAAGCGCGACCGATGATGAAGTGACCGAAGTGTCGGCATCCTGCATCCGTGCAATGGACTTCTCGCCATTCGCCTTCCGTATCAACGACAACGGTTTGCCTGAGATCGCCGACGGCTATACCTTCAACCGTCAGAAGCCGCAGACATTCTCCTACAATGAACTGACATCCGAACAGCATCGCGCGGCATTGGAAAAAGCGTTCGCGAATGGAGCAATCAAAGGTTGTCAGAACTGCGAGGACGGACTCAAACAGGCGTATGCCGCCTGCGGCTTCCCATTCGGCGACGGAAAGGTGACGAAACTGAAAACATTCCTTATGAACAAGAGGATGATTGTCAGAGAAAACGGAGCCTACGCCTACAATCCCGATTTCTACTACTGATTTCAGTTCAGTTTGGAACGGGGTGTATATAAGCGAGCCAAACTTGAACCGACAAGCCATTCTTAACCCCTTTGTCCAATAATTAAAATAGATATTATGAGTAATAAAAATATTGTAGTTCCTGAAGATCAAGATGAATTCATGGAATGGATGAGGGAAACCTCACGACCGACATACGCGAAACCCGGCGAGTCGGATTCCAAGGCACGAGAAAGTAAATCTTCCGACAAACCGATGGACAACTTTGATATAGACAATATCAACATGAATATCTTAGGGCTGGAGGATGAAGTCACTCCAACGACTTCAACGACTGATGCCAACAAAGCCATTGGAGCGGGCACGTCACTTTCCGATGAAGCGAAGGCAATCAAGGAAAGGATGCACGCGAAGCAAGTAAAAATAGACGAAGATGAGGCCAAACGCGTAGCCGCCGAGGAAATGGCAGAACGTGAGAGCGATTCTACCTCCGCTATACAATCCGCATTATCCACTAATGTGACTATAATGACTGAGGTTGATACAGTCAATGAAGTGAGTGGTGTCAATAAGGAAGAAGAGGTGTCAACTGACAAGATGCCGTCCCAAAAGAAGCCCACCCGAATCAGTGCCAGGATGCGACGTACCAAACTTGCAGACTTCCACGACTCCTATCTCGTAAAGACAAGCACCAAGGACGGCTCTCCGATAACAATTTCCCCCGACCTCATCAAAATGGCCTATCGGATTTGTGCTCTCTCAGGCGACCACAAGGCGCGGCCGACCTACCTCATCAATAATCTCCTGCGTGAGATTTTCAAGGAAATGGAGCCGGATATTTCGGAGTGGTCGAAACTTGACTGAGATTGAGACAGCACCTAAGCACAAGCCCTAACCGATGGCGAATTTGAGAGGTTATAGCCTCTTAATCGCAGCGGAAACTGACGCCCATAGGCGACAACCACCGCAATGATAATGGAGGGGGAGCGAGTTTAGGCTTTGGTAATACCAAGCCGTTTTCTGCACCTCGAAACTCCCCCTCCATTCTTCACTACAATGACTATAACCGTTTAATAACTTTAGTGATATGAATAGAAAAAAGAACCGCCGCCCCATGCCGGGGCACGATGTCGAGGATATGTATGATGTGATCAACCTACCCAAGACAATCAAGTTTTCTCTAAACCAGCTCGACCACGCAAACGAGCGCAAGCGCAAGGCCGGCTACCGGAATTTCTCCACATTCGCCCGTGACTGCATCCTCAATACGCAGATTGTGGAGCGCCTTTCGCCGGAGCAGATGAGGATTCTCAACGAACTTATCCGCGAGGGTAACAACCTTAACCAGATCGCCAAGGCGTGCAACAGCGGAAGATGCTTCGCTGTGGCAAACCAAGCCACGGCAGTGCTGAAAAGACACAATGCGCTCATCGACCTGTTCTATGAAATTAAGGCCTAAAATATGTTTGCCAAGATAAGAAAAGGTAACGGATTTGGAGGCTGTCTGGACTATATAACCCGTGTCAAGCAGGACGACAAACCTATAGAGAAGCGTGTCTGGAAAATCCTCGACAGCGACGGCGTAAGGATTGCCGATGGTGAGAAAGATTGGCGAAAGAGAGCCGCCGCCGACATAGAGCGGCCAACCCTGACAAGGTCTAAAATCAAAGACCCGTGCGGACATATCACGTTGGGATTTGCACCGGAGGATGCCCACCGCCTGACCGATGAATTCATGACTCAGATCGCCAAAGAATACATGGAGGCGATGGGGATAAAGAATACTCCATACGTTATTGTCAGGCACACGGATGCTGACCATCCCCATTGCCACCTTATGTTCAGCCGCGTGGATTACGACGGAAAAATCATCAAGCCAGTCACGAATTGGCACCGTAACAAGCGCGTATGCTTCGATATAACCGAACGCCATGGCCTGACCATTGCCGAGGACAGTCTTTCGATTGACACCTCAAAACTGCGAGGCGCGGAGAAAAGCCGTATTGAAATCCGCCAAATTGGTCACGAAGTCCTGAAAGACAAATCCATCACTGACTGGCCGACATTTCAGAGAAGGATGAAAGAACGGGGCGTGAATGTGAAATGCCTGTGGAAAGATCCCGATGCAAAGAAACTTGAGATTAAGACCCTCATCTATGCTAAAGGCAATCATTCTTTCATCGCATCCAAAATCGGCAAGGATTATACGCCCACCGGCTTACTTACCCAATTTGAGGCAAACCTCAAAAGCCAAATGGCTCCGACCGCCAAGGCCGCCACGACGGCTCTGACACCCGCAGCTGCGCCTCAGCCCCAAGCCCCGGCAATTACCCTTTCAACGCCATCACTCGGAAGCCAATCGGCAGACGACACCAACATGGTACTAGGAGGAGGTCTGTCCGACGACTTCGCTCACTTTCTCAAAATGCACCCCGGCCTCAGCATCGAAGAAGCCAAACGCAAATTCAAGGAACAGCAGAAACTCAAAGCCCAGCAGCGCAAAGGCCCCAAAATGCACCACTAACATACAGCCGCCGAGAGAACCCAATCTCTCGGCGGCTTTTTACGCTAAATATCGGCAATAATGATATGTTACGCAGCATAACCTCATTGTAGTCTGCGAATTTTTTTGTAATTTTGCAGTTGAACCCCGCGATGCGTGGTACCTCAGAGGAGGATTAACACCGGGTGTTGGGTGGTTCGTTTTACATACGAAAGGCGTTTACCAACGCTTGATTCTTGGCTATTCGGAACCTGAGAAATTTTGAATTTGCAACCAAGGATGAAGCAATAGTAGATGCCCCATGGGTACGTTTATGTACTTCCTTCCCACAAACGGTAAGTTATGGGCAGGAATTTTTGCATATACATACTTCGCGGGGTGATTCTACCATTGCTCATTCAGTTGCAATGGCAGTCTCAGGGCCACGAATAGCGGAATGGGCATGGTGTGGCTCCCCGTTTTTCGTTAATATCAACCCAATCTCCGCTTCGAGCCGGCGGCATATTATGTAATGGCTCGTATTTACGACAATATCGAAATAAAATTTGAGCAGGGACTCAAAGATATTATAGAATCTTCAGGTGTTAAACGTGTGGATTTTTGCGTCGGCTATTTCAATCTGCGGGGTTGGGATAAGGTGGTTGAGCATGTTGAGCAACTTGAAGGAGATTTTGTTTTTGAAGGTCGCGCCAACGAACATCGCACTTGCCGTTTGCTTATAGGTATGCACCAGCCACCGGCTGAACTGGTGCGGATGCTTTATTCCAACGGCGATTACACACCTGATTCTGAACTTGTACAGAAAATCAAACGTCGTATCGCTCGGGATTTTCGCAGTCAACTGCTACTGGGAATACCCTCAAAACATGATGAATGGACGCTTCGCAGATTAAGCACCCAGCTTAAATCAAGAAAAGTAGTTGTAAAACTCTCTGTCAAAGAACCTCTCCACGCAAAATTATATCTAGCATATCGCCCGGAAGACCGATTCAATCCCATATTGGCGATTATGGGTAGTAGTAATCTAACTTATTCGGGACTTACAAAACAAGGAGAACTAAACGCAGAATTTCAAGATAGGGATCAAGCTGAAAAATTATCCGCTTGGTTTGAAGCGAGGTGGAATGACAACTTTTGTGTGGATATTACATACGAACTCATCAAAGCCATTGATGAAAGTTGGGCCGCGGAGCGAGAAATTCCACCTTACTATATCTATCTCAAAATCGCATACCACCTGAGTGAAGAAGCGCGTAACGGCATAAAGGAATTTGCCCTTTCACCGATATTTCAACGCGAACTATTCGATTTTCAGCAGAATGCGGTTAAGATTGTTGCACGTCATCTCAACAATGACAAGCGACGGGGTGCAATGATTGGCGATGTTGTGGGTTTGGGCAAGACCATTACAGCCTGTGCAGTAGCGAAAATCTACGAAACAACGTTTGCCGGGACCACACTTATAATCTGTCCTGCCAATTTGCAGGAGATGTGGCGAAAATACATTGTC
Organism: Duncaniella sp. C9; assembly: GCF_004803935.1. Lineage (GTDB taxonomy): Bacteria > Bacteroidota > Bacteroidia > Bacteroidales > Muribaculaceae > Duncaniella > Duncaniella muris. The sequence continues at coordinate 71,958 of NZ_CP039547.1, forward strand.
AAATACGACCTCAAAGCAGAAGTCACTTCAATGTCAAAACCCATTGATGTTGAAAAGGCTCGTTTCTATCGTCTGATAATTGTCGATGAAAGCCATAATCTGCGTAATGGCGGCAAGCGGTATCAGAATATCAAAAACTTGATTGAACACCAGTCGAGCCGTGTTCTTTTGCTGACTGCAACGCCATACAACAAGCATTATTCCGACCTTGCAAATCAATTGCGACTCTTTATATCCGATGACCAAGACCTCGGAATACGACCTGAACGTTACATTGAAAGTCTTGGAGGTGAGCGAGGTTTTCAGATGCAGCATAGCGACATACCAATTCGCACTATCGGAGCATTTCAAAAGAGTGAGGACGTTGAGGATTGGAATGAGCTGATGAAGTTATTCCTGGTGAGAAGAACACGTTCTTTTATCCGTAATAACTTTGCCAAGTATGATGAGAAGGGAAAATACTTGCAATTTCCCGACGGAACAAAATCCTATTTCCCCGACCGGATACCACGTTCCATAAAGTTCGCCACAATTTCAGGTGATCAGTACTCACGGTTATATTCGTCGGATATGATTGATCTGATGGAATCGCTTGCTTTGCCTCGTTACGGTCTCAGCAATTTCATTAGTGACAAAGCCTCCGCTGATGCACCAAAGCATATTCAGACGTTGATTGACAATCTTTCACGCGCAGGAGCACGTATGATGGGGTTCTGCAAAAGCACTTTCTTCAAACGTATGGATTCGAGTGGTTTTGCATTCCTGCTCACACTTTATCGTCATATCCTCCGCAACTGCGTTTATATCTACGCTCTCGACAACAAACTGCCGGTCCCTATTGGTGATGGTAATGCGTTGCCAGAAGATTATACTGAAGACTTTGACAATGACGGGAATGTCTTTGGAGAGGACGGCAATGAGCCGGCTATTGACGCAACCCTTGATATTCCTACTGATCTTGATGATTACATACGAAAGGCCAAAGACCATTACGATATTATCACCCAGAAGAATAATATATCTTGGCTTGATGCTAAATTCTTCAAACGGACTCTTAAGCAACAGCTTAAAGCCGACTGCGAGATTATTCTGCAAATGATTCGGCTTTGTGGAAAATGGAAGCAGAACGAGGATCAAAAGCTCAACGAATTGGAGCAATTATTGCGCGGGAAACATCAGGAATACGACGAACACGCGGCGGATAAAGTCGTTGTCTTCACTCAATACTCCGACACCGCCCGATATATCTACTATCAACTGCGCAAGCGTGGTTTCTCCAATGTGGACTTCGCAACTGGAGGAAGTGATAATCCATCTCAAATTGTTGAGCGTTTCTCTCCTGTCAGCAATGAAGCTGTTTGTAAATACCCACTTGACAAACAGACACGCATACTCATCGCAACGGATGTGCTTTCCGAAGGCCACAATTTACAAGATGCCCACGTAATTGTCAATTATGACCTTCCCTGGGCAATAATCCGGCTCATCCAACGTGCCGGTCGTGTTGACCGTATCGGCCAGAAAGCCGACAAGATTTATTGCTACTCATTCTTCCCGGCCGACGGTGTGGAGGAAATCATAAATCTCCGAGGTCGCCTCAACGACCGCATCAACGCCAATGCCAACATCGTTGGCTCTGATGAGGTGTTCTTCGAGGGTAACGAACAGAATCTGCGCGATATGTTCAACGAAAAATCGGGTGTTCTTGATGATGCCGACGATGGAGATGTCGATCTTGCTTCTCAGGCATATCAAATTTGGAGTAATGCTATTAAAGTAGACAAACGATTAAAAGAGATTATCCCTCAACTTCAGAATATGATTTACTCCACACGCCTTGTTGACAGCCGTGGAGAACAGGGTGTTGTGACCTATACCCGAACAGCCAACGATTTTGATGTGCTGACTTGGCTTGATACTGATGGCAATGTGGTCTCTCAGTCGCAACAACGTATCATGCAGGCTCTTGCCTGCCACCCGGATACACCGTGTGCGCCACCTCTTGAAAACCACCACGATTTGGTCAGCGAGGCTCTTGAAAAAATAAAGGAGCAAACCGTGAACAACACCGGAGGTGTTCTTGGCAACCGTTTCTCCACACGGTATCGTATAGTTGACCTGCTCAATCATTACTACGAGCAACCGACAACGCTTTTCTTTGGAGAAGATCGACGGGAGGAACTTAAATACGTTATCGACGACATCTACAACTATCCGCTCCAAGGAAACGCAAAATTCAATATCGGACGAATGCTTAAAAACAGCGGACGAGCTGCCGATGATGATATTGTAGATTATGTACTTGAACTGCGTCGCAACGGTCAACTTTGCGTGATTGCCGACGAAGACATCGAAACCAAAGAAAATCAAATAATCTGCTCAATGGGATTGCGCCATGAATCGTAATACTTTCAACACTTATATAAATGAGGCCGACTTCCGAGGTCTCTTCCTTATGGAACTTGGATGGAACAAGCCTAAAGGCAATCCCAGACTTCTTCCTATTGTAATAGACGAAACTGAATACAGATTCATCTGCGTTGCTGAACGTAATGGATTGCAGGTGGTTGTTGTGGATGTTGAGAATATCCCCTCCACATCGCTTGCCCGGCGTATAGACGCGCAGCTACGCAAACAGGCACAGGATTATATTGCTATTTACAAGGCTAATGACAGAGATGGTCACCACGCTTGGATTGTACCTGTCAAGAATGTTGACAAGCGAGATCTGGTGAGCATTGAGTATGAATCTCCCTCAAAGGCAGACTTCCTACTTCAAAAACTCGATTGCATCACTTTCGACCCCGCGGAAGCCACAACCATTGTTGATGTAAAGGAGGGAGTGCATCGCGCTTTCGCTGTCAACGCTGAAAAAATCACAAAGGATTTCTATTCGGGGTTCAAGAAGGAACACACTGCCTTTGCCAAGTTCATATCCGGTATAGATGACAATATTGCAGTCAAAGACAACCGTAATAAGCAATGGTACGCTTCGGTCATGCTCAACCGACTGATGTTCTGCTACTTTATTCAGAAGAAAGGTTTTCTTGACGGCAATGTAAATTATCTGAGAGAAAAACTTGAATGGGTGCGTAGAGAGCAGGGGGAAAACCGTTTCTTTGGCTCATTCTATAAAGAATTTTTGACTCGTCTTTTCGCGGACGGTCTCAACGCTCCGCAGCATGACCAAGACTTTATAGACAAATTCGGAAGAATTCCATATCTTAACGGAGGCATGTTCGACCATCACCAGATTGAACGTGACTATGCCGATATTGACATTGCAGACGATGCCTTCATTTCGCTGTTCTCGTTCTTCGATAAATGGCAGTGGCATCTTGACACCCGCGTAACTGCTTCAGGTCGTGACATCAATCCCGATGTCCTTGGTTATATCTTCGAGCAGTATATCAACGACCGTGCCGCTATGGGTGCCTACTACACAAAAGAAGACATCACTGAATATATTGGCCGTTCAACTATTCTGCCGTTCCTTTTCGACAAGGTTGCGAAGAATTCAGGCTCTATGGAAAAACTGTTTGCTTCCGGTGGTTGGGTCTGGAATAAACTCCGTGAAAGTGGCGACCGGTATATTTTTGATGCCGTCAAGCAAGGTTTTACTCCTGATTGGCGTGAACTGATACCCGCAAATATTGCCATAGGTCTCGATACTACAAAACCGGAATTGCTGGAACGACGTAAGGATTGGAACACTCGGACTCCGGAGCCATGGGCATTGCCAACCGAAATCTGGCGTGAGACAATTGAGCGACTTCAGCGTTGCGAATCAATACTTGACAAAATCAAAGGTGGTGAGATTTCCTCGATCAACGACTTCATAACATACAATCTCGACATCCGTTCTTTCGCCGCTGACCTTATCGCAGCAGACGATCCGCCACAGGCATTTATCTACAATTTCTACGATGCCTTGCGCAGTGTGACAATCCTTGACCCAACATGCGGCTCAGGTGCATTTCTCTTTGCTGCGATGAATATTCTCGAACCTCTATACTACGACTGCATCAACAAGCTTGAAAGCTATCCTAACAAGTCTGAGCAGACAAAAGCGGCACTTAATGAGATAAAAGCGAAGTACCGCTCAAACATTCACTATTTCATTTTCAAGTCCATTATTCTCAGGAATCTATATGGCGTTGACATCATGGCAGAAGCCACCGAGATTGCCAAACTCCGTCTTTTCTTGAAAATGGTGGCAGTGGTAGATGTTGACTATAGAGCTGACAACCTTGGTCTCGACCCATTGCCCGACATTGACTTCAACATTCGATGTGGCAATACACTTGTTGGCTATGCCAATGCAGATTCTGTTTATGCCGACCACCAGGGCGACCTCTTTGCTGCACAGGAATACCACGACACCATAGAAGCTGAGATGAACAAAGTATCCATGGTTTTCAAGATATTCAAACACCTCCAACTTACACAAGAAGCTGATAAGCACGAAGAATTCATAGACGCCAAAAAAGACTTGAGCAATCGTCTTATAAAGCTGAATGATACCCTCAATCATCATCTCTATAATGCAACAGCATCTAATATTACATATGACGAATGGTTGAAGTCTCATCAACCGTTCAACTGGATAGCGGAATTCTACGATATCATCCACGGCAACAGTGGTTTCGATGTTATTATAGGTAATCCTCCCTATGTGGAATACACCCGGAAAAACAAGGAAACTAAAAAATCTATCAGTGACATCTATAAATTAGTCGGTTACAAAACCATTAAATGTGGAAATCTCTATGCCTATGTAATCGAACGCAGTTGCCAAATTTCAAATAATACTGATAATATCGGCTTTATTGTACCCCTTACTTTGGCATCAAATAATAATATGCTCGAATTACGTAAGTTGATTACTGATAGCGGATTGTCATGGTTTAGTCACTATGAGGTAAGACCAGCCAAATTATTTGAAGGAGCAGAACAAAGGCTTACCATTTTTTTAATGCGTAAGTCCTGTAAAAGGTCGTTATTTAGCACTTCAATAATACGATGGCATAATGAACATCGTAGTTCATTGTTTACAACTATTCATTACTCTCCATCTTTTTTCAATGGTACGATATGGAGAACGTCTTCTCCGATAGAAACATCAATATATAATAAGTTTCAACAGCAACAATCAGCATCCATTCTATTGCGCGATGCTGGATTTCCATTGCAATATCGTACAGCAGGCGTAAGATACTGGATAATATTTGTAAATAACGGGTTCGGCACCGAATCTCTTAGCAATAAAATAGCATACTACGAAGATATAGAGCAGTCTAAATTTTTTATGGCCGCTTTCAATTCTAATGTCTATTGGTGGTACTATGCCTTGAATTTTGATATGTTCAATCATAAAGATTACATGATTTTCGGTTTTAGATTGTCATATATTCACGACAATCAATTGATTGAACTTGCCAACCAGTTGGAAAGAAGTTTGGAGGATAATAAAGTTGAGCAGATCATCAATAGTAAAACACGAGGAACCGTAACCACTTCTTATTACCAGAAAAAACAATCAAAGCTTATTATTGACGAAATTGACAAGGTATTGGCGAAGCATTACGGATTCACGGAAGAAGAGTTGGACTTCATTATTAACTATGACATCAAGTATCGCATGGGCGATGAAATTAATTCTGATGAATAAACGCGACCAAATATCTATATACATTAATAATCCGACAAGGTATTACTTGCTTTGTCGAATTGTTAATATGGGAGACTCTCGTTCGCCTGACTTAAAATTCACAGATGTATCTGATTATGGATATATAACTAAAGTTGGTCGTTATGATGGGACTATAAAACCAGAAGATGAAATTGATTTTGCATCAAAAAAGGTCGAATTATCTTATCATAAAGATGGTAGCCCTCTTTATAAAAGTCAAAACAAAGGCAATTATAAACCATTGTATTCAAATTTTATGCAACCGGGATTCAGGCAGATACCAATAAATGACTGCTCAGACATCTTACCACTTATCAACTTTCAAATTAGAAGACCTGAAATATATAAGTCCGCTAAATTAGATACCGAGAGTACCAAACACAAGGTTTACATATGCACAAATAAAATTTTATTTACTGAGGAACAGCAATTGTTTGCGGTTATTTATGTTAGGCACAAGCATATTCCCTTAACAAGAATATCGACTAACGATTACTATTCTGATATTCTTGCACGAATTTCAGATGAAACGGATTTATGTATTTTCATTTGTCGTCATAGTTATCCTGCTCCTAAACCATACTATGATTTGGGCTTTAAGGGATGGATAACACCTTACCCTTGTAATTCAGTATCATTTTGTAATCAAAAATCTTTATTTGATGAAATGGTTACAAAGCTACACCATAATATTTTTGACGGGGCATTTGCGACGTATATAAATATACTCGGAGATGGAGAATTATTTCATTTAACAGAAGAAAAGTTATTGGTCCTTGATGAAATTGATATTTTCTTTGAGGGGATCGTGAACCCAGTTGTACATAAACCTGAGTTCACTAAATTTGTATTTGAAATATTCAAATACAATCCACAAGAATTTATCTCTAAGCCTTTTCAAAATAGACAAATGGCATTAAAGGCCATTTGGGACACGATATTATATGAAGGCAAACAACGTAATTGGTTTAATTAATGGAAACTCTTGGGAATGTAATACTACTCGACCGACACCGCTTTGGTTTTCTTGCCGGGAGTAAGATTGCAGCTCTGTCGGTGCTTCCGACCCTTGATTGGGCATCAGAAGTTTCAGTTCGTAAAGATGTTTCCGTTGTCAGCGGTTTCCATTCTCAATTAGAACGACAAGTACTTGATTTGCTCTTAAAAGGCAAATGCGGCATAATTTGTGTCCTTGCTCGTTCTTTATATGCTAAAATACCATTGGAATTCCAGTCAGCCTTTACAGGCGGACGTGTAATTTTTGTCAGCGAAGAAAGGCAAGTTCGCCCTACGAAGAATTCTGCCTATCGCAGGAATCAATTGGTGGTCAGCCTTTCAGATGAGTTGGTGATTCCCCAAATATCGTCTGAAAGTTCACTTCACCCAATAATAACTTCATTCACCAAAACAATATCAATTCTGTAAATCATGAGTTTTTTGGAGTTTTATAAGAGATATGTTTGTGTTTGACTGGCTGTTTGGTCACCGCAAGAAAGAATCCTTTTGGGAACGGAGTCAAGAGAGCAACAACGTTTCGACAACAAGTCGTCCCACGATGAGTATAGCGACAGCAGTTACAGTCATTACCATCACAATGATTATGCCCAACAGGATTTCGATGACGATCTCGATTCGGGCATGTTCGACGATGACTTCTAACCCAAAGGTCTTCTCAATGCCATCATATTTGTAGGTTTGGTTTAGGTCGGGTAATATATACCCGAGTTAAACCAAACTTATATACCAAACTTATATATAGGCCACTGAAAAGAAACTTGCCAATGAGAAAAGGGCTGGCTAGAAGAAAAACGCGGCCGAGCCTTGTCGTAATGACTTGTGTTGTCTATGGATAGGGTGGTCGAGGAGGCAGAGTCGAGAAGTGAGAGGTTATGCTACTGCGACGGGTGTATTAAAGAAAGTTAATAAATCCAAATTCGATTTATTCAGTTGGATTTGCGGTGTTTCAGCGGGGTTGAATGGCTGACTTTTTTGAGGCTCGCTGACAATTTGCTGACAATTTCTGAATGTAAAAATCGCAAGTAATTGATTTTCAACTACTTGCGATTTCATAGGGTGCCCAGAACAGGACTCGAACCTGCACGCCTCGCAGCACTCGCACCTGAAACGAGCGCGTCTACCATTCCGCCACCTGGGCTTTTCGGAGGACAAAGGTAAGCATCTTTTTTCATTCCTCCAAATTTTTTCGGCTTTTCAATATGTTTTTTTCTTACTTTTTTCTTGTTACTTTGTTTTTTACCGCTTATTAACAGTATCTATTCTCTTGTTATGCAACAACTTATACAGACATCTTTTACTATATTCATCCGCCATTATTCCTGCCGGCTGCTTTTCCCGGAACAATGCAAGGTGATTAATCACTAACAATCAACCTATTTCACACACCCAACAGTCCTGACTGACTCGATTCAACCTCTTTTCAAGACTGATCTTCATGTTTCGTTCTCTATTTTTATCTCTTCCTTGCTCTGATTTTTTCACTACTCCAATACTCTATCTATGGCGATTCTCTCGCTGCGCGATTTTGTTTTTACACCTTAATTATATATTGGGAGCCAAGCATTGTTGACAATTGTTTTATGGTGGCAATGGCGACCTTTAAGGCCTTTAATTCTTTTTGTGTTTCTCCTGTCGGTGTTTTTTTGTATTTTTGGCAGCATTTTCCCGATAATCATAAGTTTATCACCAGTCACAGCACTGCAGTCATTTTTTCATTCCCGTCAATTAACGATGAAATCAAATATTTTTTACCTCCTCCTATCTTTCCTCTGCCTCAACAGCCTCTTCGCCTGCAATACCGACAAAGACCTGATGGCGCCTGACCGCAGCCCGATTTCTGTTTCGTTTGACAATGAATCCGGCGTCTACGAGCTCAAAACCGACCGTCAGCTTACGGTCACGCCCATTGTGGCCAACGCAGTCAATCCGCGCTACAAGTGGGTCGACGACCGCGGAACGACCGTGGCTTCCGGTTTGACCCTGAGTTTTTCGTCACAGACAGAGGGTGTGTTCTATTTCACTTTCTGCGTTGATGCCGACAACGGTTCGGCCCGTGAAGAGATCCGCATCGACGTGCTCTCAATGGTGGTTCCAACCGTCACTCTGCCTACGGAGATGCAGACCACCGTGGGCCGTGAGCTTACAATCACTCCTGCAGTCAGCACCGGGGGCGATGAATCGGCCGCCTATGAGTGGCAACTCGACGATACTGCTGTCAGCTCCGACACGGTGTTCACCTTCCAAGCCGACCAGGAGGGCACCTACACGCTCCGCCTGACGGTCAGCAACTCCGACGGCAGCGGATCTGCCGAAATGAAAATCAACGTCACAAGCGTCCGGGAGCTATCGGTCAGCTTTCCTCGCTCTGAGATCGAAGTCCTCAGCGGCCGTACCGTCAGCCTCACCCCGATAATCCGCGACACCATAGGCCCGACGAGCTATGAATGGAGCATCGACGGGCGTCTGATAGCCGATGCCAACGGCACAGTCCTCGAATACACGCCTTCTTCACCGGGTCTGTCTACCGTAAGTTTGAAAGTCACAGACTCAAACACCAGCCGCGCGGCATCTGTCAGCGTCAACTGCCTCCAGGCCACCGAAGCCGACCGCTACCGCCCGGCCACTGCATCAAGCTCCGCCGACCGCGTCACCGTCTATGAATTCCTGCCCGCTCCCGGACAGTTCATCCATCAGATCAGCGCGACAACCGCCACCAAAGCCTGCCGCGAAGCCGAGCGGCGCCTCGCCAACAACCAGACCGTCTCGCTCGGAGCATTCGGCGGATACATCACCGTCGGTTTCGACCACAGCGTCAGAAATATCAGCAGCGACTACGACTTTGCCATAGCCGGCAACTCATTCCGCACCAGCAACGAGCCCGGAATAGTTTGGGTGATGCAGGACGAAAACGGCAACGGACTGCCCGACGACACCTGGTATGAACTGCGCGGCAGCGAGACCGACAAGCCTGAGACGCTCTACAACTACTCCGTCACCTACTACCGCCCTTCCGCCGCAGGTTCACCGATAGCCTGGGCCGACAGCGGGAATTTCACCGGAACCCTGACCGTCATGCCATCATGGCCCTCATGGCAAAACACCGGAAGCTACACCCTCAGCGGCACTAGACTTAAAGCCAGAACCATTTTCACAACCGAATGGTCAAACGAGCCTTTTGACTGGGGCTATGCCGATAACATGGGCAGCGACCGCCTCACCGACTCCGAAAACCCCGATGCCGGCATGAACTACAACTATTTCAAGATCGAAAACGCCATGTCAGCCTCGCGCCGACCGGTGAGTCTTGCCTATATCGACTTCATCAAAGTGCAATGCGGAGTCAACTCCACAGCCGGCATACTCGGAGAAGTTTCCACCGAAGTCTTCGGCTTCCTCGATTGCACAATGAACAGGCAGGCGGAATAAAAAAATTTCGCTCCGCCCGCATTATCGCACCAAAACGCGGCCCTGACGGCATTACCTTTGCATCATCATCACCAAAATCACCCGCTCCCCCGCTCCCCTAACCCTCTCAACCGTCACTCCCGCAATGAAAACCCTCACCTCCAGCCATCGCCACCCGCGCCCCACAGTTTCCCCGCAAGCCCTACGCCCCCTACAGTCCATAGCCGAATCAGCGTATGTGACATGATTTTTTTATGCAATTACAAAAATTCTGACTAACTTTGCATTTTAAATCGAACAGAAACTCACAATATAGCCAGAACAATGGAAAATAATAACCCGTCCACAGCCCAGGAATCCAAGGGACTCAGCTTTGTAGAGCAGCTTGTGCTCGAAGATCTTCAGGCCGGCAAAAACGGCGGCCGGCTCAACACCCGTTTCCCGCCCGAACCAAACGGCTACCTCCACATAGGCCATGCCAAGGCAATATGCATGGACTTCGGAATCGCCGAAAAATTCGGTGGCACATGCAACCTGCGCTTTGACGACACCAACCCCGTCAAAGAGGACGTGGAATATGTCGACTCCATCCGTGAAGACATCCATTGGCTCGGCTTCGACTGGGGCGACCGCGAATACTACGCCTCCGACTATTTCCCCCAGCTCTTCGACCTCGCCGTGCGCCTAATCAAGGAAGGCAAAGCCTACGTCGACGACCAGACCTCCGAAGAAATCGCAGCCCAGAAAGGCACCCCCACCCAGCCCGGCACCGAGAGCCCCTACCGCAACCGCTCGGTAGAAGAGAACCTCGACCTCTTCATCCGCATGAACCAGGGCGAATTCGAAGAAGGCGCCCGTGTGCTCCGCGCAAAGATCGACATGGCCAACCCCAACATGCACTTCCGTGACCCGATCATGTATCGCATCATCAAGACTCCCCACCACCGCACAGGCACAACTTGGAAAGTCTATCCGATGTATGACTTCGCCCACGGACAGAGCGACTACTTCGAAGGCGTCACCCACTCGATCTGTACACTTGAATTCGTGGTCCACCGTCCGCTCTACGAATACTTCGTCAAAGAACTCGCCGACGAAAGCTACTGCCCACGTCAGATCGAATTCAACCGACTGAACCTCACCTACACCGTCATGTCGAAGCGCAAACTCCTGCAACTCGTCAACGAAGGCCTCGTAGCCGGCTGGGACGACCCCCGCATGCCGACCATCTCCGGTCTGCGCCGCCGAGGCTTCACCCCGCGCTCCATCCGCAACTTCATCGACACCATCGGCTACACCAAATACGAAGCCCTCAACAGCATCTCGCTGCTCGAACACGCCGTGCGCGACGATCTCAACAAAGTAGCCACCCGCGGCATGGCCGTCATCAACCCCGTCAAAGTAGTCATCACCAACTACCCCGAAGGCCAGACCGAAACCGTAGAGATGGACAACAACCCCGAATCACCCGAAGCCGGCACCCATGAAATGCCCTTCAGCCGCGAAATCTACATCGAGCGCGACGACTTCATGGAAAACCCGCCGAAAAAATTCTTCCGCCTCGCCCCTGACAGCGAAGTCCGCCTGAAAGGCGCCTATATTATCAAATGTACAGGCGTGAAGAAAGACACCGAAGGCAACATCGAGGAAATCTACTGCACCTACGACCCCGAAAGCCGCAGCGGCCTCCCCGGAAGCCAGCGCAAAGTCAAAGGCACACTCCATTGGGTATCGGCCACACACGCCATCAATGCCACAGCCCGCCTCTACGACCGCCTCTTCAGCGTCGAGAACCCCGGAGCCGAAACCGAACGCGACTTCCGCGAACTGCTCAACCCCGACTCGCTCAAAGTAGTGGAAGGCATCAAAGTCGAGCCCTATCTGGCCGAAATCGCCGCCCCCGGCCTGCCCCTCCAGTTCCAGCGCATCGGCTACTTCACCCTCGACCCCGACTCAACCCCCGGCAACCTCATCTTCAACCGCACCATAGCGCTTAAAGACAGCTGGGAAAAAGCTCAGAAATAATCTATTGACAACCACAATCCGGGAGCGTGTCTAACCTCTTTTTCGGGGTCAAACACGCTCCTGACATAACCACCCCTGACCGAATGGACGAACCCAACGACCGCCGGGACCTCTACGAAGAATTCGAATCAGAAGTAGTCCGCCGAGGCAACACCGAAGCCTTTTTCGATGAAAACGACCTCGTCGAGATCTTCGACTACGCCTCGGACTACGACAACTACATCGTCAAAATGGAAGTACTTCTCTACGGAGCCATCCACTACCCCAAGAGCGAAGCTCTGGCCACGCGCCGCGCCTGGCTCTACTACTCGTTCGGCGACGTAGAAGCAACCTCCGAGCTCAACAGACGCGTCGGCACAGGTGGCGTCCTCAACCGGCTCCTTGACCTCCGCGCCAGCAACGCTAATCTCGAACTCGGTGACGAAGAAGTGATCAGCGCCCTCGAAAAAATACTCGACGATACCGACGACTTCGATGACGAAGGCATCATACAATTCACAGACTACGCAATGGAACTGCGTCTCGAATCATGGCTGATGCAGAACAAAGACCGCATCCAGTCAAAATGCTCCTATCCGCAGACCTTCCTCTATGAATTCGCCGACCATCTGGAGGAAAACAACGACCTGCCGGCAGCCGCAAGACTCTTCGAGGAACTGACCATGCTCGAACCCTTCAACCTCGACTTCTGGCTAAGACTCGCCACAGTCCAGATCAACAACGACGACTATGAAGGAGCCCTCTCGTCAGCCGAATACGCCCTCGCCATAAACCCCGAATCAATGATGGGCCTGCGCATCAAAGGCGCATCGCTCTACAGACTTGAACGCGACCCGGAGACAGTGACCGCCATCTACCGGCGCATAGTTGCATCAGCCGAAGCCGAAGACACCGACGTCTCCACCCTCGCAGCAGCCCTCATGGAGACCAACCGGCAGGCCGAAGCCGTGGAAATGCTCACCAGATACATCGGACAGCACCTCGACTCGCGTCTTGCCATCGACGTGCTCCTCGTACTCGACCGCGAGAAAGCCGCCCCCTACGTGCGCAGCCTCATTGCCTCCGACCTCCTGAGTGAAAAAGACACCGTAGAGTGGGCCCGCAACCACGTGGTCCACGGCCAGTTCGCATCCGCCGCCATCGTCTGCCTCATCTATGACGAAATCAAAGGATTCCAGGAAGAAATCCCATTCCTGATCGAGATAACCTACTTCGCCCTCCGCTTCGACGACGTCATCAGAGTCTACCGCGACAAATTCATCAAAATGAAATGGCCCTACCTCCCGGCACTCACCTACCCCTACCTGATGAGCCTCGTGCGCACCGGACACCGACAGGAAGCACTTGACGAAGCCAAAGAAATCCTCAACACCATACGCACCTTCAAAAAAAGCCACACCAATTCGGATCTCGGCACACTCTTCCGCCTCACCCCGGCCTCGACAGCCGCAATGATCACCGGCTACATTGAACACCTCAGAAACATAATTCACGCCCTGAAAGCCCCGGAACCGATTCCGGCCGACGAATTTGACCCCATGCTGCTCTGAACCACCGGACTGAGCACCCAGAAAAAGCCACACCTCAACCGGCCTCGCCCAAAGAGAGAATTAGAGGTCGTTTAAAGACAACCGCTTAGAAGCTGTTAAAAAACAATCGCTAAAGCCGGCCCTGCTATAAAGCAGACGGACCAGGGCAACCGCATCAAAATTTTAGGCGATAAGCAGCGATGGCGTTGCGTCAACGATGATAGATGTAGGGAAATTCTTTGAATACACCATATCCGAAGTCATGAATTCTTAGTAATTTTATAGTGTTAAAATCTCGGCAACAGTCTGATTTTTAGCGCCATAAAGCTTGCATATCTCGTGCTTTTTTAGTATCTTTGTAGCTGACAATCAACAATATAGATACTAAAATCATGCTAAACGAAATCTTTATGACAGTACCCGATCATCGGGTTACAGGTCGTTGCACATACGCGCTTTCCGACCTTCTGACAATCGCCTTGCTGACCTATATCTGCGGAGGCGAGGATTATGTGGACATGAGCGAGTTCGCTTATTATCGGGCGCGTGATTTCGGTCTGCTTGCCGAGCGTCCTGACCGCAGCCCGTCGCCTGACACTTTCGAGCGGCTGATGAGTGCTGTGGATCCCGATGAGATTGAGAGATGTCTGGTTGAGCATGGCCGGAAGTTCCTTGACACGCTTTCTGAAAAACAGGTTGTCATAGACGGCAAAAAGCTCAGGGGTACATCGCCTAAACAGCATGGAACGAAAGGCGATTACATAATGAACGCCTATGTCAGCGAGAATCATATAGTAGTAGGACAGCAACGTCTCAAAGACAAGGAAAATGAAATAGTCGCCATACCGCAGCTTATTGAAAAACTGGATATCGAAGGAGCTGTAATCTCTATAGATGCTATTGGCACACAAGTAAAAATCGCTCAAGACATCCTTGATAAAAATGCCCATTACTTTCTCGCAGTCAAAGAGAATCAGGGAGCTATGAACGAACAGATTATCGATGCATTCCGCTACAATAAGCCAGTTGACTCAGCTTCGCAGATGGATGCCGACCACGGACGTATCGAGACACGCGATTGCCGCATATTGAATGCGGACACTATCGAGGACAAGGATGTCCTGGCTCGCTGGCCCGGCCTGAAAACATTGATAGAGGTCACTTCAACGGTTGACTATGGCAACCGCACGGCAACCGCCGTCAGACGGTACATCAGTGACGAAGATTATCCCAAGGCTGCATACTTCAATATGTTGGCCCGTGGTCACTGGTCAATCGAGAACCAATTGCATTGGAATCTTGATGTGACATTCCTCGAAGATGCCTGCCGTGCAAGGAAAGGGTATGCGTCACTAAACCTCTCAACAATAAGGAAGTTGGCAATGCAGATTATTAAAGAGCATGTCGACAAAAGTAGTCTGAAGAAAAGACGCTTCAAAGCGAGCCTTTCCAACGACTATCTGACCGATATGCTACTTAAAGCAAAATTTTGATGCGGTTGCCCTGGCAGACGGACGGCAAAGTTTTGCGATTTGGGATTTTTTTGTTAATTTTGCACGCTGATTCAACGCGCGCGGGCGAATCTGCAACGGCAGCCCCCCGGCGAAAAACAATCATCAGACGTAAACACTAATAAAACAGATAAATAGGAAATGAAAATTACCAAGGAAGAGATTTCACCCGTAGACGTACGTCTTACCGTGGCGATCGAAGAAAACGACTATAAGGACGAGGTCACCAAAAAACTCAAGGAAATCGGCCGCACCCACGTGCTCCCCGGCTTCCGCAAAGGCCACGTTCCCTTCGGAGAACTCAAACGCCGTTTCGGCAAGCAGATGACCAGCGACGTCATCAACGACACCGTTTACCGTGCAGTGGTCGACTACATCACTGAAAACAATCTCCCCGTAATGGGTCATCCCGTACCCGTAGAAGTGAAAGAAGCTTTCGAGGACGGCGATCAGGAATTCAAATATGACCTGGCCCTCATCCCCCAGCTCGACATCAAGCCCGGTAGCGACGACCACTATCCCTACTACGAAATCGAAGTTACCGAAGAAATGATCGATGAGCAGGACAAAAACCTCCGCAAACGCTTCGGCAAGCAGGAACCCGGCCAGGAAATGACGGAAGACGGCGTTGTAAAAGGCACCCTCATGCAGCTCGCCGAAGACGGAACTGTCAACCAGAACGAAGGCGCCATCCAGGTAACCGACGGCATCGTCTTCCCCCTCTACTTCAAAGACAAGGAAGAAGCAGCCAAATTCAACGGCAAAAAGCCCGGCGACAAAGTGGTCTTCAACCCCAACAAGGCAGCCGGAGGCGATGCAGGCGAACTCGCATCAATGCTCCACGTCGACAAAGCCATCGCATCTGACATCACAAGCGACTTCGAGATGACCATCTCAGAAATCATCGTAAGCGTTCCCGCCGAACTCGGCGAAGAATACTACAAGATGGTATTCGGCGAAGACAAAGTACACAACGAAGAGGAATACCGCGCAGCCATCAAGGAAATGATCGCCGGCGAACTCAGCCAGAACAGCCACATCCTCTTCCGCAACCAGTTCGACAAAGCCATGATGGAAAAATACGGCGAATCAATGACACTCCCCGCCGAAACCATCAAGAAACTCTTCTTCGCTGACGCCGAAAACGCCGATGAAGCATTCAAAGCTCAGGAAAACGGCATCAAACACGAAATCATCGAAAACAACCTCCTCAAGGCCCTTGAGATCAAGGTTGAGGAAGACGAAGTGCTCCAGACAGCCAAATTCCTCACTGCCCGCCAGTTCGCACAGTACGGCATGGCCGGAATCGACGACGAGATCATCACCCGCTACGCCAAAGAGCAGCTCGAAAAATCAGAAATCCGCCAGCAGCTCATCCAGCAGGTGCTCACCTCCAAACTTTACGATGCAATCGAAAAGGCTGTCACCCTCGACAAGAAAACCGTCAGCCTCGACGAATTCAAGACCATCGCCCAGGAAGCATAACAGACATCCATTGCCGGCATCCGCTTCCCCGAACTAAAGCGGACCGCACAGCATAACCTCCATCAGAACCAGGCCGCAAGCAGATTTCAACCCTGTCTTGCGGCCTGCTTTAAAATCACCATCGAAAGCACCGACACCTATGAAAGCAAGCACCCTGACCGGAAAAGCCGGTTTCTGGAAAGCATATAAGCCCGAATACAAAAGCCTGTGGCGACTCGGAATGCCCGTCCTCGTCACTCAGGTCGGAATCATCGTAGTCAGCTTCGCCGACACCATGATGGTCGGAGCCTACGGCACAGAAGAACTCGCCGCAGCAGCCTTTGTCAACAGCCTCTTCATGATAGCCATAGTCATGCAGCTCGGCTTCGCCTCCGGAATGACACCCATAATCGGAGCCCTCTACAGCCGCCGGCAGCATGACCGGGTCGGAGCCACACTCCGCGCCGGACTCCAGATAAACTCGATCGTCTCGATCGGATTCACAGCCATAATGGGCACACTCTATTTCTTCCTCGACCGCTTCGGACAGCCGGAAGAACTAATGCCGCTGATCAGGCAATATTACCTCATAATACTGGCCACACTACTCCCTATGGCCATATTCAACTGCTGCCAGCAGACTGCAAACGGCACCACAGACACCGCCACACCGATGTGGATGATCCTCGGCGCCAACATAATCAACATCATAGGCAACTACCTGCTCATCGGCGGACGCTTCGGGTGCCCCGAACTCGGCCTGGCAGGAGCAGGAATCAGCACCCTGACAGCCCGCTGCATGGCCACCGTCGGAATACTGACAGCATTCTTGACATCGAAGCGATACAGAGTCTACAGAAACGGACTCCGCACCCCCTCGTCCGAAACCGCCGCCATCCGCCGCCACGTATGGCTGACATCCTACCCAGTCATGATACAGAGCGGAGTGGAATGCTTCCTTTGGTCATTCGGAGCCATCGTCTCAGGCTGGTTCGGGAAAATACAGCTTGCTTCCTACCAGGTAGTCAACACCATCTCACAGCTCGGATTCATGACCTACATGAGTTTCGGCATAGCCACCTCCATACGCGTAGCCAACTACACCGGACTGCGTGACACCAACGGCATCCGCCGCATCACCTCAGCTGGACTCCATCTGAATCTGCTCCTTAGCACCATCGCCTCCGTCATCTTCCTCATCGGAGGCTCCGACCTGATCCGCATCTTCACCCCCGACCCTGAAGTAACCGCCGCCGCCCTGCTCCTCATCGCCCCGCTGATCCTCTACCAGTATGGCGACGCCATCCAGCTCACCTATGCCAACGCACTCCGCGGCACATCCAATGTCAAGCCCCTGCTCTGGATCTCCCTCACCAGCTACATAGTCATCGGCATCCCCTTCCTCCTTCTGCTCGCCAAAGGGCTGTCGATGAAAAATGTCGGCGTCTACTACAGCTTCTCGCTTGCCCTGATCGTAGCCTCGGTCCTGCTCTACCGCTCCTTCCGGTCCACCATCGCAAAAAAGGAACTTGAGACTTTACAGACCGTTGCGGCCGGCAACAGCGAAACAGACTGAAACACCGTCAGAAATATTTCCACGGATACCCGAAATTTATAGCTTCCGCATTGTTTAAAAAAAGTAAAAAAATCGTACCTTTGCACTCTCAAAACCGCACCTCCTGCCTGGATGTATCCGGAGCGGTCTCCAATAGGCTTCAGATCCCTCTTCGAGACGCGGCGTGGTCAGGTGAAAAAGATTGAAACATTCTCTAAATTTCCTATAACAATTTCGTATCTCAATCAAATGGAATGGTTAATTGATCTGATCGGTCCGGGACACACGGAACTTGCGAGCACCCTTGTGCTCTACTCGTTTGTCATCGCGGCCGGCATTTTCCTCGGCAAACTGAAAATCGGAGGAATCTCACTTGGGGTCACCTTTGTACTGTTCGTGGGAATCATCATGGGCCACTTCGGCTACATCGTCAACCCCGAAGTCCTGAAATTCGTCCGTGAATTCGGCCTCATCCTCTTCATCTTCGCCATCGGCATCCAGGTAGGCCCCGGCTTCTTCTCGTCATTCAAGAAAGGCGGCGTATTGCTCAACGGACTCGCAGTGCTGATCATAGCGCTCAATGTCGCTATCGTGCTCTCCATCTTTTACATTGACGGCAACACAGGCATCGAAGCCCTCGTAGGCGTCATGTCAGGAGCCGTGACCAACACCCCTGGTCTTGCAGCCGCTCAGCAGACTGCCGGCTCGACCGAAGCCATCAACATCATGGCTATGGGCTATGCCGCCGCCTACCCCCTGGGTGTAATCGGCATCATCCTCTCGATGCTCATTGTCAAAGCCATCTTCAAAATCCGCACCGAAGATGAGATCAAAGCCATCGAAGACGAAATAGAAAGCAGCCAGCAAAAACCGCTCATACTGTCATTCGAAGTGACCAACAAGCTCATTGACGGCAAAACCCTCTATGAACTCCACCAGATCCTCGACTGCGACTTCGTGGTTTCACGACTGATGGGAGCCGACGGAAAAGTGATCATCCCCACCTCCAAGACAGAACTCCACGTCGGCGACAAGATTTTCGTTGTCATCGGCCCGGCCGATGAAATGAAATTCCAGGGCGTAATCGGCCATGAGATCGAAATGGACTGGGAAGAAGTCCAGAGCCAGGTCTACTCTCGCCGCATCGTAGTCACCCAGAGCAAATACAACGGTGTGCCCCTCGGCGACCTGCGCCTCCACACCGCCTACAGCCTCAACTGCACCCGCGTCAACCGTGCCGGCGTCGACCTGCTCGCATCGCCCAACCTCCGCCTGCAGATGGGCGACCGCCTCGTAGTTGTCGGCGACCTCAATGACATCGAGCGTCTCGGTGTGCGCCTCGGCAACTCAATGAAGCGCCTCAACCAGCCAAACCTCATCACCATCTTTGTCGGCATACTCTTCGGCATAATCATCGGCTCGATCAACGTAGGCTTCGGCATGAAACTCGGTCTGGCAGGCGGACCGCTCGTGGTAGCCATCCTTCTCAGCCGCTTCGGCTACAAATTCAAACTCGTCACCTACACCTCTTCGTCGGCATCGCTGCTCATGCGCGAACTCGGCATCTGTCTCTTCCTCGCCTCCGTCGGCATCTCATCGGGACGCGGCTTTGCTGACACCGTCTTCAACACCACCGGTATGTGGTGGGTTATCTGGGGCTTCATAATAACCTTCGTGCCACTGCTCATCGTCGGCATCATCGCCCGCGGAGTCTACAAGATCAACTACCTCACCATCATGGGTCTTGTTTCCGGCGGCTGCACCGATCCCCCTGCACTCGCCTATGCCAACAACTCCACCGGCAGCGACGCTCCCGCCGTGGCCTACTCGACTGTCTATCCGCTGACCATGTTCCTCCGCGTGGTAGCTGCCCAGGCCCTCATCCTCTGCTTCTTCTGATGCACGGCATCAAAGTATAACACCAGAACAAAAAATTCCCTCGCATTTAACACTATGGCCGAGGGAATTTTTGTAATTTTGCACCCAAACTCATCATTATCACATAAACCATGATTGATTCCCTTCCACCAATCAAAGTTTTTTCAGGGACTAAGTCTCACTACATGGCTGAGGAAATCTGCCGCGATTTAGGCTGCGAACTCGGCAAGATGAACATCCAGTATTTCGCCGACGGCGAATTCGAGGTTTCTTTCGAGGAATCCATCCGCGGCTGCGAGGTCTATCTCGTGCAGTCCACATTCCCCAACACCGACAACCTCATGGAACTCCTGCTGATGATCGATGCCGCCAAGCGCGCATCGGCAGCCTCGATCATCGCCGTGATGCCTTACTTCGGCTGGGCCCGCCAGGACCGCAAAGACAAACCGCGTGTGTCAATCGCCGCCAAACTCGTCGCTGACCTTCTGACAACCGCCGGAGTCGACCGCGTGATCACAATGGACCTCCACGCCGACCAGATCCAGGGCTTCTTCGACATCCCCGTAGACCACCTCTACGCTTCGTCGGTCTTCATCCCCTATATCCAGTCGCTCAAACTTGAAAACTTGGTTATCGCATCGCCTGACGTAGGCGGAGCCAAACGTGCCAACAGCTACGCCAAATATCTCAACGTGCCTCTGGTCCTCTGCCACAAACAGCGCGCCAAAGCTAACGTAGTAGCCCAGATGACAGTCATCGGCGATGTCAAAGACAAAGACGTCATACTGATCGACGACATGGTAGACACAGCAGGCACCATCACCAAGGCAGCAGACCTGATGATGAGCAACGGGGCCCGCTCGGTGCGCGCACTCTGCTCTCACGCCATCATGTCTGATCCCGCATCAGAACGCGTTGACAACTGCGCCCTGACCGAAATGATGTTCACCAACTCCATTCCGTTCAACAAAAGCTGCAAGAAAGCCACCATACTTTCTGTGGCCCGCCTCTTCGCCGACACCATCCGTCGCGTCCACACCCACGAGTCAATCTCCTCACAGTATCTTATAAAGTAAGAGCCTGTCTGTGCATATCAAACAACCGCTAATTACTTAGACCACAGTTTTTATGAAAAATATTCTTGTCATGGCTGCAACCGCACTCACTCTTACTGCATGCGCAGGGGCAGGCGAAAAAGAAGCCGATATCATCGACAAGCCCGACTACAAGAGCGAGACAGGAGTCTTTGACATCGAAGCCCTCGAAGCCCTCGGCCGCGTATCAGCGGTGCAGGTTTCACCCGCCACAAAAAAGGTACTGTTCAACATTTCATATGAAAGCGTAGAGCAGAACCGCAGCAATGCCGACCTCTACGTCATGAACCCCGACGGTTCCGACCTGCAGCGCATCACCCGCACAGCCGGCTCGGAAAGCAATTTCGTCTGGATCAACGAAGGCAGACAGATCGCCTTCACCTACGCAGTAGAAGGTGTTCCCCAGCTCTTCGTCATGAACGCCGACGGCAGCACCCGCAAACAGGTGACCAAACTCGAAAAAGGCGTGGAAGGCTTCCTTTTCTCTCCTGACGAAAAGAAAGTAATGATCATCTCCCCCATCAAGTTCATGCGCGAGGCCAAGGACCTCTATGAAGACCTGCCCGATGCCACCGGCCGTGTAATCGACGACCTCATGTACAAGCACTGGGACCAGTGGATGACCGAAATCCCCCACCCCTTCATCGGCGACTTTGACGGCAACGAAGTCAGCAACCTCGCCGACATCATGTCAGACGAACCCATGTATGAAGCTCCGATGCGCCCCTTCGGCGGATCAGAATCATTCGCCTGGGCTCCTGACAGCAAGTCGATCATCTACGTATCACGCAAGAAGACCGGAGTTGACTATGCAGTCTCAACAAACTCCGACCTCTATCTCTATTCACTCGAAGACAAGACCACACGCAACCTCACCGAAGGCATGATGGGCTACGACACAGCTCCCGCCTATTCCCCTGACGGCAAATACGTGGCATGGCTCTCGATGGAACATGACGGCTACGAATCAGACAAGAACCGCATCTTCCTGCTCGACACCGCAACCGGTGAGAAACGCGATCTCACTGCCGACTGGGACTACACAGCTGATGCCATCGCCTGGAACCCCGACAGCAGATCGCTCTACTTCCTCGCCGCACGTGACGGCGTCTGCCCCATCTTCAACATGGCCCTTGACGGCACCGTCTCTGTGGTTGCCCAGGGCGAATGTGACTATGCCGCACTCGCACCCGTCGACGAAGAAACCGTCATCACCCTGCGCCACTCAATGCTTGCACCCAACGAAGTCTGCGCAGTCAAAGGCGGAGAAGTGAAACAGATTTCCAACGTCAACACCGAATTGCTCGCATCACTGAAAATGCCCCGCGTGGAACGCAACATGGTTCCCACCACCGACGGCAAGGAAATGCTCGTCTGGGCCGTCTATCCTCAGGACTTCGACAGCACCAAGACCTATCCCGCACTTCTCTACTGCCAGGGCGGCCCGCAGCAGGCTGTCAGCCAGTTCTGGAGCTACCGCTGGAACCTCGCGCTCATGGCTGCCAACGGCTACATAGTCATAGCCCCCAACCGCCACGGCCTGCCCGGATTCGGCACCGAATGGAACGCCCAGATCTCAGGCGACTACCCCGGCCAGAACATGCGTGACTACCTCGCGGCTGTCGACTTCATGAAAAAGCGTCCCTACGTAGACGAATCACACATCGGCTGCACAGGCGCAAGCTACGGCGGCTTCTCAACCTACTGGCTTGCCGGCAACCACGAAAAGCGCTTCGCCGCCTTCCTCGCCCACGCCGGAATCTTCAACATGGAAGCCCAGTATCTCGAAACCGAAGAAATGTGGTTTGCCAACTGGGACATGGGCGACGGCGCCAAAAACGGCCCTGCCGACACCGCCACAGCCTATGACTACGGCGCATTCTGGAAGAAAGACAACGCCGCAGCCCAGCGCACATTCGCAATGTCACCCCACCGGTTCGTTGACAAATGGGACACCCCGATCATGGTGACCCACGGCGAATTCGACTACCGCATCCTCTCATCGCAGGGCGAAATGGCCTTCAATGCTGCCAAACTCCGTGGCATCCCCGCCGAAATGCTCATCTTCCCCGATGAAAACCACTGGATACTGAAGCCGCAGAACGCCATCCTCTGGCAGCGCCTCTTCTTCCGCTGGTTCGACAAATGGCTCAAGCCCGAAAGCGCAGCTAAAACTGAAGCCGAAGCCAAATAAGCCCGAACGTTTCTCATCATAAACAAAACGCGCAGCCCGCCCCACGGCGGACTGCGTTTTTTATCCCCGCTCCCCAAATAGTTTTTACCGCCTTTGAGTTTCTGCAAAGATACACCCCCTGCCTTGACGGAGTGTCATAATGCGTAGACACCCCATCCGGAGCGGTAAACCGGTGTCCTGCCGGACACCACATGCCGGGAGGATCGCAAACCCGTGACACCTTCGCGCTTTGCGCTCCGGTGTCACGGGCTACGAGTAAATCGATGTCCTGACGGACATCACCATCCGGTCTCAACACGCGCAACATGCCCCATACAGATTGCAGCCAGCAGTCAAGCCCGACAAGACGTATCCCGGACCATGCCCCGAACAGATCTGCGGCCTGCGGGTGTCCGCAAGACGGGTGCTTGATGGGATCGTAGCTTACCTATATCATAAAAAACAGCAATTGCTTGTAAGACAATTGCTATTCTATTTTTTGACATCCATTGCAGAGCCGGAAGCGGATTATGCAGAAATCAGCGGTGGAAGGTGACGAGGCGGTTGTAGAGGTAGTTGCAGATGGTGTAGGCACCCATGCCAATGAGGGTAGCCAGGCCGTAGGGACTCATCACAAAACCACCCGGAAGCTGCCACTCGGCCTCGCCCATCATCCGTGTCAAAGCCCACGTCAGCGCGAACTGCACGGCATAACACAGACCGAAGCCTATCAGGAAGCGCAGGGCCTCACCGTGGAAACGCCGGCTGTGCGAATGGAAGACCCAGAGTTTGTTCCAAAGAAAAGAATTGATCATTCCGGCCACGTAGCCGCAGGCATTTGCCACCCACGGATTGATGCCTAGGCCAGATTTCAGCCCTATGATCACTATGAGAGTGAGGGCGGTGTTGCCGCCTCCGACAAGCAGATATTTGCCGAACTGAGCGGCATCGGTCCGATGCAGATGCGGAGTCTTCATCTGGTGCGTTCCTTCATTTCGGGCAGATGCCATCCGTAACGCAGTGCACCCCAGCGCAACACGAGGATGGCCAGAACGCACAGCGACTGCTGAAGCCATACCGGACCGCCGAACACAGCCGTCATCCAGTAGAGCGCGCCACCTGCCAGGCAGGCTGTGGCATAAATGTCTTTGCGAAAAAAGAGAGGTTCCTCGTTGAGAAGCACGTCGCGCAGAATACTGCCGAACGAACCGGTGATCATGCCCATTATTATCGCCACCCACATCGGATAGCCTATGGCGAGGGTCTTCTCAATGCCGGTGATCACGAAAAGCGTAAGCCCGACGGCATCAAACATGAAAAGCGATTTGGAATCTGAAGTGAGCACCTTTGTAAAGGCAAGCACAATCAGAAACGAAACGCCCGTAACAGCGAGATAGAGCCATGTCTGCATCCAGAACACAGGGATGTCCAGAAGCACATCGCGCACCGTACCGCCACCTATGGCGGTGATCACGCCGAGCGTATAGGCGCCGAACCAGTCGAAATGCTTTTTTGCGGCAAGACGGACACCGCTGACTCCGAAAGCCAGCGTGCCGAGAATCTCTATTATAAATAAGAATGTCGACTCAACCATTTTTTGAATAAAAACGACAGACTGATGTCAGAAAACAGTTAAGACAGTCCGGACGACGTGCTTTGCAGACGTAGCGTCCGTGAAGTATAAGCCAATGATGGGCCTTCGGTATCAGTTCCTCAGGGATATATTTCACAAGAGCCTTTTCGGTGGCAAGCGGAGTCTTGCTGCCGGTGGTCAGGCCTATGCGCTCGCTGACGCGGAACACGTGGGTGTCAACCGCCATTGTCGGGCGGTCGAAAATCACCGAGAGGATCACATTGGCGGTCTTTCGCCCTACTCCCGGAAGACTTGTTAGCGAGTCAAGATCCGAGGGCACCTCGCCGCCGAAATCTTCGACAAGCCGCCTGGCCATACCGCTGAGCGAACGGCTCTTGTTGTTTGGATAGGAGCAGGATCTGATGTATTCGAATATCTCTTCCTGTGTGGCCGCAGCCAGGGCCTGAGGTGTCGGATAGGCCTCGAAAAGCGCCGGGGTGATCAGGTTGACCCGCTTGTCGGTGCACTGAGCCGAAAGAATCACGGCCACAAGCAGCTGAAACGGGTTTTCATAATGCAACTCTGTCTCGGCGATAGGCATCGCCGAGGCAAAGAGTTCGAGCACTTTTGAATAGCGTTCCTTGACGGTCATCAGAGACTGTTTGGTTTTGGAAGTATGTCAGGAATATGTCTGAAAAACGTCTTCTCAGTGCGCAGCCTGGAACTGCTCAAGGAAGCGTACGTCATTTTCAGAGAACATGCGCAGGTCTTTGACCTGATATTTCAGGTTGGTGATTCGTTCGACACCCATGCCGAGGGCGAAGCCGGAGTAAACTTTGGAGTCTATGCCGCAGGCTTCAAGCACATTTGGATCGACCATGCCGCAGCCGAGAATCTCGACCCAGCCGGTGTGTTTGCAGAACGAGCAACCCTTTCCGCCACAGAGGTTGCAGGAGATGTCCATTTCGGCAGAGGGTTCAGTGAAAGGGAAGTAGCTCGGACGCAGGCGGATCTTGGTTTCAGGTCCGAACATTTCGCGGGCAAAGTAGAGCAGAGTCTGGCGCAGGTCGGCGAAAGAGACGTTTTTGTCAACGTAGAGAGCCTCCACCTGATGGAAGAAGCAGTGGGCGCGGGCCGAGATGGCTTCGTTGCGGTAGACACGTCCGGGACAGATGATGCGGATTGGCGGCTGGGTCTTTTCCATCACGCGGCTCTGCACGGATGAGGTGTGGGTGCGCAGGAGCACATCGGGGTTGCGCTGGATGAAGAAAGTGTCCTGCATGTCACGTGCGGGATGGTCTTCGGCAAAGTTGAGCGAAGAGAACACGTGCCAGTCATCTTCGATTTCCGGACCTTCGGCAATGGTGAAGCCGAGACGCGAGAAGATCGAGACGATTTCGTTGCGGACAAGCGAGAGCGGATGGCGGGTTCCGAGGGGCATCGGGGCCGCCGTGCGCGAGAGGTCGATGTCAGCGGCTGTATTGTCAGCGGTCTCAAGCGCCTCGCGGAGAGCGTTTAGGCGGTCAGTGGCAAGATTTTTGAGCTCGTTGAGTTTCTGTCCGAGCTCACGTTTCTGCTCAGCGGGCACGTTGCGGAAATCGGCCATGAGTTCCGACACGGCACCCTTTTTGCTGAGATACTTGATGCGGAGGGCTTCTACATCCTGGGGAGTCTTGGCTTCAAGAGCCTCGATTTCAGCCTTTAGCTGATTTATTTTGTCTATCATCGTGTATGATCGGTTTAGAATGCGTTTGATGGAGTGCAAATTTAGTGATTTTCCTCTTAACGGAGAGGTCTCAGCGACGTTTTTTTGCAGGCTGATCCCCATCGGCATCAGCAAAGCGGTTCGGGAAAGTCAGCTGTTGGCGGGGCCGCATCATGGCGTAGACAATCAGTCCGACGCCAAGGAGTATGAAGGGTATGCTGAGGAGCTGGCCCATGTTGAGCACCATTGTCTGCTCGAACTCGACCTGGGGATTCTTTATGAATTCTATGAGGAAGCGTGGCAGGAAGATGCCGATGAAGAAGACTCCGAAGATGAGTCCCGGACGCTCTTCGGCATTCTTTTTCCAGTACATCCACATCAGCAGGCCGAAGAGTGCGAAATAGCACAGAGCCTCGTAGATCTGCGTCGGGTGGCAGGCCTGACCGTAATAGAACTGGTGCCACTCGGCGGAGCGCACAAACATGAAGCCCCAAGGGAGGTCTGTGGAGTGGCCGAAAATTTCGGAGTTCATCAGGTTGCCCAGGCGTATGAGTCCTCCCACAAGCGCAATCGGTATCACCAGGCGGTCAAAGGCCCAGAGGGGGCTGCGCTTCGTTGTGAAGATGGAGTACATGATGATGCAGAGCACAATCCCGATGGTGCCGCCGTGGCTTGCAAGTCCGCCTTCCCAGACATAGAGAATGCTGATGGGGTCCTGCCTGTAGAGGTCCCACTGATAGAAGAACACATGGCCGAGGCGGGCGCCGATTATGGTGCCGGCTATGGTCCATAGCAGCAGGAGGCTGAGCCACTTTTCAGGCGCTCCCTCATGCTTGTAGATACGGGCTTCGATCTCGTAGCCGACGAGGAATCCGATCATGAAGGCCAGGCTGTACCAGCGGATTCCGAAGTTTCCGATATGAAACAGAAAGGGATCGGCATTCCAGACTATAAAATCCAACATTTGCAGAAGTTGTGATGAGGTGTGATTATTTTGTTAAATTCCTGCAAAATTACGCAGAATCGGGGTGTCGGCCAACCGCAATCGGCATTTTTACATTAATTAACCCTTGCGAAGATCTCTCAGCCTTGCCACCAGGCCGTTGTTGCGGTCGCTGTGGCGTGAGAAGAAGCTGTCAGCGGTGAATAGCCTGACTACTCCGAAAGAGACAGTGGCCGTAATCATCAGGGGCAGGAAGTAAGAATAGGCCGCTCCCATCTCGCATGTCAGAAAGATGGCCATCAAGGGCGCTCTGATGGCTCCGGCCATCACTCCGGCCATAGCAAAGTAGGCGAAGGAGGCCTCCGGCAGATGCAGGCCGAAGAGGCCGTTAAGCAACGAAGCGAAGAAGAATCCACCCATGCAGCCGGCAAAGAGCGTGGGCGCGAAGTCGCCGCTGACACCTCCGCCATTGTTTGTGGCTGATGTGGCGAAGCATTTCACAAGGAGAGCTCCGCCGGTAAAGAGCACCAGACTCCACTGTCCGCCACATCCGGCAAAAAGGCTGTCATTGAGAAGAGTGGAGAAGTCTCCGTTGATTACCTTCCCCACCGTCCCGTAGCCTTCGCCATAGAGGACCGGAAACAGAAACACGAGCAGCGCGAGAATGGCGCCTCCGGCCAGATTTCTGACCCACGGGCTTGAAATGCGATATAGGATTGTTCCGACGGATTTCATCACATGACTGTAATACAATGAATAAGCTCCGCAGAACAAGCCAAGACAAAGCACATAAGGAAGCAGCGAGGAATCAAAGCCTGCCCCCTGGGCAAAGGGAATATCGAGAGTGCAGCCCGACAGCATGTAGGCCGTCATGCCGGCTGTGATGCATGAGACCACGAGTACCAGCACCGAGACTGTGGACAGCGGCAGTCTCAGCACCTCAAGAGTGAACAGCACTCCTCCGAGCGGCGACTTAAAGATGCCTGCGATGCCCGCTCCGGCACCGCAGCCCACAATCACCATCATCATCCGCGGCGAAAAGCGCATGACGCGCCCAAGGTTACTTCCGATAGCGGCTCCGGCATAGGCGATAGGCCCTTCCGAGCCGGCCGAACCGCCGAATCCGAGGGTGATGGTGCTCGCAAGGATGGGAGTGACTGTCAGTGCGGCCCGCAGACGGTAGATTTTTTCAGACAGATTTTTCATCAGCTGCCTGACCCCGTGGGCCAGTTTCATGCGAATCACATAGCGGCAGAAGACACCTGTCAGCAGTATTCCGGCCAAAGGAATGATCAGCAGAACCCAGTTGGCCGACATGCTGTGCAACCCGGCCACCAGGAGTCCGGAGACTCCGGCCACCAGCCGTTTCAGCACAAAAGCTCCCGCTCCGGCAAGCAGACCTGTGACCGTGGCGACTATGAAGAGAAAAGCCGTGTCGGAAACATATCTGCGGCGCCACAGCAGAAAGCGCAGCAACCTCCGGTTGAATTTCCATCCGGAGCTATGTCGAAACTGGTGAAACGTCATATTTTGTAAACAAAATTCAAAGCGGCAAGGTTTTACCGGCACAAATAGTTAATATTTATTAATGCAAATTACACCGTCTACAAAGATAAACATCTAAGCGACAATGCAATAATACCCGCCACTACTAATTTTCACTTTAATTAAAATTTCAATAAACAAACTGACATTTTGCTACTTAATGATAAAATACATATCTTTGAGGTCTGTTAAAACAGATCAAATTTATCGCAAAGCGAGTAAAACAGTAACATTTTGATATAACGCCCAATCAGTTTTACACTTCTTAACAAAAAGCAATGAACTTAGTTAACCATTATCCCTCCGGATTAACTCGGATGATCGGGACTTTGGCTGTATGGCTTGTCTGTGTGCTTTTCGCTGCCGGAAGCGCGTCTGCACAGAACTCCGGGACAGTCAACGGCGTGGTCCTTGACGAAGCCGAGCACCTGCCGATGCCTGGAGTTACAGTCGCCGTCATGAAAGGCGGCAAGATAGTAACAGGCACTTCGACCAACCTTGACGGCGAATTCAGCCTCAGTGTTCCCTCCGGCGCCAAACTGCGCTTCTCTTATATCGGCTATGCTTCCCAGGAAGTGGCCCCAGTGTTCGGCAAGAGCATGGAAGTGGTCATGAAGGAAGAGTCTGAGATGATGGAAGAAGTAGTTGTCAACGGCTACTTCACCCGCAAGCGCAACACCTATACAGGTGCGGCCAAGAGCATTTCAGGCGATGAGCTTCTGAGCGTGTCGCCCACCAACATTCTCCAGGCCATCAGCACCCTTGACGCGGGTCTTAACATCACCCAGAACAATTCAATGGGCTCAAACCCCAACAACATCCCCGATCTTGTGATCCGCAGCACCACGTCGCTTGCCACCAACAACGAAGTGGGTCTGAACTCGCCGCTGATCGTCATTGACGGTGTGGAGAGCACGCTCCAGGCCCTCTATGACATGAATATCCAGGACATAGAGCGCGTGGACATCCTAAAAGACGCATCGGCCACAGCTCTCTACGGCGAGAACGCCGCCAACGGCGTGATCATCATCGAGCGCAAACGAGTGACCCAGGCCCCCGTGCGCGTCCGCTACACATTCACCCCCAGATGAGTTTCGCCGACCTCAGCAGCTATGATCTCTGCAACGCCGGCCAGAAGCTTGAGCTCGAACGCATAGCCGGCCTTTATGATGCAACCGACGGCTCGCTTGACCAGAGTTATTTCGACAAGCTGGCAATCATCAGCGGAGGCCGCGACATAGACTGGATATCCAAGCCTGTGCGCAACAGCTTCTCCCACACCCACTCTCTCTCGGTGTCGGGCCGCGGCTCAAGCCTCGACTACAACATCACGGCCGACTACCAGAGCATCAACGGCGTGATGAAAGACGACGGGCGCAACCGCTACGGAATGAACCTCTATCTGAGCTATCGCGTGCAGGACAAACTGATCGTGACTCTGCGCGCAGACCACACCAGCCTGCAGACCAACAATTCGAAATACGGATCGTTCTCTGACTATATCTCGGCCAATCCCTATGACTCGCCTTATGACGAACGGGGCAACCTTCTGAAACAGCTCTCCTACAGCAAGCGCAATCCTCTCTATGAGGCGTCGCTGAGCAGTTTCAGCAAGACGCAGACCAGAACTCAGAACGTGTCGCTCGACGTGCGCTACAATTTCAAGCCGAATCTCTACGTGACCGCCCAGGGCACTTACTCTACCTCGCGCGGCACAAGCGACGTGTTCGTGTCGCCGGAATCCAATTCATTTGCCAGCGCTCCGCTCGAACAGAAAGGCTCCTATCAGTTAGGCAACCTCGGCACTGACAACTGGAGCGGCAAGATTGTGGGTAACTGGATACACAATTTCGACAAGCAGGGCACCATGTTCACCCTCAACCTCGGCTGGGAGGTGAAACGCAACAAAACAACCAGCAGCTACCTCACCGGCAGCGGCTTCCTTTCAGACGATATGGACGATCTGTCATATGCCACCACCTATTCAACATCTCAGCTCCCCTATGGCGGAGAAGATCTATCGACAAGCATAGGCGGATTTGCGGCAGCCAACTTCATCTGGAAAAACCGCTACGTGGTTGACGGAAGCTACCGTCTGTCAGGCTCCTCGAAGTTCGGCGCCGACAAGCGCACAGCGCCGTTCTGGTCAGCAGGTCTCGGCTATAACCTCCACAACGAGAGCTTCATCCGCGATCTCGGATTCGTTGATCTCCTTCGCCTGCGCGGAAGCTACGGCTACACCGGCAGTGTCAAGTTCGACTCATATCAGGCTATCTCGACCTACTTCTATTCGGTCAACTATCTTCACTATGCGGGCGTAGGCGCCATTCCGATGGGCATGGCCAACCCCGACCTTACATGGCAGACAACCAAGAAGTTCAACGTGGGTCTGAATTCATCGCTCTTCGGCGACCGCGTGAACATCAACTTCGACTACTACCGCGAGACTACCGACGACATGCTCATCGATGTCAGCCTGCCGCCGTCATCAGGCGCAAACTCTGTCAAGAACAACTTCGGCAAGCAGCGCAGCAACGGTATAGAATTCTCTCTCTGGGGCAAGATCATCCAGACACGCGACTGGAGCTGGAACCTCTCGGTCAACGGCCTCCACTCCAAGACCACCATCCTGAACATCTCTGACGCGCTCAAGCGCAAGAACGAGAACAACTCGCAGGTCAACGACGAAGTGGCCCCCCGCCTGCAGTTCCGCGAAGGCGAATCGCCCACAGCCATCTATGCCGTGCGCTCCGCCGGTATCGACCCCGCCTCAGGCAAAGAAATCTTCATCAAGAAAGACGGCTCATATACCTATGAATATGACACAGCCGACCAGGTAGCCTGCGGTGACACCAACCCGACCCTCCAGGGAACATTCTCATCGCTGGTGACCTGGAAGAACCTCTCGATGAACCTCAACTTCTCCTATCGTTTCGGCGGCGACATGTACAACTCGACACGTATGGCCAAAGTAGAGAACGTGGACCCGCGCCAGAACGTGGACATCCGCGCGTTCACCGAACGCTGGAAGAAACCCGGCGACCGGGTGCCCTATCTCGCCATCTCGCAGAACGGCGGGTCGACATTCAACTATACCGACCGCTTCATCGAGAAAGACAACGAGCTCTGGCTGTCAAGCATCACCCTGCAATACAACGTGCCTCAGAACTGGATCACCCCCCTCGGTCTGCAGCGCCTCTATGTGAGCGCCGGAGCCGAAGACCTCTTCCGTCTGACCAGCGCCAAATATGAACGCGGCACCAACTACCCCTTCAGCCGCAGCGTGAACCTCTCGCTCAGTGTGACATTCTAACCCTCCACAGACACGACAATGAAAAAAATATATCTTACCTTACTTTCGGTCCTGACCCTCACCGCAAGCTCCTGCGATGATTTTCTGGACGTAAGGCCGAAAGGCGAACAGGTTGAGAACGACCAGTTCGAAACGGCCAAAGGCTTTGAAGATGCCATCTACGGAGTCTATGGCTACATGACCGAAAGCGCCCTCTACGGCATGGATATGGTATGGGGCGTGGCCGAAATACTTTCGCAGGACCTCAAATGCACCGACACATTCGGAACCGACCTCGGCAAATATGACTACAAGAGCAACGCCGTGACCCGCGGGCGCTTTCTTGCCATGTGGACCAAAGGCTATCAGGCTATCGGCTATGCCAACAACGCGCTGAAAAACCTTGACAAAAAATCGCCTGACGCATTCCCGCTCTATGACTTCTACAAAGCCGAACTGCTGGGTATCCGTGCCATGATCCACTTCGACCTGCTGCGCTTCTTCGCCCCGACTGATCCGGCCAAGCAGGGTATCCCCTACGTCAAGACGTTCAATTTCTCAGTGAAACCGTTTTCGACCGTAGGCGAATGCTATGACTTCATCATCGCCGATCTCACAGAGGCCGAAAGTCTGCTCAAGGAGAAGGAAGTGATGGTCTATCCGCGTGACAACGAGAATTATGACCGTTTCCTTAACTGGCGCGAGACACACCTCAATCTCTATGCAGTACAGGCACTGCTCGCCCGCGTCTACTGGTATATGGGCGACTACGGCAAGGCTGCCGAATATGCCGAAGCCGTCATAGGCAGCGGGCGTTTCCCGCTGGTAGATGTGACCGAGGTCCAGAACTACGTGGCAGGAGTGCTCTCTCCCAAAGAAACTATTTTCGGCCTCTACTCAACCAAATATCTGAGCACCGCCACAGATTATCTCTACTCCTACGAGACCAACAAGTCATACAATCCGTTTGACGACATCAGCGGAACCAACTATCTGCAGTCATGGTCGGCAGTCTATTCGGCCGACACCGAGTCGACAAGCCAGGACTACCGCAAGAATCAGTTCCGCCAGGGCAACGGTGTGGCCTACTGCCTCAAGATGGTCGACTATCTGACCATCGAGAACAGCAACGTGCAGGCCCGTCCAAACCTGATCACCGGCATCAGCCTTATCCACAGCGCCGAGATGTATCTCATCGCAGCCGATGCACTTCTGGAAAGCAACTATTCAAAGGCTCTGAAATATTTCAACGATGAAATCTCGTCGCGCGGCCTCACTCCGCTGCCCGACACAGAGACCCTCACTGCCGAGCGGATCTACAATGAATTCCACAAAGAACTTTTCTGCGAGGGCCAGCAATGGTTCAACATGAAGCGTCTTGGCCGTGACATCATCTCCAACGTAGAGAGCCGCGTCATTCCCGCAAGTGACAATATTTATGTGCTCCCCATCCCAGATGAAGAGTTTGAATATCGTCCCGATTACAAAAACTAACACCGTCCCCACAAAAAAACTCAGAAAAATCACATATGGAATTCAAGTCTATAAAAAACATCCTTCTGATCACAGGTCTGGCGACGGCCGCTTCAGCCTGTACGGAGGATGACTACAAACTCTATGATGTCTCTCAGAAAGACTCGGTCTTTTTCGAATACCGCGATTCGAAAAACGATCTGGCCGACGAGATCGAATATGCCTTCAACTTTGACATAGCCACAGTCCACACCATCGAGATCCCCGTCACGCTCATGGGCATGCCTAAGGACTATGACCGCACTATCAACATCGAGGTCATAGCTGACAAATCGACCATGACCGAAGGTGTGAACTACACTATCACCGACAACATCATCGCGGCAAACGCTGTAAGCGGCACCGTAAAGGTCAATCTGCTCCGCGACATCGATCCTGAGATACTGACATCGGCCAAAACGCTTGTGCTCACCATAGGCGAAAACGATGACCTGCGGTCAGTCGGAGAGAACTCCTTCACCATCACCTATTCCGACATCCGTCCGGAAGTACGGCCTGAATGGTGGTCAGTCTCAAGTACCTCCCCAATGCCGGAATATACGTTTGAAAACGCCCAGCTTTTCTTCCAGTATTTCTATGAGTACGCCCCGAAGGCCGACATCAATCTTTTCAACGAAATGATTGACAAGTATGGAGACTATTTCGTCGATGCCGCGTATGTGCAAGGCCCTCTGGCCATGTACAGCGCATTCATCAAGAATTATGTCTGCATTCCGCTCTACCGCGATCATCCTGAAATCGGCTGGCCATACTCTATCCCCGAATGGTAAAACAAGAGACCAAACAACAAAGCAAGTAAAGAATCATGATAAAAAAATCATATTTATTCCCCACCTTTGTCGCCATGCTGGCGGTGACAGCCACCTCATGTATCGACGACAGCTCATCCTACGGCGGGAATCCGCTTCCGGGGCTCTCGGTCACCGTGCCCGGCGACGAGGAGATGCCGGTCTACAGCTTCAACTACGGCGAGGACTGCGTCATCACGCCGGATATCCGCTATGACGGCACCGGCGAACTGAGCTATGAATGGAGCATCGGCACATTCAACAACCGCGTGAAAGGACCGATGGAATTTGTCACAAATGACAAGACGCTCAGATACTTCTTCCCGCAGGGAGGCAGCTACTACGCCCACCTCGTGGTCTCTGACGGAGAAGTAGGCCTCGTGCAGGACTATGAGATCAATATCAACCGCACATTCGAACAGGGCTACATGATTCTCTCCAACAATGCCGCCGGCGAAGGCAATCTCGTGTTTATCAAAGACCTGACACGCGAGGAGATCGAGGCCGGCCAGGAGCAGACAATCATGGAGAACTGTCTGCAGCGCGTCAACCCCAACCTCAGCAGCTCTTCGCTTATCGGAGCGCAGATCATCCAGTGGTATGCATGGGGCGGCAGCGGCCCGGTGCAGACAAGCAGACTCGCGGTTATGACCACTGAAGAGGGCCTCTATGTGGACCCCAACACCTTTGTCATCTCATCGACTATCAGATGCAACGACATTGTGCCCGGATTCAAAGGCAACCAGTTCTTCATGAGCGGAATCACTCCGGTGATAGTCGACAATGTCTCAAAGAAATATATCTCGCTGAACAGTCAGTATATGTTCGGTTTTGAAGACAGTCTCTACAAGGGTGAGGAGTTTGATCTGATCAAGAACAACACCTATCAGGTGGGGCTGAATCAGGTTTCAGACGTTTATTACGTCAATCTGTCACCTCTTGTGCTTTCAATCACAGCCCCATATTCGCCCACAAAATGGTCATCGTCAAACACGATTGATGAAACAGATGAGAACGGCTATCCGCTGTTCACCAATGAAGAACTGCTTGCTATCTTCAAGGGTGAAGGCATTTCCGGCTCTACCGGCACCACTTCATATCCGGCCACACTCATCACCCGCAACAAGACCACCGGACAGATCTACTCCACAGCTTTTGTGGG
Source organism: Duncaniella sp. C9 (assembly GCF_004803935.1). Lineage (GTDB taxonomy): Bacteria > Bacteroidota > Bacteroidia > Bacteroidales > Muribaculaceae > Duncaniella > Duncaniella muris. The sequence goes on from NZ_CP039547.1 coordinate 107,842, forward strand.
CATCGGAGACTACACAGACGGCCTCAGATTCTCATCGCGCAACGTAGTCACAGCCGACGCATCGACTGCACTGCCTGACCAGAATTCACAGATAGTATGCTCGAACACATACCGCCGCGGATTCTTCTCAAAAGGAAATCAGATTTTCGTGATGCTCAGAAACGAAAGCATCTATAACTTTCCGCCGGTCTCTCAGGCAGCCGTCACCTATCCTTCAAACGAAGAGATCACCTATATGACCATCAGCACCCAGAGCGGATCGGAATCTCTTATCGTGGCGACTGTTGACAACAATACCGGCCGCGGCAACCTCTATTTCTATAACGTGAGTGATATCCGCACCGACAACCCGAATCCTGCGCCTGTGGCCACATATCCCGATTGCGCCGACCGTATTTCATACATTACCTATAAACCCAGTATCTCTAATTAAGCATCATGAAATCAACTTATATCACCATCGCTCTGGCCATGTGCACCGCCATTCCTGCCGGAGCCGCAACTCTGGATCTGACCGTCGGCATGCCGGCTGAGGACCTCAGAATGTTCGTACGTCCTGTCAACGATACATCCAGAGAAGCACTTGTGGAACTGACCGCAGATGAAAGCCGCCGCAACGCCAAAGGCCAGGTCAATGTCAATCCTGACGGGCTTTACTATCTGTTTGTCTCAAACTCAAACGCCCAGTATTCACTTCCGTTCTATATTCCGGCTGATAAACCGGCATCAGAATTCTCCCTGATTCTTGACGGCACCACCACTGCCACCTCACTCTCTGACAATGTCAATTCGGCTCTTAACACCTACACCACCTCACAGACTCAGAATTCCAAAATACTTGGCGCAAAAGCTGAAAGCCTTAGTCCTGAACAGATCAGAAGCATGCTTACAGGCTGTATCACAGAAGCCGATTCGCTTATCGGTCTCGGCCATCTGCCTACCGCAGTGGCTGATTTCATGCGTATCCAGGCCTATATCGCAGCCTCTGACGCCTATCGCTTCGCCGACTATATGGCCATGCGGGCCAAACGCCAGCTCGGCTTCGGCTCAGCCGATATTCTGCCCGCCGCATCCACAGTGCTTGACACACCGATGGCTGCATCTTTCCCCACCGCACCGCAGATTATCATCGCCAGCCTGCCCCAAGGCACTCTGGAGGAACGCCTCGCGGCTCTTGACAACATATACAAAACTCCGGAGATCAAAGGCCGCATCAGAGAGCTACTTGTCAGCTCCTTTATCGATTCCTTTGACTATGCCAATGATTTTGCCAATGGTGAGGCCCGTCTGAAAGCCGTTGTCGAACAGTACTCGCTGCCACAGACCTATCTAACAATTTTCCGCGCACGCCTCGCCACAATACCCGGCACTCCTTTCCCTGCCGGAGTGACACTCGTAGACAACGAGGGAAACAAGGTTGATTTCAGTAAATTCAAAGGAAAATTCGTCTATGTAGACCTTTGGGCTTCATGGTGCGGACCGTGCTGCAAGGAGGTTCCGTATCTTCAGGAACTTGAAAAGGATTTCGAGAATTCAGACGTGGTTTTCGTCTCGATCTCAATCGACTCCGCCAAAGAACCCTGGCTCAAGAAGATGGGACAACTCAACATGCACGGCAACCAGCTCTGGAACAGTGACGGTGAGCTGCCCAAACAACTCAACATCCGTGGAATCCCACACTTCCTGATCTATGACCGCGAGGGCAAGCTTCTGGATTACGATGCACCGCGTCCGAGCTCAGAAAAGATCAAGGCCCTGCTTCAGTCACTGAAATAATCCGTACACACGGCTAACGTGTAGCCGATCATCGGCCACAAAAAAATCAGGGGATCACAAAAAATGCTATTTTTTGTGATCCCCTGATTTTTTGTATCTTTGCCGAAGCGTTGTATCCATATATAATATATGAGCAACGCATTATCTGAACCAAACTGTCGATTTATGGAAAATGGAACCTGGTGGACGGCTCCCACTGAAAGCGAATCAGGCAAACTGATTCTCGTCACGGGCCGCAAAGACGTAGAAAAATTCCGCTCCAATCCGCGCTTCAACATCCGCGTGGAAGTCAGCTGGAAATATGAGGGCGATGCCAAAGGTATGCCTGACAAGGAGACTTCAACCCTTATGGAGGAGGTCCAGGAGGCTCTGCAGAAGGAGTTTCACAAAGATCCGGTGGCTGTGCTCACCGGCATCTTTACCGGCGACAGTCAGCGCGACTGGATTTTCTACACTCTGAGCACCCACATCTTCGGCCGCAAACTCAACGAGGCTCTTGAATCGTTTCCCCTGCTTCCCTTGACCATCTATACAGAGAATGACCCTTCATGGGAAGAATATGACGAGATGTCGGAAGCCGAGATAAAACTCGACTGAGGCCACACCTGTCAGAGGCTGTTAAAGCTGCCTCTCACGCATCAAGATCATACTGACTCAGATCTGCGCCCGCTTTGGAAAGATTGCTGTCGACAATCTTCCGGAGCGGGTTGACTGTATGACGGTAGTCACTTATATAGCGCCGCATTTTCAGTATGCGCGGCACATAGTCCTGCACCATGTCGCGCTCCTGCAGAAAGTCCATCACCTCGTCCATGAATTTGTCGATATTTGTGTAAAGAGCGTCAAGGAGCCATGTCTGCGCGCCGTTGCCTATCAGAGCCAGCAGAGTGTCAACCATCAGTTCGGCCACTGCATCATCGCCCGGTTCGAGCGAGCGGAAGCGTTTCAGAGTAGAGCGCAGACGCGATATGCGCGGGCGGAATGCCCTTTTGGCATAGCGGGTGGCTTCTTTACGGAGAATAGCCCTGTACTCTTCGGTCTTCTTCATTACATCAGGGTCGGCCAGAAAGTCGAGATATTCCCTCGCGTCCTTACTGTGGGAATAGACATCCATGATCAGTGACCGGAGCTGCACGTCGCTGAAATCATTGAGTAATTTTCGTAGAGTTGTTTTTGACATGTCGTGAGGTTCAGATTATATAGCGTGGCCGTAAACGGAAGGCGGCGTGTCGCACTGCTTGTCCGACACGCCGCCTCTTTAAGCCCCCATATGGGGTGGAATTCAGATCTACTCTGATCAGAGTTTATTTCTTATAGCCTTTGATGCCTTTTTCAAGAAACTCGGAGAAGCGGGCCACATTTTCGTCATAGGTATAGGGCCCTGACAGGAGCTCGCCTTCGTCATTGAGAATGACATAGTAGGGCTGGGCGTTGGCGTTGAATTTGTAGCGCTGCAGATAGCTCCAGCGGTCACCATAGGTGTAGAGAGTCATATCCTTGCCATATTCCTTAACAGTGATAGGCTCCGGAAGGTTCTTCTTTTCGTCTACCATAAGCTTGATGACTGTGAAGTTGTCTTCGATCATGGCCTTGACATTCGGTTCGTCAAGCACGGCGCCTTCCATCTTGCGGCAGTTGACACAGCCGAAGCCGGAGAAGTCGATGAGGACGGGTTTGCCTGACTCCTTGGCAACCTTCATGCCTTCTTCAAAGTCGTCATATTCCTTGAAGCCGTCACCGTAGAGGTTGAAATCCTGAGTGAACAACGGGGGCACGAATGCGCTGACTCCCTTGAGAGGAGCGCCCCAGAGACCGGGGATCAGATAAATTGTGAACGAGAACGAGCAGAGGGCAAGGAAGAAGCGGGTCACACCGACACTTCTGTCAGCCGGGCCGTAGTGGGCGAAGTTGAACTGGCCGAGCAGATAGAGGCCGAGCAGGGCAAAGATCACGATCCAGAGAGCGAGGAAGGCTTCGCGGTCAAGAATATGCCATCCGTAAGCGAGGTCGGCTACAGAGAGGAACTTGAGCGAGAGGGCGAGTTCGACGAAACCAAGCACCACTTTCAGTGTATTCATCCAGCCGCCGGAGCTGGGAGCGGCCTGCAGCATTGTGGGGAACATGGCGAATAGCATGAACGGAAGAGCAAGGGCTGTCGAGAAGCCGAGCATACCGATTGCCGGGCCCCAGAGGTCGCCCTGTGAGGCTGCCTCAACGAGCAGAGTGCCGATGATAGGGCCTGTGCAGGAGAATGACACAAGTGTCAGGGTGAAGGCCATGAAGAAGATGGAGAGCAGACCGGTGGTCTTCTCGGCTGTGGCATCCATCTTGTTTGACCATGATTCGGGGAGTTTGATATCAAAGGCTCCGAAGAAGCTGATGGCAAACACCACGAGCAGAAGGAAGAAGATGATGTTGCAGACGGCCGAGGTAGAGAGTGCGTTGAGCGAGCTTGCGCCGAAGATACCGGTGATGAGCAGGCCGAGGGCCACGTAGATTATGATGATTGACAGACCGTAGGTGCAGGCATCGGCGATGCTCTTCGCGCGGTCTTTTCCCTTTTTAAGGAAGAAGCTGACAGTCATCGGGATCATTGGCCACACGCAGGGTGTGAAGAGGGCCACGAGACCACCGAGGAAGCAGGTGAAGAATATGTACCAGAGAGAAGTCGACGAGAAGTCCTCGGCGCTTTCTGAATCCTCGAATGACACGGGGGCCCAGAGGTCGGCACCTGCACTTGCAGGAGCGGTGGAGGTCAGAGAATCTGCGGCTACGGAATCTGCCGGAACAAGCACCGCGGCCTCCTCAGCCACTTCGACTTCGGCAGTCTCGACAAGTTTGGGTTCTTCCTTCACCTCTGCCTTTTCTTTCGGCTCATCTTTTGAAGAGACGGCAGCGGCAATCTTGGCCGTGCCTGAGAGGTTGAATGTAGAGCGTGACGGCGGAATGCAGTTTTCATCGTTGCAAGCGCCACACACAATCATCACGTCGATGTTGAACTCAGGCTTGGTGGCTTTGAACTTCTGTGTGATGGTCACACTCTGCGTCCACCATGAGAGTTCGGCTCCAAACATTTCGTCAAACTGTTTGTGAGAGGGCTTGTTGGGTGTGGGTTTTCCTTCGAGAGTCACTCCTTCGAGTTTAGGATAAGAGATCTCAAGAATCTGGGGACCGGCATCAGGGTTGCAATCAAGCGCATACATGTGCCAGCCGGAACTGATCGCAGCTGTAAGAACTACCTGCCCTTGGACATCGCCTGTCATTTCGACCTTGGCCTGCCATTTTACGGGGTTCATGATCTGCGCGACGGCCATGTTGCATACCATCGACAATAGAAGCAGAAGCGTGAAAGTGTACTTTCTCATGGTTACAAAAAAAGAGAAATGCTAAATTAGATTGGTTTTACAGCACAAATGTAATGATTTTTCCTCAATCGCAACTGTTTTTACCTTACGGAAACGTAAAAAGTCATTGTAAATCTTGCAAAAAGCACGATTTTTCGGTTTCTCGCTGTTCAAAAAGTCAAAAACGGCCTTGCTTTTGGCCCAAAACGACCTCTGCATGATGACTTTTTGCCACATGAGGAAGTAGTCATACTTTTTTGCCATTTTATTGGCGCAAGAGCTTGACACAGCCTCCGGTTTTCAAAAATTTCATTATCTTTGTAGATATCGAAACATAACCTACATTTTACCTCAGTCCTCCCATGAAGCAATTCCTTTTACTGCCCGGAGCGGCGCTGCTGCTGATGACAGCCGCACTTCCGGCTACTGCCGAGACAGTCAACATCTCCACCCCAAACACATCTCTTGTACTCGACGCCGAAAAAGGAGGCAAGCTCCGCATCCTCCACTATGGCAACAGGCTCAGCGATGCTGATATAGCTACCCTTTCAGACGCAGGCGCCATCAAGCGTGATGCCTATCCAGTCTATGGTATCTATCCGCAGGCCGAAGCAGCCATGAGCGTGACCCACGCCGACGGCAACAGAACCACCGACACTGAAGTGACCGGCATCACAAGCCGCAAAGATGCCGACGGAGCCGACGTGACCACCATAGCCATGCGCGACAAGGTCTATCCTTTTGACCTCAACGTAAACTACCGTACATATCCGGGTGAAGACGTAATCGAGACCTGGGTCGATGTAAAGAATAATGAAAAGGGCACTGTCACCCTCAACCGCTTCATGTCGGGCTACCTCCCGGTGCGCTACGGCAACGTATGGCTCTCTCAGCTCTACGGCTCATGGGCCAACGAAGGCAAGGTGTCGGAGACTCCGCTCAACCACGGGGTCAGGATGATAAAGAACAAAGACGGAGCGCGTAATTCCCACACCTCACATGCCGAGATCATGCTCTCGCTTGACGGCAAGCCGCAGGAAAACACCGGCCGCACCGTGGGCGCAGCTCTTGAATATTCAGGCAATTACAAACTGTTTATCGACACTGATGACAGCGACTATCACCACTTTTTTGCCGGCATCAACGAGGAGAATTCGGAATACCATCTCAAGAAGGGCGAAAGTTTCGTGACTCCGCCTCTGGCTCTCACCTACTCCGAAGAAGGTCTCTCAGGTGTGAGCCGAAATTTCCACCGCTGGGGACGCAACCACCGTCTGCACGCCGGCAACACCGAGCGCAAAGTGCTGCTCAACTCCTGGGAGGGTGTCTATTTCAATATCACAGAGCCTGTGATGGACGGAATGATGAAGGACATTGCCGACATGGGCGGAGAGCTCTTCGTGATGGACGACGGATGGTTCGGCAAAAAATATCCCCGCGACAACGACAGCACCACCCTCGGCGACTGGGTTGTGGACACCAACAAGCTTCCCAACGGAATCCAGGCGCTGATCGACTCTGCGTCCACCCACGGTATAAAGTTCGGAATCTGGATCGAACCTGAAATGACAAACACCGTCAGCGAACTTTACGAAAAGCATCCCGAATACATAATAAAGGCTGCCAACCGCCCGGCCACTCAGGGACGAGGCGGCACTCAGTTAGTGCTCGATCTCGCCAACCCCAAAGTGCAGGACATAGTGTTTACCGTCGTTGACACCCTCATGCGCAAATATCCGGCCATAGACTATATCAAATGGGATGCCAACGCGCCGATCATGGACCACGGCTCGCAGTATCTCACCGCCGACAATCAGAGCCATCTCTACATAGACTATCACAAGGGATTCGAGACTGTGCTCAATCGCATCCGCAAGGCACATCCCGATGTGACCATCCAGGCCTGCGCCAGCGGCGGCGGCCGTGCCAACTGGGGCATTCTCCCCTGGTTTGACGAATTCTGGACCAGCGACAACAATGACGCTCTGCAGCGCATCTACATGCAGTGGGGCACCAGCTACTTCTTCCCTGCCATTGCTATGGGATCGCACATCTCGGCTTCACCCAACCACCAGACTTTCCGCAGAATTCCTGTGAAATTCCGCGCCGACGTGGCCATGAGCGGCCGTCTCGGTCTCGAAATGCAGCCCCGCGACATGAACGATGAAGACAAGGCCGTGTGCCGTCAGGCCATCACTGACTACAAGAAGATCCGCCCCATAGTGCAGTTCGGCGACATCTACCGTCTGATCTCGCCTTACGATGGAAAGGGTGTGGCCTCGCTGATGTATGTCACTCCGGAGAAAGACGACGCCGTGTTCTACTGGTGGAAGACCGAAACATTCATGAACCAGCAGCTCCCGCGTGTGGTGATGGCCGGTCTCGACCCCGACAAGATCTATATGATCACCGAGCTGAACCGCATTGACAAAGAGCCTCTGAGTTTCGAGGGCAAGACTTTCAGCGGCCGCTATCTGATGTCGAACGGACTTGAGATTCCTCTGACCCACAAGGTGGACTATCACAAGAACACCGACTACGCCTCACGAGTGCTGCGCGTCACAGCTAAGTAAGCTGATGACGGCATTTCCATTGTGATTTTCCGCAGAATTTCAAGTCGATTTTTATTCTTAAAACTTTTTGGCGCATTTTACTTAGTACAATGATTCGGTAAAAATCACCGAAGTGGTTGAAACTTAAGTTAATAAGTAGATGTTGAAAATTAGTTTATATCAATTTTTTTGCGTATCTTTGTGTAAACACATAAAGACACAACGCTATCGCAAAAATCAAAGTTATACAACTGACAGACCAACAACGTCTGCAATTAGAGGAAGGCTTTCGCCAAGGCAAGAGCCACGCATACCGCATGCGCTGTCGCGCAGTGCTTCTGAAATCCACCGGCCTGACTTCGGAACAGGTTGGAGAACAGACCGACATGACCCATATATCAGTCAATTCCTGGGTGAAACGCTTCGAGGCCGAAGGAATCAAAGGACTGGAAACACGTCCCGGACGGGGTCGGAAGCCAATAATGGACTGCTCGGACGAAGAGTCGGTACGCAAAGCCATAGAGAACGACAGGCAGAGCGTGAAGAAAGCGAAAGAGGCATGGCAGCAGGCTTCAGGGAAAGAAGCCTCCGAGAGTACCTTCAGGGCTTTTTTATCCGCCTTGGCGCGGGATATAGACGTATAAGAAAACGTCCAAAGGGGAAACCCTCGCCGCAGCTCTATGCGTATAAGACCGAGAAGCTGCAAGAACTCGTACAACAGGAAAAAGATTGTCTCATCGACATTTATTATGGAGATGAAAGCCACATCTGCACCGAGGGATATGTGCCATACGGATGGCAGTTCCGAGGTGAAGATGTCTATATCCCATCTGAAAGAGGTCTGAGACTCAATATTTTCGGCATGATAGACCGCAACAATCGATATGAAGGATTCTCCACAACTGAGAATATGACCGCTGACAAGGTTGCCGACTTTCTTGACCGATTTTCTCTCCGTATCCGTAAAAACACTTTTGTTGTCCTTGACAATGCAAGCGTCCACAGATGCAAACTCATGCGGGAACTCCGTCCAATATGGGAGAAACGTGGGTTGTATCTCTTTTTCCTTCCACCGTACAGTCCACATTTGAATATCGCCGAGACGCTCTGGAGAATCCTCAAGGGCAAATGGCTCAGACCTGCGGATTATTGCTCCACAGAATCCCTGCTCTATGCAACTAACCGTGCGTTGGCTGCGCTTGGATCTGAACTCAATATCAATTTTGTCCATGCGGCTTAGTATAAATTAATTTTTACGACTTACTTATATCGAATCGTCAAATACAAATGAATCGCCAAAGCGTTCATTATAAAAACATTAAACAATATGAACGTATTGGCGATTCTCAAAGACTTCACCTTTCAGTGTAAGTCGGTATTTGAAAATACTACAACCAAGATGAGCAAAAGGTTCCTCAACTGGCTGATTTTAACAATACGCACTGTGGCGTTGATTCCGGGCAAAGTCAATTTTACCCGGCTGTCGCGCTATGGCGGTCGTACAGCCAAGACCTTTGCCTCCAATTTCAAGACACCCGTAGACTGGATGAAAGTCAACATAGGTATGGCGCAGGATTGTTTTGGACCGTCCGATGACATGGCAGTGGCAATCGATCCGTCGTTCATTTCAAAGTCAGGCAGCCTGACATATGGCATAGGCCGTTTCTGGTCAGGGGTGGCACAACGTGTCAAACGCGGTCTGGAGATAATGGCGATCGGGGCAATAAGTCTGAGTAAACATACATGTGTGATGCTCGGTGCTGTCCAGTCACCGAACTTCAGGACTCTTGAATCTGAGAAACAAATGTCAATGCTTGACTGGTATGTGGCACTTGTCAGGTCAAAGGCGGCAGAGCTGCTCTCACTGACGGATATTCTGGTTGCCGATGCCTTTTTCTCCAAATATGAGTTTGTAAATGAGGTGATTGGCATGGGATTCCGGTTTGTCGGGAGATTACGTGCCAATTCATATCTCAGGTATTTGGCCATACCGGATTCCTCCGCCACGCGAAGACGCGGCAGAAAGAAAAAGTATGGAGAGAAAGTGGATTTCTCAACTCTTGATATGTCCGTGTTCACTTCATTCATATATGAGGATTCCAAAGGAATCAAAACCCGATGTCACACGGCGGTCGTACATTCGAGGGCATTGAAACGCGACATCCGTATCGTGGTATGTCCGGTTGAAAACGGAGAGCCTCTTCTTTACTTCTCTACCGACACCGACATGAGACCTGAAAAGATCATCGGTTTCTACCGCACACGCTTCCAGATCGAGTTCGGTATACGCGATGCCAAGCAGTTTACCGGACTTCAGTCACAGCAGACCCGCGACAGGGAGCGGCTTGACTTTGCGTTCAATCTTTCCTTCACAGCCCTCAATGTCTGCAAAGAGGTCATAAGGAAGGATTATCCGGATCTTTCGGTAGCGCAGTTCAAACGGCTTATGTTTGAATCTTATCTCGCCTCAACAATTATTTCGACTTGCGGAAAATCTCCGCATCTCAAAATAATTCAGAAAATAAATCATCGGTTGGCTCAGTTAGCGGCTTAGCCAAGGCTGAACAACCTCAAATTTTACCGAATCATTGTTAGTAATTTGCGCCTTTTTATGTAATTTTGCCATAAACTATAAAAACTCATATCATGAATCAGGAACTTGACTGGGGAAACCTATCATTCGGCTATATCCCCACCGACTATAATGTGCGCTGCTATTTCCGCGACGGGAAATGGGGCGAGATCGAAGTGTCGCAAAGCGAAGAGATCAGTCTCCACATCGCCGCCACCTGTCTCCACTACGGCCAGGAAATTTTCGAAGGCCTCAAAGCCTTCCGCGGCAAGGACGGCAAAGTGCGAGTGTTCCGCCTCGAAGAAAATGCCCGCCGCATCCAGGAATCAGCCAAAGGAATCCTTATGGAGCCGCTGCCGCTGGAGAAATTCAAGGAAATGGTGCTGAAAGTGGTGAAACTCAATGAGCGCTTCGTGCCGCCCTACGGTTCCGGCGCATCACTTTACATCCGCCCGATCGAACTCGGCATTTCGGCCCAGGTCGGTGTCAAGCCGTCTACCGAATATCTTTTCATTATTCTCGTTACTCCGGTAGGTCCTTACTTCAAGACCGGATTCAAGCCGACTAATATCTGCATCATGCGCCAGTATGACCGCGTGGCCCCCAACGGCACAGGCCTCTGGAAGGTGGGCGGCAACTATGCGGCATCGCTCACTGCCGGCGAACACGCCCACGAGCTTGGATATTCGGCCGTGCTCTATCTCGATCCGAAGGAAAAGAAATATCTCGACGAATGCGGTCCGGCCAACTTCATCGCCATCAAGAACGGTGTCTACATCACTCCAGCCTCTAACTCGATACTGCCTTCGATCACCAACAAGAGCCTCATGCAGCTTGCCGAGGATATGGGAGTGAAGGTTGAACGCCGCCACATCACGGTCGATGAACTGCGCGATATCGACGAAGCCGCCGCTGTCGGCACTGCCGCTGTGGCTTCACCCGTCGGCGAGATCGATGACCTTGACACCGGCGAGAAATATATCGTTTCGAAAAACGGCGAACCGGGCCCCATCACCACTCGCCTCTACAATACGCTCCGCGGCATTCAGCTCGGAGAGATTGAGGACGTCCACGGATGGTGCACTATATTAGAGTGATCCAAGACAATTCACAGAATCAATCCACAACACTGAGCCATGACATGGCAGGAAATGATTGACAGATATTATCCCGAAGGCAGCCGTCTTCGGGATATTTACATGGCCCACTGCCGTTCGGTGGCCGATCTGGCACTTGAAATCAACCGCCGGAAAGGGCTCGGCCTTGATCAGGCGGCGGTAGAAGAGGCCGCTATGCTCCACGACATTGGCATTTTCATGTGTGACGCTCCAGGCATAGAGTGTCATGGCGACGAGCCTTATATACGCCACGGTGTGCTTGGCGCCGCACTGCTGCGCAGCGATGGTCTTGGAGAGGACTGCGCCCGTGTGGCCGAGCGCCATACCGGAGCGGGCCTGAGCCGTGAGGATATTGCCCGGCAGCATCTGCCTCTTGATCCTGACGGGGACTACATGCCGCAGTCAACACTCGAACGCCTCGTCTGCTATGCCGACAAGTTCTATTCAAAGAGCGGCGACATGCAGCGCAAGCCGCTTGAAAAGGTGATACGCTCAATGCAAAGGCTTTCGCCTGAGACTCTGGAGCGCTTCATGGTGCTCCATCGCGAGTTTGGCGAGCAGGAGTGAGCCTCCGAAAACGCAAGACACACATAACGGCCCGCATGAAGACAGAATTTTCATGCGGGCCGTTTCTAAGAGATTGTCTATGAGAATGTCTCACAGCAGAAACAATCTCTAAAGCTGACATTTTATCAGAAGGGATAGATGCCGTTGGCAGCTCCGTTCATGAGGGCATTGAAGAGATAGCCGTTAAGCTGATTGCCGTTGTTACGGTCAATGTCTCCACCGGTTTCCCAAAAGAAGGGCACACAGCCATGAGCCTTGGCCGATCTGGTGACATATTCAGTCCAATAGGCGCGGCTTGCTTTGTGTTTTTCAACATCCATGCTATCAATGTTGCGGTTAGAAGCAACACCATATTCGCCTATGATAGCAGGAACTCCCTTGCTGACGTAGGCATCCTGCACTTTCTTGAACTGGGCATCAATATTTGCCTCTTTGTGCCATGTGCAGTTGCGGTCAGAACCGGCCACGAAGTTGGCCTCACCCCAGTAAAGCTTGATAGGATTGTTGGGACCCCCCAAGCGTTGTCTTTATCCATGATAGTGAAGTCAGTGGGATCATAGAAATGCACTTCGACCATTGAACGGTCTGCTACGGGATCTTCGGGAAGTTTATAGAGGCCTCTGACACCTTCATCAATATTGGTGAAAGGAGTCTGATGGATCAGCACTCGTGAAGCATTGTTTCCGCCTGTAGCACGGACAGCGTCGACAAAGGTCTGCTGATAGGCCATAATTGCATTGACAGACTGCTGCTGGCCGGCTGCAGACTGATTCTGCTGGCCGGGTTCGTTCATGCCGGCAAAGAGAAGATGCTCGTCATAGTGGTTGAGTTTGTTGGCGATCTGAGTCCAGAAAGTGCTCTGCTTTTTGTCAACGTCAGCATCATAGCCGTTTACGCAGCTTTCTTCAAGCCAGCCACCGTCCCAATGGATGTTCACAATGGCATACATGCCTTCGCCTATAACCCAGCCTACAATCTCGTCAACACGATCAAGCCAGGCGGGATCAATTATATTTTTGGCTTTTTCAGCGGTTGTCTTACCCTGAATGTGGCTGTTCCAGGCGCATGGGATACGCACGGCGTTGAAACCTGCGGCCTTAAGGCCACGGATGTAGCTGACAGTCACAGGGCGACACCATGATCCTTCTCCGTCAGGAGCTTCAAGTGTATTGCCGATGTTGACACCTGCAAAGATGTTTTTGGCAATCTCAGTTGCGCTGACATTGTTGATGGGGGTTTCGGCCGGCACCACAGGAGCAGAGGTGGGCTGAGTGACAACCATGCCGCGGGCCACGTTGCCTGCAAAAACCGAGACACGGGCCGAACGCGGACCGCGGGTTTCATTAAGTTCGGTTATCACAGTCACAGGGGAACCGTCGGCTGTACGGTCACCAACTTCTGCTTTGATCCATTTTAGATCATCGTCCTCATCTATTTTTTCAACCTGAACCGATACGGCTGCAGGCGACTTTACTATAAATGTCTGTGGTCCGCCAGTCGCAGCAGCAGTCATACCATCGGCAAAAAGCTGATCGGGCACCTGAATCACTTCATAGCGCATTTCATTTCTGTCATTGTCACACGATGCGGCAAACGAACCGCCTGCCACCGTACAGAAAGCAAAAAGAATTGATTTAGTCATATTCATTTGTAGATATTTTATCAAAAAATAAAGAAGTCCGGCCGGACTGAAGCCTCACCGGACTTCTCTATAAATTTTATTTCTGTTATTTGAAAATCACCATTCAACAATCGGGAACAGTCTGTCAACGGTGAAGCCTACACTCATCGAATTCGAGAATCCGAGTTCCACGATCTTCATCTCGCCACCGCTCTGAACGGGTGTGCCGAAGGCACAGCCTGAAGATGCAGTGATTCCATAGGTGTTCCAAAGTTCAAGACGATGCTTGTCACCGTCATCAGAGTTAAGAACTTTGGCAGAATCCCAGCCGGTTACTGCGTTGCCGTCAAGTTCAAGCGATGTAAGAGTCATGTGGGTGCCTGGGAAGTCCTTATACAGCTGCTCGGTGTTGACAAATGTCATTATCGATCCGTCGGCATGGTCTGTGGAGTTGAGAGTGATGACAAAATTCTTCTTGCTTGCGGCAATTTTTGAATTTTCGTCAACTACAACGGTGAACGATCCGTCATTCGGACCGGTCCAGTCACCACCCCATGAGGGATTGATTGTGATAAGACCCGGAGTGTAGTAGGCGGGGCTGAGATTAATTGTGTAGTCTATCTCAAGTTCAGATGAAACCTGGAATGCAGGCTCGCTTTCCAGATTTGTGGCTGCACTGAAAGGACTTCCCACAACCTTGCCGCCCTGCTGGCCCTTGCCCCAGATGTTGAAGAGCTCAATGCGGTAGTTGCCGTTGTCTTCAATGTCGCCATAGAAGAATCTGTTGGCATCAAATTTTATTGACTTGCCGTCACAACGTATATCGTTGATATAGACGATGGCTGTCGGATATTTTGCAACAAGGTTCTGGAAGTCGATGTTGAATACCATAGCGCCATTGACGGTGCCGTTATAGGTCACGGTGTGTTTGCCTTCGAGTTTTTCGGCATCAATGCGGTCGCAGATCGCCCCCCATTCACCGTTCCAGTCACCGCCTACACACTGGAAGTTGACCGGAATGGCGTCATCGAACTCCAGTTTGCGTTCACTGTAGTAGTTGACTGCATAGCCGTAGTCTCCGTCAGGGATGGCGATGCGGAGTCCGTCATTGTCAAGAGCGAGGATCTTTAGGCTTCCCGATTTGTTGGCAAGCCAGGTGTTGCCGCAAAGAATGTCAATGTCAATGTTAAGGACAACGTTCTTTTCGTCAATAGTGTAGTGGCCGGTCTCGTCGGTAACTGTTCCGTCCTCGGCGATACGATGGATGCTGACGGTTCCGTCTTCAAGAAATTCCATGTAGCCATAGTCCTTGCCGTAAGTGTAGCCGATCCAGCCGTTGTTGGTTCCCATTTCCCATCCGATCTGCTGTTCGACATTGGGATGATTGTTGGTGATGGTGTTCCAGTTGTCAGTTACGCCAAACTGGGTGAAGGGACCTTCAAACACGTGGAGTTTGCCGTCCTGGCCGTTTTCCATGTACCATTTGCCATAGAGTTTTGTCTTGTCAAACGGAATGTTGCGGGCAGTTGAAATGGCACGGACTGCTGCCGCCTGATAGACAGGAAGAGAGGCGCGGGCTCTGTTGGACAACGAGAACTGATAGGCATAGTAGAAATCGCCATTGTTTACAGAGCCTGTGGCATAGTAACCTGCTGTGCCCTGAGAGCTGATATCACTGACTGTACGAGTGCCGGCAGCGGGAAGGAAGATGGAGTTTCCGTTGGGGCCGGTCAGTCTGTAGCCGGCTACGCCCTCAACTTCAGTCCATTCGGCTGTACATTTTGCAAAAAGTTCCTCATAGTCCTGGTAAGAGGGAAGTGTTCCGACACCTCCAGTCACGTTCCATGCGAGGTCCTGCTTGGTGCGATAGATGTCGCCTGAAGCATAGTCTTCGGGGAGATACGATGTATTGACACCTGAAAGATCTCCAAAGCCGAAGAGGCCTCCGAAGTCAGACTCTGATTTCGCGCCAAAATTGCTTTTTGCCCATTTGACAGAGAGACCGAGGTCTACGAAATCGGCATCGGCATCAAAGGTCTTTGCGTCAGTGGTGAATTCTTTCACGTCGCCGTAGATGACACCTGCGCCAAGATCGAGATAAGCGGCATAGTAATATTTGGTTCCGGGAACGAAGCCTGATTTTTCGACAGAGAATGCGGCAGCCTGCTCCGCAGCGGGAACAATGAGACCTGCACGGACTTTCTCCACATCAGGATCAGCAGATATAACCACACCCACTGTGGCACCTTCAGGTGCTTCGGTAACGGCTCCGCCCATAGTGGCTGATGCGAAATCAACGGTCTGTACATTGTCCGTGACAACGGTGGCGCTGGTGGTCACGAATGACTTGACTTCGCCCTGGAATGAAACCTGGCCCTTGAGAGATACAAACACCTGATAATAGTATGTCTTGCCGGTCTCAAGGCCATCGACAGTGGCTGTCACGACGTTTTTGTCAAGCACACCGTCAATGCGGTTTGTCAGACTGTTCTGATCCTCGCCATAGTAGAATCCTACAGAGTAGAATGCAGCAGACTTGTCGGCCAGGCCCTCCACCGTTCCGTGGAGGGTTGCGCTGTTGGCCGTCACATCAGAGGAACCGGTTGTGACCGATGACTGGTCTATAACGGGGTCCGTCGAGATGAAATAATTGTCATCGTCATTGCAGGAAGCCAAGGAAAGGCCGAGCATGAGCGACGCACAGAGAAATATTTTGGTTTTCATGTTAAAATTTTCCTTGTTTCATGGTTTATTCAATTGTCAGCGAAACGATTTCGGGCTTGACCACAGTTGCGTCAAGATTTCCGTCGGCGTCAAGCGGTGACACTACAAGACCCTTCTGCTGTATGCAGATTGAGAAGCAGCTTGTGCCCTCAAACTTCAGAGTTCCGGAGGTGGTATTGGTCAGGCTGATTTCGGTCACACCGTCCTTGTTGAGGGAAACAGACGGATTACTGAACACACCTGCGTCATTTGAATCCCAGTTGAAAGCAGCCAGGTCATCGAAGTTATGGCCGAAGACTACTTTGGGGTCAGCTCCGTCAGTCCAGGTGATGCCGGGGAGGCGGAATGCAAGCTTGATGGTCTGTCCTTTCTTGAGACGGAGTTTGGTCACATCAACAGGATAGAGGCCATCGGCATCATAGAATGCGTTGTAGACTTCCAGACGATAGTGGTGGCCATCCTGGATGTAGCAGTTAAGATATTCAGGATTTACAGCAATAACAGTCGGACCTGCCTGGCCACCGCCAAGAGGCTTGACAGTCAGATTGGCACAGACATAGCGGTTGGCGACACCGTTTTCATCCTTAGCCACGGGAACACCGATAACGAGGGTGCCGTTTTCAGGGTTACATTCAAAGACTGTGAATTCTTTGCCCTTGACGGGATCAGGAGTAGTGGCGAGAAGTGTCACTTCCCGTGCAAACACGATCTTGTTGCCTTCAATGGTGAATTCAGTCTGCGCCAGGCGTTCTTCAATAGCAAGTCCGTAGGCATTGTAAGGGATGCTGAATTTGCCGTCAGAATCCTCTTTGTAGCCGGTGTAGCGATTCATTGTCATTACGAATTCGTCATCAGAGAAAGCCGGACAGGCGGGAGTGCCATAGAGTTCAGAGAGTTTTTTCCATGCACCTTCAATCTTGCCTTCACCGTTCTTCACTGTACCGTCCCATTCCATAAGACAATAGGGCTGTTCAGAATCAAGGAGATATGTGACAGCGGTTGCGTGATAAGAAGCATCATCGCCGATAATGGTGAAGAGATCCGTGGCAAGATCCTTGTACTCAGGAAGAACCGGTGGAACTGTCGACAGAGACGGTCCGGTGACAGGCCACTCGCCGTCCCAGCCTTTTTCAACGAAGCAGAGAACCATGCGCTGATCCTTGTTGCCTCCTTTGCCGTCGTTACGGATGAGTTTGAGACCGAGAACGTGTTCGTTGAGTTTGACCAGTTCGATATTAACCATGTCGACAAAATACGAGTCACCAATGCGGTCGCCAAGCCAGTTCAATCCGGCAGGCATAGTGATAGTTTTTCTATCAGGGTCCATGACGAACGCTTTTGTCTGGCCGTTGACAGTCAGATTTGCGCCATTGATGAGATCGAACGTGAGTTCGTGGATAGACTCGATGGTAGCTGTGGTAGTGGCGGCATCGCCAAACAGCCAGTCAGGAGCACCGGCCTGCCATACCCAGTTGGGGTCATCGACACCATCTTCGGCATATGAGGGATAATCGGCCTCGGTATATGTTTTGCCGTCGGTAAATTTGTCCCATCCCATCGGAGCGCACATGAATGTGAACGCGCCTAAATCAAGGTTTTTGGTGTCCAGCTCCCATGTTTTTGACTGGTCGGCCCCACCGGTGAGGTATGTCCAGAGAGGGTCTGTCAGCAGGTCACCGTTGGTATTTTCGAGTGTGAAACGATAGGGTTCGCCATAGACTATGCCGCCACGGGTCATTACGCCGAAACGGATTTCATAATCACCGGCAAAGGGGATGTTGGCTTCTGTAGAGGTTTTGCGCTCTATGCCCTGCGGATGAATCCAGCTTGTGACGTAGCGGCTTCCAAGGAGGCTTTTCATTTTAACCTTGTTAGTAGCCTGGTCGATTTCAATTGTGTATGCTTTGCCTTCCACGAGATCCGCAGCCGTCAGATCAGGAGCGGGAAGGGATTCATCTTCCGGCGTACAGGCAGTGGAAGAAAACATCAGAGCCACGCCTGCAAGAAATGAATAAAAAAACTTATGCTTCATGTTTTTCAGAAAATAATAATATAATAACTGTGTGTTTCCTTAAGGTCAATCAGCCCAACCTGGGTTCTGCTTAAGCACACCGTTTGAAAGAATAATCTGATCGTTGGGAATCTGCGAAAGACCCTTTGTGGCAATGATCTTGTTGCGGTTGTATGAAACCTGAGCGGGAGATCCGCCATTCTGTACGGAACCGGCACTGGCTACAACTGCATCAGCCATCACTTCAACTCCCTGACGCAGGAGATCCCAGTAACGGATGCCTTCAAAGGCAAGTTCACGGGCACGTTCCGCCATGATGTTTTCTTTATTGACAGGGATGTCTGAAAGTCCGGCGCGCGAACGAATGCGGTGCATGTAGGTTGCAGCTTGAGGCGAGCCGAGTTCGGCTGCCATCAGAAGAACGTCGGCATAGCGTATAATATTGTACGGCTGACAGTTATTGATCTGCATATCACCGGCTCCGGTAGACATATTAGCATTTTTTATGACCAGAGCTCCGTTTTCGAGCTGATAGAAAGCGATGGGTGAATATTTTTTAACGGTATATCCCGTATATTCACGCCAGTCATTATATGACGGTTTGAAGTTTGCGTCTGATCCGATGCCTTCGCCTGCAATATCAATCACGCCTGCTGTGCGACGGGGATCGGCAGCATCATAGATGGAATTGATGAATGAGGGAATCACGGTGCATGCGCCCCAGCCGCAGTAGTAGGGAACCACGCTGAGCGGGCTACGCATACCCATCATCACCTGCCAGCGGTTGCCGTCAGCCGATCCCGATCCTTCGGTAGCATATGAGGCCATCGGAGTGAAGTTCATGCTGAGCACTACCTCTGAGTTGGCATCGCCTGCGTAAGTGGAGGCTGCTTCGTTCCATCCGGCTGAGGTTGTATTGGCTACGAGCGATGATGCCGGCCAGAAGTCTTTGTATGAGTCCAGAAGTTCGTAGTTGCCGCTGGCAATGACATCTTCGACAGCTGCAAGGGCTTCCGCCTTTGTGACAACGCCTGTGGTTTCGCCGGATTCATTGGTGAAACCGGGTTCCTGTCCGTAATAGCCTGTATAATAAAGGTAGGCACGGGCAAGGATTGCCTCTGCGGCATATTTTGTGATACGGCCGAACTGTGATTTTTCAAGATTTGCATCACCGGGAATATTGGCGATCGCATATTTGAGATCTTCGAAAATAGCAGCATAGACTTCTGCGGGATCGGCCTGACTGCGGTTTTCATTGACGGGTTCGAGAAACAGAGGTATGTTGCCCCAGAGACGTACCATGTCAAAATAGAGGAAGGCTCGGAGAGCATGACATTCGCCCATGTAGAGACCGCGGTTCGAGTCTTTGTCTTTCCACTTGATCTGATCTTCACGGGTTATAAGCTCATTGCAGCGGTAGACTCCCTGATAGTACATTTTCCAATCCTGTGCATACATCTGGAGATCGGCGGGCGATTCGCTCTGGTCAAAACGGTCGATGACCTGATAGTTGCGGGCATCGGAGTTGCCTGTGCCTCCGTAGCATTCATCGCCCATGACGGTGGAGGCTACGTAGAAGCCTATGCCGGGAGCGGTTGAAGTCTGACGCCAGCCGTTGTAGCAGCCGATCAGCGCGCGCCATGCATCGGCTTCGGTCTTATAGAAATTGTCGGTATTGGAATTTGTCATCGAATTTACATCGAGGAAGCTTTCTGAGCATGAGCTCATGCCGAGCAGCCCGACAACACCGAGTGCGAGTATGTTGACTTTAAATTTATTCATTTGTATAGATCTAAACTTTATAAGAAAGTGAATTTAGAACGCGAGGTTCACACCGAAGAGGAATGTGCGCGGACGCGGATAGTAGCCGAGGTCTACGCCTGATACCCATGCCTGGGTGCCATAACCGATTTCCGGGTCCATTCCGTCATATTTGGTGAATGTGTAGAGGTTCTGTACCTGGAAGTAGAGGCGGGCGTTGCTGCACCATTTCTGCTTCATGAGGGGAGCGAAGTTGTAGCCGAAGGTGAGGTTCGAGAGACGGAGGAAATCGCCATCCTGCACATAGAGGTCGGAGAACTGCCAGTTGATGTTCTGGTTGGTCACACGCGGAATTTTGTTGGATGTTCCTTCGCCTGTCCAGCGGCCGAGGATACGGGTGGTGTAGTTGGCCTGCTGACTGTCCCAGCTGCGGTAGCTCTGCACGATCTTCTGACCGGCGGCACCTGTGGCGACAAGGCCGAGATCGAAGTTCTTGTAGTAGAGATTGATGTTGAAGCCGTAGGTGAACTTGGGCATGCCATTGCCGAGGTTGACTTTGTCGTTGTCATTGATGACACCGTCGCGGTTGATGTCGACAAAGATCACGTCGCCGGGCTGCACATTGTCCTGAAGCACACCGTTGCCGGCCTGAAGCCACTGGTTGATCTGTTCCTGGTTCTGAAAGATGCCTGCTGTCTTGAAGCCCCAGAAGTATCCTATTGGATTGCCGTTTTCAGCACGGTAGAATTCAGGGGTGTTGTTGTAGAGTTCATTGACATTGCCGTGAATGATACCGTCCTGGTTGGGGATCGAGCCGACTTTGTTTTTGTTGAACGCGCCGTTGACACCTACACTGTAGGAGAAGTCGCGGCCGATTACGTCGGTCCAGGTGAGATTGAATTCGACACCGGTGTTTTTCACGTTACCACCGTTGATGAATGGAGCGTCAGTACCTGCGGTGGCAAGAATCGGAGCCACAACGAGCCAGTCTTTTGTGTTTTTGAGGTAGAAGTCAAATGCTACGGCAAGACGGCTGTTAAAGAGGCGGGCGTCAAAACCGAAGTCGGTCTGCTCGGAAGTTTCCCAGGTGATGTCGAGGTTGCCGAGACGTTCGGGGTATGCGCCCCAGTTGTCGGCCCAGGTGGAGTTGTATTCACCGTTGTAGACACCGTTTGGTCCCATGTACTGTCCGAAGAAGTAGTTGGCGTAGAGGTTTTTGATCGGTGAGAGATACTGGTAGTTGTCGATATTCTGATTACCTACGCGGCCCCAGCTTGCACGGATTTTGAGGAAGTCGAGCCATGAGCGGGTAGATTCCATGAATTTTTCGTTGGAGATGTTCCAGCCTGCCGAAACAGAGGGGAAGGTGCCGAAGCGGTGGCCACGGGCAAACTTCGAAGAGCCGTCGCGGCGCACGGTGGCGTTGATCATGTATTTTTCTTTCCAGTTCCAGCCAATACGTCCGAAGTAGCTGACCGAACGAGACTCGTCATGAGGATAGCCTGCGGCGTTGAGGCCGTCGGCAGTAGAGGCAGCTGTGCCGTTGCTGATCCATGCGTGGCTCCAGTCATCGAAGCCTTCTTTGAGATGGCTCTGCTTGGCTTCAAGATAAGAACCTGAGTAACGGTAGCTTTCCATACCGATGAGAGCGTTGAAATGGTGGTCTTTGATGTCCCAGTCGTAGGTAGCGGTGTTGGTCCAGGTCATGCCGAGAGAGTTGGTCTTGTTCTGGGCTACTTTGGTGTAGGAGTGGGAGGTGTCAGTCGAGGTGAACTGGAAGACCGGCTCGAAGCTGCGGTATTCGGAAGCACCGTAGACAGCGCCGAACACGGTGCGCACCTTGAGATTCTTGATCGGTTCGATCTGGGCGTAGACATTTCCTGAGAAAGTGGCGCTCTTGTTGTCGTTCTTAAGCAGCATCATGTTGCCATAGGGGTTGCCGTCGCCCTTGTTCCAGTCGGAATTGACAGTTGAGTTGAAATCGCCGTCGGCATTATATATAGGTGCGAGCGGAGATGTGTAGAACGCGCCGCGGAGGGTGTTGTTATACTGGTTGCCCACGCCGATGCCGATTGAGTTGACGTAAACGAAGCTTGCCTGTTCGCCGACAGTGATGATGCCGTCAAAGAGTTTATGGTCTGAATTGATACGGAAGTTGTAGCGGGAGTAGTCCGAAGCATCTTTGCCACCTACGATACCTTCCTGATTGATATAGCCGAGAGACATGGCATAGGTTGAATTTACCGAGCCGCCTGTCACACCGAGAGTGTAGCTCTGAGTCTTGGCGTTGTCCTTGAACATTGCATCCATCCAGTCGGTGTCATAGACCGAAACAGGGTTGCCATCGGCATCACGGCGCCAGATGCTGCTGATCGACGACCAGTCATAGGGAGCGAGACCGCTGTTGATCTGCTGTTCGTCCATGATAGTCATATATTCCTGAGCGTTGAGCATCTTGGCTTTGCGGGGAGCCGACTGCCAGCCGTAGTAGCCGTCGAAAGTGACTTTGGCTTTGCCTTCACGGCCCTGGCGGGTGGTGATGAGCACAACGCCGTTGGCTGCCTGCGCGCCATAGATGGCTGCCGAGGCAGCGTCTTTCAGCACGTCGATGCTTTCGATGTCGGCAGGGTTCAGAGTAGAGATGTCACCGCCGATACCGTCAATGAGGTAAAGAGGCTGAGCATTGCCTGTTGTTCCAAGACCGCGGATTGTCACTTTCATGGCTGCTCCGGGCTGTCCTGACTCACTGGCGATGTTTACGCCTGGGAGCTGGCCCTGCATAGCCTGCAGTGGAGAAGTGGTGTTCATCTTGGCGATGTCATCACCCTTGATCTGTGCGGTAGCTCCGGTGACAAGTTTCTTTTTCTGGACGCCGTAGCCCACGACTACGACTTCGTCAAGTACTTCGGAGTCTTCTACGAGAGCGACATCCATGCGTTCTGACGTCACTTTGATTTCGCGGGTTGTGAAACCTACATAGGAGAATACGAGAGTGGCGCCTTCGTCGGCCTTAAGGGTATAGTTGCCGTCAATGTCCGTCGATGTGCCTTGCGACGAGCCCTTGATGAGGACACTGACTCCGACAAGCGGTTCACCGTCGGAAGCCTGGGTGACTGTACCTGATACAGTCAGAGGAGCGGCCGATGCGGTCATTCCGGCCAGAAGGCAGAATGCCAGCAGGGCAGTCCGGAAGAGACGCAGAGACTTGCATCGTTCCAAATTGTTTTTTCCCATTAGATGAATAGATTTAGTTTTACTGGTTAGTCTTGCTGATTTTGTTATTCTCTCTTTGTGTGCGGCCGCGCTCGGCCTATAAATATATTGTATGTCAGGCAAAGTGCTGTATGCAGGTTTGAAGCAATTGCAGAACTTTGTTTTTAAGGTAAGAAGATAGTGCGATAGTCTAATAAAAGTAAGCAAATGTAAAGATTGCTTTCGTAATCACCAATTTTTTACCCTCATTATATGGGATAAAAACTGTTCTATCCGGGAGTTATTTGTTAACTTTATTAGCTTAAAATGTTTTAATCGATAATTTTCACGACTAACATTCAACACTTTACATCATTGACGCAAATGTTACTCCACCACCCGCAATCGCAGTGGATTTGGATATTTCATGAAAATCATTTTACTTTGTGAATGTAAATACTCCTTAAATGTTAACGCCATGCGTTTACCCTTACTCATAAGCCTGACTCTTTGTTTCCTTTTCGGCTCCGCCCAGGAGTTCATGCTGAAACATCTTGACACATCCAACGGTCTTGCAAACAACAAAATAAATGCCTTTCACCGTGACTCAGACGGCTTTCTATGGGTCGGGACATCTTCAGGGCTCTGCCGTTACAACGGCTATGGCTTCAAGATCTACCTTCCTGCCGTCGAAGACTCCGTCATGATTTCCTATGACGAAGACATCACCGACATACAGGAAGACAGAAAAGGACGTCTGTGGGTCCGCTCCGGGAAAACATATCTCATCTATGATCCGGTTTCAGACTGCCTGTCGACCGACCTCTCGCCTATTTTTGAGGAATACAATATGCAGTCTGCACCTTCACAGATCCATTTCGACAGCGGCAAAAATGCATGGATTCACATCAACAATGAAGGACTCTACCGGATCAAATCCGGATCAGGCAAAGCCGAGCTGCTGAAAGACAAAAGCTTTGCCGGAGACGAGATCACAGACATTGTCTCCATCCCTGACGAAGTCATGACCATCGACAACCACGGCGTCATAAAATTCATCTCCCCTCAATCAATGCTTGTAACCCGCACCGACTCTCTCATAGCGGTGAACACCGACCCAAGCACTACTTTTGTCTACACCATCGTGCCTGACAACGATGGCCTGGCCTGGATCTTCAGCAATGAAAAATTGTGGCTCTACGACACCCGCAGCCACACCTGGGCCAATCACCTTCTCCCCGATGACAGAAATCAAAAAGTTGTCAAGACGTTTATGCACGACAGCTCCGGAATCCGCTGGATAGCACGCGACCATAACGGCCTCGAAAAAGTGGTGCGCGAAAACGACCGCTTCCGCTTCATTCCGGTAACCACATCGGTAAGCTCAGGCATACGCAACACCGTCACCGCTCTTTATGACGACAACGCCGGATCACTATGGATCGGAACATATAAAAAAGGTATATATTATCACAATGAAAGCGCAAACAAATTCAAACTGATACCATTCCCTGATGTCAACTGCCTGTATCCATCGCTGATCGACGGCTCGGTATGGATCGGCACCGATGCCGCTGGTATTATAAAATGGAATCCGCAGACCAACAGCCGCACCCCGATCCCCTACCTTACTGACAACGGCTCGCACCCGGCAATCACCACCATGCTCGAACTGCCCGACGGCACACTCTATTTCGGATCCTTTGCACGCGGCCTGCGCCGATGCCGCAACGGAAAAATAGAGACTCTGAGCACAGGAACAACCCTTGACAACGCCTACACCTGGGCGCTGGCCAAAGCCCCTGACGGCAAAATCTGGATCGGAACCCTCGGTCACGGACTCTACAGATTCGATCCGAAATCGCTCGAAGTGAAATCATACAACATGTCCAATTCCGATCTGTTTTCGGACTATATCCTTGATATCGCGCGCGATGGCGAAGGAGAGAGGCGCATCTACATCGCCACCTCCTCAGGTGTCGCCGTATTCGACCCCATAAAAGAAAAATTCTCCAGCATCCCCCTCCTTGACGGACTTAAGATCAACGACCTGCTCCACGACACCCGCGATCTGCTATGGGTAGCCTCAACCCGCGGACTGCACATCTATGACCCTCATAGAGAACGGATAATCCCGCTAAAAACTTCTCCAGACAAGGCCACTCCGGATTTCATTCTCGGCCTGCAGATCGACAACAACGGAAACGTCTGGGCCAGCGAAGGCGGCAATCTCGTAAAATTCAATGTCAGATACAATGACAAAACCGGAGAATTCTCATACACCACACACCGCTATGACTCAGCTGACGGCCTGCAGAACTGCGACTTCAACCAGCGCTCCTTCGGCCGTCTCCCTTCGGGACAGATATTCATAGGCAGCCTTTACGGTCTCAATGAATTCAACCCTGACAGCATCCGTCACAACCGCGCACTTCCAAACGTAATGTTCTCAGACATCAGTGTCGGATCAAAAACCATCAGAGTCGGAGAGAATGTCAAAGGTCATGTATTGCTGAAATCATCGCCGAATCATGGCGGCACACTTGAACTCTGGCCTGACAACTCATCATTTTCAGTCACATTTGCGACTGACAACTACATATTCCCCGAAAAAACCACCTATCAGCACAAGCTTGAAGGCCTTGATGACGAATGGATGACCACACCACCCGGAGTCCACATGGCAAGCTACACCAATCTGGCTCCCGGCACCTACCGGCTGCTTGTAAAAGCCGTCAACAATGACGGTTACGAAAGTGTAAGCGCCGCAGAACTGACCATCATAATGCACCCGCCATTCTGGCTGTCGGTATGGGCCAAACTACTGTATGCCCTTATACTGTGCCTGCTTGTCTACGCATTTATACGCCACATCAAACTGCGCGAACGCCGCCGCTTCAACGAGAAGCGTAAAGAAGACGCTCTCGTCAAGCAAGAGGAAATCAACCAGCTGAAATTCAAGTTCTACACAAACGTCAGCCACGAACTCCGCACTCCGCTGACACTGATAGTCTCCCCTCTCGAAAGCATGATCAAGGAAGCAACAGACGAAAAACAGCTCAAACGTCTGACCCTCATGCGTAACAACGCCATGCGTCTGCTCCTGCTTGTAAACCAGCTTCTTGATTTCAGGAAAAATGAAGTCACAGGCCTGTCGCTACAGCTGTCTGAGGGCGAAATCGTAGGCTTTGTGCGCGGAGTCTGCCATTCTTTCGCCAACCTCTCCGAACGTAAAAACATACGCCTCACATTCACCTCCTCCACTCCCGAACTGAATGCCATGTTTGATGAAGACAAACTCTATAAATCAATCATGAACCTCCTGTCCAACGCATTCAAATTTACCCCGGAAGGAGGAGAGGTAAAAACCGAACTGTCAACCACCCCGACTTCAGTCATCATCAAAGTCTCAGACACAGGCATAGGCATCAGCGACAGCGACAAGCCTCATGTGTTCGACCGTTTCTTCCAGGCTGACAATGCCAAAAACGACAGTTCAATGACCGGAAACGGCATCGGACTAAGCATGGTAAACGAGTATATCAAGCTCCACAACGGCACCATCGAGATCTCTGACAATCCGGGAGGAGGAACAATATTCACAATCAGCATTCCACTCATAAAGCAGACCCCGCTCGCTGAAACAACCCCGCCTGTCAGCGAAACCGTCTCTCTCCCTGACACCGAAATCCTTGAGGCACAGACAGAACAGCCATCTGTTGAAAAACAAGATGATCCGGCAGCATCTGACAAACCGACAGCCTTAGTGGTCGATGACAGCCACGACATGATCGAATTCCTGCGCGATGGCCTCGGCCATGACTTCCACGTCATGACAGCACCTGACGGAGCCACCGCACTCCGGCTACTCGAATCAATCAGACCGGCAATCGTACTGACTGACCTTATGATGCCCGGAATCGACGGCCTCGAACTCTGCCGCAAGCTCAAGTCCAACCAGGATCTAGCCTCAACACCGGTCATCATCCTGACAGCCAAACACGACATCGGCGCCAAAGTCGAAGGTCTGACCACCGGAGCCGACGATTACATAACCAAGCCCTTCAACATCGATCTGCTACTGCTGAAGATGAAAAAACTCATCTCGCTCTCCCATCGCGGAAACGGGCGCTCGCTCATCAACCCCGAACCTGACACCATCAAAATCACACCTCTTGATGAAAAAATGGTGGAAAAAGCCATCAAATATGTCGTGACAAACATCAAACGACCCGATCTGTCGGTTGAAGAACTCAGCAGCCACCTCGGCATGAGCCGCGTGCACCTATATAAAAAGCTAAAGGCCACTACCGGCAAGACTCCGGTTGAATTCATCCGCCTGATCCGCCTGAAACGAGGGGCACAGATGCTGCGCGAGAGCCAGTTGAACGTCTCGGAAATTGCCTTCCAGCTCGGCTATAACAATCCAAAATACTTCAGCAAATATTTCAAGGAAGAATTTGGCGTTCTGCCTTCTGTTTATCAGGATAAAGAGGGCAAAGCAACAAATTATCACGTATAAGTTAACATTTTCACCCCGTCCAAAATCATTCCGACCACAGAGGGTCAACATAGATTTCGGTTTATACCGATTGTTATTTATAATTTTGCATAGTCACGGATCGGAGAACCGGACCTCCATCTGCGGCTATGCTTATTTATTTATTCATTCATTACTCCATCTTCTTCCCTTAAAACTGAAAATATCTAATTCATACATGAAATCAAGAACTATAACCGCTTCATTATTAACGGCCATGCTGTTCGCCTCGTGCGCGGCCGGCAGATATGAAAAATCAGAGCGTGGGATCACAGTCAACATCGCTGCCGAGACAGAAAATTCAGTCCGCAAGGTAAGGCTGCAGGTGATTGACGACAAGATCATCCGCGTATCGGCAACTCCCGACAAAAAATTCTCATCAGACACAAGCCTTGTGGTCATTCCTCCCAGGGCCAATGTAGAATACACCATCGCGGAAACAGACTCGACCGTATCGCTTTCAACCTCTCAGTTGACCGCTACAGTATCTTTTTCAACCGGCGATGTCAAATTCTATAACAAAGACGGCCGCCTGATCGTTGCCGAAGCCGACGGCGGGCGTGAATTCTCCCCAATCGAAGTCGAAGGCACCAAAGGCTACACCGTACGCCAGGTATTCGAATCTCTTGACAAGGAAGAAGGCATCTACGGCCTCGGACAACACCAGAGCGACGAGTTCAACTATAAAGGTAAAAACGAAGAACTTTTCCAGTATAATACCAAAGTCTCAGTGCCATTCATTGTCTCCACTGACAACTACGGCATTCTCTGGGATAGCTATTCGCTCTGCCGCTTCGGAAATCCGGAACCATACAAACAACTCGGCCAGGTTTTCAAACTCTACGATAAAGACGGCAAGGAAGGCGCTCTGACAGGAACCTATGTACCCGCCAAAGCCGAAGAATCGACCATCGTGCAGCGCGAAGACTCAATCTACTTCGAACACCTCATCCGCAAAGAACTCAAACATGTAGTGAATCTGCCTCAGGATTTCAACTATCAGGGCTCTCACGTGACCTATGAAGGAGAAATCGAGCCCTCAGAAAGCGGTGAATTCAAATTCATCCTCTACTATTCAGGCTACATGTCAGTATTCATTGACGGCAAAGAAGTTGTCCCCGAACGCTGGCGCACCGCCTGGAACCCCAACTCCTACAAATTCTCCGTCAACCTCGAAGCCGGCAAACGTGTTCCCGTAAAAATCCAGTGGGAACCCAACGGCGCCGTAGCCTATTGCGGCCTCAGAGTCTACTCTCCCGTTGATGACAAAGAACAGATGCAGATGAGCTGGTGGGGCGAAATGCAAAGCCAGATAGACTACTACTTCATCTATGGCGAAGACATGGACGATGTGATCCACGGCTACCGCACCCTCACAGGCAAAGCTCCCATGATGGCCAAATGGGTCATGGGCTACTGGCAAAGCCGCGAGAAATACAACACATCAGATGAAGTGCTCTCGACTTTCGCGGAATTTCGCCGCCGCGGCATTCCCATCGACAACATAGTTATCGACTGGCTCCACTGGAAGCAGGATTCATGGGGTAGCCACGAATTCGATCCCGAACGCTTCCCCGATCCCAAAGGCATGGTCGACTCGATCCACAACATGAACGGACGTGTGATGATCTCCGTATGGCCAAAATTCTATGTAACTACCGAACACTACAAGGAATTCGACAAAAACGGATGGATGTATCAGCTCCCAGTCAAAGACAGCATCCGCGACTGGGTAGGTCCCGGCTATCTCAGCTCATTCTATGATGCCTACAGCCCCGATGCCCGCAAACTCTTCTGGAAGCAGATCGAAGACCACTATGTGCCTGTCGGAATGGATGCCTGGTGGATGGACGCATCCGAACCCAACATCCGAGACTGTACCGACCTTCAGTATCGCAAGGACCTTATCACCCCGACCGCACTCGGCCCCTCTACAAAATACTTCAACGCTTACGGTCTGATGAACGCCGACGCCATCTATAACGGACAGCGTGGCATCAACGACAACCGCGTCTTCCTTCTCACCCGCTCCGGTTTCGCCGGACAGCAGCGCTATTCAACAGCAACCTGGAGCGGTGACATCGCCACCCGCTGGGAAGACATGAAAGCCCAGATCTCAGCAGGCCTTAACTTTGCCGCCTCCGGCATACCCTGGTGGAGCATGGACATCGGCGGATTCTGCGTTGAAGACCGCTTTGTGGCCGCCGCTGCCGAATTCGACAAAACCGGCCGTGAAACACCCGACATGAAAGAATGGCGTGAGCTCAACACCCGCTGGTATCAGTTCGGAGCATTCGCACCCATGTTCCGCGCCCACGGCCAGTGGCCCTACCGCGAAATCTTCAACATCGCTCCTGAAAACCATCCCGCCTACAAGTCTGTGGTCTACTACACCAACCTGCGTTACGACCTGATGCCCTACATCTATTCACTCGCAGCCAAGACCCATTTCGATGACTACACCATCATGCGCCCGATGGTAATGGACTTCACCGCCGACAAGGCAACCCGCAACATCGGCGACCAGTACATGTTCGGTCCCTCGCTGCTCGTAGCTCCCGTCTACACCTACGGCGCCACTTCGCGCGAAGTCTACTTCCCCGAAGGAGCTGACTGGTATGACTTCTACACCGGCAAGGAGATCAACGGCGGCCAGACTCTAAAAGTCGCAGCCCCCTACGAACGCATCCCCCTCTTTGTGCGCTCAGGCTCTATCATCCCCTTCGGTCCGGCCATGCAGTGGTCTGCTGAAAAACCGGCTGACATGATCAATCTCTACGTCTATGCCGGAGAAGACGGCAAATTCGTCCTTTATGAAGACGAAAACACCAACTACAACTACGAGAAGGGCCAGTATGCCATGATCCCATTCTCCTGGAACGACGAAACCTCAACCCTCACTATCGGCAAGCGCGCAGGCCAGTATCCCGGCATGCTCCGCAACCGCAAGTTCAACATCATCAAGGTGTCTGAGAAAACACCCGTCGGCTATGGCCGTGACAAGAAAGGTGTGGTTGTGGCCTACAACGGAGAGGCTAAAAATGTAAAACTTTAAAGTACCACTATAAGTGCTCTACAAGCCCAACACACAATAGATCATGTTATCTAAGGTAAATTTGATTGTATTGGCATGCCTCGCCCTCTTCGGCGGGGCGGCCATTTTTTCGGCTTCAGCAGCCGATCCACGGGCTGAAAGCTTCAACGATGGCTGGAAATTCAGTCTCGGCGATGCTCCTGAAATGGCATCGCCGGACTACGATGATTCCAACTGGCGGAATCTCTCGCTCCCGCACGACTGGGCCATCGAAGGCGACTTCAACATTGACAACCCGTCCGGAACCGGCGGTGGCGCTCTGCCCGGCGGCATCGGATGGTATCGCAAATCATTCACCATCTCTCCTGCTCAGCAAGGCAAAAAGACGTTCATCGACTTTGACGGAGCCTACATGAACTCCACCGTCTTCATCAACGGACATGAACTCGGCACACGTCCTTACGGCTACGCATCGTTCAGCTATGATCTCACCCCTTATCTCAAAACCGACGGCAAAAACGTGATAGCTGTGCGTGTCGACAACGCCGAACAGCCAAACTCGCGCTGGTATAGCGGTTGCGGCATCTACCGCAACGTCTGGCTCCGCTCGCTCAATGAAATACACATTCCGCTCTGGGGACAACAGATAAACGCCGACGTGACAGACAGTATCGCGGCGGTGACAATCCGCACCGACATTGTCAGCAATGCCCGGAAAACCAGAAATATCAGCATCTATACCGCTCTGATTGATGCCGCCGGAAAAATGATCGGCAAAACCGAGCCGCGGACTGTGCGTCTCAGCCGGAAAAACGCATCTGCGGAGGTCACAGCAAAACTCGATCTGAGAAACCCCCATCTCTGGTCAACAGAAGATCCATATCTCTACACCCTCGCCACTTTCATCTCCGATGCCAAGACCGGCGAACTGCTTGACACATATCTTCAGACCACCGGATTCAGATATTTCAGCTTCGATCCTAAAACAGGCTTCTCTCTCAACGGAAAAGCTATGAAGATCAATGGAGTCTGTATGCACCACGACCTCGGAGCACTCGGAGCGGCCGTCAATACCCGCGCCATAGAGCGCCAGTTCGAAATTCTTAAAGAGATGGGAGTCAACGCCTACAGAGCCTCACACAATCCTCCCGCCCCGGAAGTGCTTGATCTGTGCGACCGCATGGGTATCCTTGTCATGGACGAGACCTTTGACATGTGGCGCAAGAAAAAGACATCTCATGACTATGCGCGTTACTTCCCTGACTGGCATGAGAGAGATCTGACCGATCTTATAGTCCGCGACAGAAACCACCCGTCTGTCATAATCTACAGCATCGGAAACGAAGTGCTCGAACAGTGGAGTTCCGCCAAAGCCGACACCCTCACTCTCGAACAGGCCAACCTCATCCTCAACTTCGGCCACGGAAAAGAAAACCTCGCCAAAGAGGGTGAAAACCTCAGCGTCAACTCACTTCTCACAAAGAAACTTGCCGGAATGGTCAAGGATCTCGATCCGTCACGTCCGGTCACCGCCGGCTGCAACGAACCTGATCCCGGCAACCACCTGTTCCGCTCAGGTGCGCTTGACATCATCGGCTACAACTACCATGACAACTGGTTTGACTCCGTCCCCGGCTGGTTCCCTGACAAACCGTTCATCATCAGCGAAAGCGTCTCCGCACTGATGACTCGCGGCTACTACCGAATGCCCTCAGACAGTTTATACATCTGGCCCAAGCGGTGGGATATCGAATTCCGCGACAGCACATTCTCCTGTTCTTCATATGACAACTGCCACGCGCCCTGGGGCAATACCCATGAAGGCACACTCGGCCATGTGGACTCAAAAGACTTCATCGCCGGTCAGTTCATCTGGACCGGATTCGACTACCTCGGAGAGCCGACACCCTTCGGCTGGCCGGCCCGCAGTTCCTACTTCGGCATTGTAGACCTTGCCGGCATCCCGAAGGACATATATTATATGTATCAGTCGCAGTGGCGCCCCGACAAGACTGTGCTTCACCTCTTCCCTCACTGGAACTGGCAGCCGGGACAGGAAATTGACATGTGGGCCTACTACAACAATGCCGATGAAGTCGAACTCTTCATCAACGGTGAGTCGCAAGGCATCCGCAAACCCGAACCGGGGAAATATCACGCCTCATGGCGTGTCAGCTTCCAGCCCGGCTCAGTAAAGGCTGTCAGCCGCAAAGACGGCCGCACCGTGGCCACCCGTGAAATCCGTACCGCCGGTTCTCCTTACCGCATCCGCCTTACACCTGACCGGCAATCAATCAAAGCCGACGGCAAAGACCTCAGCTATGTCCTCGTGGAAATCCTCGACAAAGACGGCAACCTCTGCCCCTGGGCCGAAAACCAGGTGACATTCGACGTCAAAGGTGCCGGCTTCAATGCCGGAGTCGATAACGGCTCTCCCATCTCGCTCGAACACTTCAAGGACAACAAGCGCAAGGCCTTCTATGGCAAAGCCATGCTCATAGTGCAGAACAATGGCTCCGAAGGCCCGGTAAGCGTCACCGCCACATCACCTGATCTGAAACCTTTCACCACTACCATAAATTCATTCTGAAAAACAAATGATTCTGAGAAATTCACTGTTCACTCTCGCAGTAGCCGCCTCATTTGTCAATGCAGGGGCAGCTATTCCTGTCTATCAAGATGAAACCAGACCTCTGGACGAACGTGTGGAAGACGCTCTTTCACGCATGACTCTTCAGGAAAAAGCAAATATGATCCACGCCCAGGGCAAATTCTCCTCTGCCGGTGTGCCGCGCCTCGGCATACCAGACCTCTGGATGAGCGACGGCCCTCACGGTGTACGAGCCGAAATAAACTGGAACGACTGGGGCTACTCAAACCGCACCAACGACTCCATAACAGCCTTCCCGGCACTCACTGCCCTGGCCGCCACATGGAATCCAGATCTTTCATTCGCCTATGGCAACGCGCTCGGCGAAGAAGCCCTGTATCGCGAAAAAGACGTGATGCTCGGCCCCGGTGTCAACATCTACCGCACTCCGCTCAACGGCCGTAACTTTGAATACATGGGAGAAGACCCCTATCTCGCTTCCGTGCTCGTGGTCCCCTACATCAAAGGCATGCAGCAGAACGGCGTTGCGGCAAGCGTCAAGCACTTCGCCCTCAACAATCAGGAACTATGGCGCGGCCACATTGATGTCAACCTCTCAGACCGTGCACTCCACGAAATCTATCTTCCGGCGTTCAAAAGCGCCGTCATCGACGGTGACAGCTGGACCATCATGGGCTCCTACAACAAAATCCGCGGCCAGCACGCCTGCCACAACGAAATGCTCCTCAACAAGATTCTCAAAGACGACTGGGGCTACAAAGGTGTGGTTGTCACAGACTGGGGCGGCGCACATGACACCCGTGAAGCAGCTCTCTACGGTCTCGACCTTGAGATGGGATCCTACACAAACGGCCTGACTTCAGAGTCAGAGTTCACAACCGATGACTACTATCTTGCCAACCCCTACATCGAGATGCTCCAGAAAGGAGAATTGCCGATGGAGACAATCGATGACAAGGCGCGCCGTATGCTCCGCCTTAACTTCCTGACTGCCATGAAGCGTGACAAGCCCTTCGGCTCTGTAGCTACCGACGAGCACTATGCCGTAGCAGAGCAGATCGGCAACGAAGGCATCGTCCTGCTGAAAAACGCTCCTGTCGGCAAGAAAGGCCCGAAACTCCTCCCGCTCAACCCCGATGTGAAATCAATCCTTGTGGTAGGCGACAATGCCACCCGCGACCTCATGAAAGGCGGAGGCTCCAGCGAACTCAAAGTCAAAGACAACTTCACTCCGCTTGACGGCCTCCGTGCTATCTACGGCGATAAAGTCAGATATGCACAGGGCTATCGCGCAGGCCGCCCGATGTATGCTCATGTCGAAGACATTCCCCAGGCCGTGCAGGACTCTCTGCGTGCCCAGGCTGTAGCTATGGCCAAAGATGCAGATGTGGTCATATTTATCGGCGGACTCAACAAGAACCACCAGCAGGACTGCGAAGCCGGCGACCGCCAGGAATACGGTCTGCCATTCGGACAGCCTCAGCTCATAAAGGAACTCAGCGCCGCCAATCCCGACCTCGTGGTAGTGCTCCTCTCAGGCAACGCCGTTGAAATGCCGTGGGAAAAAGAAGTGCCCGCAATCATCCAGGGCTGGTATCTCGGCTCAATGGCCGGACGCTCACTCGCCAACGTCATCAGCGGCAAGGTAAGCCCCTCAGGCAAACTCCCATTCTCATTCCCTGCACGTCTTGAAGACAACGGCGCCCACAGCTTCGGAGCCATCGCCTATCCCGGCGACTCTATCCGCGAGGAATACCTTGAAGACATCCTTGTAGGCTACCGCTGGCACGACACCAAGAAAATCCCCGCCTTCTACCCCTTCGGCCACGGTCTGAGCTACACTGATTTCAAATACGGCAAAGCATCGGCTTCAGCAAAGACAATCAGCGGAGACCAAAGCCTGACCATAACAATACCAGTCAGCAACACCGGCTCTGTTGAAGGCAAAGAAGTGGTCCAGCTCTACATCGGCGATGAATCAGCCTCTGTGCTCCGTCCGCTCAAGGAACTCAAAGGATTCGAAAAGATTTCTCTGAAACCGGGCGAAGAAAAAGCCGTCACCTTCACCGTCAAACCCGATGATCTGAAATTCTACGACGACAAAACCGGAAGCTGGCGCGCCGAACCCGGCAAATTCAAAGCCTATATCGGATCTTCGTCTGCTGACATCCGTGCAACAGTTCCCTTCGAACTGAAATGACCTCAGCAAAGTCAGCCATTACGCAATCACTCTTGGAAAATAGATTTAATCTAATGCTTCCTGCACCGCCGCAGGGTTAAACACTCAAGAGCTTTCCCGACACAGTTTTCAGACCGCAATCCACACCGGCGGCATCTGAAAACTGTGTCTATTTTTTGCGCCTAAACCTTGACTGCGTGAATAGCGTTTAAAACATATAGATAAGAGGTTGTTTAAAAATAAACTCTAAATATCCGGGAGGCTCTGTGAATCACAGGCCTTTCATTCACGTCAATCAACTGTTCAACAAAATGTTAGCTCTTATACCCTCAAACCAGGTGGCCGGATGGCTGCTCATCCATATCCACAGGCTGCTGGATCTCATCGGTCTGGAAAAAGACAAAACCGCTGAAGAAGTGATCTACATCATCATCGTGGCCGGAATAGCCATCTGTCTCGGCTGGATCATACGTACTCTGATACTCCTTGCCGTAAGAAAATTCGTAATGCTGCGTCACAACACACTCGGCAAGGAACTCGTGCAGCACAAAGTGCTGATACACTGCAGCCACATAATCCCTCCGCTGGTAATGCTCCCGCTGCTGCCATTCGCATTTACCGAAGACTCGCTGCTGCGCACCGTCGTGTTCAGAATTCTGCTTGTCTACACCACCATTGTGGTCTGCCGGGCCATCTGCTCGGTAACATCTTTCGTCTGGCTGCGTTTCGATGAAACCCGCAACAGCAAAAACCTGCCCATCAAAGGCATCCTCGACACCATTATCGGCATCCTATGGTTCATAGCCCTGATAATCAGTGTGGCCATAATTGTCAACAAATCGCCGGCCAACCTCCTCACTGGCCTCGGAGCTTTCGCGGCGGTACTGATGCTTGTGTTCAAAGACAGCATTCTCGGACTCGTGGCCGGACTGCAACTCTCGCAGAACGACATGCTGCGTGTAGGCGACTGGATCGTAGTGCCGTCCACAATCGCCAACGGCATTGTGACAGACGTCTCTCTGACCGCCGTCAAAGTGCAGAATTTCGACAACACCATTGTGACCCTCCCGCCCTACACACTCATATCTACCTCCTTCCAGAACTGGCGCGGAATGGCTGACAGCGGCTGCCGGCGCATAGCCCGCTCTGTGATCATCGACTCCGACACCATCACGGCCACTACACCTGAAATGGTCGATGCCATCTCGGCCAGATACCCTATCATCAAAGCCTACATCAGCCACCTCCGTGACCTCGGCCATCCCGACTACAATCCGGGCATAGCCGTTGTCAACGGCACCGACTCTACAAACCTCGGACTTTTCCGGGCCTATCTGTGCCAGTGGCTGCTCAACAACCCCGCAATTGTCAGCGACCAGCAGATACTCGTCCGCGTGATGGACCCTACAGGCGAAGGCATCCCGCTTCAGATCTACTGCTTCACCGCCACCACCAAATGGACCGCCTATGAAGCCATACAGAGCGCCGTGATCGAACACGTTGCCGTCACAGCCCAGAACTTCGGACTGCGTCTATTCAACGATCCCTCAGGCACAGACGTCACAACCGTCAATCTCGTCCGTCAGCAGCAGTCAGCAGATCCGGCACCGGCATCACAGAAGTGATCCACAGCCCATGCCACAAACAACATCGGAAGCACCTCCGTCATGGAGGTGCTTCCGATGTTGTTTTGTCACAATCCGTCACTCTTCAGCGACGGCACTGCGGTCTGTCAGACAGCCTTGCCGTCTTTGAGCACAACCGGTAGAGCCTTGGGATTGACTGCTCCGGCCGCATCGGTAGGCAGAGCTTTAAGCAGCACGAAGAATTCCGGAATCATATATGACGGCAGATATTGTGCCATACGGTTTTTCACCCATGACAGGCGGAACGAACGGCTCTTCGGAACCACATAAGCCACAAGATAGGCCGCACCCTGCTCATCTACATAGTGGACCACCACGCAGTCATCCACTTCATCGCTCTTCTTCATGGCACGTTCCACCTCGCCGGTGACAACCCTCTTTCCGAGTATGTTGACCTCACTGTCCTTGTGGCGCAGATAAGCGTAATTTCCATCGGGAAGCTGACGGCCTATATCGCCGGTGCGAAACACTCGCCTGCCATCGCTGATCACGGCAAACGGTTGAAGATCGCCGCGATGGTCACCGGTATAATAGTCGGCCAGACCGTCACCTATGAGACAGATCTCACCTTCAGCCCCCGGAGCTACCTCCCGCAGGTCATCATCGAGAATCATCACATCTGTGCCGTTCATCGGCTTGCCGATAGGGAAAGATCCGTCAGGAAGCACACTGTCCGGTGTGCAACAACAGCAAGTGACACTCACTGTGGCCTCAGCCGGCCCATAGGTATTGTAGACCGTCACCTGTTCGAGCAGATGACTGACAGAGGCGGCGTGGAGCACATCGCCTCCGCTGATGAGCAGACGCACTGTCATCGGCAAAGCCTCCAGATTGTCAAGCTCCATCATCAGATAAGGGAATCCGCTGATGACGGTGACATACTGACTGTCTATAAACCTCACAAGAGCTTCAAGATTATTGCGTGTAGAGGCCGACGGTATGGCAAGAGCGGCACCGTTGAGGAGCGCACCGAACACCTCCTGAATAAAGATGTTCATGATGCAGGCCGAGAACTGTAGCAGAATATCGTCACCGCTTATATTATATGTGCGCCTGAAAGCCTCGGCGAAATGAATGACCTGACTGTTGCCCACGGCCACTCCGAGCGGAAAACCGTCAGGTGTGGAAGTGTACATTATATATGCCGGGCGGTTGGCCTGCGAACGGTCAGGCAGCGGGTGGAGCGCCGGATCAATGAAGATCTCGCTGGTAATGATCAGACGGGTGAAGTCTCTGACAAGCCCGGCATACTTTTCCTGCGTGATCACAAAGTCCACGCCGTTCTCAATGAGAAATGTGGTCAGACGTTCGGGCGGAAAATCCGGTTCGACAGCCACAAAAGCGGCGCCTGATTTTATGACGGCAAGGATGGACCCTATCATCTCCACACTGTGATCCATCACAATCCCGACTCGCGCCGGAATGAAAGAGGGAAAACGTGAAATCAGGCTGTCGACCAAACGGTCAAGACCTGCAT
The DNA here is from genome assembly GCF_004803935.1 of Duncaniella sp. C9. Taxonomy (GTDB): domain Bacteria; phylum Bacteroidota; class Bacteroidia; order Bacteroidales; family Muribaculaceae; genus Duncaniella; species Duncaniella muris. The sequence continues at coordinate 146,567 of NZ_CP039547.1, forward strand.
AATTGACACAGGAGCGTTCGTCGATGACTGCAGGATGATCCGGGTCATTTTTGACGAGCTCTTTGAAGCGTGAGTAAATCGTCGATTCCATAATATTACATCCTTTTGTTATACATATAAAAAACTGTAACCACCTTATAATATGACGGTTGATACATGAATAACGGTCTGATCCCGCAATAAGTTTATGCCGGATCTGTTAAAAGGATGTGATTATATGCAAAGGAAATCCTAAAGCGTCATTCTATCCCGAAAACGCCTCTTATGGCCTCACGGATAGTCGAAGCCGGATCTCGATTTTCTTTCAGGATCGAGAGTATGGCCCTGATATATGTGTCTTTGTCATCGCGGCGCAGACCGCATGCCCGCGCCACATGGCTCTCCGAAATCATGGTCTTGCGGTTGTAGACCTTGAGCACTGCCGCATAATCGCCCTGCGCCACATAGCGGCGGAAATCACGGCAGTATTCCTCGTAGATGCCACGCGGATTGATTGACTGGCAGAGGTCATTGATATGCTCTTCAAGCTTGCCGATGTTGGCGAAGCGCCCGTCGATACGGTGCTCCACGGTCTTTTTGACCTGATGGCGTGTGTGCATCAGCGCCTGCTGCCGCAGATCTGTTTCAAACAGGCGCATGATCGACTTTTTGACCTTCGCGAAAGCCTCGTTCTGATCACGGTGGAAATGTCTTGCCACAGCCTTGATCACGGCTTCAAGCATAAAGATATTCTCTATCTCGGCAACTTCCGGCACAAGGATTTTCTTCCCGCGCAGATAGTTGACTTCCGCCTCGTTGCGGCGATCGCGGTCCACAATGCCGAATGCGTCGAGATTATGAAAGGCCCGCAGACTGTTGAATGTTCTGGTCGACTCGATCACCCGGTCGCATCCGCCGAGCGATTTCACGGTATATTCCTCGAAAATGAGCGGATACAGCTTGGCATCTATCGAATTAACGCCATCACCTTCAATGAAAAGCACCGGCTTGCGCGCTCCAAGAATGGCAAGATACACCTCATCGTTAAGTCCGTCAGCCGATGTCATGATATCATAGTCCCACTGCTCCAGCGAGGGAGCGCAGCTCTTGACCCATACGGTCACACCGTCACCACGGGTAGAGGCAAAGGACAGATCATGGGTGATGTAGACAAACGAGCAGTCACGCCTCATCTCCTCGATGCGGTCCCACAACGAACGGATCGACGACGGATGCAGCAGCATGTCAGGCGATTCGACGAATATCGTGGCTCCCTGTGGCGCGAACATCGCGGCACCTATATAATATAGCACGGCTCTTTCGCCTGCCGAAAGTTTGGACGATGAGTAGGTGTCATCCGACCTCTCGCTGCCGAAAATCATTCTGCCGCTTTCTATCAGCACTTTGTTGCCGGGGAAAACCCGCTGCCAGAGCCTCACCATACGGTCAAGCCGCGTGACGGGCATTTTGCTCTCCCTGCCACCTTTTCCACCCTTATGCTCCGAGACTTCATTACGTCTGTAATTACTGTATTTGAACGCCACAAGATTCAGCATCTCCTCGTTGAGCATCAGAGCGAGCATGCGGTCGAACTCGCCCTTTATGTCATTGCGTATGAAAGTCGATCCGCCACCTGTAGCCTCGCGGTAGAGCGAGTCAATAGATCCGGGTGTCAGATCTTCCTCATCCTTGCCATAAAGCGCTTTGAGGGCTGACATTCTGAACGCTGCCGCACCGAGATCTGCCATCATCCGGTTGGCAAAGCGGGTTTTTCCGGATCCGTTGGCTCCGATGATGATCAACTGGCGGTTTTCTGACGTATCGACTTCAAGTGGCCGACCGGAAATGCGGGGAGGAAGAGTAAGTTTCATAACCTATGTCATAGCACGGCTTTTATGCACGCCGCTATATCAATAACAAATATACGCATTGTTTAGGTAATAATCAAAACTCCAGACTAAATATCACACCCGGAGCCACGGCAATGACATCGCGACCCTGACCCGCACAGCCCGCAGGGACCTGCAGAGCCGCCGGACTGACGCTGAGCCGATACTTCTCACTCAGTCCGCGCCCGCCATAGATGCGGTCTGCGAGAAAATAGCCCAGCTCGGTCATAGCCACCCCTGTAAGTGCTCCTGCGGCCACATCCAACGCCGAGTGGCGTCTTACTGCTATACGTTCTATGGCTATCCCAGCCGCAAAGGCATAAGCCCCGACAGGATACCATGCCGAACGCCAGCCGAACTCCCTGGCAATTACCGTAGCCCCAGCAAAGGCCCAGGCGGAATGGCCTGACGGGAAGGAGCGGCAGTCGGAACGGTCGGGACGCCGCTTCCCTGCCATATGCTTCAGAGAGTAGACAGTTCCGGCCATCAGTATCACCGAGAAGCCTTGCGAAACCGCGAGGCGGCCCCAGCTGGAACGCGAGGGCTGTCCGCAGAGTTTCATAGCCTCCGGGAAAACCATCGGAAGATATTGCAGACAATCAATCTCTGTGTCTTTCGCTTTGCTGACCAGACGCGAACCACGGTCTGCGGCCACGGCATTGCACACGGCCAGCCACACGGATATTATGACCAATCCGATTTTCTTCAATTTATACACTATTTTTTATTATTCCACTAATTAGAAGTTGCTTGATAACAACCTCATTATCCAGCGAGATCCGAAAATGACTGCCTGACATTTCAGACCGAACGCTGGTATTCCGACGGAGAAAATCCGGTCAGATGCTTGAAATACTTCCCGAAAGAAGACTGGTTCGGAAAGTTCAGCTCATAGCTTACCTGCTGGATATTCTTCCCTGAGAAACGCAGCAGATTCTTGGCTTCAAGTATCACGTAGTCATCAATGATTTCAGCAGCCGAACGCCCAAGAGTCTCCTTGATGATCAGCGAAAGGTATTTCGGAGATATAAAAAGTTTGTCGGCATAGAAAGCTACCGTCCGCTCGCTGCGGTGATACTCATGCACCAGCTGTATGAACTCGTGCACATAAGTCATTCTCCTCGACTTAGGCCGGTCACCGGAGTCTGCCGGAATCCTGCGGCTGACAATCTGTATCAGCTGATAAGTCAGCGCCGCTATCACACACCTGGCTATTGACTTGCCGTAGGTGCTGTCTGTATCATGAATATTGTGCGTGTTATGGTTCAGTATCTCGAAATAGGCTCTCAGCAGAGTGGCTTCCTCAGGCAGAATCGTTATGACCGGATTCTCCTTAAGCCCTCTCTCGCCCATAGGCGCCAAAGATCCGAGGATGTTCAGATCAAAGTTGATGTCACGGATAAAATCACTTGACACAAAGAGCATATAGCAATCCAGGCCGGACCAGTCGATATTCTTGACCTCGATAAAAGACCCCGGCCGCGTCACTCCTACTGAATTTGGGGTCAGGGAAGCCGGCGTCAGATTCACTTCAAAGTCAAGGCATCCGCCAAAACAGAGAAACCACGACATGCCGTCAAATCTGACCGGCCCGGTATCCGATATCAGCAACGGTGTGCGGTTCGACTCGGTCAGACGTGTGAACACATAGTCATCACTGAGATTCGAAAATTCAGTGACGAATTTTTCAAGCGATTTCAGCTGTGTCAGATTTACAGTCTTGCCCATATTAAATTTTCAAAAACGAGTAAACGGTGTTCTCACCGCAATTATCGGCAAAATTATCACTTTTAATCCAAATCAACCACCAAAGCACATCAAATTTGTCCGTTTAGAGCAAAAACATAGACCTTTTTACCAATAAGACATTTGCAATTTGGATAATTAAGCGAATGTTAGTACTTTTGCACAAATTTTCACATCTTACGCAACCATGATGGATCAGGATTTAAAAAAACAGTTGTCACAGGACCAGGACGGTCTCCTGACATATGAGTATATCGCCAACCACATAGGCCACTGCGATGAAATCATGGACGAGTTGGTCGACAATATGATTCTCGTCGATTCTACCGGCCAGTTTGTTGTATCAGCCGCCCGCTATCTCTATGCCATTGACGGGAAGCACTACTCCGATGTGATCTCCCGCCTCATAGCCACCGCGATAGAGAAAGACCGCGAACGCCGCTATCTGCCTGACCTGATAACCTCTATCTGGGGAGCCGACTATCAGTCACGCGCTGAAGAGCTGAACGCGACTGATGACAACTTCCGGCGCATCTACAAGCGCATCACCCCGACAGAAAATATCTGAAAGCACTCCTCAAAACAGACCTGAGGCCGCGATCTTTGAACCAGGCCGCAGGAGTAAAACCGCAGTGACAGGCGGCAATATTTCATGAAATACATTCTACCGATAGTCATAGCTCTCGCCCTCGCCATAGGTCTGAGAGCACATAATCCGAACACAGAAATGAACGATCTCCAGGCCAATCCGGGCGATGTCAAAGTAATGCTCCATACAACTATGGGCGACATCACCCTCCTGCTTTACGGCGACACGCCTCTCCACACCGCAAACTTCGTCAAACTCGTCAACGAAGGCTTCTATGACGGCCTCCTGTTCCACCGCGTCATTGACAGTTTCATGATCCAGGGGGGCGACCCGACCTCAAAAGATGCACCGAAAGGCAAACATCTCGGAGCCGGCGACCCATCATACAGAATTGACGCAGAGATCGACTTCCCCAAGCACTTCCACCACCGCGGAGCGCTTGCCGCTGCCCGCGAAGGCGATGCCACAAACCCTGAGCGCAAATCATCAGGCTCACAATTCTACATTGTCACCGGCAAGAAATTCTCGCCCGCCCAGCTTGACCAGATGGAACACAAAGCCGTGATGCGCCACAAACAGGAAGTGTTTGACAGCCTCTCGATGCAGCACCGCGACAGCATCATGGCCATGCGCCGCAACCGCGACCAGGCCGGACTGGAAGCTCTGCGCGAGCAGCTGGCAGTGGAGACCGAACGGCTCACCGCCAATGACTCGACCTACTTCACCCCCGAACAGCGCGACCTTTATATGCGTGAAGGCGGCACACCGCATCTCGACGGCGCCTACACAGTGTTCGGCCGCGTCATTTCGGGCATGGACACCGTCGACAAAATCCAAAAGGTTGAGACTGACGGCTATGACCGCCCGCTGGAAGATGTGAAGGTAATTTCTGCCAAGATACTCCCTTGACATTTTTTTACCTTTCAGACAGAACTATTCTCGCATTTAAACCCTACCTTTGCATCAGGAAGCAGCTTTCGGAAAAATAACTTTCTTAATAAAAGTTTGTTTAAATTTCAAAAACTTCGCTTCAGAATACTTCTAAGGTAAATTAATTTTAATACGGATTCAACTGTTATGGCAGAAATCAAATGTGTAGGCATTCTCACCTCCGGAGGTGACGCCCCAGGTATGAACGCCGCAATCCGCGCCGTAACCCGCTCGGCCATCTACGGAGGTCTCAAGGTCAAAGGTATATACCGTGGCTACCGCGGACTCATCACCGATGAGATCCAGGAGTTCCACACTCAGAACGTCTCAAATATCATCCAGGCAGGCGGCACCATTCTCAAAACCGCCCGCTGCAAGGAATTCACCACCCCGGAAGGCCGTCAGCTGGCCTACGACAACCTCAAGCGCCACGAAATCGACGCTCTCGTAGTGATCGGCGGTGACGGATCGCTCACCGGCGCCAGAATTTTCGCCAACGAATTCAACTTCCCCATCATCGGCCTCCCCGGAACCATCGACAACGATCTCTACGGCACAGACTCGACAATCGGTTATGACACAGCCCTGAACACCATCATGGAGTGTGTCGACAAGATCCGAGACACGGCCACAAGCCACGAACGCCTCTTCTTCATCGAAGTAATGGGCCGCGACGCCGGCTTCCTCGCCCTAAACGGCGCGATAGCCTCCGGAGCCGAAGCCGCCATCATTCCGGAAATATCCACTGAGGTCGACCAGCTTGCCGAACTCATACAGAACGGCTTCCGCAAGAGCAAAAACTCCTCGATAGTCCTCGTGGCCGAAAGCCCGGTGACAGGCGGAGCGATGGGCCTGGCCGAACGTGTGAAAAACGAATATCCGGGCTATGACGTGCGAGTCTCCATCCTCGGCCACCTCCAGCGCGGCGGATCGCCAACCGCCTGTGACCGCATCCTTGCATCGCGCATGGGCGCTGCCGCCATCGACGCTCTTCTTGAAGAACAGCGCAATGTCATGATCGGCATCCGCAACGACGAGATTGTCTATGTTCCTTTCTCCAAGGCCATCAAAAACGACAAGCCCATCAACCGCGAGCTTCTCGACACTCTGCGCCGTCTCTCCATCTGATTTTCAGAGATTATTCCACACCGCATCAGCGCCCGACCCCCACACAGATGATCCAGGTCAACGACATATGCAAAAGTTTCGATAAACTGCAGGTGCTCAAAAGCGTCTCGCTGTCGATTGCCGACGGCGAGATGCTGACCATAGTGGGGCCGAGCGGAGCCGGAAAGACAACCCTGCTGCAGATAATCGGCAGTCTCGAACGCCCGGACAGCGGATCGGTCATTTTTGACGGAGAAGACATAACCCGCCTCAAAGACTCGCGTCTGGCCGCCTTCCGCAACCGCAACATGGGCTTCGTGTTCCAGTTCCATCAGCTTCTTCCTGAATTCACACTTGAAGAAAACGTCGCGCTCCCGGCACTCATAGGCGGCACAGCCCGCGGCGAGGCCATAGCCCATGCCCGCAAGCTGCTGAATGACTTCGGACTGGGCTCACGCCTGGACCATCGTCCGGCCCAACTTTCAGGCGGCGAACGCCAGCGCGCCGCAGTGGCCCGCGCGCTCATCAACGACCCTAAAGTAATTCTTGCCGACGAACCTACCGGCAGCCTCGACAGCCATAACCGTGCCGAACTCTACCGGCTTTTCTTTGACCTGAGGCAGGCCACCGGCAAAACATTTATCATCGTGACCCATGATGACACCCTGGCTCTGAGCTCAGACCGTGTCATCAGAATGAACGACGGAAACATCATTGAGGACAGTGCCCAATAACAACAGACCCATATACAGCCATCTCGCCTTAGCGCTCATTATACTTGCGCTAACTTGCTCATGCTCTGACGAAACAGGATTCAAAGGCCCGGTAGAGATGCAGTTGTGGGATATCGTCACCTATGAAGGCAGTACCGACGGAGGCGATCGTAGCCGCTTCACTTTCAGGCAGGTGGATGACAGTCCGCTGATCACGCTCATCTCCCCCACTCTGCTCCCCGCAGAAACCACGGCCGGAACCCGCATGATCATCCGCTATATTCCCGAAAGCGGCGAGGCCTACACGTCAGGCAACATCACGCTGCTCAGCGCCGCCCGCGTCAACCAAAGCCCGGTGGCCACTGAGTGGAAAGAGGAGTTTGACAATTGGAACCGCGACAAAGTGTATCTCTACAGCGTATGGCGCACCGGAAACCATCTGAATTTCCACGTGCGGCTCACCTATGATCCTGAACCGCGACTGTTTCAGCTCGCGGCTGATCCCGCCACCATCGGCACCGAATATCCAGACATCTATCTGGTCCACATAATGGCCTCGCCCACAGACTATCATGACCGTGCTTATTTCGCGTCTTTCGACATTGCCGGAGTCTGGAACTCGCCTCAGACCAAAGGAATCAGACTGCATGTGGCCAACACCAACCTCGACCAACAGGAATTTACATTTGTTAAAGATATTTAACTCTGCGGCTTATGATAATTCTTTATTATAAGCCGTTTTAATTCATTTGCGCAACATTTTCGCAGGTGTGCAATAGGTTAAAGTTTAATTAAAATGGATCCTATAAAAAGAATTATATGTAAATTTGTGTTGAATAAGTATGTCAACGATGAGGGTCCATTCTATACCGCACCTCACCGCCCAACTAACCGCTAAAACATCATGGCTAAAGTTATAGGAGCTGTAGAAATCAACCGCGAACGCTGCAAGGGATGTGACCTCTGTGTTGTGGCATGTCCATGTCAGGTGCTCTCGCTGCAGCAGAATGAAGTCAACGACAAAGGCTATCATTTCGCAGCCGACGTCGCACCGGAAAAATGTATAGGCTGCGCGGCCTGTGCCACCGTCTGTCCTGACGGCTGCATAACCGTCTACCGCGTGGTAGAGAAATAAGAGGTTGTTTAAAACTCACCCCATCCATTCAAAACAAAACAAAAAAACGGCACTGAAAAAAATAGTGCTCCGCAATATGGAAGATGAAGTCAGACTAATGAAAGGCAATGAGGCAGTGGCCCATGCAGCCATCCGCTACGGAGTGGACGGCTATTTCGGCTACCCTATCACCCCTCAGAGCGAAATACTTGAGACTCTCGAAGAGCTGATGCCCTGGGAAACCACCGGCATGGTGGTGCTTCAGGCTGAAAGCGAAGTAGCCGCCATCAATATGGTCTACGGAGGCGCCGCCACAGGCAAGGCCTGCATGACCTCCTCGTCGAGCCCCGGTGTCAGCCTCAAGCAGGAAGGCATTTCCTACATAGCCGCCGGCGAACTTCCGGCCCTCATCATCAACTGTATGCGCGGAGGCCCCGGCCTCGGCACAATCCAGCCCTCGCAGGCCGACTATTTCCAGGCCACAAAAGGAGGCGGCCACGGCGACTACCATCTGATAGTCCTCGCCCCGGCTTCAGTGCAGGAGATGGCTGATTTCGTAGCTCTCGGTTTCGACCTGGCTTTCAAATACAGAAATCCCGTCATGATGCTTGCCGACGGAGTAGTCGGTCAGATGATGGAGAAAGTAGTTCTTCCCCCGCAACGCCCGCGCCGCACCGATGAAGAGATAGCCCGCCAGTGTCCCTGGGCCGTGACAGGCCGAAGCGGAATGCGCAAGCCCAACGTCATGACCACCCTCGAACTCGATCCGGTGGCTATGGAGAAAAACAATCTCCGCCTGCAGGACACCTACCGCAGAATAGCACAAAATGAGGTCCGCTTCGAGGAACACGACACTGAAGACTGCGACTATCTGATAGTGGCATTCGGCTCTGTGGCCCGCATCTGCCAGAAAGCTATGGAAGACGCCCGCGCCGAAGGACTGAAAGTCGGAATCCTCCGCCCAATCACTCTCTGGCCTTTCCCCTACGACGAGGTGAAACGCCTCAGCAAAAAAGTGAAATCAATCCTTGTGGTCGAACTCAACGCCGGACAGATGATCGAAGACGTGCGTCTGAGCCTCGAAGACCGTGTCCCGATCCACCATTTCGGCCGCATGGGCGGCATAGTCATGGACCCCTCCGAAGTTCTTGGGGCCCTTAAGAACATCATTGAAAAGTAAGAGACAGTCATGACTCCCGAAGAAATCAAACAAAGCGCCAACATAGTCGAGACCAAGCCCCGTCTGCTCAACGACAACACCATGCACTACTGCCCCGGATGCTCCCACGGAGTTGTCCACAAGCTCATCGCAGAGGTGATTGAAGAGATGGGTGCCGAAGAGATAGCCATAGGCGTTGCCCCCGTCGGCTGTGCCGTAATGGCCTACAACTATATTGATGTGGACTGGATAGAAGCGGCCCACGGACGCGCACCGGCAATCGCCACCGCCGCCAAACGCCTGAATCCGTCCAGACTGGTGTTCACCTATCAGGGCGACGGCGACCTCGCGGCCATCGGCACAGCCGAGACAATCCACGCAGCAAACCGTGGCGAGAACATAGCCATAATTTTTATCAACAACGGCATCTACGGCATGACCGGAGGCCAGATGGCACCCACCACCCTCGAAGGTCAGGTGACATCGACTACCCCCTACGGCCGTCGTGTAGAACTCAACGGCTATCCGCTGAAAATCTCCGAGATTCTCGCCATGCTTGACGGGACATGCTACGTCACCCGCCAGAGCGTCCACTCGGCTGCCGCTGTGCGCAAGGCCAAGAAAGCCATCCGCAAAGCTTTCGAGAACTCCATGTCAGGCTTCGGGACATCAGTGGTTGAAATCGTATCCACCTGCAGTTCCGGATGGAAAATGTCGCCCGTCAAATCCAATCAATGGATGGAGGAACACATGTTTGCCAAATACCCCGTAGGCGATCTCAAAGACAGCACTGTCAAACCATAAGAGAGCGTTAAAGAAACGAAATAACAGACGAGATGAAAGAAGAAATAATCATAGCAGGTTTTGGCGGACAAGGAGTCCTGTCAATGGGCAAAATCCTCGCCTATGCAGGGCTGATGGACAATCTTGAGGTCACATGGATGCCAGCCTACGGACCTGAGCAGCGCGGAGGCACAGCCAATGTGACTGTAATTCTTTCCGATCAGCCGATCAGCAGCCCTGTGCTCAACACCTATGACACAGCCGTTATTCTCAACCAGCAGAGCCTCGACAAGTTCGAGTCGAAAGTAAAAACCGGCGGCACTCTGATCTATGATCCCTACAGCATACACCATGCGCCTACCCGCACAGACATCAACATCTATCCGGTCGAAGCTATGGAAGCGACATTCGAGCTTTCATCAAGCAAGGCCTACAACATGGTGCTGCTCGGCTCGCTCCTGAAAGTGCGCGGACTGCTTCCGGTAGAAGCCGTCATGAAAGGCCTCAAGAAGACTCTGCCCGAACGACACCACCACCTGCTCCCCATCAACAAGCAGGCCATACTCAAGGGCATGGAACTTGTCTGAGAGTAGAGAGATTCGTCTTCGCTCTTTCCCTCTGCCTGACAGCTCAGCTCCTTCAGACCGAAAAAACATTATAAAAGAAAAAAGTCAACCTCCACATGCCGCAGATCACGGCTGTGGAGGTTGACTTTTTGGGTGATTCTTTAACGGAAAGGTCCGCTTGCTTATCTTCTTCTGCGGCTTCTTTTCTTGGCCGTTGCTTTCTTGGCCGGAATTTTCAGGCTCTGTCCGGCGCGGATGTTAGTACTTTTTCCAAGTCCGTTGGCCGACTGGATGGCTGCGACTGTAGTTCCGTGTTTGCGGGCAATTTTCTCCAGTGTGTCACCGTTGCGCACCTTATATCTGGTGGCCTTCGGAGTCGCGACGGCTTTGGGTGCAGGCTTTGAAGCCGCAGCTTTTGAAGCAGATGCAGATTTGGCGGGAGCGGCATTCTTTGCAGCAGAAGCCGACGTGGCGGCCGGTGCTGCGGCATTGGACGAAGCGGCAGATTCCCGCAGGGTCTCGGCACTGACCTGAGCCACTTCAGGGGCGGCTACAACCTTGACGCTTTCCGGGGACACACGCTCGAACACTTCGATCTTGAGCTTATCGCCCTCCTTGACTTTGCCACGGCGCAACTGATTCCAGCGCTTGATGTCTGTAGCCGAGACGCCATACTGACGCGCGATGTCACGGATGCTTTCTCCGCGTGTCACCACATGGGTCTTCACCACCATCTTTTCCGACATCTGGGTCTGGGCAATCTCATTGTTGGTTTGGGCATTGGCTGTCTGGCGGCTTGCCTGGGCAAGATTGGCCACACCGTTGTCTCCGGCCACGATCTCCGGCTCGGAATTCTCGCCCGGCTCCACATAGCTGCGACGCGCATAGCGGTCTGCGTCATAGTCGACGATTCGCTTCTCGCTCATAACGTAGCTCAGACACTGCTGAGTGGGGAGCGTCAGAAGATAGGGGCGATAGTCTCCGGGGATGATATCCTTGCGATACTGCGGGTTTAGCATACGGATCTCGTCGACCGGTATATTAAGCACTGCAGCAATCTGGTTGAAATGAATATATTTGTTTACCTGGACGGTGTCAGTGGTCAGATGACGCTTGATGACAGTCGGAGAGATGCCATGCTTGTTGTAGTAATTCATCACATAGTTGGCGGCGATGAAGGCAGGCACATATCCACGGGTTTCGGCAGGAAGATAGCTGTAGATCTCCCAATAGTCTTTCTTGCCTTCGCCTCCGGCACGGCGCAGAGCCTTGTTGACGTTACCCGGACCGCAGTTGTAGGCCGCTATGGCAAGCGACCAGTCATTGTAGATCTCATAAAGCTGTTTAAGATAACGGGCGGCGTTACGAGAAGACAGACGGGCATCGCGGCGCTCGTCGATCAGCGAGTTGACTTCCATTCCGAGCCCTTTGGCCGTTGCGGGCATGAACTGCCACAGGCCTGCTGCTCCTGCACGCGAAACGGCGTTGGGGTTAATGGCCGATTCAATTACCGGAAGATACTGCAGTTCGGTAGGCATACCCTCTTTCAGCAGTTCTTCCACGAAAATCGGACCGTAGTAACTGTGGAGGGCAAGCATATCAGCCACCAGCGAGCGGCGCTTGGTGAGATACATATTGATATAGTTCCCTACAATCGAGTTGTAGGGCAGCTCGATCTCGGTCGGGAGTCTCTTGAGCCTCTCCTCATATTCAGCGGGAGTGGCGGTCTGCGACGCTCCGAGGTCAATGCCCGGAACCACATAATTCTTCAGATAAAAATTCTCCTCAAGCAGACGGGTCTGCGTCTCGAAGCTTTCAGGAGCTATTATATTGTCATCGGTAATCGAGTTCTTTATCTCAAGTATGGATTGAGCGCCCATGACACTCATGGCGTTGAGTCCGACGGCAAATACTGCGACAAGGATTGACTTATTCATTATTTTTCTTTACAGATATATCTATGGGAGAGTTTTGGACTATTTTACATAAATGATCGACCGGCTGACAGCGTCAGAAATTGACCGCCCAGCAGACTCCGAGACCGGGCAGACCGTTCTTGCGAGTCTCGGTGGGGAGCAGTGCCGGAGCGATATCGACACTGAGGTCCGGACTGATGTCGAAATGGGCAAGCTGCGCATCGACATAGGCATCGACCATCGCAACAAGATATACGCCTATCATGCAGATGACACAGAGGTCACGCTGACGGCGATACATGTTCTTGCGCTGGCGCAGTATATTGGTCAGCCATTCTTTATTTAGATCAGACTCCTGCACGGTCGGCGCGAAGAAGTCCATGTAGCTCTTGGTCGAAGGGTCATTGTCCATGATATCGGAATAGGCGCGGGTGTAGTCGCGCAGCATTGTATTGTTCCAGTTCATGGCATAGCCAAGCCCCATGAATCCGCCTACTACTATGGGGAGTTTCCAGTAACGGCGGTTGTAAAGCTGCCCAAGGCCAGGAAACAGGGCTGACATCCAGACGGCTTTGGTGGGGTCAGGGACAAAGGTAAATTTCTTTTCCTCCGGAGCGCGGGCTATCGAATCGGTCACCGCTATCAGCGGAGAGGCAACAACCGGGACAGAGTCAAGCGGAACTATGCTGACGGAATCACCCTGGGCCGAAAGGCTGTCAAGAACCACCATGACCGGAGGTGTCTGCGGATTCCCTACCGGAAAACTGTCAGGCAGATTTGAGATCGGTGATGTATGACGCCGCTCCGGCCTTACAGGCTTCCGCGAGGGAGCCGTGACAACCGGAGCTACCGAGTCGGCATCAGCCACACAGCTTTCGGCCGGCATATTTTCAGAAAAAATGTTAAACGGGCATGTCAGCACGATCAACATCATGCCGACAGCAAGCCTCCATATGGTTCCAGCTGTTCGTTGTTCTTTTTCCGCTTCGAATTGCATTTTGGATTTATCGTCCTGAGTTCCAGGCGAATATCAAGATCCACCCGGTAATTTCCAGGCAATAGCTTCTGACGGCTACTGCTTTGCAGTGTCAAAGATAGCAATTAATCTTTCAAGTTCAGCCTCATCGCGGAAAGAAAATGAGATTTTTCCTTTGCCGGAAGCGTCGCAGGTGAGCTTTACAGGGGTGCTGAATCGCTGCGAGAGGTGGTCTTTTAAAATATCATAATCATTGTTAGAAAATCTTCTGCTGTCATTCTCAGGCTTCTTGCCTTCGAGAGCCGCCTGCTGATATTTCTTTGCGAGTTCCTCCACCCGGCGCACCGAAAGGCCCTGTTTAACGATCTCATTATAGAGACGCAGCTGAAATTTCGGGTCGTCGATGCTCAGCAGAGCGCGGGCATGACCCATGTCAATCCGGCGGTCGCGCAGACCGAGCTGCACTTCAGCCGGAAGGCGGAGCAGACGCAGGAAGTTGGCAATCGTGGTACGCTTCTTGCCTATGCGCTCGCTCAGACGCTCCTGGGTGAGATTATACTGATCAATCAGCTTTTTGAATGTCAGAGCTATTTCTATGGCGTTGAGATCTTCGCGCTGTATGTTCTCTATGAGCGCCATTTCGGTCAGCTCAGTGTCATTCGCAGTGCGTATATAGGCAGGGACGGTAGTCAGTCCGGCCATCATCGCCGCGCGGTAGCGTCGCTCGCCGGCTATGATCTGGTAAGTGTCAGGTCCGGTTTTGCGCAGCGACAGGGGCTGTATGATGCCGAGCTCACGGATGGAGCGCGAGAGTTCCTCAAGGGCTTCTTCGTCGAAAAGACGTCGCGGCTGATCGGGATTGGGAGAGATACGTGAGATCTCTATGTCATTTATGGCCGAGGTACCGCGGGCGGGCGCATCATCCATTGCGATGAGCGAGTCGAGACCGCGGCCGAGGGCAGGGCGTTTGGGCTGCATAGGATTCTGTGATTATTTATCTGTAGTGTGGTTAGAGGCTGTTTTTTGCTATCAGTTCACGGGCGAGGGCCACGTGAGAGGTAGCTCCGCGTGAAATCGGATCGTAGAGCAAAGCCGGCAGGCCGTGGCTCGGTGCCTCGCTCAGACGGATGTTGCGGGGAATCACCGTGTCAAAGACCATTGGACCGAAGTGGCCTTTCAGTTCTTCGTAGATCTGATTGGCCAGGCGCAGACGCGCGTCATACATGGTCAGCAGAAAGCCTTCGATCTCGATCTGCGGATTGAGTTTCGATTTGATGATACGGATGGTGTTGAGAAGCTTGGTGATTCCCTCCAGTGCGAAATATTCAGCCTGCACGGGAATGATCACGGAGTCTGCCGCGGTCAGTGCGTTGACCGTTATAAGTCCGAGCGACGGAGAGCAGTCGATCAGTATGTAGTCATACTTGTCCTTGACGGGAGCGACTGCCTTTTTCAGTACATTCTCACGCGCAGGCTTGTTGATAAGCTCAATTTCAGCGCCTGCCAGGTCGATGCGCGACCCGACAAGATCAAGCCCCTCGCAGCAGGTGGCTACCTGGGATCCCTCCACCGGATAGTCATCGACCAGACATTCGTAGATCGAAGAGGTCATAGTCTTAGGGTCTATCCCGTAGCCCGATGTTGCGTTGGCCTGCGGATCGGCGTCAATTATCAGTGTCTTCTTACCCTCAGCCGCAAGTGACGCGGCCAGATTGATGGTAGTGGTGGTTTTTCCGACGCCGCCTTTCTGATTGGCGATTGCTATTATTTTACCCATAAGGCGTTTATTGGTTTTTCTGATGCAAAGTAACAAAAATTCCTCTGTCCGTTAGACCTTTCTACTATCAAATCGTGTTAAAATGTTGAAAACTGCCTCTGATTGTTAATAACCTCCCCCCTAAACCATCGGCATGGCTCATTCGTTTATCTGATACAATGATTCGGTAAAATTTGAGGTTGTTCAGCCTTGGCTAAGCCGCTAACTGAGCCAACCGATGATTTATTTTCTGAATTATTTTGAGATGCGGAGATTTTCCGCAAGTCGAAATAATTGTTGAGGCGAGATAAGATTCAAACATAAGCCGTTTGAACTGCGCTACCGAAAGATCCGGATAATCCTTCCTTATGACCTCTTTGCAGACATTGAGGGCTGTGAAGGAAAGATTGAACGCAAAGTCAAGCCGCTCCCTGTCGCGGGTCTGCTGTGACTGAAGTCCGGTAAACTGCTTGGCATCGCGTATACCGAACTCGATCTGGAAGCGTGTGCGGTAGAAACCGATGATCTTTTCAGGTCTCATGTCGGTGTCGGTAGAGAAGTAAAGAAGAGGCTCTCCGTTTTCAACCGGACATACCACGATACGGATGTCGCGTTTCAATGCCCTCGAATGTACGACCGCCGTGTGACATCGGGTTTTGATTCCTTTGGAATCCTCATATATGAATGAAGTGAACACGGACATATCAAGAGTTGAGAAATCCACTTTCTCTCCATACTTTTTCTTTCTGCCGCGTCTTCGCGTGGCGGAGGAATCCGGTATGGCCAAATACCTGAGATATGAATTGGCACGTAATCTCCCGACAAACCGGAATCCCATGCCAATCACCTCATTTACAAACTCATATTTGGAGAAAAAGGCATCGGCAACCAGAATATCCGTCAGTGAGAGCAGCTCTGCCGCCTTTGACCTGACAAGTGCCACATACCAGTCAAGCATTGACATTTGTTTCTCAGATTCAAGAGTCCTGAAGTTCGGTGACTGGACAGCACCGAGCATCACACATGTATGTTTACTCAGACTTATTGCCCCGATCGCCATTATCTCCAGACCGCGTTTGACACGTTGTGCCACCCCTGACCAGAAACGGCCTATGCCATATGTCAGGCTGCCTGACTTTGAAATGAACGACGGATCGATTGCCACTGCCATGTCATCGGACGGTCCAAAACAATCCTGCGCCATACCTATGTTGACTTTCATCCAGTCTACGGGTGTCTTGAAATTGGAGGCAAAGGTCTTGGCTGTACGACCGCCATAGCGCGACAGCCGGGTAAAATTGACTTTGCCCGGAATCAACGCCACAGTGCGTATTGTTAAAATCAGCCAGTTGAGGAACCTTTTGCTCATCTTGGTTGTAGTATTTTCAAATACCGACTTACACTGAAAGGTGAAGTCTTTGAGAATCGCCAATACGTTCATATTGTTTAATGTTTTTATAATGAACGCTTTGGCGATTCATTTGTATTTGACGATTCGATATATTAACTTAAGTTTCAACCACTTCGGTGATTTTTACCGAATCATTGCTGATAAGTAACTCTGAGAAATTAATTTATACTATTATATGAGCTACTTATGCACACATTCTATCGGTTAATTTTTAAGAGTTGCTTAAACACAATCACGCAAACTATTTATATATTATGAAACGACTGTTTACTCTGGTCATAGCTCTGACCGCCGCGGCTTTCGGGATGTGGGCCGACAGCCAGACCGAGCTCAACCGACAGCTGAAGGCTTACAACTCGCAGATGGCCGCACACCAGTATCTGCCCGCCGCACGCTCGGCAGCTGCCGCGGCTGCGATATGCGCCGATGCCAAGAACTACGACGGCGCTTTCCGTCTTCTCGCCAACAACGACAAGACTCTTGCCGAACGCCATATCTCGCCCGACTCTCTGCCTGCGGTTTTCTACACGACCGAACGCGCCCGCTTCCTCATCTACCGCAATCTCTCAAACAACTCCGACGCAGGCCGCTCGCTCGCCAAAATGGCCGGCTATGCAAAAAAAGCAGGAAACAAGGAACTCACAAGCGACATGCTCTTCAACGAAGCCCAGTATTACTATGCCATCAACCAGACAGCCAAAGGCGACCTCTGCATAGCCCGCCTGATCAAGCAGTATGACCAGGCCAATGACTACAAAGCCGCCGACAAGGCCTATCAGGACCTCATCGAAAGAGCCGTAAGCGCCAACGATGCCCGCCTCGTGGAACACACCTATGAAAACTACATGCGCTGGTCAGACTCGATCGAGGCCATAACAGCCCATACCGAACTCGGCAAGGTTAAGCAGGAGTATGCCGAAAGCCAGGAGACTATCGCAGAGAAAGACCACACCATAAAGGCCCGCACGGGCTGGGTGGTAACCTTCATCACTCTCTTCGTCATCGCTCTTGCCGCCCTCGGTGTCGGTGCCATGTTCTACTGGCGCGTGGTGGCGAAAAACAGACGCATGAAAAAATCCGTTGACACCGCCAACGCCGAAAGCGCCGCCAAGAGCGCCATACTCCACAACATGTCTTCGCAGATGGAGCCTACACTCGAACAGCTTGACCAGACAGACCCGGCTGTGCGCAACCTCCGCGGCTATGTCAGACGTGTCGGCGAACTCTCCGATGTGGAAAGTGCCGGACAGCTTGACGAGGAAGCCCTCGAAGAAGTGAATCTCCAGACATTCTGCGATGCCATTGCTAATAAAATCCGCCCGATGCTCAATCCGCGCGTGGTGCTGCATCTCGACGGCTGCAAAGGCTATGCCCGCATCGATGCTCCCGAAGTCGACAAAATCCTCACCCATCTTCTCGGAAATGCTGCAAAACACACAGCCGAGGGCGGTAAGATCACACTCGCCTACCGAAAACGCGGAGCGAAAAGCCACCAGTTCATCGTGACCGACACAAGTCCGGGCATCCCCGAAAACGAGCGCGAAAATCTGTTCAAGCCCTTCGCCACGCCGACTGACATCAGCAAAGGCGCCCGCCTCGGCCTCCCCATCTGCGCCCTCCGCGCCGAAAAGATCAACGGCTCTCTGATCCTCGATCCCTCAGTCACCACTGGCGCCTCATTCATCCTTACCCTCCACAGCTGACGCACCATCCATACACACAACCATGAACCGGTCAAAGTCTGGTTTTACAACAACATGATCCTCACCTGGGGCATAAAACCTCTTACCCCGAAACGGTCACTCGGCATCTTGCCGCGGACCGTTTTTTTAACAAAGCCGAGGCAAAATCTGTGAGGTTACGAAAATTCTCATTATCTTTGCAGCGATAATGCCTGTGTTGGCTCATACCGTCTTTGAGATTGATGCCCCGGCTCTTTGTATAACTTATCTAAATCGTCTTGGACACTGACCCTTTACCTGCCACTGAACAGGTGGCAAACACTCTTCTTGACATTACCAACACTCCGTTGCTTGACGTTGCGCCATTTTCCACCGACAGCATTGTGGCGCTCTTGTGTGCTTTGGCAGCGCTTCTGATCTCCGCATTTGTTTCCGGAAGCGAAATTTCATTTTTCTCGCTGACACCCGTGCAGTGCGACGAACTGGAAGAAAGTTCGTCGGGCGAACGTGTGTTAAGACTGCTCCGGATGCCCGAACGCCTCCTGGCCACAATCCTCATCATCAACAATCTGGTCAACGTGACCATCGTTGTGCTCTGTAACTTCGCCCTCGGCCCGATCTTCTCGACACTCAGCCCTGTGTGGAGTTTCATCCTGCAGACCGTACTTCTTACCTTCCTGATACTCCTCTTCGGAGAAATCCTGCCGAAACTCTATGCCAACTCCAACAATCTGGCATGGGCCAAAACGGCTGCCCCGATGCTTGAAGCCGGGCTCAGTCTGTTCTATCCGCTCTCGTCAGTCCTCGTCAAGAGCAGTGGCATTGTAAAGAAAGTGGTGACCAAAAAGACCACCTCTGTCACCGCCGATGACCTCTCGCAGGCTCTGGAGATAGCCCATGTAAGCGACGACGAAAACAAAGACATGCTCGAAGGCATTCTGAAATTCGGCGACACAACAGCCTCTGAAGTCATGACCCCGCGCGTCGACATCACAGGCATCGAAACCTCCGACTCCTTCGCCCAGGTGATGAAAATAGTGATCGAAAGCGGATTCGCCCGCCTGCCGGTCTATGAAAACACTATGGACAACATAAAAGGAGTGCTCTATTCGCGCGACCTTCTCCCCTACGTAGGGCAGACCGGAGAAAACTTCGAATGGCAGAAACTGATGCGCGAACCCTACTATGTGCCTGAATCGCGCATGATCGACGACCTCCTCGAAGATTTCCGTTCGCGGAGAGTCCATCTGGCCATCGTGGTCGACGAATTCGGCGGCACCCAAGGCATCGTGACCCTTGAAGACGTGCTTGAAGAGATAGTGGGCGATATCGACGACGAATATGACGTTGAAGAAAAAACCTACCGCCGCCTACCTGACGACACCTATATCTTCGAAGGCAAAACCTTGCTCAACGACTTCTTCCGCGTAACCGATCTCGATGAAGAAGCCTATGCACCCGTCATCGAAGACTGCGAGACACTCGCCGGAATGCTCCTGGCCATCAAGGGAGACTTCCCGAAAGAAAAAGAATCAATTGTCTACGGCCGCTGCCGCTTCCTGGTGCTCTCCATCCATCAGCACCGCATCGTCAACGTGCGCGTCAAAGTAATGCCCGAAGACCAGCCTGATTCAATGACCTCTCCAACTCCCGCCCTGTAAAACCGATGAAAAAAGCCTTAGGCCATATTTCATGCCTTATAATAAGCATCACGGCGGCTATAGCCGCAGATTCATGCTCCGGGGCCGGAAATGACAGCGCCGTTCCCAAACCGGAGGGATGGCCCCGCATCGAACTGCCAGGCCGAAACCACAGCATCCACACCGCAGGTCCGGCCACACTGATGTTCAATTCAGACGCCGACGTCAGCATGCAGCAGAAAGCCGACGCCTCATGGTGGATCACCGTGACCTACCCGCAGTTCAGCAATGCAACCCTCTACCTGACCCTCTCTCCAGCCGGCCGACAGGAGATATCAGCGATCATGAACAACCGCCGCGAACGCATGGAACTCAACTCCGGAGGCGCCACAACTGTCATCACCGAACTCACATCAGCCGGCAACTGGCACTGCGAACTGGCCGAAACCCGCACCTCGCTCACCACCCCCGTGCAGCTTCTTGCCACAGATTCCGCCTCCGTGCTCTCCGGCGCCTTCTACCTTGATCTGCCCGCAGGCTCCTCACCCGACTCAATAGCCCCAATAGTAAGAACCGTCAGAGACGACATGCTTTATCTCCTCAAAAACCTCTGACCATGACCGAACTGACCGCCGGCTGCTGCCGCCTTTACCTCTGCCCCGTCCCGGACACCGCAGGCTCAAGACGCGACTGCGAGAAAGCCGCCGTCGAATCGCTTATAGCCCAAGCCCTTGGCGAGGGGATGGAATTAACCCACAGTCCGGAGGGTGCACCGTCCGTGAGCGGACATCCGGACCTGCGCATCTCCATATCCCATTCCACCAGCCACTGCCTGCTCGCCGTAGGCAATAGCCCGCATATTAATATAGGTGTAGATATCGAGTCTCCACGCCCGCAGCTGCTTCGTGTGGCCCAACGCTTTCTCACCCCTGCCGAAGAAGACTCTGCAAACCTCTGCTGTGACGAGCCGTCGAGACTCGGCATACTCCTGAAATACTGGACAGCCAAAGAAGCCGCCTACAAAGCCGCGCTCACCCCCGGACTCGCCCTCAAGGAAATCCACATAGCCCCGGATTTCACATCCGCGCAGGCCCGCGGAAGCAAATTTTCACTCGCCTGGCACTCCCTGGCCGCCGGCGAGGTCATCGCACTTGCCTGCCTTGAACCCTGAATTTGCCTATCTGTAAGGCAATTCCCGATCAAAAGCCACCCGATTTAGAGTTTAAACAGACTCTAACGCAAAAATCAGTCCTCCGGCGAGGGCATTTAAAAGAATTTTTGTATATTTGCAGACTGAAAATTGGCACTTTACCGATTTTCTCCATGAAAATCAATCAGAATTTTAATTTTAACTAACTATTTAAATACATCACTTTAACACAATGCAAAGCAAAGGATCTTTGGGAAGTGTTGTTGCAGGTGTGATCGCCATTTTCATGGTGCTCATCTGCTTGTTCTACCTTTCATTCACGTTAGTTACCAACCACTACGAGAAGAAAGCGGAAGAATATGCCGCCGTCGAGGCTGCCAAGGACAACAACAGCCCTGAAACTAAACGTAAGGCCTACAGCGAGTACATCAAGAACATCGCAAACGAAAAGGTTTATTTAGGCTATACATTCAATGAAGTACAGAAACTCGGAGTAGGTCTCGGCCTCGACCTCAAAGGTGGTATGAACGTCACCCTGCAGGTATCGGTACCCGACATCCTCCGCTCGATGGCCAACGCAGAAGGCAACCCCTACTTCGAACGTGCCGTCATGAGCGCCGACTCAATCACCCGTGCCAACAAGAGCAATGACTTCATAGACGTCTTTTGCGCAGAATACCGTAAGCTCGACCCCCAGGGCGATCTTTCGGTAGTGTTCAAGGATCAGGTGAAGCGCGGTGACAGCATGGACGCCATCAAGAACTCACTCCGTCAGGAAGTGAAAGACCGCGTCAGCAGCTCCACCAACGTGCTCCGCACCCGTATCGACCAATTCGGAGTCGTTGCCCCCAACATCCAGGAACTTGAAAAGGACGGCCAGATCCTCCTTGAGCTTCCCGGCGTTAAGGAACACGACCGTGTACGCGAGCTTCTCAAATCAAGCGCCAACCTCGAATTCTACGAGACCACCCAGTTCAACGAAATCGCCCCGATGCTCCAGGCGCTTGACAACGCCCTGCGCACCGACACCACCGGCAACGGCAAAGGTCTCTTCGACTACTTCCTCCAGGTCGGCAACCCCTACCGCCCAATCAGCGTAGGTTCAGCCACCGAAACTGCCCGTGACACCATTGATGCCATCCTTGCATCAAACGTAGCCAAAGGCATCCTTCCCTCCAACCTCAAACTTGCATGGGAATTCAAGCCTGAGATAGTACAGGTCGACGACTCCGTACGCGGCAAGCGCAACCTCAGCATCTATCAGCTCGTAGCCCTCAAGACCTCAAACGGCAAACCAGCACTCAGCGGCGACGTCATCACTTCAGCTACCAGCGACTACGAAGCCATGAACGGCAACTACGTTTCAATGAACATGAAACCCGAAGCAGCCCGCCAGTGGGCCCGCATCACTGCCGCCAACCTCAACAAGCCCGTGGCTATCGTGCTTGACAATCAGGTCTACTCTTCGCCCAACGTCAACTCAGTGATCGAAGGCGGACGCTCGCAGATCACCGGCAACTTCACCACCGATGAAGCAAAAGACCTTGCCAACGTGCTCAAGAGCGGCAAGATGGCAGCCAAGGTCGACATCATCTCCGACACCGTGATCGGTCCGTCGCTCGGCGAACAGGCCATCCACGACGGTCTCTGGTCGTTCATCATCGCCATCGTGCTCCTGATGATCTTCATGTGTCTCTTCTACGGCCTTGTCCCCGGCATCATCGCCAACATCGCCCTCATCTTCAACATCTTCTTCACCTTCGGCATCCTCGCGTCATTCCAGGCCGTGCTGACACTCTCCGGCATCGCCGGTATCGTGCTCGCGCTCGGTATGGCAGTTGACGCCAACGTGCTCATCTACGAACGTGCCAAAGAAGAACTCCGCGCCGGCAAGAGCGTACGCACCGCCATCGCCGACGGTTACAGCAACGCATTCTCAGCCATCTTTGACTCGAACCTCACTTCGATCATCACAGGTGTGATCCTCCTTCTCTTCGGAACAGGTCCTATCAAAGGCTTCGCCACCACCCTCATCATCGGTATTGTCTGCTCATTCTTCACCGCTGTCTACCTGACACGCCTTATATATATAATGTGTGCCAAGACCAAGCCCTTCGAAAAGCTGACATTCACCACTCCCCTTTCGGCCAAGATGTTCTCTGACACCCACTTCAATTTCCTCGGCGCCCGCAAGGTCAGCTTCGGAATTGTCGGCGCGGTTGTAGCCATAGTGATCATCTCGTTCTTTGCCCGCGGCCTCAACCAGGGCATCGACTTCTCAGGCGGCCGCAACTATGTGGTTCAGTTCGATCATCCTGTGAAGACCCACGAACTCCAGGCTCAGCTCGCACCCCTCTTTGACGGTGCACAGCTCAGTGTCATCACCATTGACGACGACACCAAGGTCCGCATCTCGACCAACTACAAGATCGACTCTGACGAAGAAGGCATCGACAACGAAATCACCGGCATCCTCTACAAGGGCCTTGAGAACCAGCTCAACGGAATGAGCATCGAAGACTTCTCGACCACTAACGAGAACATCGGCATCATGTCATCGCAGAAAGTAGGTCCGACCGTGGCCAACGACATGCGCACCGACGCTTACATCGCCGTGATCCTCGCCCTTCTGGCCATGTTCTTCTACATCCTGCTCCGTTTCCGCAACATCGCCTTCTCGCTCGGCGCACTTGCAGCTGTAGCCTTCACAGCCTTCACCATCATCGGTTTCTACTCGCTCTTCTGGGGCCTCTTCCCCTTCGCTATGGAAATCGACCAGTCATTCATCGCCGCCATCCTTACGGTTATCGGTTATCAGATCAATGACACCGTGGTAGTCTTCGACCGTGTGCGTGAAAACGTTCAGCTCTATCCGAAACAGAACTTCTTCGACACCATCAACAGCTCGATGAACTCTACTCTCGGCCGTACAGTGATGACCTCATGCTCAACGCTCCTCGTGCTCCTGTGCATCTTCATCCTCGGCGGTGACGCGATTCGCTCATTCGTATTCGCAATGATCTTCGGTGTGATCATCGGCACTCTCGCCACAATCTACGTGGCAGCTCCCGTGGCTTACCTCACCGATGCCCGCCGCAACGCCAAGAAAGCAGCCAAGGCATAACCGCCCGGAACCATATCCACTTCTTATAACCCTCCGGCCCGTAAGAAATTACGGGCCGGAGTTTTTTATGCAGGAAATCCAACCACAGGCATCAGACATCTCCATCTTCCTACTTAAAACCCTAAATTACTCCCACATATAGCATGTGACTGAATATGCTATATAACAGCTATACTTTTTTTCTCGCTGCGAAAAATTTATATAAATTTGCCTCACTGTCATCACTTTTGACATTCAGAGATTGTTATAACAGCATATGGACAGAACTCAGACAAAATCACAGGCTCACCTCCGCTCTCGGCTCTCAGCCTTCGGAACCGTGACCCACCGCATATACCGCTTCTATGCCGATGGATTCCGCTCGATGACTGTAGGCCGGAAGCTATGGTTGCTGATAATCATCAAACTGTTCATTCTGTTTTTCATTTTCAAACTCTTCTTCTTCCCAGACATCCTGTCACGCGACTATGACACCGATGCCCAAAGGGCCGAGGCAGTGAGGGAGTCTCTTCTCAACCGTTAAGCTCCGGAAATATTCTGCCATTTACAAACACACACACTCAACAGACTTTCTATCTCTTTCAACTATAAAAAACAACTTATAAAAAACACGAGAGTATGGACGATTTGATGACCGTAGTCGACTGGTCGCGATGGCAGTTTGCCCTCACAGCCATGTATCACTGGCTCTTTGTGCCGCTGACACTCGGCCTGAGCGTGATAGTCGGAATCATGGAGACCATCTATTTCCGCACCCGAAGCGAAAAATGGCTCCAAATTACCAAGTTCTGGATGACACTCTTTGGCATAAACTTCGCTATGGGAGTGGCCACCGGAATTATCCTTGAATTCGAATTCGGCACAAACTGGTCGAACTACAGCTGGTTTGTGGGCGACATTTTCGGAGCGCCGCTTGCCATCGAGGGCCTGCTCGCCTTCTTCATGGAAGCAACCTTCATTGCCGTCATGTTCTTCGGATGGAAAAAAGTAAGCCCCGGATTCCACCTCGCTTCCACATGGCTGACAGCCCTCGGAGCCTCGATCTCGGCCCTGTGGATACTGATTGCCAACGCATGGATGCAATATCCCGTCGGCATGGAATTCGACCCGGCACAGATGCGCAACGTCATGGACAACTTCTGGGACGTGGTTCTTTCTCCCGTGGCCATCAACAAGTTCTTCCATGCAGTGTTTGACGGCTGGGTGGTAGGCGCAGTGTTTGTCTGCGGTGTCAGCGCCTGGTTCCTGCTGAAAAACAAGCGCCGGGAATTCGCTCTCGACTCGATCCGCATAGCCGGCTGGACAGGTCTCGCAGGCATCGTGCTGACACTCTGGACCGGCGACGGCTCGGCAGTCCAGGTGGCGCGGGTGCAGCCCATGAAACTCGCTGCGATGGAGGGACTATATAACGGTAAAGTAGGCCAGGAGATAGTGGGCTTCGGTCTGCTCGACCCGTCAAAGACTCTCAATGACGGCAAAGATCCCTTCATTTTCGACATCTCGATCCCCTACGGACTCTCGATCCTCGCTAACCACGATGCCAACACCTTCGTGCCCGGCATCAATGATCTTATCGAAGGTATAAGCCTCACGCCGGAAGGCGACACCATCAGGACTGAATCATATGCCGAACGCATAGCCATAGGCAAACGCGCCCATGAGGCCCTCCGTGACTTCGACCGGGCCATGACCGACGGCGATACCGCGGCTATGGCCGAAGCACGCGCCCGTCTCAAGGAAGACTACCGCTATTTCGGCTACGGATATCTCGACAGCCCTGAGGAGGCGATTCCGCCTGTGGGCATGACATTCTATTCGTTCCACATCATGGTGCTTGCCGGAGGCTATCTCCTGCTTTTCTTCATACTCGCCGTCATCAGCTCGGCCCGTGGCGGACGCCTTTGGGAACGCAAGTGGTGGCAGTGGGTGGCCATACTGACCATCCCTGTGGTGTGGATCTGCTCAGAAGCCGGGTGGGTGACTGCAGAAGTCGGACGCCAGCCCTGGATCATCGAAGGCCTGATGCCCGCCCGCGCCGCTATCTCGGCCATCTCGGCCTCTACCGTACAGCTGACATTCTGGATGTTTGCCGCCGTATTCACAGCCCTGCTCGTGGCCGAGGTCACAATCATGATCAACCAGATCAGACGCGGACCTGAAAACCACTAACCCGATTTCTCACCCTCAAACAGACATAAATCATGGAACTTGAATCCTTACAGATATATTGGTGGCTGCTCATTTCCGTGCTCGGCGCACTGCTGGTGTTCCTACTTTTCGTGCAGGGAGGACAGACGTTTCTGCTTTCCGTCAGCGACTCTTCCGAGGCCTCGCGCCGTATGATCAGTTCTTTCGGCCACAAATGGGAACTCACGTTCACCACTCTGGTGGTTTTCGGAGGTGCCTTCTTCGCATCGTTCCCGCTTTTCTACTCCACAAGTTTCGGAGGCGCCTACTGGCTGTGGATGCTCATACTGATCAGCTTCGTGCTCCAGGCTGTCAGCTATGAATTCCGCACAAAGCCGGGCAACATCTTCGGCACCCGCACCTACGATACCTTTCTCTTCATCAACGGCTGCGTGGGCTGCATTCTGCTCGGCGTGGCTGTCTCGATGTTCTTCTTCGGGGCTGAGTTTTCAGTCAGCAAAGGCAACATTCTCAACGGTTCTTCTCCGATGATCTCAGTCTGGGCTCCCTCCCACGGTTTCGAGGCCATATTCAACTGGAAGAACCTGCTGCTCGGCTTCACCGTTCTCTTCCTTGCCCGCACGCAGGGAGCACTCTATCTGCTCAACAACAATTCCAACCCTGACAGCTTTTTCAAGGCCAACCGCCGCCGAGTCATGGTCAACGGTGCCATATTCGTGGTGCTCTTCCTCATCTTCGCCGGGGTTCTCCTCACGTCAACCGGACTGGAGACCACTTTCAACGGCGGGATCGACGGCCTGCGGAGCACTTTCGCTCCGCGCGAGTTCAAATACTTCCACAATCTGGTGGAAATGCCCTGGACTCTGGCCATATTCCTGATCGGAGTAGTGATGGTGCTCTACGCAATCATCCGCTCCACTCTTGCCGACCACTGGACCGACGGCATCTGGTGGAGCGG
This sequence comes from Duncaniella sp. C9, assembly GCF_004803935.1. Classification (GTDB taxonomy): domain Bacteria; phylum Bacteroidota; class Bacteroidia; order Bacteroidales; family Muribaculaceae; genus Duncaniella; species Duncaniella muris. Next base: position 173,903 of record NZ_CP039547.1, read on the forward strand.
AACAGGCACCATACTGGTGGTGCTCTGCCTCTTCTGGATAGCAGGCTACAACAACACCCCCTACTACCCCTCGCTCACCGACCCATCGTCGTCGCTTACCATCTTCAACAGCTCATCGAGCCACTTCACTCTCACCTGCATGAGCTGGGTTTCCATAATCGTTCCTGCAGTGGCTGCCTACATAGCCTATGCCTGGTATGCTATGGACCGCAAGCACGAATAAGACGCCTATCATCTTGTAAATCCCACCGATCCAACACAATCAAAAGTTCCGGAAGTCTTGTCACCGACTTCCGGAACTTTTGTCATACAGTTTACCTCTGCAACTGACTTTTACCGAGCGGACAAAAGACGCTGACAGGCTCTTCCAAGAGGTCGTTTAAAAACGGCCTTAAAGCACTGCAACCTGAATTTCAGGCAATTTCTTAAATAAAAGAGCATGACTGCGCTATAAAAGCCAGAGCGGAATATCACATAAAAGATTTTTGAAATCGCAGGCGCGGCTTCCGCCGGATCATAATTCCGATAAGCCCGTTTAAGCGTTTCCAATGCTTCGCGGCGGTCATGAGCCGATAATTTCGAATAATTTTCAACATATTTTGCCATCTTGTCGGCAAGACAAGCTGAGAGATGTAGTTGCAATCGTCTCCATAGCGGACCTTCACTGCATCCATGATCCAACAAGGCCTGACGGATAAACATATTTGAATCCAGGATATTGAAACTCCTGGCCGATTTGATTTCCACAACCGAATCAGGATTATATCTGTAATTGTAAACCGCATTAGCGGCAAAAGCGACTTTTTCCGCATCCATCAGAAGGACACGGCTGCCGGCTTCGTCAATAAACATAAGAGACTCCGTAAGTGCCACCACGGGGGCCTTCACCGTCAATCTCAGTCCCAGAAGATAGTTCAGGCACTTCTTATAGAACTCCTTTTCATACAAACCGCCGTTCATTCCAAAGCGCCACTCATAGAGCGTGTGGGCAACCAGATCCCAACCCGTATAAACCGAGCCCTTATCCAAGGCTTCGGAATCAAAGATTTCCACCTCTTCCCCGGATCGGCAATTTCTCATGATCGGTAATGTTATTTCGGTTCCGGTCTCCAGCGCCCTGTCAATAAGCTCCCTGATAAAGTCTGCCGAAACATCGTCATCCGCATCTATCGGGCAGACATACTCTCCCTCGGCCATCTCAGCGCCCTTTACCCTCGGTCTCAATGGAGTTCCGGAATTATGTTCCGTCTTGTAAAGTCTTACCCTCGGATCACAATCGGCTATATCTTGTACCACAGCCGCAGTCTGATCAGTCGAGCAGTCATCCACAAAAACCAGCTCCCAGTCAGGATAGGTCTGCGCCAATACACTATTATATATTGTCTTTACGTATTCAGCAACATTATATGCGGGCACTATAACTGATACCAGCGGATGCCTGACCTCTCTTCCATTCTCAATCATATTTCAATTCCGGCTAATTAGAGGGTGTTTCAACATACGAAACAGAATTATAAGGCCCTGTTACCTTGACATGACAGGGCGCTATGTATATGAGACTCCGGCCATCGCGGGTGCGAAACCGGATCTGCACCGACTCCATGCTGTCAAATCTCCGGCCATCAGCACACTCGTAATCACACTTTATACCACGCGACGCCACTTCAGTCTCAGTCCCAGTCCAATAAGTCATAGTCATCCGTCTGTCAGGCATGATCAGCTCATCGCCATAGGCAAACACATCTGCCCCACCTGAAAGTTTCGCCGGAAATCCGGGCCGTTCATGACTGTCATGACCGCCATTGGAGCTGCGTTCCATCCAATCGACCATTTCAGCCGTCAGACTCTCCAGCACAGGCGGAACAACCGCAAAGACTTTGTCGCCGGGATAAAAATCATTGTAACTGTTGATGTGGAGCGTGGTCCGCCAGTGGGCGTTGACCGGATGAAGCAGCGTCAGTTTTGACATTGCAATCGTATAATCACGATATACAGTCCCCGTCTCCGACTCCGCCATCTGCCGCTCGATCTCCTGTTCTTCATCCCATAGCCGCTTCTGAGTCCTGATGACATTGATATAGAAGACCACGATCATAAGCAATGCCACCCCGGCCAGACATTTCACCACCGTGGCCGGCCATCTGACAAAGACCGTCCGAAGCAGCCCGAACATTGTCAGCGAGGCAAAAAGATTGCAGATCCAAAGAGCCCGCGGATTGGAAGGGGACGATTTGAATACTATCACCGCTGACACCACAAAGGCCATCGCGACAACGACATCCATTGCTTGTGGATGCCAATAATGATCCCGACATCCTCCAAGCGCACATTTCCGGATGCGGCAAGCCATCAAGACAACAGCCAATCCCGCCAAGACTACTACAGGCAGCGACAGAGTAAGCACTGTCTTCAGATTGACCGGGGCGCCCACAGAGACAGATGAAAACCTCATCCAAAGGCCCGGCGCACTGACAACCCAAAGTGCTCCCGCAGCAAAAACGGCTGTGAGAATCCACCACTGCCACGGCATACGGAAACACCTTAGAAGCGCCCACGCCCCAAGACCGCATCCGACAGGCACGGCATAACCTTCATGTATCCATCCACACAGAAAGGCATAAACACCACCTGCGACAAGCACCGGAACCGGGAGCCTGCCGCTTGCCACACGACGCAGCAGGACGAGAAACCACACCGTCATGGCCGACGGCAAAAGGACATTGAATGAATTGTCGATCCCCATCGTGCCGAAGGGCCACGAGAACGTAAATGTCATCCACCCCCAGAAAGCGATCATGACCAGAGGCAGGTCTGAGCGTCGGGGGGAACACAGCTGTCCCGCACCAAGGATAAGAAAGGCCCCGCTCAGTCCGACTACAAGCGCCAGAGTCCATTTGGGCAACAGAGCCATACGCATCGCCATGAACACGATGTTGTCCAGCCGGCAATTGTCGATAGACCTCAGATAGGCCGTGAAATTCCACATCCTCGGCCAGGAAAACTCCTTGACACCGCCGTTGGCTGTCATCCAGTCGACAGGAAGGGCATAATCGTCACCGATATAAGGTACATGGAGCGAGAAAAGTGCATAGATCAGCGCGGCGAGCAGCACACCCGCCCAACAGACAAGTCTTCCTCCGGGCGACAGAGGTCTGTCAGCGCCCGGAGGAAGAGTCGCATATAATTTCTCAGAAAACACGATGGTCCGTTTAGAGATCGAAGAAGGTCTTGAATGCCGCTATGGTATAGGCATGGTCTTTAGTGGCCATCGTCTCGCGGATCGAGTGCATGGCCCATATGGCCTCGCCCATGTCTACGCCGCGCAGGTCGATCTGCGATGTCAGAATATTGCCGAGAGTCGATCCGCCGGCCACATCACTGTGGTTGACGAAATACTGACAGGGCACTCCGGCCTTGTCGCAGATAGAGCGGAACACGGCAGCTGATTCGGCATCGGTCATATACTTGCAGTTGGCATTGATCTTGATCACCGGACCGCCGCCCACCACGGGGTGGTTTGTCGGGTCATACTTCTCCGCATAGTTCGGATGGAAGGCATGGGCGTTGTCAGCCGAGATCATAAACGACCGGTCGATCGAACGCAGATAATCCTCCTCACTGCCGCCGAGACAGCCTACAATGCGGCGCAGCAGCTGGGCGAGCACCGGCGAAGCGGCCCCCTGCTTGGTTCCCGATCCGGTCTCTTCATTGTCAAACACAGCCATCACACGGGTCTGTGCCGTCGACGAAGTCTCAAGCAGAGCAGTCATAGCGCCGTGGACCATACTCAGGTCATCCAGGCGACCCGAAGTCAGAAACTCATCGTCAAGCCCCACGGTGCAGGCGGGAGTGGTGTCGAAAAGCGAGAGGTCGAAATCAAGAATGTCGTCCACACGGCATCCGAGCGCATCAGCCACAGTGCGGAGCAGCAGATTGTCCTTCTCGGCGGCATCTCTGACAATGGCTATCACCGGCAGCATGTCTTTCTGCTTCGAGAGAGGATTGCCCTCGTTGACAGCGCGGTTGAAATGGATGGCAAGGTGCGGTATGATCAGCAGCGGGCGGTCGAATTTCACTATCTCTGTACGGGGATGCAGCGGATCCCCGCCGCGGAGCACCACACGTCCGGCCACCGAGAGCGGACGGTCGAACCATGTGTAGAGAATCGGACCACCGTAGACCTCCACGTTCAGCCTGACAACCCCACCTTCGCTGATCATCTCGGCCTTGGGCTTGATGCGCAGGCAGGGAGAGTCAGAGTGGGCCGAGATTATGCGGAAACCGGCGTCAGGGCCTTCGGTGGTCACTGTAAACGCGAAAATGGCGCTTGAGTTCTTTACCAGATAATATTTTCCGCCCGGCTGAAGCTGCCAGCGGGCCGCGGGGTCAAGCATGGTGAAACCGGCGGCGTCAAGATGGCGTCTGACGGTCTTGACGGCAAGAAAATTGACCGGACTTTCGTTGAGGAACTCCATGAGGTTCCGTGCGGTGACTTTGATATCTTCCATGTGATTCAAATTTCAAGGTTTACGGCAAATTTACAATTTATTCGCGAGAATTTCATAGCCCGCAAAAATTTCTCGGATTTTTTCATTATATTTGTGCATCTATAAACCTTCAACCTATTTACCCCAAACCTTACCAATCAGCATGTCATTCCGATCATTCATGTCTGCCGTCATGGCCTTCGGCATCCTGACAGCCGCCGCAGACACCCGCACAAATGCAGGCTCAGCCTATCTGCTGAGCCAGAGCATTGATGTCAGCAAGGATTTCGCTGACTTCACCAACACCTATTTCTTTGCCGACTCTCTGGCCGGGTTCGACACTTCGACCGGACGCGGCACCATCAGCTGGAAGCGTCAGCAACTCATGCCCCGTCAGGCCTTCAACGCCAACACCTATCTCCACCAGCCTCTCAAAAGCCTTGATTTTCCTGACACTGCCTATCCGCAAAATCCCGATCTCGGTTTCAGTATCGAGCCGGTCAACGGACGCACACTGCGCCTGCGCATCCACACCTCGCCGGTAGCTCCCGCCGATCCCGACTCGCTTTCGCCCATGCTTGCCGGACCGGTAGCCAACGATGCATCCGCCTGGAAGGTCACACGCAAGGGCGCCGACGTTCTCTACACCTCGCCCTACGGTTCTCTGCGCATCCAGGCCGATCCCTGGCGAATAATAATCCTTGACAGCGAGGGCCGCGAACTGAGCCGCACACGCACCTGGAGCGACAACGATTCCACCCAGATCAAGGTGCCACCGTTCAGTTTCATCAAGCGCGGATCAGACAACTCCCGCTCCATCAACCCCGTCTTCTCCCTTACGCCCGGCGAACGCATCTTCGGCTTTGGCGAAGGCCCCGGTCCGCTTGACAAGGCCGGACAGAAGCTCAACCTCTTCGTCACCGACCCGCAGGGCCCGGAAAGCCCCGATATGTACAAGCCCATCCCCTTCTTTTTCAGCAACCTGGGCTACGGCATGTTTATCCACACCTCGGCTCCGCTGACCGCCGACGTGGGCCAGAGCTACATCGGAGCCAACAAGCTCTTCATGGCCGATGAAGACCTTGACCTCTTCATCATGTGGGGCACTCCAAAGGAAATCCTCAGCGAATACACCGCCCTGAGCGGACGTCCAGAAATGCCACCGCTGTGGAGCTTCGGCACCTGGATGAGCCGCATCAGCTACTTCTCCGAAGACGAGGGACGCGACGTGGCGGCCAAGCTGCGCAGCAACCGCATTCCCGCCGACGTGATCCACTTCGACACCGGATGGTTCGACACCGACTGGCAATGCGACTACGAATTCTCGCCCGAACGCTTCCGAAACCCGCGCAAGATGATCTCAGATCTTGCCAAAGATGGGTTCCACATCTGCCTCTGGCAGCTCCCCTACTTCGTGCCCGGCAACAAATACTTCCCCGAACTCGTCAGCAAGGGTCTCGCGGTCAAAAACGGACGCGGCACTCTGCCCTATGAAGACGCCGTGCTTGATTTCACCAACCCGGAGACCGTCAGCTGGTATCAGTCGAAACTCGGCTCGCTGCTCGAAATGGGCGTTGGCGCCATCAAGGTCGACTTCGGCGAAGCCGCTCCCCTCGATGCCATCTATGCCAACGGCCGCAGCGGTCTCTACGAACACAACCTCTACCCGGTGCGCTACAACAAGGCCGTGGCCGACGTGACCCGCCGCATCAAGGGCGACAACATCATCTGGGCCCGTTCAGCCTGGGCCGGATCGCAGCGCTATCCGCTCCACTGGGGCGGTGACGCGGCAAGCACCAACACCGGTATGCTCGGCACACTCCGCGCAGGCCTCTCGCTCGGCATGAGCGGTTTCTGCTTCTGGAGCCACGACATGGGCGGCTTCGTCACCTCAACCCCCGAAGCCCTCTACCGCCGCTGGCTCCCTATGGGCTTCCTCTCGTCACACACCCGCGCCCACGGAGCGCCTCCGACCGAGCCCTGGCTCTATGAAAATCCGGAATTCACCGACTACTTCCGCCGCTGCGCCGAGCTGAAATACTCGCTGATGCCCTACATCGAGCAGCAGGCCGCTACCTGCGTGGCCAACGGATGGCCCATGCTGCGCGCCCTGCTCGTGGAGTTCCCCGATGATCCCGGTGTCTGGACCGTTGAAGACCAATACATGTTCGGCTCCGACATACTCGTGGCTCCGCTGCTCACCGAGACCTCCGCGCGCAACGTCTATCTGCCCGCCGGACAGAAGTGGACCGACTATCAGAGCGGCCGCAGCTATTCGCCCGGATGGCACCACATCGAGGCCGACGGTCCGATAAAGTGCATCATGCTCGTGAGGGAAGGCGCCGAGATTCCCACCGTGGCTCCCGCGCAGTCAACCTCGGCGATCGACCGCTCCACTCTGCGCGTGACCAAGTTCTGACCCGATTCCGTTAAAAAACGGGGCAATTTTTCAGAGCTACTTATCGGAAAGAAGTTCTGCAAAGATACAACACCCGGCCTCCTGAAAGAGTGCGATAATACGGAAGCACGCCATCCGGAACGGTAAATCGGTGTCCTCGACCGGACACCACATGCCGAGAGGGATCGCAAACCCGTGACACCTGCGCTTTGCGCTCCGGTGTCACGGGCTACGAGTAAACTGATGTCCTGGCGGACATCACCACCCGGATTCTGTGCGACTCTATCCGGATTCTGAGCGCATCCATCCGGCCTCAGCACGCGAAGCGTGACCCGGACAGAACCCCAAGCCCTAACCAGTCCGAAAAGACGGACCTTGGAAGGCTCTGCGGTTAGCGGGTGTCCGGCAGGACACCGGTTTACTCGTAGCCCCCGACACCGCAGCGCTTTGCGCGTAGGTGTCGGGGGATTGAAAGACATTCAAACTATCGTGGTGTCCGGTCGAGGACACCGATTTACCGCCCCGGACGGCTGCGCAACGGCGCGTGTCCATCCGGAGCGGTAAATCGGACGGCTTTGCGTATGACGACATCCACAGAACAGAAACCGGGCCTTGAAAGCGCGTTGAATCCGCTTTCAAGGCCCGGTTTGTATGGTATGTGTGATCAGATTTCAGATCACTTCACAAGAACTTTGGTGACACTGCTGCCCCGGCGCACAATGTAGATGCCGGGGGCAAGGCCTTCAGTCGAATCGCCGAGTCTGATGCCGTTGATCGAATAGACTTCCACAGGACCGTCTACAACCACATCGGCCACCGGAACATCAATGCCCGACTCATCAGAGCCGTTGACGCCGTAGACAAGTTCAGGCCCGTCGGCATAGAGCGTAGAGGCGATGATGCGGCATCCACCCTCGTCAGCACCTTTGCGGACAGTCACAAGACCGTTGTTGTCAACGGTAGCGACAGCCGGATTGGTAGAGCGCCAGAAAATCTGAGGCAAGGTGGCATCTGCGGGCCACACCTTGGCCGACAGCTGGATGCGGTCGCCGGGCTCTCCGCTGATGCTTGTCTCTCCCTCGCCGTCTATGCGCCGGGCCACAGTCATCGAATAGCCTGTGAAACGGTCCCAGCAGGTATAAGCATCATAATAGGCATCAATCACATCCTGACCGCCCTGCAGATAGAGCTTCGCGCTGTAGTCGCTGAAGGCAGTGTAGGGCGCTGTCGGGGCTTCTGAGCGGTAATCGCCACAGATTCCACATTCGCGTTGCCAGCGAAAGCATTTTCGCCGATAGTCTCCACTCCGCAGCCGATAATCACTGATTTTAAATTATTGCCACTGAATGCATACGCACCGATAGAGCGCACAGATGATGGAATCACGACTTCAGACAAAAGTCCGACACTAAAAGCATTGGCTCCAATCGACTCCAGGCCGCTTCCTAATGTCAGATTTTCAACATTCCGACAAGCAATAGACGCATCATCAGGAATGGCCTTTACAAGGTTGCCTATGACAAGGGTCTTAAATCCGACTACTCCAATTTTACTGTCACCACCCCAGTCACGGCCTATATACATTGACTCTGCATTAGCTCTCGTATCCTGGTTGGGATAATGATAAGATCCAAAAATATCCGTCCCGAAAGATATCGGCTCAGTCGAATCTTCGATCCGGAATTCAGTCATAGATTTGCAGCCGGCAAACGCCTGGTTGCCGATAGTCATTACCGCTGCAGGAATGCTCACAGAGCGCAGACCTGAGGCATAAAACGCGTTTGCCCCAATGCTCTGCACGGACTCAGGAATGCTCACAGAGCGCAGACCTGAGGCATAAAACGCGTTTGCTCCAATGCTCTGCACGGACTCAGGAATCTCAAACGATTCAAGAACAGAACAGCCATTGAACAAACCGGAAGGAATCAGACCAATGCCCGGTCCGGCAATGACTTCTTTCAGAGCGCTGCAACCGCTGAATACATCAGAGTCAATGCGTTGCACAGTCGCAGGTATTTCAAACGATTCCAAAGCCGTGCAATCCTTGAAAGCACCACGGCAGATGATCTCAATCGAAGCACGCGGATTTATAGTCATCTCTTTCAGTTCGTAGCAAGCGCTGAATGCCTCCGGGCCAATCACCTTGACATAATAGCGGCGGGGATTGTCAGGATCTGACATATCTGTCACTCTCTCAGGGATAGTGGCCCCGGTTATGCTTTTTGACACAACACCGGCAAGTATGGCTGTCGGTTTCTCCGGATCGTCATTGACAAGTCTATATCTGAATATACCGTCATCAATGCTTGTGTTAGAGATATCGGCACCACCGGCATTTATGGATTTGAATTCCTTCCAGTCGGTTGAAATATAGTCAATAATCGTACCTTCAGGAATTTCAAGCACAGCATCGGAATATGTATTTGAATTCCATACCGAATATTCCATAAGCGGAGGCACAGGATTCAGCACCTTTATTTCTGTAATCTTACTGTCTATCGGATATTGATAACCCATATTGGTATATCCATAACAATAAAATGCATTATTCCCGATTGATTCCACTGACTTGCCAAGGCAGACAGAGGTCAATGCTCCACAACTTGAGAATGCCGATTCTCCGATTGTCCTGACAGAATCAGGGATGACAAGCGAAGTCAGACTACTACAGTCTGAGAACGCAGATTTTTCAATTGTTTCTACCGATTCGCCGATTTTCAACGATTCCAGTTTTGTACAGCTTGAGAACGCAGATTCTCCGATTGTCCTGACAGCATCAGGGATAACAAGCGAAGTCAGACTACTGCAACCTGAGAACGCACTAATTCCGATTGTTTCTACCGATTTGCCGATATTTAACGATACAAGATTATTACATCCTGAAAATACACTGTCGGCAATTGATTTTATACTATCTCCGATTGAAAGTGATTTTAGAGTCGTCTTGTTATCCTTAAACGGAAAAGGCATATTCCCTGTCTCCAGATTTCTACCATAGTGCAGCTTTTCTAATGGGGAGGTACTAAAATCGAGCTCTTTAGAATAATTACCAACCCATACCAAAGGAGTTTCTCCATCTTGAATAGTCAGCTCTTTCAGGCTGCTACAGCCTCTAAACGTATAACTCTCAATTGTTGTGACCGTATTCGGTATAGTCATTGATGTCAGGCCGCTGCAGTTATAAAACGCATAGCTCCCAATTGTTGTAACTGAACTCGGTATAGCTATTGACGTCAGGCCACTACAGCCGTAGAACGCATATTTCCCAATTGTTGTGGCTCCACTCGGTATAGTTATTGATGTCAGGCCGCTGCAGCCCAAAAACGCACTACTCCCAATTGTTTGAACTGAATTTGGAATTGTTATTGACGTCAGGCCGCTGCAGCCGGAGAACGCATGGTCCCCAATTGTTGTGACTCCACTCGGTATAGTTATTGATGTCAGGCCACTACATCCGGAGAACATATAGTCTCCAATTTTTGTGATTCTGCTCGGTATAGTTATTGATGTCAGGCCACTACATCCGGAAAACGCATAGTCCATAATGGTTGTGACTGATTCCGGAAGAGTTATCCCACCATTTTTGCATGGTAGACACAACCATACAACTGACATATCTTTTGAATAGACAATGTCATCCACACATATCAGGTTCGGATTATCTTCATCAATAATGAATTCTTTCAAATTACTGCATTCTGAAAATGCTTGGCCTCCGATTAATTCAACTGACTTGCCAATTTTTAAAGATGTCAAGCCATAGCAACCATAGAAAGCTCTATCCATTACATTTACAACCGAGTTCGGGATATCTATTGAAGTCAGACTCGTGCAACTCTCAAACGCACTCGGCCCTATATATTCAACTGATTCCCCGAATTCAACAGAGGAAAGTCTGAGACTTGCATAAAATGCTTCACGACTAATAGATTTAAGAGTATTCGGCAAACGTATAGATGAAATATAACTACCTACGAAAGCGCTGTTTATCATATCATTTACTATATACGGTTTCCCATAGCCATAAATAGTATCAGGAATTACCACATCCCCATTTGCGCTACGATTTTCATATACTACTGCAGTTCCCGGAAGTCCGTCTGCCGGCTCACTTGAAGCATAATATTGGAAGGTGTCGCTTTAATGGTATAATTTCAGCGAAAAAGAATAGAACGTAATCATGTTATTGGTCAGTGATTTAGTATTTTTTGAATCTTTGGTATTTTTCGTTGTTTTGTATTGTTTTTCGCATTCAGTACAACTTTAGTACGCCCCTGAATGTTAAGGAGTGTGTAGTACACCTTTTGTGTTTCAGAGGTTTGACATACCTTTGCCGACACGACAAAAAACATTTAGATATGCCAAGACTCAAAAACCTCTCGAAACAGAACCCGAAGCTGCTTCAAAAGACGCTTCAGGATGGTCGTGCGAGTCTGTATCTTGAATACTATCTCGGACGACATGAAACTCCGGTGCTTGACGAAGACGGCAACCCCGTTTTATACACTGAGGGCGCAATGGCTGGAAAGCCTAAATACAAGATTACCCACAACCGCAAGAAGGAGAGTCTTAATCTCTACCTTTGGCTCAATCCCCGAAATCAGCAGGAACGGTTGCAGAACCGGAATACTTTGGCTCTCGCTGAGAAAATAAGGTTTGAACGTGAGCAGGAGTTTCTTGAAGATCGAGAGGGTTACCGTTTGCAAAAGGAAAAGGAACCGAATTTTCACGATTTCTTCCGCAGGATTTATTCGGAGGAGGCAACGATAACCAAATCGGCCAAGCTTGCATTCCGGCTTATCCATAACCGCTTTATCAAATATCTCAATTCGATACCCCGATTCCAACGGTATGCCACGTTCATACGTTTTGAGAATGTATCGAATGAGATTGCTGTCGGATTTGCCGAATGGCTGAAAGGGATATGCGCCGGAGAGGGTGCCCGAAAGTCTTTCTTCTATTTCAAGAAAGCCTGTGCAATGGCGATAGAGGAAGGAATGATGAAGAAGGACCCTTGCAAGGGTATCGTCATCAGATGTGACACTAATGTGCTGACAAAGGATATTCTCACCAAGGAGGAAATCGAACGACTGTTGCTTACCCGATACAAACAGGAACGCCCCGATATTCAGAGAGCCTTTGTTTTCTCGCTGTACACTGGAATCCGATTTTGCGATATAGTCCGGCTGACTTATTCAAATGTGGATTTTAGTTCCCGCACACTTCGTTTCAATCAGGTCAAGAGCGAAGGGCGAAGCGCACACAGTGCGGTTGTCATGCCATTGAGCGATGACCTTATGGAGATAATCGGATTCCCGCGTGATCCGGAGATAATGTCAGAGAAAATTTTTCCACTGCCACATAATTCCATTTGCCGTAAGCATCTCAAGGAATGGGTCAGGCAGGCCGGGATAAACAAACGCATAACCTGGCACTGTGCCCGCCATAGTTTTGCGGTAAATGTACTGAGTGCCGGAGCGAACATCAAGACTGTATCATCTTTGCTCGGACACGCCAGCATAAAGATGACAGAGAAGTATCTTCATGTAATTGACAATCAGAAGAAGGATGCGATGAACAGTCTCGGAAGAATATCATTTCGGCGTGATGACATATTCTCCCGCGAATCCTCCTCGGATGTTGAAGATTGACAGTTCATACCCCGTGGCATTCTTGACACTTTGGCTCTTTCGCTTGTTATAGAGTTGTATAGGCGGTCAAAAATGACTACCTTTGCAATAAGATTCAACGTCATAATGTTTTTGTTTCATTTTTGACGTGGATTAGTGGTTGGACATCGGGAGGGAAACCCGATGTCCTTTTATTCTAATTCTGAATTAGAATTTCCCAAAGTTGTAAATATCATTGAAATTTATTATCTTTGCTCCTTAAATCAACTCATACTCAACAACTAATATGAAATCAAATAAAATCATATTTTTTCTTGGTGCTGGTTTCTCTAAGGATGCCGGAGGTCCCATTCAAAATGAGATTATCCAAAATATCCTTAGTTCGGATTTTTATGAACATTTTTCAGATAATGAGGATGTAGTAAAATCCATTGATGAGTTTAAGGAGTTTCTTAGAAAAGAATTGTTGTTATCAGACGAAATGTTTTCTAAAATTGCGTTAGAAGACGTTTTTACGCCCATTGACAGATGTATTTCACAAGGTTTGTCGTTAGGTTCATATTCTGCAAAAAGTTTAATGGATCTAAGAGAAAAGCTACATCTGTTAATGGCTCGCTCCATTCAATACGGTGTTGATTTTCGAGGTCATAATAAAACCTATATCACAAAATTCGCTGATTATATCAATTCCATCGCAAAACAAAGAATTGCAAATCCGGAATTGGATGGCATAGGAATAATCACAACAAATTGGGATATTTTGTTAGACAATAGTCTGTATGATTTAACAAGTCATGAATCTCAAATTCTCTGTGAAGGGGATACTCTACATGGCCCAATTTCAGTTGTGGATTACTGCTGTTACATCAGTTCATTAGATAATGATCCATTTATCAAACCCGGATTGTTAGCGTTGGGTAGAAATGGATATAACATAAAATATCTCAAACTTCATGGTTCTATGAATTGGCTACACTGCCCCCTATGCCAAAGAATGTATGTAAAGTTCGGGGAAAAGACAATGTTTGAGACTACATACTGTAAATATTGTAAGTCTAATTATAACCTTGGGAACAAAGCAGCTTCTATTAGACTTAGAGGTAACCTCATCTTACCAACCTTTCTTAAAGATTTAAGCAATATTCAAATCCGACTTATATGGCAAAATGCAGGAATAGAGTTATCTGAAGCCACAAAAGTTGTTTTTATTGGGTATTCTCTTCCAGCCGCAGACTTTGAAATTCGTCAGTTACTATCTCGATTTATCCGGAAAGATGCTAAAATAGAAGTAGTGTTTCACCCGACAGCAAAAACAGAGGAAATCGATCGGTATAGAATATTTTTTGGAGATAGGCAATTTACCGAAAAGCGCATGACTGTAGGTGAATATGTTGATAGTCTATTTTCTGACACTCCATTGAAACCTAGATAAAACAAAACCCGATAGCTTGATATACAGGGGCTACCGGGATTCAACACTGCAAAGGTAGTGCTTTTTATCTTAAAAACAAAACATTACTCCAAAAAGATTAAGATTTTCTGATGAAATACGCAGATTTTGAGAAAATAATGTCCTCCAAAAGGATGGAGCGGTATCTGACAGCCTGCGGTGGCGACACCCGTAAGGCTATGACGCTCTATCGCTACAATCTACAGATTTCACAGGAAATGTTTACTATTGTGAGTTGCTTCGAGGTTGCACTGCGTAATGCGATTGATAGTAAACTTACTGATAATCTTGGTGAGGATTGGCTCAGAGATTCAATTATGCCAGACGGAGTATTTACTGAACCGATTTTGAGGAAGACGCGTGATATTATCGCCTTTGCCCATCGTAAACTGATACAATCCCATTCATATAGCCATCCCAAACTATTGGCTGAAATGGAATTTGGCATCTGGAAGTATATGTTCTCGCCGATACAGTATAGAGTGACCGGGCGTAATCTTCTCACTATATTTCCCAATAAGCCCCGGTCATCAAGGGAGATGCAGTATAATCAGACTTACATTTTCAATGAGCTTGATAAGGTCAACTCCTTGCGAAACCGTATTGCTCACCACGAAACCATATGCTTTGCCACAAACACGTCAACAATAGATACCTCCTATGTGATAAACATATATTCCAAGATAAAGACATTGTTTTCGTGGATGGATATTGACAGCAATTCGCTCTTATATGGGTTAGATCATATAAACCGTGTCTGTGCTCAGATCAATCAGTTAAAAGCAGGAATTTGACCCGTCAAAATCAGCTCCATAACGCATATTCGCCCTCGGAGCCTCCAAAAATTTGGATATTTCGTAACTGTTTTGTAGCTTAGCCGCCGAAATAAGAATCAAGCAGGAATTATGAAAGACACACGTCAGCCAATGTAAGACCAATATCGGACATGGCTGAACAATTTCATTTTTCTTTTGTTAGGAAGTTATCAAAAGTTAGGTGGCAGTAGCCCTAACCCCTCGCGACATTGCGAAGCACTGACCCTGACGGGGCGGTGACGATTGTCGTACCCCTGCCACACCTCCTTGCGAAGGGGTGACATTGATGGATTAAAACTTTTTACGAGACCTCGCCAAAGGCACGTCAGCACAGACGCATCGGCAAGGCCCCGCTTTTTTATTGTCCGTCCGGAAGGGCAGTAAAGGTAAACAATTCAGCGATGTTCACTTTCTCGCATATCTCATGGACGCAAGTCCAATACTATTTTGCAGTGTCTGCCGGCCTTTTAATCCTCCGGGTGTAGTCATCGGGCCGGTGTGACGCAATAACTATGACCTGACGACACCCGCCTACCCGTATGTTGAGCATACAGCATATCACTTATCATCTGAAAACTGATGCGTGAGAAAAAACAAAACAATCCACAACCCACTAATCCACTTTTCCTAAAAATGCAAAACATTACTGATTTCCTGAATCTTCCTTTCATCGAGGTTCTGAAACTCGTCATGAAAGGAGCGGTCGAGGATTACCTCACCGAATCGGGAGTGATGGCAGCACTTGCCGCCATTCCCGCAAAAGCGACGAAAAAAGACAATGAAGGCCTTAACGCCGAAGAAGCTCTTGACTTTCTCAACGCCAACGGCTATCCCATCAAGAAAGGGCAGCTCTACAAAGAGACAAGCGCGAACACCATTCCACACAAGAAGTTTGGAAACAAACTTCATTTCAAGGCACAGGAACTGCTTGCATGGGCTGAGAGCAAACTCATTGACGGCAACGCCGTAGGCGTACTTGGCTCCAATGACAAGCCGAAGAAGAAAGGAGGCTGCCGATGAAAAATGAAACGACATCATCAGCAAAGGCTACTCCCAAGCCTAAGGCCGGCGAGAAAAAGGCAACCGTAAAGAAGAAAGCCGACAGCAATCCCGACACACCTGCAATCAAGTGTACGGAAGTGACTTGTCAGACAAATGAACAGGTGACAAATCACACTCCTGACCAACTGACCAATCAGTCAGTACCGCCGGTACCGACTGACGGCTTGATTGCAGAGCAACCGACTGCGCAGAGTATCAGCGGTTTCCCCATTGACGTCCTGCCTGCAAAGTTGCAGGGGATAATCAACGAGGCAAATGCCACCCTCGGATTTCCTAAGGACTACATCGCAGGCTCCATGTTGACGGCTATGGCTGCGGTAATCGGCAACACCCATTCAGCCGAGGCTATGTCAGGGTGGAAAGAGTATGTCATTCTTTTCGTTGCCCTTGTCGGATGCCCCGGTGTGTGCAAGAGCCACCCGCTCAGTTATCTAATGCAGCCTCTCATCGACCATGATGCCGAGAAAGCGGCTCAGTTTACCGAGGAGTTGAAACGCTACAATGCGGCGATGGAGCTGCCACCGAAAGAAAGGGTCGCCAACGGTTACGAACTCAACCCGGTCGAACCCCGTCGGGTGCGCTTTATGATGCAGGACGTGACCAACGAGGCGGTACACCGTATTCTCTCGGAGAACCCCCGTGGACTGATACTGATGTATGACGAGCTTGCGGGTTGGGTCAAGAATTTCAACCGCTACAACAGCGGCTCGGAATCGGAGTTCTGGATGTCGGTGTTCAACCACAAGGTTGCCATGTCCGACCGCAAGAGCAGTCAGAGCGGTGTGTTTATCCGCAACCCGTTCCTTTGCGTCATCGGGACGATACAGCCGAAGGTGCTTACCGATCTTGCGGCGAACAACCGCAACGCCAACGGTTTCATGGAGCGCATACTCTATGTGTTCCCCGCCGACCAGACAAAACCGAAATGGGACCGCACCCGCCGACTGCCGTCATTCGACATCGCGGCCGCATGGCGTGAAATCCTGTCAAGGCTTATCGGGATAGTGCCGACGGTTGACAGTAGCGGAGAGATAATCCCCGATGATGTTCCTTTCTCGCCGGACGCGCTCGACCGCCTCTATCAGTGGCAGAACGAGCAGACCGACCGTTGCAACGCCGACGGAAGCGACACCCTGACCTCCATCGCAAGCAAACTCGAAATCTACGCTATCAGATTTTCTCTTTTGCTCGCTCTCGCCGACTGGGCGTGTGGCGGTGAGAAGAAACTGATTGATGTGGACACGGTGGAGAGGTCGATACGCCTTGCCGAGTATTTCCGCTCGACCGCATCGAAGGTGCAGGGCATCATCAGCGAGGACGCACTGACCGAGTTGCAGCTTGCCGTTCTCTCGGAGTTGCCCGACAGTTTCACCACTGCCGAAGGTGTGGCGATAGCCGGAAAATGCGGTATGCCGGAGCGCAGCTTCAAGCGGTTCCTGAAGGACAGGAAAGGCGTGCTTTTCATCCGTAACACTTACGGAAACTACACCAAGTTATAAACATTCACCCCTTGGCATTTTTGGCACTCTGGCATTTCTGACGGAGATGCCTACCCATCCCGTCTGTGCCAGAATGTCAATTGTGCCAAGGGTAAAATCAAAAACTGAAATCCCGTGAAACATTCTTTTTTCGTTGCAAAATCCATTGCAGTCATTGCAATGGTTATATCGGTGTACCACTGCTATGGCAGTGCAGTACCATCTGTGCAGTGGCGGCACGGAAATTACGCCATCCGGAAATTCCTTAGCTCATTAGGGAATTTTCCGAGCCGCATATCGTTCCGATACGCTGAAAATGTCCCTACTGAGCCAAAGGGGACATCCCCTTTGAAAACCCCGATACGGCTTAATGAGAAGCCGTACACTCCGATTGTTCCACAAAATAAACACGCTTGCCTATGAGTTACGCCGTACTCCACATAATGAAGGCAAGCGGTTCATGCACCGCCATCGCCCGACACATCGAGCGAAGCACCCAGCCCGACAATGCCCACCCCGAACTGCGCCATCTCAACCGTGATGATTTCATCAAATATCCCGATGGTGTTGACGGTCTGGGCGAGGCAATCCAGCATCGACTTGACCATGCCGGACTGACACGGAAGATTGGCAAGAACCAGGTGCTTGCCCTCAACGTCCTGCTGTCATCCGACGGCGATGCACTGCGACGTTTAGCCGATGAAGGTAGGCTCGACGATTGGGCGGAGTCAAGTGTCCGCTGGGCAAAGGAAACATTCGGAGAAGAAAATGTAGTCGGCGCACACCTCCACATGGACGAGCAGACACCGCACCTTCATGTCACGGTCGTGCCGATAGTCACCACCGAGAGAAAGAAAAAGGCGAGCGAAGCGAAAGCCCGGAAGCGTTACCGTACCAAGTCGGGCAACGCTCCCAGATTGAGTGCCGACAGCATTATGACCCGTGAAAACCTCACGCACTTTCAGGACACCTATGCCGAGGCAATGGAACGATTCGGGCTGGAACGTGGCATCCGTGGCTCCGAAGCCCGCCACGTTGACCAGCACGAATATTACCGTAAATGCCAAATCAAGAAAAAGGATCTGGAGCAGGATGTGGTGACTCTTACCACCGAGAAAGAGCAGCTTGATACCGAAACCCAATCTTTGGAGAAACGTAAGGCTGAACTCGAAATGGGCAACCGCTGGATTGAAAAGACAATCATCGAATCCAAGGCCGCAAACAAGCAGCTGACCGACGAGAACGCTCAACTTGCCAAGGATAAGAAATTGCTTGTTGAGTATAATTCGACACTGAAAGAGACTGTCGTTGGAATGATTGAAGAATACAAAGGTCTTGAAACATCGAAAGAAAAGCTCTCAAAGGAAGTATCGGCTCTTGAAGCGTACAAAATGTCAGTTGCTTATGATTCCGACTATGCCGAATATAAGGCTGACATTGAGAAATACTTTCCAGATGTACCCGACCTGCTTATTTGGGCAAGATACTGCAAGCATATCGGATTTCCGGATAGTTTTACTCAAAGAATAATCGCTCAACAATCTGTTCCTTTCCAAGGATCGTTGTACTCACCCGAACATAGTCAAAGATTCTCCACCGAACACTCAGAGGCGAAACTTGAACGTGATCCTGATAAGAAACACTGTTTCATCCTGAAGATTGACGGCGTCAGTGTCTTTCAGTGGTTCCGCGACATGGCTCGCAAACTCATTGAAAGGATGGGCTTCCGACAACCCGAACCCAAACAGCGCGGCGGAATCCGACGATGACTGTAAATTCCAAGTGATAGAATAATAAGTGAGCTTCGGATCCACCAATTAGGTGGTGCCGAAGCTCACTGTATGAGTTAGGGATTAAAGCCTTACGGTCAAGATCATAGGCTCGATACACGAAAGCGCGGTGGCGATGCCACAACTCCAAAAATCAATTATTGTCGGATATTTGCTTATTATATTCTTCTTTAATTGCTTTCGTGCTTTTTGAAAAGAGTTTTGATAATAAAACAAATGGACGAACTATCCAATATAATAAACTGTGCTTAGATTTAGGTTTGGATTCCCTAGGAGTAGGCTGCGTATAACTCTTGATATAAAACCTGTTAGTAGGTATTATCAATAAGAGGAAATATGCCCCATAGCACAAAACGGATGTGGCAGCATATTCATCATTTATAAAAGCAGCAAAACGGTATTGATATATCTCCGTAATATGTTCGTGATTTATAGAGCAAAAGGCTGCAATAAAACTAATACCAAGAATTGTAAATGTTATGAAATTGACAATTGAAAAAAACTTAGTAATCTTTACTGCTTTGATATTTACATTGCCTATATTGCGATAATAACGGAGCGCAAAACAAATTGCCCCTACTATACAAAGTAAATATAGTGCGATGAAAATAGCACATTTTATTTTTAGATTTCTATTATATTGAGATTCCTGTTCCTGCCATTCTTTATAAGAATGTAGGTCTAATTCCTTTGCGATATTGAGAAATTCAGCATCTAAAAAGTCAAAAGTATTGGATTTTGCAGGCCGTTCTACTTTCTCATCAACATAAAAGTTTAGTTCATATGCACGATTATTAGCAAAGATAGTTATATGCTTCTTAAATATAGGAGGATAATCGTCACCCACAGAAACCGTCATATAGACAGGTGTTTCAATTGCTAAATTAGGAGAAAAATTCTCAGAATGTTTATAAAAAGATGAATCAGATACTAAAGCGTCAATATAATACTGATAAATCGATTTTCCATTTTCCTGTGAATCAATAATTTCAGAGTCCAAATCATAAACGCGAAGAATGATTCCCCTACCATACAATTCAGAATTGCTATCAGAATTATAAGTATGAATGGAACTTAAAATACGTGAGTATGGAGTGTGCGGTTCTTCATTTGGAAGTTCCTCCCAATTGCGCCCCAATAGCAATGGCGTATGAATTGTTTTCCATCTATCATAAACTTCAGTCTTATCTCGAATATCACCTATGCGTAAATTAGAGTAATGGCCATATGGGAAATACCAACCCTTATACTGACCATACATTGGTCGGTAAAATCTTTGGCGGTTGAAATCAGTAAAACTAACCATTGTAATAGCAACCGCAATCAAAAAAACGCAGTATATCCAAATAGTTCGAGCAATCCTCTTGTGAGAAGCGACATGAGGCTTAAAAGTTTTTTTTGAATTACGTAGCCAATCTATAAAAACATAGATCGCGTAAATAAGTAAGAATGAAACTAATGCTCCGAGCATAAAGGCAGAAAAATTATAATAGAAATGAGGGGAACAAAAAAATATACATTAGTCCCAGTCATTAAGGTTATACAAAAAAATTTCAAGGTCGGGTTCATAAAACATTGGGCGAGCCGGTGTTCTCGAAGTTATCGAAATCCACCCACATATCATGTTCGGTGTACCCGTTGTATGTATCTAAGGCGTCGAGTTCGTCCACATTAAACTAAGGCTAAATTTTCATTAGCTCGTTGACTCAAGAGCCATTATAGATTACAAGAAAACGTGAGCCAACTATGCCACGTCTAAAATGAGGGTCGTAGGAAACCTTTGATACAGATGTAACAATAGCAGCCCACGCTATATGCGTGAGAACCACTATGCCATCTCTTGTATCAGGTTGAAAATTTCCTACGTTTTCATTTTACAAGATAGCATAACGCTTCTTATTTTCCAGAATGTCGTGAACTGACCGATGCCAATTCGACTGCAAAATTAACGATTTTTTCTCATTGCCTTGCTATTCAAAACCTCAAATTTGGAGTGATATTGCGAAAAAGAATCGAATTAAATATAACTAACATGCCTTAAAAATCCATAAATTAATTCTAATAATCTTCTCTTATTATCTCATTCAGTACCTATTTAGTACACCCCACAAATCGCAATATACTGATAATCAATCATTATATCCTAATATAATATCTAATGCCATCATATACAATAATTGCGCTTCTTGCCGACAAACCGGAAATTATTGTCAGCAATAGCAAAATTAACTTTTTCATATAACGTTTTTTGATTGTTTTTTATGTTTAAATTATTCCTGCCGATGACTTGCTGATCTGCTTGCGGCTGTTGTGGATGTGCAGCATGGCATCGATATTGTAGAACGACAATATGCGCAGAGTCTCGCAGTGCAGGCCGGACAGCAGGGGCTCGATCTGCGGCCAAAGATTGCGGAGCTGGGCTACAGTGGTTCGGGGAGTCACTCCAAGAGCCTTCAGTGCCTGCATGGCCTGCAGTCCGGGGGCCAGACGGCGCAGTATCTCCTGCATCTCCGGATCATGGTCAAGGTCGATCTGCCTAAGCGTAAAGACACCGGTCATCGGACTCCAGGCCTTTGATGAGAAATCGAACGAATAGACCTGATGGATCAACGGACTCTCATCGGTCGAGCCGAAAAGCTTTATGTAAACGTGGCCTGCACTGTCAATGCCGATCTCGTCAATCGAAGCCAATGTATAGGCCCACATTCCGTCGGGCAGACGGGTGAATCCGCGGGGATCTCTCCGATCCTCGGCCACATAGAAGAGTATGCGGTCGGTGATAGTTTCAATGACATCGTCAATCTCGGCTTTCCACGCATCCAACCAAGCTTTATGCGAGAGCAAGAGTCCGGTGGGAGAATTTCGTTCGAAGTCTTCAGCATTGTGGAAGATAGACCGCACCGCTTTCAGCGGGAAGGGTACGGTGGTGCCACCCTTGCGCGACTGGGTGACGAGACGCCCGCGGAATTTGCCGCGCACTGACTGCGGAGCTTTTCCAATGAAGGGGTCCACAGTCGTTTCACGCACCGATATCCAGTGGATTCCGGCAGGCACCGGCGCTATGCCCTGGGGCACCAGGGCGGATGCCGGCAGCTGCTGCAACTCGGCCTCTTCGGGGAGATCGCCGGAAGCGGCATCGGCTTCATCGTCAGCTTCATCATCTGCCATGAGCACTGCATCGGCGTAGTCACGGAAACGCCTTAGAGCGGTGAGGCGGTCGGCGAGTGTGCGTTGGTTTTCGCTGTCGGGCGATGATAATAAAACAGTCTCGATAATGCCGTCTATGAGGCTACGGGCGTATGACGGCGACGGATTTTCTTCAAGCTGTCCGCAGAGCCACTGAAGCAGGTCAGTGTCGGCCGGTAGCTCTTTCAAGCCTGCCGGACGGAGAGAGCGGATGCGCGACATGGTGCTGTCGGCACTCTGAGGCAACATGCGCCTGCACAGATAGTCTTTAAATCCAACTGCAGAAAAAAGATTGGTCGGCATAAAGATGTGTGTGATTGGTCTGATATATGTCCAGCCGACACCCCTGACGGGACTATGAGAAAACAAAAAGCATGGGTGCCGAACAATTGCTCGTCCCACCTCTTGAGGCTCTGGCATGTGCCCATCATAGTAAGACGAGCAATGTGCAGAGCCCACGCAAATATGCATGCATACGATAGACCAAAGGCAAGACCCCTCACAGGGTCACACCTCAGCCATCGGATGCCGATTACATATCCATGAGCATCTACCATTGCATCAGTCCTGACTATGATTTTGAAACTGCCAGATTTCAAGAGGTCAAGAACAGAAGCGCAAGTAAACGCTTTTTTCAGTATGTCCTTGCCCACGGCATGGCGCCGGAGCAAGACTGCCTCCCTCCCGCATGACCCACACGCGCGGGCTCTGCTAAGAAGTTGTATTCAAAACAACCGTTAAGTCGGCATGCAAAATTACAAACAATTCTTAAAAAAGTCAATATCCCGACAGGGAATTAACAGTCCGGATCACAAAGATTCAGAATAGGCAAAACGCACTAATTGACATAAAACAACACCCCCAAAACGCACTAATTGACATAAAACGACACCTCCAAAACGCACTATTTGACATAAAACAGCACTTCCAAAACGCACTAATTGACATAAAACCGGGCAATGGCACAAAAAGCGGTTGTTAAAACATCGGAAAGAACTTCCGCAAAGATACAAAATTCCGCCCCAGAAAGAGTGCGATAATGCGGAGGCACGCCATCCGGAGCGGTAAATCGGTGTCCTCGGCCGGACACCACATGCCGAGATGTATCGCAAACCCATGACACCTGCGCGCTTTACGCTCCGGTGTCACGGGCTACGAGTAAACCGATGTCCTGGCGGACATCACCATCCGGATTCTCTGCACGTCCATCCGGCCTCTGAGCGCATCCATCCGGCCTCAGCACGCGCAGCGTGTATGAGGCTATGCGCGAGATGCGGTCAGAAGCCCTGGTCGAAAAGGCTCTTAACGTCGGGTCGGAGGAAACGGTCGACCTCGTCGGGGTAGACCGCCACATCTACAGGCCCAAGAGCGTAGGGACCGATCTCATAGGGGTCGTAGTGGAAATAGAGAGTGTTTGACGCAATGTAGGGCTTGCCGGGATAGGTCAGCTGCGAGACAAAGATGCCCCCGCGGTCAAGAGCGTCGACCGGAACTGAAAGCTGCCGGGCAAGCGCCGTGCGTATCACAGGCATTATGGAATCAGCCGTCACGCCGGGCAGAAACATATTGTCGAAACCGAGCACCTGACCCTGCGCGAAGGAGTAGGTGAAGGGACGCACGGAGGTCATGGGGTGGGCGCCGCCAAGATAGGTCGACGAAACCACCTGATAGGTGGCCATATCCTCGTTGACCTCCATAACCGAGGCCGTGACATTGTTGAAATAGGTCATCGTGTCGGCCGGGAGCGAGTCGACCTCGGTGACAGACTTTATACCCTCTACAATAGAAGTGTTGTCGAGATAGGCTCTGATGGCGGCTCTGATGTCAGTGACGGCGGTGTCACCGTAGGCAAAATACAGCAGCGAGTCCTGAAGGACGCTTATATCATTTGAGCCCAGCCGTTCGGGCCAGTGGATCGAAGTGTAGAGTTCAAGATATGCATCGCCGTAGTCCATCGAGATGCGATAGTCCTTGTCAGCCGTCATCAGAATCTCGCTGACCTGAAATTCGTTGATGAGCCCGGCATCGGCCTTCCGGCCTGATCCGGAACCTCCGCAGGCCGTCAGGGCAAGCGCGAGAGCGGCCGAGGCGAGGAAACAGTATTTTCTTTCCATAATCCTAATAAAGTGTGTATTATATATAATATATGTGGCATATCTGCCGGCCCTGACAGAAGAAACCGGCCCGCAGAGAGAGGGGGGAGAGCATTCACAGAGGTAACACGCAAGGAACGTAACAAGTTTGTAACATCCGGCCACAATCCTAATCGCCCAAAGAGGCCAATGAATCGGCGAAAGGCACCAAAAAGCGACCAAAAAGGAGCTTAATTAACATCTTTATACGTTTGTTGTGTGCGAAGTTGACAAAAAATAATTACCTTTGCACCGCAAATGTAAAAATTTTTGCGATTCCAATCAAGAAATTACTAATCAACTCACAAAATTAAAACTATGTCTGAAATTGCATCTCGAGTTAAAGCTATCATCGTTGATAAGCTCGGTGTTGACGAAAACGAAGTAACCGAAACCGCTGAATTCACTAAAGATCTTGGCGCAGACAGCCTCGACACCGTAGAACTCATCATGGAATTCGAGAAAGAATTCGGCATCACTATCCCCGATGACCAGGCCGAAAAGATCAGCACCGTACAGAACGCTATCGAATACATCGCGGCTAACACTCAGAAGTAAAAACCGGTCTGCGAGCTCACAGCCCGCGCTCTGACCGAGCCAAAAAAAGGCTCCCCACGCCAATAAAACCAGCGCGGTGGAGCCTTCTTCTCAATTAACCCCCTCCCCTCAGAAACTTTCCTCCACATAACACCCCCTTACGAAATTCATTTTGCCAATGGAACTTAAAAGAGTAGTGGTGACCGGACTCGGCGCCATCACCCCTATAGGCAACGATGTTGAAACCACCTGGCTCAACGCCGTAGCCGGAAAGAGCGGAGCCGCTCCCATCACCCACTTTGACGCTTCGCAGTTCAAGACCCAGTTCGCCTGCGAGGTCAAGGATTTCAACCCCAATGACCACTTCGACCGCAAGAAACTGCGTCAGCTCGACCTCTACGCCCAGTATGCTATGGTGGCAGCCCGTCAGGCCGTTGCCGACTCAGGCATCGAGGAAGCCGCAAACCTCGACCGCAACCGCGTGGGCGTAATCGTGGCAGCCGGCATCGGCGGCCTCCACACATTCGAGGAAGAAGCCGGTTACTACGCTCTCAACGGCCCCCAGCAAGGCCCCAAATACAACCCCTTCTTCATCCCCAAGATGATCGCCGACATCGCTTCGGGCCACATCTCGATGGAGTATAACTACCACGGCCCCAACTTCGGCGTGGTATCGGCCTGCGCATCGTCAAACAACGCCATCATCGATGCCTTCAACCTCATCCGCCTCGGCAAGGCCGACGTGTTTGTGACCGGCGGCGCCGAAGCAGCCATCTACCCCGCAGGTGTGGGCGGCTTCAACTCAATGCACGCCCTCTCTACCCGCAACGATGACCCGGAACACGCATCACGCCCCTTCAGCGCCTCGCGCGACGGCTTCGTCATGGGCGAAGGCTCGGTAGTGCTCATCCTCGAAGAACTCGAACACGCCAAAGCCCGCGGCGCCAAGATCTACGCCGAAGTAGCCGGCGGAGGCATGAGCGCTGACGCATATCACCTCACCGCAACCCACCCCGAAGGCCTCGGCGCCATCCTCTCGATGCGCAACGCCCTCGAAGACGCAGGCATGAAGCCCGAAGACATCGACTACATCAACGTGCACGGCACATCGACCCCAGTAGGCGACATCTCCGAAGTCAAAGCCATTGTAGAAGTGTTCGGCGAACAGGCCCACAAGCTCAACATCAGCTCAACCAAGTCGATGACCGGCCACCTGCTCGGAGCCACCGGCGCGCTCGAAGCCATGTTCTCGGTACTCTCCGTCAAGAACGACATCGTGCCCCCGACCATCAACCACGAGGAAGGAGACAACGACGAAAACATCGACTACACCCTCAACTTCACCTTCAACAAAGCCGAAAACCGCCCCGTCCGCGCGGCCCTCTCTAACTCATTCGGCTTCGGCGGCCACAACGCCACCGTCATCGTGAAGAAATACGAAGAATAATCCACCCTCCTCTGCGGAATCAGCTTCACAGAAGCCACCGCACACATATCCTGAGATGGCGCGCGGAAACCACAACCGCGCGCCATCTCAGCACTATAAAGATTAGTTAAAATATGTGATGGCCACCTAAAAAGTTTGAATTCCGCTTGGCAAAGCGGGAATAAATTCTTAACTTTGCAGCCGAGTTTTGTGGCACATCCTTGAAAAGAGGTTAAGAATGATGCACTTAGCCTTGATATGAGAATTGAGATGGCGGCCACAAGACGCCGTGACTAAAAATTATTAGTAAACAACAAAGAGATAAAAACCAACAGCCATGTCAAAAGTTTGTCAGATCACAGGCAAGAAAGCAATGGTGGGCAACAATGTGTCGCACTCAAAGCGTCGCACCAAGCGCAAGTTCGATGTAAATCTCTTCAACAAGAAATTCTTCTGGGTTGAGGAGCAAGCTTGGATCACTCTCACCATCTCAGCCGCAGGCCTCCGCACCATCAACAAGAAAGGCCTCGACGCTGCCATCAAAGAAGCAGCCGCAAAGGGTTATATAACTGAAATCAAATACTTAGACATTTTATAAGAAGATGGCAAAGAAAGCTAAAGGCAACCGCGTTCAGGTCATCCTCGAATGTACCGAACACAAGGCATCGGGCATGCCCGGTACTTCGCGTTACATCACCACCAAGAACCGCAAGAACACCACCGAACGCCTGGAGTTGAAGAAATACAACCCCATCCTCAAGAAAGTTACCGTTCACAAAGAAATCAAATAATTCACTGACTCATGGCAAAGAAAACCGTTGCATCTCTGCAAAAAGGCGAAGGCCGCACTTACAGCAAGGTCATCAAGGTCGTTAAGTCGGCGAAGACCGGTGCCTACACCTTCCAGGAACAGATGGTTCCCAATGACGCTGTGAAGGACGTCCTCAAATAAGAAAATCAGAGGAAAATCCTTCAGGACACTGAAAAAAAATATACCGCTTCCGGGCTGACAGTCTTTTTCAAAGACAAACAGTCCGGAAGTTCTTTTTTATACCACCGGAAAGCCCGTTGATGTTCTACAACATAGCCCTCCAACACCCTTCAGCCCGATTTTAACTTTTTTCACCACAAAATTTGCTTTTATCAAGACAATAGGTTAAATTCGTGACTTAAATAAATCCAATGCCTTCCGTAAACCCTCCTCAGCTCCGCGCGAAGCGCATCAGTTCTAAGTTCTAATATCATCCGTCAGGAATCTAACATCATAATCTATATCTATTCCCTTACATGAGCTATCTTAAATTTGATAAAAAACTCATGATTAATCTGGAGCAGTCACTTCCAAAGGAAATGCTCCGCACTAATCAGTCGGGAGCCTATCACTGTACGACGATAGTGGATTGCAACACCCGCAAGCAACACGGCCTGCTCGTTGTCCCCGTCCCCGAGCTGGGCAACTCCTGGCACGTGCTGCTATCGTCACTCGACGAAACAGTCTACCAGCACGGCGTCCCCTTCAACCTCGCGCTTCACCGCTACCGCGGAGGAGTCATGAGCCCAAACGGCCACAAATACATACGCGAATTCGACTGCGAAAACGTGCCCCGCACCACCTACAGAGTCGGAGGCGTGATCCTCACCAAAGAAAAGATCTTCATCTCCAACGAAAACCGCCTGCTCATCCGCTACACCCTCGTTGAAGCACACTCTCCGACCACACTCCGCTTCCGCCCGGTGCTCGCCTTCCGCGACGCCAACGAACTCTGCATCGCAAACAACGCCCTCGACCAGACAATACCACAGATCGACAACGGCGTCTCGGCATGCCTCTACCCAGGCTACCCGACACTCTACATGCAGTTCAGCCACAAACCAACCTGGACCTACGAACCCAACTGGTACAACGGATTCGAATACGTCAAAGACCTCGAACGCGGAGTACCCTACTCAGAAGACCTCTGGGTTCCCGGCTACTTCGAAGTCCCCATCAAAAAAGGCGAATCAATCATCTTCTCAGCCGGACTAAGCGAAGTCTCACCCCGCTCACTCGCCAGAATGTATGAAAAAGAGATCGCACAGCGCACATGCCGCTCATCATTCTTCAACTGCCTGAAAAACGCAGTCAAGCAATGCTACCTCAATGACGGCGACAGCATGTATCTCCTCTCAGGCTACCCTTGGGGCAAAATACTCGCCCGCAACACCTTCATGGCCCTCCCAGGAGCCACGATAGCCATAAACCACCGCGAAGACTTCGAAAAAATCGCAGCCACATCGCTCAAGGCACTCCGCCACTTCATGGCCACAGGCGAGCTCGACAGCCGCATCAACGGCATCGACCTCCCCGACATACCACTCTGGGCTATCTGGTCACTCCAGCAATATGCCAAAGCCTACGGACGCGAAGACGCCTCCGCAAAATACCTCCCCGAAGTACGTGACATCCTCAACTTCATCCTCTCCCAGCGACACCCCCTCCTCAAAGTCGACAGCAACGGAATGGTAAACACCGAAGGCACCGAAAAACCCATGTCATGGATGAACGCCTCCCTCGGCGGACACCCCATAGTCCCCCGCTCAGGCCTCCTCGCCGAATTCAACGCCCTTTGGTACAACGCCCTCATCTTCGCCTCACGCCTCGCCGAAGGCACCCCCGATGAAACCCGCTTTCGCGAAGCCGCTGAAAAAATGGCTCAGCCATTCATCGCCACATTCCTCAACGACTTCGGCTACCTCTACGACTACGTCAACGGCACCTACGCCGACCCCTCCGTGCGCCCCAACATGGCAATAGCCATCGGCCTCGACTACAGCCCGCTTGACCGCCGCCAGCGCAAAAGCGTGCTCGACATCGTCACCCGCGAACTCCTCACCCCAAAGGCCTCCGCACCCTCTCCCCAAAAAGCTACGGCTACCGCCCAAGCTACCTCGGATCGCCCGAAGAACGCGAAATGGCACTCCACAACGGCCCCGCACGCCCCTGGCTCATGGGCTTCTACTCCGACGCCTACCTCAAAGTATTCGGCATGAGCGGAGTCAGCTACATCGACCGAATGCTCATCGGCTTCGAAGACGAAATGTCAAACGGATGCATCGGCTCCCTCTCACAGCTCTACGACGCCAACCCACCCTTCTCAGGCCGAGGCGCCATCAGCCACGTGACCAACATAGCCGAAGTGCTACGCACGCTCACCACACT
Source organism: Duncaniella sp. C9 (assembly GCF_004803935.1). Lineage (GTDB taxonomy): Bacteria > Bacteroidota > Bacteroidia > Bacteroidales > Muribaculaceae > Duncaniella > Duncaniella muris. The sequence goes on from NZ_CP039547.1 coordinate 203,493, forward strand.
CAAGAAATTCATAATGGACTAATCATCACACGCCCATGAAAGCTTTAATGTTCGGATGGGAATTTCCCCCTCACATCCTCGGCGGCCTCGGAACCGCCAGCTACGGTCTCACTAAGGGTATGTGGGAGTGTGGTGACATGGACATCACATTCGTTATACCCAAACCGTTCGGCGACGAAGAAAAACACTTCGCCAACATCATCGGAATGTCGCAGGTACCCATCGTATGGCGCGACGTCGACCGCCAGTACGTCCAGGACCGCATAGGCAACGTAATGGACCCCGACCTCTACTACCGCCTGCGCGATCACATCTACGCCGACTTCAACTACATGCGCACCAACGACCTCGGCTGCATCGAATTCTCCGGACGCTACCCCGACAACCTCGTCGAAGAAATCAACAACTACTCCATCTGCGCCGGAGTCATAGCCCGCACAGTCGACTTCGACATAATCCACTCTCACGACTGGCTCACCTACCCCGCAGGCATCCACGCCAAACAGGTTTCAGGCAAACCGCTCGTCATCCACGTCCACGCCACCGAATTCGACCGCTCACGAGGCAAACCAAACCCCACAGTGTTCGGAATCGAAAAAGACGGAATGACCCACGCCGACCACATAATAACAGTCTCGAACCTCACCCGTGACACCGTCATCAACCACTACGGAATCGACCCCGCAAAAGTCACCACCGTCCACAACGCCGTCACACCGCTCACACCCGAACAGCTCAACGTTCCCGAACACAAGAGCAAAGACAAAGTGGTGACCTTCCTCGGCCGAATCACAATGCAGAAAGGACCCGAATACTTCGTCGAAACCGCAGCCAAAGTCCTCAAGAACAACCCCAACGTACGCTTCGTCATGGCAGGCAGCGGCGACATGATGAACAAAATGATCCTCCTCGCAGCCGAACGCGGAATCGCTGACCGCTTCCACTTCCCCGGCTTCCAGAAAGGCGCCCAGGTCTACGAAATGCTCAAAGCATCTGACGTCTACGTCATGCCCTCAGTCTCCGAGCCATTCGGCATCTCACCCCTCGAAGCAATGCAGATGGGAGTACCATCCATCATCTCAAAGCAGAGCGGCTGCGCCGAAATCCTGACAAACGTCATCAAAACCGACTACTGGGACATCGACGCAATGGCCGACGCCATCAACTCAATCGTAACCTACCCCGCAATGTACAACCAGCTGCGCGAAGACGGCCTCGCCGAAGTCAACCGCATAACCTGGGACAAAGCCGGCCAGAAAGTGATTGATATATATAACAAGGTCTTAAACAAATAAAGCGGCCCCTTTCTCCACAACAAACAGGCACAGCCGCCCCAAAACATAAAAAACTCATGAAAGCAATCTGTTTCTACTTTCAGATCCACCAGCCGTTCCGTCTGAAAAGATATCGCTTCTTCGACATAGGCAACGACCACTACTACTACGACGACTTCGCCAATGACGACATCATCACCCGCATAGCCCACCGCAGCTACATCCCCGCAGCCGAAAGCCTCCTACGGATGATCGAAGCATCAAAAGGCAAATTCAAATGCGCCATCTCCGTAACCGGAACAGCACTCGAACAATTCGAACAATACGTCCCCGAATTCATCGACCTGCTCAAAAAACTCGCCGAAACAGGCTGCGTCGAATTCCTCGCCGAAACCTACGCCCACTCACTATCATCGCTCGCCGACCCCGACGAATTCATCAACCAGGTCAAAGTCCACGACGAAAAAATCAAAGAACTCTTCGGACAGACTCCCAAAGTCCTCCGAAACACCGAGCTCATCTACAGCGACGAACTCGCACCGCTCATCCAGAGCATGGGCTACAAAGGCGTAATCACCGAAGGAGCCAAACATATCCTCGGATGGAAATCGCCTAACTACATCTACAGCGCCGCATCAGCACCCAAACTCAAAATCCTCCTCAAAAACGACAAACTCAGCGACGACATCTCCGACCGCTTCAGCAACACATCCTGGGAAGACTACCCCCTCACAGCCGACAAATACATCGACTGGATCGCATCCACCCCACAGGAAGAACAGATCATCAACCTCTTCATGAACCTCGAAGTCTTCGGCGACTTCCAACCGCGTGAAACAGGCATCTTCCAATTCCTTGAGGCCCTCCCACGCTTCGCCGAAGAACGCGGAATAGACTTCTGGACACCCACCACAGCCGTAACCAAACTCAAACCCGTAGCCGAACTCTCCATCCTCCACCCCATCTCATGGGCCGACGAAGCACGCGACACCTCGGCATGGCTCGGCAACCAGCTCCAGAACGAAGCCTTCCAAAAACTCTACTCCGTCAGCGAACGCGTACGCCTCTGCCAGGACCGCCGCCTCAAACAAGACTGGTACTACCTCCAGGCAGCCGACCACTTCTTCTACATGTCAACCAAAAACATGCACGACGGATCGGTCCACTCACAGTTCTCACCCTACGACACACCCTTCGACGCATTCACAAACTACATGAACGTCCTCGCCGACTTCATAGTCCGCGTTGAAGAACAATACCCCATGTCGATCGACAACGAAGAACTCAGCTCACTCCTGACCACCATCCGCAACCAGGAACGCGAAATCGAAGTACTCAACAAAGAAGCTGAATCAATGCGCAAAAACATCGAACACTTCAACGAAGAGCACCTCCTCCGCGAAAAAGCAGCCGAAGAAGCCGCAGCAGCAAAAAACCGCAAAGCCAAAGCAGCAAAGCCCGCCAAAGCAGAAGCCGAAAAACCTGCCAAAGCCCCAAAAGCCCCCAAAGCCAAAGCCGAAAAACCCAAAGCTGAAAAAGCAAAAACCAAACCTGCTAAAGCAGAACCCGCAAAAGCAGAACCCGCCGAACCTAAAGCCGAATAAGCAACCGGCTCAGAAAAAACCGGCTATTCAATAACTATCAGACAGCCTCATCGGATAAATCCGGTAAGGCTGTCTGCTTTTATTAATTTTTCATAAAATACATTTGTCATCCATTCAAACTCATCAGCCCGATTTTCCAGATTCCGAAATATATATTACCTTTAGCCATCTAATCACCAATCAGCTATAAGTCCTTTATTTAACATGAATTTTAAAATTTTCAAATGGCCAATATTTGCTATGGCCATTTCAGCAAGTCTGACCGCTTCGGCCTCTGACTGCGTTGTCCTATGGTTCAAAAATGGCTCAAGCATAGTCATCCCCTTTTCTGACAATCCGCAAATAACGTTTGACAGCAACAACCAGATCAATGTCAACAACCGGATTTTCAACTTCAGCGAAATCAGCAAGTATACCATAGGTGACACATCGTCAATCGGCCTGATCGGAACCGATGGAAAAGAAATCTCTGTTGATGAAAACGGCGATATCATCATCTGCTCACCCATTAAAACCGAAGAAATTTCAGTCTACGGCACAGACGGCATCCGCTATGAATGCGAAGTCATCACTCTCGGCAACGGTAACCTGAAAATAAGCCTTTCTTCATTATCACCTCAGATCTACATCATCAAGGCCGGTAATCGCACCTTTAAAATGAGGAAACCATGAAACAGTTATTACTCCTGACCCTGATGCTATTCAGCATCTCCACCAGCCTTGCTGCCGATGAAACAGATACACAGGTGCTTGTTTTCAGCAAAACCGGTGATGTCACTCTGATATACGCAGAAGAACTGCAGTCAGTCAATCTTTCAACAGTCGACACCGACAGCATTGATCACCCTGATTTCATTTCACAAGATTTCATCCGTAAAGACGGCTCTGTTTTCAAAATCATGCTCGCCGACATCGACTCAGTAGCATTTGGCAACCGCAACAAAATTGTACCCAAAACAGGCGTTCATGAAATAACAGAAGCCGATATTCCATACATAACAGACAGCACAGATGGTGTAATCAGCTTTAAAGCCGGCACCCCAGTCAACCGCATACCCTCCGCCGGACAATATGTCTACTATATCGGCTTCCACGAACTATTCCCCTGGGGACTCTGCGCAAAAGTCGATGCCGTTACCCGCAACAATGATTCATCGGTAAACGTAAATATCTCTGACGTTCCCGCCTCCGAAGTTTTCGACGAATTCTTCTTCTCCGGAGAGGTCGGTTCCGTACCGGCTACCGTAAAGAGAGCCTCCCGTGCAGGATCTGCCGATGGCTATCCGTGGGATAATGCACTGAAATTCGCCGAACAGTCAGAATTCAGCCTCCTGCTCAACTGCGAGCTAACTTTCACAAACGTTGTAGCCAATGTGCTCTCCGGCTATTACCATGCCAATATCGCGATCACCAACGAGATGGGCATGACATTCAATTTCAATCTTGAAGAACCCAAAGAGGCAGGCAAGGAATATGGAGCACATAAATTTTATCTCCCACCGCTCGCATTAGGAACAATCCAGCCAATTATCGAGATCGGAGCATTTTGGGAAGCGGAGGCATCAGCTAAAATCGATTATTCGATGACCCGTACCACAAGCTACCACACCGAATGGACTCGGCGCAATGGAGTCAACACATTCTCTCAACCCTCACAAGCTGACAATCCGGCGGAAGCTGACCCGACAGCTGACGAAGCAAAGTTTGCCATTGTTCTTGACGGAAGCCTCTTCGGCGGTTTTTACACCAAACTGAGTCTCAACACATTTATCGAGCATCTCGGTGCCGGAGTCCGCCTGCGCGGTGGGGCTGAACTTGCCGGAAACATCAGTGTCGGAGCTATTGCCGATATGGCCTCTGACCATACAAAACCTGCGGTCAACGGAAATCTTGACTTAAGCCTGAAATTAGACATCGCCCCTTATTGGTACACCAAGTCGATTTTTGAAACAGAAAAAGACGAACACATAATCGGCGAACCCTTCTCTCTCAAATTCCAGCTCGCCCAACTGAGTCTTTTCCCCTCTTTTACTGACGGCAAGGCCGTCCCGGCAAAAAAACAACCGGAACCATTCAAAGAAGCGCAGAAAGTCTGCACCGCCGCCGCCATTTCCGAAATCCCCATCCCCTATCCTCTCGAAACCGGCTTCGAGTTAGTCAACACAGTCACAAATGAGGTTGTCGACAGCATCTTCACTACTGACATCGAAGCCTTCAGTTTCGAACAGCAGGGCATCTCCGCAGATCTTGACTTTGGAACAGAGGGAAAAATCGATCCGACTCAATGGCAGGTAAGACCCGTTTTCCGCTATGGCAACCATACTCTCGCCTCAGCACCGATCGCCCTCAACGAGGGAGCCCGTCTCAGCCCGTTCATTTTCAACTCCGTCAAATCAGGTGTGACAGTCCGGTCAAGTTTTCCTGCGGTAGGATCTTACAAAGCCGACGAGCGAGTATTCGAATGGTGCGGAACTCCGAATGTCCGTAGGATCAACAAAGCTTTTATCCCACAGCTCCCGCCCACAGCCTCTCTCCCGAACCGGAACCTGCTTAAAGGCTCATGGAAATCTACCGATCTCTCGAAAGAAATCACTATCACCTTCCTTGACGATGAAAAAGGCGCTGTCTCCTATGATGGCCTGACAGCAGACTTCACATATACAATTTCCTCGACCGGAGAAATCCGTATGCAGATCTCAGAAGAAAACATCACCCGCATGGTAGTGATTGACATTGACGCATCTGTCATGATCGGCCGATTCAAAAATCAGAAATCAAACACCACATTTAAGAAACAATGAAAAAACAGTTCTTCACAATATTATTTCTCTTCATGACCCTCGGCCTCAACGCCCAGATAGGTTATCAGGTATCTCTCCTTGATGCTGCAACCGGACAGCCGAGAGCCGACGAAACTGTCAGTGTAAAAGTCGAAATAACCGACTCTTCAGGTTCGTTAATATGCTCCGAGACCAAATCGGCCACTTCCGATGATTTCGGCGTGCTCTCTCTGACCATCGGCAATGCCTCTACTTTCGAAAATGCCGACTGGTCAAAACTGCCTTTCTACATCTCGGCAACCGTCGATGATGTTCTGCTCGGAAGAAGCCAGATTCTGAATGTGCCGGTAGCCGAATATGCAAAGCGTGCAGATAGCCTTGACAAGAGAACTCTTATAAGCAAAAGTTGGTCCTTCACAGACACTGATACCGAGTGTATCGGTAAAATTTCGTTCTCTTCAAGCACAGCCAAGATATCAGTGACATGGACAGATCCTGACGGTGGTGGATTCAGCAAGTCTTCACCTTATATAATTTCGGGTTATACAATCATAACCTCTTTCGGAATTTTTGCATACAACAAGTCTAAAGGACAAATAATAGGGATTGCCGATGATATTCAAATCATCGCACAATAAAAGGCATTCAAATACAATTCAATAATAATGATACGCTTAACTACATTTATATCCGCATTATTCCTGACACTTAGTCTCAACGCCCAGATAGGTTATCAGGTATCACTCCTCGACGCTGCAACCGGACAGCCGAGAGCCGACGAGACCGTCAGTGTAACAGTCGAAATAACCGACTCCTCAGGGTCCTTAATATGCTCCGAGACCAAATCGGCCACTTCCGATGATTTCGGCGTGCTCTCTCTGACCATCGGCAATGCCTCTACTTTCGAAAATGCCGACTGGTCAAAACTGCCTTTCTACATCTCGGCAACCGTCGATGATGTTCTGCTCGGAAGAAGCCAGATTCTGAATGTGCCGGTAGCCGAATATGCAAAGCGTGCAGATAGCCTTGACAAGAGAACTCTTATAAGCAAAAGTTGGTCCTTCACAGACACTGATACCGAGTGTATCGGTAAAATTTCGTTCTCTTCAAGCACAGCCAAGATATCAGTGACATGGACAGATCCTGACGGTGGTGGATTCAGCAAGTCTTCACCTTATATAATTTCGGGTTATACAATCATAACCTCTTTCGGAATTTTTGCATACAACAAGTCTAAAGGACAAATAATAGGGATTGCCGATGATATTCAAATCATCGCACAATAAAAGGCATTCAAATACAATTCAATAATAATGATACGCTTAACTACATTTATATCCGCATTATTCCTGACACTTAGTCTCAACGCCCAGATAGGTTATCAGGTATCACTCCTCGACGCTGCAACCGGACAGCCGAGAGCCGACGAGACCGTCAGTGTAACAGTCGAAATAACCGACTCCTCAGGGTCCTTAATATGCTCCGAGACCAAATCGGCCACTTCCGATGATTTCGGCGTGCTCTCTCTGACCATCGGCAATGCCTCTACTTTCGAAAATGCCGACTGGTCAAAACTGCCTTTCTACATCTCGGCAACCGTTGATGATGTTCTGCTCGGAAGAAGCCAGATTCTGAATGTCCCGGTAGCTGAATATGCTAAAAAAACCGGCAACCTTACCCAAGAAATCCTCATGAGCAAAACCTGGTCAGGCGGAGGTTACCATCTCAGTTTTTCGAAAGATAATTATTACTGTCCGCTAAACCATAAAAAGGCGAGTCCAACTTCCTGAACGGCAGAAGTTGGGCTTACTTTTTGTATTTGACAAGCCCCCTCAGCAGTTTTCAGGAACTTCGGGAGGCGATTCCGATGCTTCGGCGAGCATGATTTTCAGGTCTGCATCGGGCTGATTGAGGAACTTTTCGAGATTCAGGTAATACATCAGCACAATTCTGACGATTGTAGCAAGCCCTGAGAAGCTCCAACGTCTTTCGAGTTTGCTTTGAAGTACTGACAGCAGCAGATTTGCGATGAGTGTAACCCATATCTGGATTTTGATGGCGTTGGCGCTCTCGCCATAGAAGTATCTCAAGGGGAAGTTCTGTTTGATCTGCTTGAAAAGAGACTCTATCTGCCATCGGCGGCGGTATATCGCCACGATTGTCTCTGGCGGCATGTCGAAGTCGTTGGTCAGAAGCGATATGAGTTTTGGCTTCCCGTTCTTCTTGATGTCAACGTATGTAATTATTCTGGCGATGTGGTTTATACCGTCTTTACGGAACACCACGACCTGTTCACGGTATTCCATCAGTCCCTGCGGATTCTGATGCATACAGTCTACAAGTACCTCATAACTGAGGTTTTTCTTCATTTTGGTGACATATACAACGCCACGGTCCGTCAGTTCCTCAAATTTGGCATAATTGATATAGGCGCGGTCAAGAGCGACTATCTCGTTGTGGCTGTAATGGCTCGGAGCAAGCATGAAAGAGTCATTGGTGGCCGCCGAAGTGAACTGCACATCGCAGGGAACCCCCTCGTTGGCGTGTATGACAGAGTGTACCTTTATGCCGCCTTTCTTCTTTCCCGTCTTGGGGTGTCGACCAACGCCCTTGAAAATAGCGTTGGAGAACAATGTGATTGTAGTGGAATCGATAATCCTAAGCTGCTTTATCCACTCTTCCGTGCCGTTGCGTCTGCTGTCCGATGAAAGAATGTCTTTGTTGGCTGCATACAGGTCGCGATAGACATCCTCAAAGAACTTCTCTGACCGTCGGGCATTTGCATCCGACAGGGTGCTGCGCTTTGGTACAGTATCAATTCCGACATGGTGCAGTTTGCGAACCTCCGCTGTCATAGATGTCTCTATCTCACGCAATGAGTCGAAGCGCTGGATCACGGCATAGAGCATCGTAAGCAGATGCGTATAGCCGTCAAAGCTCTTTACATACTTCTCTCCGCCGTGTTTTCGGCTGAATTCAACAATTTTTTCACGATTGAGTGATTTTATCAGCTGTCCATATATCGGCTGTCCGAAGAAATTACTACTTTTACTCATGGTTATTCATGGATTGTTTGGCGACACCAAAATAACCATTTAGGGCTGACTCCTGCAATAGGTGTCAGCCCTAATTTTTCAATCGCTCAAAAAAAGTTTAGCGGACAGTAATAAAAGATAATGTCAGATTTTATGACGAGGAATCGTCAAGGATCTATCGCTATAAAGTCTCAGGTGATTTCGTTATCTGCTATGACACAGCAAACGGCGCCGGCACAATGTTTCTTTTTTATACCGGAACGCATCTGGTCGAATCAGATGACACAATTTACAGATAATGTCATTATAGTTTAGCTATTACGCAAAACTCTATGCCCCCTTATCAGCATCCGTCCTCCCTCCCGCCATTTTTTCGAGCAAGGCGGGGGTGAGGACGGTGTGTTTCGGCGAGAAGTGCAGGCTGTTCATCTCGCTGGCGGAGAGCCTGACAGCATTGGTCAGATGCGGACGCTGTATCCTTTTCATAGTGCATGATATTTTATAACGTATGATCGGCCCCGCCGCTGGCGCTGCCGGCATTCTCCTGCCGGTCAATCAGCGGAAGTATCCGGTTGAGTCCCAACAGAACGGTCAGATAAGTCAGGCCGAGCACAAAAAACTCGATCCTTAGCGGAAAAACTCCCCTGAACCATCCGCCGCCAAGGTAGCAGAAAAACAGCAGCCACAACGAGGCCTGAACACTCACGCAGAGCGTACACCACGCCTTGGCCCGGAACTTCTGATACCATATGCTCCAGAACGTAAACGGCAGGCAGCAGGCATTGCAGAGAGCAAGATAGCAGATCCACTGCGGAAAGATCAGCAGCGTGAGCAGGCTCACCGAAAAATATGAAAAGCCCACCTCGCTCCAGCCGAAGATCCCGAAAAACTTCGAAGCCTTGGTTTCAAGCACACTGTCGCAGCCCCCTTCCTGCAACACCCCGCAGACGCGGTCGGCCGCACGGTTCTTGATCTTCAGCGATTTCTGCACAAGCATGTAAGTCAGCCACAGTCCGGCAAGATCAATCAGCGTCAGCCCCACCGTAGACCATGCGGCATAAATACGGTTCGACACAAACAGATAGAGAAACAACAGAATAGCGCCTGCGGCCAGCACCCACTTCTTAGCCTCACCGATGAACAGGTCACGCGCGTGTGCGGCATAGCCCGGCTCAACCGACTTCTCATCGGGATAGGCCAGCAGCACCACTCCGCTCCAGGCTTTCTTGAATTCATCCGGCGGCATGGCCTCGGCCACGCCCTGGGTCAGATAGCCTATGCGGTCAGCACCGACAGATGTGACAATCACAAAACCGCCGTCTGTTCCGGCAAGAAACGGCACCGGCAGCTTACCGATCTCGCTCTTCTCGGCAAGGCGCAGCGCTTCATTGTCAACGCCATACTCCTGGAGCAGTTTCGACAGCCCGAAAAGCGACTTGAAAGGCATCTCGCTGAAACGCCGGTCAGTATAAGCGGCCGTGTGTCTCACGCCCAATTCTTTCAGAAAATCGCTCATCAGTGTAGCGGTAGCAGCCATAGTAATGCAGTTCTATTCTCGTTAAGCAACTCAATTTGACAGTCGAAAAAAATTAGTCAGTCCGGCCTAAAGAAACGACTCGATTTTGCTCAGCAGAACCTCGCCGTCAATCTCGCCGGTATGCCGCCAGGCCTCCTCGCCGTCCACATAGATCAGAAACGAAGGAATCGATCTGACGTCAGCCGCATCAGCAGCCTCCTTGTTATTGTCAATGTCAAGCTGACACACATTAGACCTTCCGTCAAGCAGTTCCTTGACCTGGGCCACAACAGGCATCATCCTCTGGCAGTGAGGACACCATGATGCGTAAAACTCCATCAATACCACTTTCGAGCTGCGGATTTCCTGATCGTAAGTCATAATATTCGATAATTTTAAAGGTTGATAAAAATGCAGACAGACGGATCTCCGGGCGGAGGCCGTCTGTCTGTAAAACATCTTTGAAAAGCCGATGGTTCGCAGCCCCTACATAGCGCGCAGCAGTTTTATGGCCTTTATGAGCACACGTGTGGTCGATGCTTCTATCACTCTCTGGCGGTTGCCGGGGAAGTGATGGGTCTCGGCCTCGCAGACCGTCATGCCGTCAGGAGCAGTGACCGCGGCAGCCATACACACAGTGCCCACGGGCTTCTCCTCGCTACCCCCTCCTGGGCCGGCTATACCGCTCGTGGCCACAGCCACATGAGCACCGACAGCCCTCAGCGCACCCTCGGCCATCTCGCGGACCACCGGCAGACTCACAGCTCCGTTGGCTTCAAGAGTCACCCGTTCCACGCCGAGCAGCCCCATCTTCACATCGTTGCTATAGCTCACCACCGAACCGGCAAACACATCTGACGAGCCTGGGATCAGTGTGAGCTCATGCGCGATGTTTCCGCCTGTGCAGCTCTCGGCAGTAGCCAAAGTCAGCCCCAGTTCCCGGCAGCGCTGCAGCAGAATCTGAGCCGGAGTCAGATCTTCGGTCGCGATCACCGCATCACCGAGCATGGCGGCAAGCTCGCCGGCCGCACGCTTCACCTCCGACGCTATGAAATCACGATCGCGATGGGCACCGTCGATGCGCAGGCGTATCAGGCCGGGCTTAGGCAGATAGGCAAGGTGAAGATACTCAGGCAGAGCCTCTTCCCAGGGAGCAATCTTCTCGGCCAGAGCGCTCTCGGTATAGTCCGTGACCATCAGCACGGCATGTTCTATGTCAACATCGGACTTGAACTTCTCGCGCAACTGCGGAAACACCTCAGATGTAAACATCTCGCGGGTCTCGAAAGGCACTCCGGGCATAGCCACAAGCACCTTCCCGCCCTTCTCAAACCACATTATCGGCGCCGTGCCCACACGGTTCTGGATAACCCTGCACGAAGTCGGCACTATGGCCTGCGCAGCCGTCAGGTTATTGATCCTAAACCCTCGGCGGCTCACCACGTCCTTCACATTGGCAAGCACAGCCGGGTCCTCACGCAACTCACCTCCGAAATAGTCCCGCATCACCCCTTTGGTAATGTCATCCTTGGTCGGGCCGAGGCCACCGGTGGTAAGCACCACATCGCTCTGTTCAAACGCACGGTCGATGGCCAGACGGATCTCGTCAGCCTCATCGCCCACAGCCTGCACATCGCCCACCTCCCATCCATAGGGAGCTATATGGCGGGCAATGTCACCTGAATTTGTGTCTGTGACCTGGCCGAGCAGAATCTCGTCGCCGATCACTATTACTGATACTTTCATTAGCTTATAGAAATTAAACCTGAACTTAGAGGTCGTTAAAAAACAAGCTCTTATACTTTCACGCGGGCATAAGGCACCTCATCGTAGCGGCAGAACTGCCGGTCGAGATATTTGTAATAGGCAGCTATAGCCACCATAGCGGCATTGTCGGTTGTAAACACCCTCTCAGGGATAAACGCAGTCAGGCCGCGGCGGCTGCAGTAGTCAGCCACGGCATCGCGCACACCGGAGTTGGCCGACACACCGCCGCCGATAGCCACCGTAGTGACGCCGGTCTGTCTGACAGCCTTGTCAAGCTTGTCCATAAGTATCTCGATGATTGTACGCTGCAGCGAAGCCGCAAGATCGGCCTTGTTCTGCTCTATGAAATCGGGGTTCTTCCTGATCTCGTCTCTGAGAGTATAGAGAAACGACGTTTTCAGCCCGCTGAAACTATAGTCCAGACCCGGAATGTGGGGCTTGGCAAAGCGGAAACGCTTCGGATCGCCCTCGGCGGCCAGGCGGTCGATATGCGGACCGCCCGGATAAGGCAGCCCCATCACCTTGGCACACTTGTCGAAAGCCTCGCCGGCGGCATCATCGATGGTCTGGCCGAGGATCTCCATGTCATTATAGTTCCTGACAAGTATTATCTGGCTGTTACCGCCTGACACCAGCAGGCAGATGAAAGGATATTCAGGCACACGGTCATCCTCATTACGGCGGATGAAATGTGACAGCACATGGCCATGAAGATGATTGACATCGACGATAGGGATGCGCAGGCCGAGCGACATGCCCTTGGCAAAACTCGTACCCACCAGCAGCGAGCCGAGCAGGCCCGGACCGCGTGTAAAACCGATGGCGCTGAGCTCTTCCCTGGCCACACCGGCTCGTTTGAGCGCCGTGTCGACCACCGGCACGATATTCTGCTGATGCGCGCGCGACGCCAGTTCCGGCACCACACCTCCGAACTCAGCATGGACCTGCTGCGAGGCAATCACATTGCTCAGCAGCACCCCGTCGCGGATGACAGCCGCCGACGTATCATCGCACGACGACTCTATACCTAAAATGATAACACTCATATTCTGATTGATTCCGGAACCGGCCGGCTCTCACGCCCCGGCTCCCCGTTTACCCTGCAAAATTAGCAAAATATCTTGGGTTTGACCACATCAATCAGCCCAAGATTGCCAACTTCATCCCAGAGCGCCGTCACAGCGCAGCAGAGCCACATCTGTCAGCCCTCCACACTCCGTGTCTCCGACCTGCCGGATCCGAGTCTCCGAAGCATGTTGTCTGTTATCAGGTCTCTCTGAGCCGTAAACCTTGGAAACAGTCTTTTCAGTACCGGAATCAGGGCGATACTGAGCATCGCAGTCAGAAGAAATACAGCGAGACTGTAATATGCATCATCCGGGCTCATCCCGAAAAACTCCAGTCCGCGTGAGGCAACCGACATTACCGCAACATGTACGCCCAGCACGATCAGGGAATAACGCCCTACATACCTGAGTCCCGCCACAGCCCCGGCCGTTTTACAGAGCAGCATAAAAGCTATCACCACCGATATCGCCCCTACATAGTAAAGCAGGAAATTTTCCCCTATGTATAATGTCCTGAAACTGACATAGGGCCTGTCACCGAAAAAGAAACACCAAACGGCAGCCGCGATCAGCACCGCAGCCGCCGGAAGAGCATATCTGTCATAACGGTTCGGATACAATATATCTGTCGATTTCAGCATATATCCCAGACAATAGAACGGCACAACGGCAATTCCTGAATCAATGAACAAAGGGAGCCTGACACCATAATGATCAAAACAGATCATACCGCCGCCCCCCACTGCAAGACTCAGCAATGCCGTCACACAACGGTTTGTGCTTGCCTTATATATCATAAAGAAACAGACGTTGGTCCAGAACAGAGCCAACAGGAACCACAATGCCACATTGACCATTTCTTTCGATGTGACGAATGCGAAAAACGGAATCTCCACCTCCTGTCCTGCCATAACCCTGATTGCGGCGAATGACAGATAACTGAGAGTGTAGAAAAAAACAAACGGCACCAACAGCTTATTGACTTTCTTCAGAATGGTTCTGAATCCGCCATAATCTTTAAAGAACAGACCTGACAATGTAAAATAAAACGGCATTCTCAGCATACTTAAACAAGGAGTATCATTGTCCACCAGTCCCGCATGATACATGACCACCAATAAAATGCAGATGCCTTTTGCCGTATCGACAAACTGAATGCGCCCACTTCCGGCGCCACAGCCCGTCAAGCCTTCACCTTTTTCGGTCAACGCTCTATCAGGAGAGTTATTCATGATTTCAAATTCGTATATTATATTCTGTGATAAGACACAAAAATAACATGTTTAATTCAAATTTGCAATGTTTATACATCATCCTGTCACCACATCCCGAACTTCATCAGTCAAACTTCCGATATGAAAACATGTTAAGGATGGAATCGTAACTTTCCTAAATGACTCGAAAACATAGCCCCTACGAGGCATCGCTGTCCGGATCACGCCTGAGCGGTCAAAGAACCCGCAGCAAATGTAAGCGGCCCGCTCGGCGGAGGGCCAGGCGGGTCGCAAACGTCAATTATTGTTTTGAAAGAAAACTCGGTTTTCTAAAGTCGAGGCGGGAGAGGAATATCTTTCCTATGTGCAGTGGCAGCTGAAAGGTTATGGTCCGTTATTCGGGAACGGCGAAGATCACGATACGGTTCCAGTCGTTGGTGTCGTAAACCTGGGTGTTGCTGCCGGCGGCTTCAAGCACGAGGCGAGAAGAGTCAATACCGTAGTCACCTACGAGGATGTCAGCTACAGCCTGGGCGCGGCGTTCTGAAAGCTTCATGTTGTATTCAGATGTGCCGGTGTCTTCGTCAGCATAGCCGCGGACCACGATAGAGGTGTTGGGGTTGGCCTTGAGGTATTCGGCTACGTTGTAGACGTTGACCATTTCCTCTGAAGATACGTAGGCTGAGTTGATCTTGAAACGCACGGTGGGGAGGAGTGTCACGGCAGGTGCGGGTTCTACGACAGTGACATCGGGGCAGGGAAGCTGGGCCTGGGCTGCTGCAAGGGCTGCAGAAGTGGTGGCGAGAGCACCGCGAAGGTCGTTGATCTGGGCGTTGGCGTTGTTGATGTAGTCAACGTAGTCACAGGGATTGTAGCGTTTGAACTTCGAGCCTGTGAGGTGGAAGGTGAAACCGCCAACTGCTGAGAGATCGATGTCGATGGGGCGTCCGTAGGCTTCGTTATTGAAGTTGTCGCCGTAGAACATCGCGCGGCCTTCTGCGAAGAAGTCAACATATTCGCTGAGACGGAAGCGGAGCTGCAGACCTGCCGACACGGGGAGAAGCCACTGGTTTGACTTGATGCCGTCGCCCTTGCGGTCCTGGATGTTGCCAACCACAGGATGGAAGTGGTAGACATAAGATCCGCCGAGTCCGATGTAAGGCACGATCGAGAACACTCGTTTGGGACGGTAACCGCCGATGGAGTTGAACATATCCCACATGAAGTCAACGTTGAGGTTGGCTACACGGGCAGAAGCGGTCACGCCTTTATTCCAGTGCATCGAGCCGTAATAGGCAGAGAAGCGGAAGCCTAAGTATGGTGAGATCCAGCGGCCTACACCGAGGTTATATATGGCGGTAATATGGCGGTCGTCGCTTTTGCCGTCAGAGCGGACATTTTCCACAAATGGCGAGCGGATACCGGCGCCGAGCTGGATAAACCAGTTGTCTTTCCATGAGCCGGGAGTGTAGATGTCCTTGCACTCTACGTCCTGAACCAATACTGGAGTTTCTTCTACCACCACACCGGTGATTGTCTCCTGTGCATTAGCCTCACTGGCGCTCCAGAACATGCCGCCTAAAGCTGCCACGATTAATAAATTCTTTTTCATTCTCTCACAAAATTAAAATGAAACACGATTTTTTAGTAAACTCTCTTTTTTTAATAGTCTTTTAGTAAGATCACTATGAATATTCATCCCGGACACGCTTGCCCTAGGGGTTTGTAGTGTTCGGTTTGCCGATTTTGATTTTATAACATTAGTCCATTTTTATTTGTTCATCTCCCCTTCTTTTTCGAATCGTTTTTAACATTTCGGGTTGCGGGAAACCGCCGAGGGCCGGGTGGTAGCTGGGTGCCGACACCGTTTTCCTGTCTGCATTTCAACACTCTTTGCAAATAAATTGTTAAATTTGCATCCAAATATATAAGTACCAACAACCAAACCCTCTCATGACAGTTCTCGATATCATATTGCTGCTGATATTCATCGGCTCGGCCTGGTATGGCTTCCGCAAGGGAATCATCAAGCAGTTAGGATCTCTGGCGGCCATCGTGGTCGCCATCATAGCCTGCCGCACCCTCGGCCAGCCGGTTGCCGAAATGCTCTCAGGCAGCAATCCCGACTGGCAGGCATCAGCCGTCAGCCGTGCCACCGTCTCGATCATAGCCAACGCTCTGGTCTATCTGGTGGCCTATTACGGAGTAATCCTGATAGCCAAAGTAATGCGTATGGTGAGCCATGCCGTTCTGCTCGGTCCGCTCGACCGCATTACCGGCGCGGCCTTTGCCGTGGCAAAATACTTTCTGCTCGTCAGCCTGCTCCTCAACCTCTACATAGCCGTGTTTCCCTCAGCCCGTCTGTCAGAAAAATCTCATCTGTGCGGGGGCCGGGTGGTGCTTCTCACGGCCCGCTTCGCCCCCTGGGTGCTCGGTGCGCTGTCGCCCTTTGTCACGGGCGACGACGGCTGCCACATCAATAGCATCGACAAGGCTCCCCAACCAACCGAAACAACCATATAAGAGGCCGCTGAAAAGCCTCTGATCAATACCCTCCGAGTCATGGAAAATATGGACAACAAAGACAAACTGAACCAAAAGCCGGACAGCGACGCGCTGCTCAACCGCGCGACATCCGACGAATATAAATACGGTTTCACCTCCGACATCGACACCGAGATCATACCCGTGGGTCTCAGCGAAGATGTGGTGCGCCTCATCTCAGCAAAAAAGGGCGAGCCTGAGTGGCTCCTCGAATTCCGTCTGAAAGCCTTCCGCTACTGGCAGACACTCGAAATGCCTACCTGGGCCCATCTCGACATTCCGCCGATCAACTACCAGGCCATCAGCTACTACGCCGAGCCGCGCTCCAAGGCCAAAGGCCCCGAAAGCCTTGATGAAGTCGACCCGCAGCTTCTCGACACATTCAACCGCCTCGGCATCCCCCTGCAGGAACAGAAAGCCCTTGCGGGCATGGCCGTCGACGCCGTGATGGACTCCGTCAGCGTCAAGACCACCCACCGCGAGAAGCTTGCCGAGAAGGGCATAATCTTCTGCTCGATCTCGGAAGCCGTCCGCGACTATCCTGATCTGGTCAAGAAATATCTCGGCTCAGTGGTCAGCTACCGCGACAACTTCTTCGCCGCCCTCAACTCGGCAGTCTTCTCCGACGGCTCGTTTGTCTACATCCCCAAGGGTGTGCGCTGCCCTATGGAGCTTTCAACCTACTTCCGCATCAACGCCTCAGGCACAGGCCAGTTCGAGCGCACTCTCATAGTAGCCGACGACGATGCCTATGTCAGCTACCTCGAAGGCTGCACGGCTCCCATGCGCGATGAAAACCAGCTTCATGCGGCAATTGTGGAGATCATTGTGGAAGACCGCGCGGAGGTGAAATATTCAACCGTGCAGAACTGGTATGCCGGTGACGCCCAGGGCCGCGGAGGCATCTACAACTTCGTAACCAAACGTGGTCTATGCCGCGGTGACCACTCCAAACTCTCATGGACCCAGGTGGAGACCGGCTCGGCAATCACATGGAAATATCCCTCCTGTGTGCTCAAAGGCGACTATTCGCGCGGCGAGTTCTACTCTGTGGCCGTCACCAAAAACTATCAGCAGGCCGACACCGGCACCAAGATGATCCACATCGGCAAGAACTCCACATCGACCATCGTCTCGAAGGGCATCTCGGCCGGACATTCGCAGAATTCCTACCGCGGGCTTGTCAAGGTGGCTCCCGATGCCTCAGGCTGCCGCAACTACACCCAGTGTGACTCCCTGCTGATGGGCAGCAACTGCGGTGCCCACACCTTCCCCTACATCGACATCCTGAATGACAGCGCCATAGTGGAACACGAGGCCACAACATCCAAGATCTCCGAAGACCAGCTCTTCTACTGCAACCAGCGCGGCATTCCCACCGAAGAAGCCATAGCCCTGATTGTCAACGGCTATGCCAAGGAAGTCATGAACAAGCTCCCGATGGAGTTTGCCGTCGAGGCCCAGAATCTGCTCCAGATAACCCTTGAAGGATCAGTAGGATGACAAGCGAAGAAAGCAAAGCCGCAGCCTCGCCGCTGCGCCCGGCCCTCTATCTGATTCCATCGACCATGAGCGATGCGTCGGTCAGCGACGTGATTCCCGAAAGAAATCTCGCGGTGATCCGAGCCATCAGACACTTCGTGGTCGAGAACGTCCGCACCGTGCGCCGTTTCCTGAAACGCTGCGACCGCTCGATCGACATCGACTCGCTCTCGTTTACCGTGCTTGACGAACACACGGCTCCGACCGAAGTCAGCGCCATGCTTGCCCCTCTCCGCGCCGGAGAGCCTGTAGGAGTCATCTCCGAAGCCGGCTGTCCGGCCGTGGCCGACCCCGGAGCCGACCTTGTGGGCATAGCCCAGGCCGAAGGGCTCGAAGTTGTGCCCCTCGTAGGCCCGTCAAGCATACTGCTCTCGCTCATGGGCTCAGGATTCAACGGCCAGACCTTCGCCTTCCGCGGCTATCTCCCCTACGAGTCAAAAGCCCGCAGCCTGCGCCTGCGCGACATGGAGCGACGCATCCGTCAGGAGGGCGAGACCCAGATTTTCATCGAGACCCCCTACCGCAACAACCGCCTCATCGCCGAGCTTGCCTCATCGCTACCTCCGTCCATGAGACTCTGCGTGGCCTCTGACATCACCGGCCCGCGCCAGTCGATAGTCACCCTTCCGCTCTCAGCCTGGGCGCGCCGTAAGTATGACTTCGACAAAATTCCCTCCATCTTCCTCCTCTACACCTGAACCATCCCCCCAAAAAAAGAAAACAAGCATAAAATCCACCCCACACGCTGCTCATGGCAAATCCGCGCAAACCCTCCAGACTCCCTATGCCGGGACTTTTCGACTCTCTTGACGACTTCAACGAAGGCTCCGAGAGCGATTTCAGCATCATACCCGACAAGAAGATGGTCGAAATCGCGCGCAAATACCGCCGCGAACAGCCGGCGATCGACGAACTCCCTGAGTTCCAAGCCTCTGACCGCATCTTCTTCATGAGCTTCGGCAGCGGAAGCTCAGGCAACTGCTCCTACATAGGCGACCGCAGCGGAGGCTTCCTCATCGACGCCGGAGTGGAAGTGGCCAAGGTGGTCGAAGGCCTGCGCCGCAACGGCATCTCGATGGACCGTGTGGCCGGAATATGCCTCACCCATGACCACGGCGACCACATACGCGACGTCTACCCGCTGCTCAGGCGCTACCGCCACCTGCGCGTCTACTGCACTCCAAAGACCCTCAACGGCATACTCCGCCGCCACAACGTCTCGCGCCGCATCAAAGACTATCACTCGCCCGTCTACAAGGAATTCCCATTCCGCATAGGCAACTTCGAGGTGACCCCCTTCGAGGTGATGCACGATGGCGCCGACAATGCCGGCTTCTTCATCACCAACGGCGACTGCCGCTTCGCCGTCGCCACCGACCTCGGCTGCATCAGCGAGCGTGTGGACCACTACATGCGCCTGGCCAACTACATCATGATCGAGGCCAACTATGACCTGCGGATGCTCCGCGAAGGCCGCTACCCCGAATATCTCAAAGCCCGCATCGAGGCCTCCAACGGCCATCTCGACAACCGCGTGGCCGCCGAGTTTCTCGCAAGCATCTACACCCCGCAGCTACGCAACATCTTCCTCTGCCACCTTTCCAACGACAACAACAGCCCCGACCGCGCCCTGCGCGCCGTCTCGTCGGCTCTCGCCGGCATCGGAGTGACCCGTATCGGCAACGGCATGATCGACCTCAAGGACACAGCCATCCCCACTGACGAACCCCGCGTCCACCTCGTGGCCCTCCCCCGCTTCGACACCTCGCCTCTCTACACCCTCGGCGTCTGACCCAACCGGCACAGAGACGCAGCTCCACTCTACAGACACATAGCCCGCCACTCTCTTCCACATGCACAGACATCTTTTCCACTTCATACTGCTCATGCTGCTTTCGCTGCTGTCTCACAGCTGCTCTTCACCTCACACCCATACCATTCAGGAGGCCGAGGGCATCATGGACCAATATCCTGATTCTGCACTCTCCATCCTCGAAGATATTCCGCGCGAAGAGCTCCGCGGTAGCCAAGCCCGTGCGCTCCACGCCCTCCTGCTCACCCAGGCCCGATCCAAAAACTACATAACCGAGACAAACGACTCGCTGATCTCAACCGCCGTCAGCTATTTCGAGTCGACCGACGACAGCCATCATCTCATGCTTGCCCTCCACTATTTCGGAGAACTGAATTTCAACCGCAAGGCCTATGCCCGAAGCCTCACGGCGCTTTTCAAGGCTTATGATCTCGCTGTCCGGCTTGACGACAAATTCTGGATAGCCATGTCGGCCCGCATGATCGCCGACATCTATCACGAAAACTATCATACTGCCGAGGAAATCGAATTCTCCGAAATCGAACTCGAAAACTTCCGCCTCTCCCACCGCCAGCCTCATATCAACTATGCGATCCTCGACCTGGCAAAGACCTATGCAGCGGCTGAAAAAAATGAAGATGCTATTGCCTTAAGTAAGCAACTGATCGACTCGGCGACAAAATATAATGATACTACACTTTATATAGAAGCCATCCGATCCATTGGTGTGACACATATAAATTCAGGCGATTACAGCAAAGCCATTCCATATTTAGCTGAAGTCTGTGAATCTAATCTCGCTACTGGCAGGGACTCTATATATTATGGGCTTGCAAATGTTCATATCGGAGATATAGCCAAAGCGTCCGAACTTTCGGAAAGATTCAGCACAGCCGGACACGGGATGAACGCTTGGCTGCAATACAAAATCTGCAAAGCCTCAGGGTCTACATCAGAAGCCATAATTGTACTTGAGGATCTGAACCATTTTACTGACAGCATCCTTCGGTCCGTCATGTCACAGTCGCTCGGAACCTCAATGAGAGAGTTTTATGTTTCAGAACGAAATCTCAATGAAGCCCGGCTGAAATCGACCAAAGCCATTGCAATCAGCATAATCATTATTACAGTCTTATTGCTCACTATTGCTGCGATATATCTGATCCGCTATCGTAAACGCAAATTAGAAATAATCAATAATAATGTGGAGATTGCGCGCAATCTCAGTGAGCTGCTTGCAAAAGATGCCAAGTCACAGGCTACCATTCAGTCTCTTCTCGCTGAACGCTTCACTGTGATTGACAATCTTTGCCGCACTCTATATGAGGCTCCTTCAAGAGTAGCTAAAAAACGGATCTCAGAAGAAATTACATCTTTAATTGATCAATATTCTTCAGACAGCAAAAAACTCAGCGAACTTGAAACTTTGGTCAACAGACATCACAACAATATTTTGATTAAGCTCCGCAACGAGTTTCCTGATCTAAAAGATCCCGATTTCCGACTTTTCATGTTCTCTGTTTTAGGCTTCTCCAACTCAGCAATTGCCATATTTCTCGGAGAAGCAAAAATCACAGCGATCTACGACCGCCGCAAGCGCCTGAAAGCAAAATTTCGCCTTTCAGCAAGCCCCAATAAAGAAATATACCTGAAAGCCATATCCTAATCACTTATATAACAACAATCTGTCATTCTCAAATTCAGTACTTTAGTTTTATCTACTTCATAATACACTGATTAATAGTGTTTTAGCATAACATCATTTACACACGCCTAATTTTAGCATCAGGCATCAATATACACACCTGTAAATCAACTACATACTACGAGTCTCCGCCTAATACAAAATCCACTATTTTTAGTTTTTAGACATTAATCTATCTAATTTTGTAATGTCAAAAACTAAAAAATTATGTCTAAATTCACCCATCTCTTCATTACAATTTCATTATTGTTCCTTTGCTCGTCAACTATTCATGGAGAGCAAAAATTATCAAATAATGAAAAATCAATTACGACTATCCTTCCTCGTAACACTCCAACCCATCGCCCGAAATCTCCCGCCAAGATCTATTTGGTATGTCAATATTCCATAGGTCATATAAGCCTGTCATTTCCGGATGATGCTACTTATATGGACGTTTCGTTGAACGATGAAACCGGACCTGTATGGATCGGCACTATATCGCGTACAAATCCGGAAACCGAAATCCCCAGCCTTTTAGGAGAATACACAATCATATGTCAGACTGACCAGAACCAAATATTTGAAGGGACTCTATTTTTTATCAATTAAATTCATCGTCTTATGAAAATTACATCTTTATTAAAAACGCTTACCATTTTTACCATTTTTTTCATTAAGCGTGACAAGTTGCCAAAACGAGTTGGACGAACCACAATGGCAAATGCCTCTTGAAGACGCCCCTATTAGATCTCTTTCTGATTCCCGTTCAGAAATCTCTACTGTTGGGAATGGAGAATGCGTGATCGGAGCGATCCAATACTGTGGTTCAAAGTTAGGAATGAAAATTTTCCGTGAAGACATTATCAACTACTTCGATGACAAAATTATTAGGAGTGAGTCTGGCTCAATCTTAGGCATAAGCTTAAACACTGAAGACTGGCATAATGGTCTAAACCATTGGTTTAATGCAACTCTCCCTCTTGGCCAGAACGATTTAATATCACAAATCAAGTATAACAACCGAATAGCATGCTGTCGAATTAAACCGGATGGCGTTTTCAATGTTACACACGCCGTTGTATTGATAGAAGTCAATACCTATAAATCACAATTTAAATATTATGATCCTGTAGATCCTGGTGATCATTATGTTTATTTCAAAAATGTCTATGATCCGAGAATAATCACTCCCAAACAATAAACTTAGAACATAAAATTCAAGAGTGCAGCATTTGTTTATAATCCTTAGACTCCGAATAAGCTAATATTGCATATGTCAATTTCTCATACTTTCAAAATCGGATATGAACTAATGCTGCGCTCTTTTCTGATCAATTTCAACAAACTATTGCAAATCCGCCTACTAATTCCTATATTTGCATTGCTCACAACTCAAATAAGTTATATTATGAAATCAGTTCTCTCCATCTGTGTAGTGGCCCTGAGCAGTCTTTGGGCCATGTCGCAGGATGTCAGTGTGGCGAAAATACGCGCATCGGCAAAGATTATTCCCGTGGTGGATTATTCTCCCATCTGCTTTGAATCGGCCATCGGCAAAGCTTTCGGATCAGGAGATGACAGGAATTGTTTTTTCTTGACGACCGATCAGAAGAATGGCACTGAACTCTACTGGCTCAACGATTATTCGGAAAAAGGCCGGTTCAAGCTGTCAAAAATGAGTAAGAGCCTGCCGCTGTCTGACTCTCAGACTGAAATTCTCAACACGGTCGACAGTGTGTTCATTTTCAATCCATGCCCCGACATACGCTTTGAATTCATACCACGGGACATCCGTTATATCGGCTACCGTGACGGCGGACAGACCCGCTACATGAGTACAGACCGGACATTTGACAGTCTTTCAGACTTCATTGTCAGCGAATTCGGCTCGGTTGCAAATTTCACAAGCCTATATCTCGAACACTTCGGCAATGCGTTTTTCAGCCCCGGTAGCGGACTCTACGGATTCGACAGCGACCGCGCGGCCATCGACTTTCTTAAACACGACTATCGCTTCAATGCTGTCTGCAACCGTCAGGCGGAAGAAACCATATCACTGTTCATCGAACTGCTGAAAAAGGCAGTCATCGTCACTCCCGCACAGGAAGCCAGACTGACCAAACTGTTGGCCGACAGCTATAAGGCAGGCGATCAAATCACCTCCGACTTTCTTTCAGGCAAATCTTTCGAAGTATTCCGTCCCCAAACACTGCGTGCGGTATTTTCGCCGGATGAATACGAACTGATTCAGACTGCCATTACGGAAAACAAGGCCCGCCTCGCCATCGCCTATTGGCGCATTTCCAAAACCATCGGCAACTCCGATGCCAACGGCGCCTATCTCTCAGACCGCGACATACTGAAAGAGATTTCCAAACGCACATTCTAACCATGCAATTCCGACATGAGGCGTCAATATAAGAGGGTGTTTCATAACATTAATGAAACATCCTCTTAATTGATTTTCTGTCAGCCTACACCGAGAAGTTCGATGTCAAAAATGAGGGTCGATCCGCCGGGAATGCCGGGCTGTGAGAAGCGGCCATAGCCCATTTCGGCAGGCAGATATATCTCCCAGCGATCGCCTACCCGCATCTGCTGCAGGGCTATGATCCAGCCCTGGATGAGATCCCGCAGACGCATGGCCGGAGCCGTGCCGCCACGCGAGCTGTCAAATTTCTTGCCGTTGATGGTGGTGCCGGTGTAGTGGACCACAACCACACTGTTGCGGTTGGGCTTCGGCGCATCAGAGCGGCCTTTTGAGATCACCTTATAGAAAATACCCTTGTCAAGCGGTTTCACTCCGGGCTCCTGGGCCTTGGCCCGAAGCCATTCTTTGTTTTTGTCGATATATTCCTGCTTTGCCATAGCGGTTATTGCGTTTTTTGAATGTCAGGACGGCAAAGTTACGCATAAATTGTGGATCTCTCCGCATTATCGCACCTTTTCGGCGTGTATCGGGCCTTATCTTTGCATTGTGTTGACAGCAATGCAGCTTTTTCACTCCACCGCCTGCATACTCCTCCACTCCCAAGATGCCTTGCCGTCAATGCAAAAGGAAAGAACACTCCCGGAAAGAACCAAGAACAAAACCCTCTGAAACCCGCACATCAAAATCCTCTAACTTCCACACACTCAATGCAAAACCACCCGCCTAAAGAAAGAGGCAGGCGTCGCCGTATGACAGAAAGCGGTAACGGCTGTCAGCCAAAGCGTAGTCATAGATTGCGCGCCAGTCCGGATTGGCCGGATCAGAAGCCAGAAAAGCCGAAACAAGCAGCAGAAGCGTAGACTTCGGCTGATGGAAATTCGTGACCATCCCCTTCACCACCCGATAGCGATAGCCCGGAGCTATCATCAGACGGGTCGAAGCCACAAACCTATTCTCACCCGTAGTGTCAAGATGCGAGAGAATCGCCTTCATGGCTTCGGCTACCGGAAGATCAGGATGCGAGGGGTCATATGGATACCACTGCGGCAGCACATCGGCCGGCAGTCCGGCAGCCAGACGGCAGCCGAGATGGTAGAGACTCTCCAGAGTGCGAACCGAAGTGGTGCCTACGGCTATGATCCGGCGCTCAGTCGCGGCGAGTTCGCCGATCAGACTGCGGTCCACGGCTATGAACTCGCTGTGCATGTCGTGCTCGCCGATGGTATCTGACTTCACCGGCTGGAAAGTTCCGGCGCCCACATGGAGCGTCAGTTCGCGCCTCGCTATCCCCACGGCGTCTATCGCCTCAAGCACCTCAGGCGTGAAGTGCAGTCCGGCGGTCGGAGCGGCCACTGATCCGTCGATGTGAGAGAATACGGTCTGATAGTCCGTGGAATCACTCTCCTCCGTTCCGCGGTTGAGATAGGGCGGAATCGGGATCTCGCCCACTGCCGAGATTATGCGGCTGAAGGTAATCTCCCGGTCGTCCCAGTCGAAACGGACCACCGAAGTGTTGCCCTCACGGCTCACACGGGTGGCGCGCAGAGTGAAATCATGTCCGTCGATGCTCAGCGGCATCAGCAGTTCGCCGCTTTTCCAGCGCTTGGAGTTGCCTACGAAGCAGGTCCATGAGCAGCCCGAAACAGAGGCGAAATTACAGGCATAGTCAGCCGGCTCTACAGGTTCGAGACAGAAGATCTCGATCAGAGCTCCGTCGGCAGCCTCGCCCTTGCGGAAACGCAGGCGCGCGTTGATGACACGGGTGTTGTTGTAGACAAGCATCGAGCCTGCCGGGAGCAGACCGGGCAGTTCGTGGAAACTGCGGGTGCTGAGAGCTCCGTCGCTGTCTTTGAAGAGCAGCAGGCAGCGGTCGCGCTGAGCGAGAGGATGCCTGGCAATGCGTTCGTCAGGCAGAGGATAGTCGAAATTCTCTATTCGGATGTCGCGGATATTCATTCGCTGAGGTCAATAAGGTCTGAAATGGCTTTGAACGGATCGGAAGCCCTGAACACATAGCTTCCGGCCACAAGAATGTCGGCACCGGCTTCGATAAGCGCGGGCGCGGTTTCAAGATTCACTCCTCCGTCAATCTCGATCACGGCTTCCGAACCGCTTTCGGCTATAAGCGAGCGCAGCTCACGGACTTTGCGGACTGTGTTAGGGATGAAGTTCTGACCGCCGAAGCCGGGGTTGACGCTCATGAGAAGCACCATGTCGAGATCGCGGATCACGTCGCGCAGCAGCATCACCGGAGTGGCCGGATTGAGCGTCACGGCCGCTTTCATTCCGGCCGAGCGGATTGAGCGGATTACGCTGTCGAGATGGGTACATGCCTCCCAGTGGACATTCATTATCTCCGCTCCGGCCTCACGGACCTGATCTACATAACGGCCCGGATCGCAGACCATCATATGGACATCCAGAGGCTTTTCGGCAATACGGCTGATGGCTTTGATCACCGGGAAACCGATGGTGATGTTGGGAACAAACATCCCGTCCATCACATCAATGTGAATGAGTGACGCACGGCTTTTGTTGACCATGCTTACTTCCTCGCCCAGACGGGCGAAATCAGCTGCGAGCAACGAGGGGGCGACTTGAATCATGACTGTGATATAATAAAAAATAATGCGGTGCCGCCCGCTGCTGACGGACGACACCACAAAAGTACGCATTTATTTTTCAATTCGGGTCGGTTCGGCTCTAAAAGTTGACGGCACGGGGGTCATCCCAGTCATTCCTGAGCGAGAGACGGCGGCGAAGCGCTCAGACTCCGGCTCTCTTTTGGCGCGGCTTGAAAGCATTCCAGAGAATGACTCCCACGCAGACCACTCCGATGGCAAGCCCCACGTAAGTCAGATAGTCGTTATACTCCTCTACCTTCGCATAAAGCTGCTCCTGAGGCACCATCTTGCCCAGCCAGTAGCCGAGAGCTCCGAGAACCACGTTCCAGGTCAGAGCGCCCAGTCCGGTGAAAAGCACAAACTTGCCCACATTCATGCGCGCAAGTCCGGCAGGAATGGAAATGAGCTGGCGCACAGCCGGAATCAGACGGCCGATGAAGGTCGATGCGGATCCGTGGCGGTCAAAATACTCTTCTGCATGACGCACTTTGGCCTCATCGATCAGACAGGCATGGCCTATGCGGCTGTTGGCGAAACGATAGACTATCGGACGGCCTATCCAGACTGACAGATAGTAGTTGATCAGCGCGCCGATGATAGCCCCTACTGTCGCAAGGCCGACAACGGCTATTATGTTGACATCCCCCTTGGTGCAGGCCAGATAGGCCGCAGGCGGGACTATCACTTCCGAAGGGAAGGGAATGAAGGAACTTTCGATGACCATGAAGCCAAGGACAAGCAGGTAGACTGTCATTGGGTCGGCACGGAAAAAGTCGGCCATAATGCCGGCCGGGTCAAACAGTGCCAGAAGCGGAATGAGATCTAACATGTGATTAAATACTTCTCTAAAATTAAAAAATTCGATTATCTGGATGGAGACTGACAGGAGGGAAGATTGTCTCAGACAAGTCCGGCCTTGCGGAAAAACTCTCTGTAGGCATCGGCTTTACGGTCTACAGCCAGCGGATAGGCCCGCGAGGTCGACGGCATACGGGTCATCTGAAGCACTCGTCCGTCTGCCGGCCACACGGCCGATGTCCACTCTCCTATCTTCGGGACTGCTGTAGAGGTCAGCCCCGCAAGCACTCCGGCAGCTTTCTCGCCGGTGGTGGCAAGGAAACGGCAGCCGGGCATTCGCTCAAGCAAGGCTTCGAGGCAGACCGGCTCGATGATTTCAAGAAACTTGTCGGAGGCGTTGTCTTTCAGTCGGATCACAGCAGCCGCGGTGTCATGGAGCGCTATGCCCTTCTCTTCAAGGAAAGCGCGTATGAGAGCCTCGTCGAAAGCGCCGTCGGGCAGACGGAAATGGTCCACGTCGTCATAGAAGATTATTCCCATCACACGCCAGAAGTCATTGGTCTTGTTCGGGTAATAAAACTCCATTGACCAGCGCAGCGGCTTGGGAGGGAAAGTGCCCATGATCAGCACCTTCGCGTCAGTGGGTATGAACGGCGGAAAAGGATGTCGCTCTATCCGGTTGTCGCTTGTCTTCATCTTCAGTCTGTCAGCTTTATAATATGGTCAAATATACTGATTCAGCTCCGGAGAATGCGGTCGGCTACCGAGTCGGCCAGCCGGCGGCACTCGGCTATCGCATCGGCTCCGGGAGCCTGCTTCGCTTCAACTGAAACAACTTCGTCGCAGTAAAGTTTGCTTTCGTCCATCAGCTGGTTGATGCGCTTGACAGCCTGCGGAGCCCAGGTGAATGATCCGAAGGTGCCTATGACACGGTTTTTCAGCTCGCGGGTCTTCACTGCGTTCATCACAGCCTCCACCGGCGGGAAAAGCGTATTGGAATAGGTAGGAGCGCCGACAATCAGTCCCTTGTAACGGAAAATGTCGCTCAGAATGTATGACAGATGCGAGACCGAGGCATTGTGCATCCGTATGTTCCTGATGCCTCTTTCGGCAAGCCGCGAGGCTATCGCCTCAGCCATATCCTCGGTGTTGCCATACATCGAGCCATAGACTATCGTCACGCCATCCTCAGCTTCATAACGGCTCAGACGGTCATAGATCGAGACCACACGGTCGATCTGTTCGTGCCACACCGGTCCGTGGGTCGGGCAGATGAAATCCATCTCAAGGTTAGCCACTTTCTGAAGAGCCTTACCTACAAACATGCCGTATTTGCCAACTATATTGGAATAGTAGCGGTACATCTCCGGGAAATAAGGCTCGGTGTTCATGTCGGAGTCTGTCACCGCTCCGCAGAGAGCGCCGAAACAACCGAAGGCATCGCCGGTGAAAAGCGCTTTCCTCTCCGCTACGTATGTCATCATTGTCTCCGGCCAGTGGACCATCGGGGTGATGACGAATTTCAGACTCAGGCCGCCGAGGTCGATGCAGTCACCGTCAGCTATCCTCATCACATTGTCAGCTATGCCATAGAAGCCTCTGACCATTTCGAGAGTCTTGGCGTTGCCGACAATTGTCATGTCAGGAAACATGCCGCGGAGCACTCTGACCGAGCCGGAATGGTCAGGCTCCATATGGTTTATCACCAGATAGTCAGGAGCGACATCGCCGATGGTTGCGATGAGATTTTCACGCAGACGGTCGCAGGCACTCAGTTCCACGCCGTCGATCAGCGCCGTTTTCGCGCTGCCTTTCACTATATATGAATTGTAGCTGACACCGTCAGGCAACGGCCACAGGGCTTCAAAGCGGTGGGTAGTGCGGTCATTGACTCCGACATAGTATATTCCATCACAGATTTCTTTGATATTCATAACCTATTGTACTGTTTCTTGATTCTGATAAAGGGTTTCGGGAGGAGGAGGTAAGAGATTGTTGCGAGTGTGTATATGTGTATATATTGTAGCCCGTGTGTGCGCAATGACACCTCCGGGCAGAGTTGCCCAAAAACATCTGACGAGCCAGGAAGAAAAAATTCCCCCGGCTCGTCATTGTTATTTGACATTATGGATTCCGGCCATCTAAGGTCCGGATGCAGCTGTCAGTCTGATTATTCCTTGATGCGTTCAACGTATGAACCGTCGCGGGTATCTACGCGCACCTTGTCACCGATGTTGCAGAAGAGGGGCACACGGATCTCAGCACCGGTTTCGAGAGTAGCGGGCTTGAGTGTGTTGGTGGCGGTGTCGCCCTTGATGCCGGGTTCGGTGTAGGTGATTTCGAGAACTACGCTGGTGGGCATTTCGCAAGTGAGGATAGTCTCTGAAGCGGCGTGAACCATAGCTTCGCAGATGTCACCTTCCTTGAGGAACTGAACGCCGTCGATGCTTTCGCCGGGGAGGGCTACCTGCTCGAAAGTTTCAGTGTGCATGAAGTTGTAGCCCATGTCATCCTTGTAGAGATACTGGTAGGGGCGGCGTTCGATACGCACTTCGTTGACCTTTACGCCTGAGTTCCAGGTCTTGTCGAGGACACGGCCGGTCTTTACGTTTTTGAGTTTTGTGCGGACGAAAGCCGGACCTTTGCCGGGCTTTACATGAAGGAATTCAACGATGAAAAAGTAGTTGCCGTCGATGTCGAGGCACATACCGTTTTTAAAATCAGCAGTTGTTGCCATGAATTGTGGTAATGTGTTGAGATTATTAAGCAATTGATTGGGGTTGGTGTGCGGCCCGGCGTCAAGACGGATCAGTTGCCGCAGCCGTCACAGCCGCATGAGGAGTCGTCGCCTCCGCAGCCATTGTCGCCACAACCTCCGCAGCATCCGCCTCCGCATGAAGGGTGGAGTTCTTCAGGGGTAGCGTCACGCACGGTGACCACTTTGCCCTTGAAGCGGAGATCCTTGCCTACGAGGGGATGGTTGAAGTCCATGACAACATGGTCGGCAGTCACCTTTTTCACCTTTCCGGTGATGCGGTAGCCGTCAGCTGTCATCATGGGGATGTATGCGCCCTCGCGGATGGTTTCGGCGTCAAACTTTCCGTCGACCATGAAGATGCTCTTGCTGAGCTCGGCCACGTCGTCGGGGTTATAGGGGAAACCCTTGCCGGCGTTGACGGGGACATCAAACTCCCTGCCCTGCTCAAGGCCGTCGAGAGCGCGTTCGAGGGGAAGGATCATGCCTTGGGTCACACCGAATATGAAGCGTTCGGGTTCATCTTCAGTGACACTGTGGACGAGGTTTTCAGTTCCGTCAGGGGCAACATCAAAGAGGTCGTAGCTTATTTCGACATATTTGCCGGGGAGAATCTTTTCCATAATTTTCAGTTTTGTTTAGAGTCGGTTTGGACGTCAGACAGGAGCCTTGGACGGGTCTCAGGCTTCACCTTCGGTCACACCGGCGAGATCGGGGTCGATCATGATGCGTCCGCAGTATTCGCAGACTATGATCTTCTTGTGCATCTTGATTTCCATCTGCTTCTGCGGCGGGATGCGGTTGAAGCAGCCGCCGCAGGCGTTGCGCTGGATATAGACCACGCCGAGGCCGTTGCGGGCGTTCTTGCGGATGCGCTTGAATGCGGTGAGTGTGCGGGCGTCGATCTGGGGTTCGAGTTCCTTGGCCTGCAGACGGAGACGCTCTTCGTCTTTCTTGGTCTCGGAGACGATCTCTTCAAGCTGACGGCGCTTGTCGGCGAGAATGTGATTGCGGTCGGTGAGGGTTTCCTCGGCGGCGGCAATGTCGGCATTCTTGTTGTCGATCTCGCGGGCATACTGGTTGATGCGCTTTTCGGAGAGCTGGATTTCGAGGGTCTGATATTCAATCTCTTTAGATAACAAATCAAACTCGCGATTGTTGCGCACGTTATCGAGCTGCTGCTTGTAGGTGGCAATCTGTGCCTGGGCCTGCTCGATGTTGTTTTTCTCCTTGGCCGATTTCAGACGGAGGTCTTCGATCTCGGCTTTGAATTTATCGACACGGGTGTGAAGACCCTCGATGTTGTCCTCCAGGTCACGGACTTCTTCGGGAAGCTCGCCGCGGATGGTCTTGATGCGGTCGATTTCCGAGAGGATGGTCTGAAGTTCGTAAAGAGCGCGGAGTCGCTGCTCAACAGAAAGGGTCTGGTCGTTTTT
Organism: Duncaniella sp. C9; assembly: GCF_004803935.1. Lineage (GTDB taxonomy): Bacteria > Bacteroidota > Bacteroidia > Bacteroidales > Muribaculaceae > Duncaniella > Duncaniella muris. The sequence goes on from NZ_CP039547.1 coordinate 235,380, forward strand.
GTTTTGCTCTATCGCCATATTGGTATATGTGGATTTTTTATTTTTCAGACGTAGCGCACAGGGTTGTGCTCGGCACGTGACTGCCGGACTGCAAAGTTAGGAAATTTTTCTGAAACAATGGCCGAAAAAATTGACTTAGTGCAGATTTCGCTTTCGAAATGGCCGGTATCGACTATCAGGATGTCGCGTCCGAAATCGACAAAGTCGTGATAACGGGTGTCGGAGGTGATGTAGGCGTCGGCTCCGGCGGCTATTGCATCGGGGATGAATTCGCCTCCCGACCCGCTGCACAAGGCCACATTCTGCACTCCCCGCCAAGATCTGCCAGAGTCTGACACTCGAAGCGATTCTGTTTGATAGACCTCCTTGACGCGCTTGAGAAAGTCATCTTCCGAAAGGGCGTAGTGGAAGTCACCGATCACTCCAAGCCCGGTCGAGGGATCAGTCTGACGCGGAGAGAGGACCTGAATATCCATCAGTCCCAGCATCTTGCCCAACTGATGGGAGACTCCTTCCGGAGCGTTGTCAAGCGCCGTATGGGAAGAGTATATATATATCCCGTGGGTGATTGCTCTGAGCAGGGCAAGCTGGTTAGGCCTGTCAGGCGAAATTTGTTTCAGACCGTGAAACAACAATGGATGGTGGGAAACTATCAGGTTGCAGCCTTCACTGACAGCCTCATCAACAACCTCAGGAGTCACGTCAAGACAAAGCATGACTCCTGTACAGCTGTTAAGTTCGGATGCAGGGCGGAGCTGCCAGCCGGTGTTGTCCCACTTTTCCTGAATCGAGCGCGGGGCAAAGGCTTCGATGCACTCTATTATCTCAATGATACTCGGCTCTGTCATTGGCAACGTGGCTTATTCCTTTTCTTTGAGGTCGAGACGGATGCAAAGTTCGTCGAGCTGCGAATCGTCGATCGCGGCGGGTGCATCGATCATCATGTCGCGGCCTGAGTTGTTCTTGGGGAAGGCGATGACGTCGCGGATCGAGTCGAGGCCGGCAAGGATGCTGACGAAGCGGTCGAATCCGAATGCAAGACCGCCGTGAGGGGGCGCTCCGTATTTGAAGGCATTCATCAGGAAGCCGAATTTATACTGGGCGTCTTCCTCGGAGAGTCCAAGCAGACGGAACATCTTGTCCTGGAGTTCGGCTTCGTGGATACGAATGGAACCGCCGCCAAGCTCGTTGCCGTTGACCACCATGTCATAAGCAGTGGCGCGCACAGCGCCGGTGTCACTGTCGAGCAGATGGATGTCATCTGGGTTGGGGGCTGTGAAGGGGTGGTGCATGGCGTAGTAACGCTGTGTTTCCTCATCCCATTCAAAGAGTGGGAAGTCTACCACCCAAAGGCAAGAGAAGTTCTGCGGATCGCGCAGACCGAGGCGAGAGCCCATTTCGAGGCGCAGTTCGCAGAGTTGCTTGCGGGTCTTCATTGTCTGTCCGACAAGAATCAGCATGAGGTCACCGGCCTTGGCTCCGGCACGGTCGGCCCATGTGCGGAGGTCGTCTTCGCTGTAGAATTTGGATACTGACGACTTGATCGAACCGTCGGCTTCGATCTTGACCCACATCATGCCCTTGGCCCCAATCTGCGGACGCTTCACGAAGTCGGTGAGCTGGTCAAGCTGCTTGCGGGTGTAGTCGGCGCAACCGGGGGCCACGATGGCTCCAACATATTCGGCATCGTCAAGCACGGCGAAGCCCTTGCCGCCTGTAAGATCCTTGAGCTCCACGAATTCCATGCCGAAACGGGTGTCGGGCTTGTCGGAACCGTAGAGACGCATGGCATCGGCCCAGGTCATGCGGGGGAAGGGCTCTGTGAAATCGATGTCTTTTACATATTTAAATATGTGTTTGACGAGGCCTTCGAACATCCGGAGCACGTCTTCCTGATTGACAAACGACATTTCGCAGTCAATCTGGGTGAATTCCGGCTGACGGTCGGCGCGGAGGTCTTCGTCGCGGAAACATTTCACAATCTGGAAGTAACGGTCGAAACCGCTGACCATCAGAAGCTGTTTGAAGGTCTGGGGAGACTGGGGCAGTGCATAGAACTCGCCGGGATTCATGCGCGAGGGCACCACGAAGTCGCGGGCGCCTTCAGGGGTCGACTTGATGAGTACCGGGGTCTCGACTTCAAGGAAACCTTTCGAGTCGAGATAGCGGCGGATCTCGAAGGCCATGCGGTGGCGGAGTTCGAGATTTGCACGCACGCAGTTACGGCGCAGGTCGAGATAGCGGTATTTCATACGGAGATCGTCGCCGCCGTCGGTTTCGTCCTCGATTGTGAAGGGAGGCACGTCGCTTCGGTTAAGCACTTTGAGATCCGAGGCAATGATCTCGATGTCGCCGGTGGGCAGATTGGGATTCTTGCTGGTGCGCTCGGCCACCTTGCCGGTGATCTGCACCACGAATTCGCGTCCGAGATTATTGGCGGCATCACAGAGAGCCGCGTCATTCTCCACGTTAAACACCACCTGGGTAATACCGTAGCGGTCACGCACGTCTACAAAGGTCATGCCACCCATTTTTCGGGCGCGCTGCACCCAGCCGGCGAGGGTAACCTCCTGTCCGGCATCACAAAGGCGGAGTTCTCCGCATGTTTTCGTTCTATACATAAGAACCTGATATGGTTTTTGATTTGTTCCGGTTAAACTTGAGGACTGATGCGATGCACAAAATGCAAGCCATCAGCTTCAAAGGTGCAAAATTACAAAGAATCGGATAGAAAATCAAAAAAAATTAATTCAGAATCTGCGCAGGGACTTCACGCACAGCGTAGTTTAAGCCGGCATCCTGCCGAGGTCCGGATGCCGGCTGTGCTTTGTGGCAGGTCAGAATGTGACCTGGAGCATGGTCTGGATTCGGTTGTCGTGGTGTGAGAGGCCCGACATATCGACACGCCGTCCGTAGATGTATTCCAGGCCGGTGGAGAGGTGGGGAGATATCTGCCAGATGACGTTTGCAAGGGCGTATTGCGCGTATTTGTACTGGCTGTCCCATGCGGTGGAGCCTCCGGAGTAGTCAGGGGCGTAGTTGCGGAGGTGGCTGTAGGTGGTTGTGGCGTAGACTTTCGGAGAGATGTTGTATTGCAGTCCGAAGTAGCCGCCCCAGGCTTTGACAGCTTTTAGACGGCCGCTTCCGTCAGGCACCATGTCGAGGCCGCCTTCATAGAGATCCTGGAAGTAGCTTGTGATTCCTTCGCCATAGGCAGCCTGATAATAGGCTGTCACCAACGGTGTGAGCGAGGCGCTTCCGCTCATCTTCACGCCCCAGCCTACCTGGTCACGGTTCTTGTCGGCGATCTCGTCGCGATAGAGCATATTGCGGACAATGCCGGAAAAGCGAATCCAGCTTTTGCCTCCGCCCCATGAATACTGCACATAGGCTGGTATGTCAGGTACGCGCTGGTTGACCACATAGGTTTTCTCGCCGGTGGTTGCGGAGACCATAGGCATCTCGACTCCTACTCCAAGACTCCAGTGCTGCCCGAAGCTGTGACGGTAGTCGAGGACTCCGTTCGGTATGGCTGTGAATCCGCAGGGGCCTTCATTGTCGATGCTCGGAGGTGCGGCGGCCATGTCAGAGAAGAGGCTGTAGTCATAACCGGCGGTGAATCCGCGGTATTTTATGTAGGCATACTGCAGGTCAAAGCCATAGCTGTTGCCGGTGAGGTTGAAATCAATGTAGACACCCAGCTGGTTCTTGTCGCCCGGAAGGGCCACGAAGTTGAGATAGAGTCCGCTTGTGGCAGCGCTGAACTGCACCAATCCGCCGTCGCCCTTTCGCGGGTTCATGGGAATCGACGATGTGGTGAAGTTGAAGCCGTTGTCAATGGGGTCGCCCCAGTCATATGACAGGGTGGCTTTTGCCGTGCCTCCTATGCCGAGATAAAATTTCTTGTTCTTGCCTTCTATGGCAAAATTAGGCACTCCGGATTTCTTGTGTGATTTCGGGGCGTTCTGGAGAAAAATATTGTAGATGTTTATCACGGTCAGGCCCGAATCAGACCGAGTGGCCGAGGGATTGATTATTGTCACCTCTCCCTCCTGAGGAGTAAGGGGATGATTCTGGGAGGATGCTCCGGCAAACGCGCACAAGGCCGGAACTACAGCTGCGAAACGTATGAGGCTGTTCATTTTTTTGAAAACGTATTTTTGTTAATAATATGACTTGTCGATGCGGAAGACGAACGATTTGCGCAGCACTATGACTATCACCGTGAATGCGGCCAGCAGAATAGCGTTGAATTCAAAGGCGAAGGCATTGTTCAGATGGTGCGGATCAAAGATATCTCTGAAGAAGTCGACTATAAAGGGCGTGGCACTTATCGAGATATAGTTGGCGGCAAGCACAATGGCAAGTGCGAGTGTGGCTTTGGCAGGGTCGGTGACTATCTGGGTGGCCTTGTCATAGATGACCGGCTGAAACACTCCGTAGCCGAAGCCGACAAGGGAGGCCGCCATGCACATCAGTCCGAAACGGTGGCAGACCACCATCAAAACGATCCCCGCGATCATTACTACCGACGATACTACCAAGGTGGCCTGACGCAATGTCTTGATAATATACGGCAGGATGAAGCCCGGAAGAAAGACAGCGAGGAAAAATATGGCAGTGACAGTGCCTACGTCAGAATCATCGAGACCCTCGCTCTGCATAAGAAAGGGGGTGTAGTAGCTTACGATGACCGTAGCATAGCAGACAAAGAAATAGACCGCTATCAGCGACCACGTACGGGAGAGTATGAAGCCGCCTCTCACCTTACCGATATAACCGTACTGATCATACAGGCCGGCAGAGCCAGGGGGTGCCGTCCGGATTGCTCCGGCTGGCGATCCGGCTATCGCTGCCTTTGCAGCTGCCTTTGCCGATGCTTTCATTTTCGGATCAGGGGCAGCCGGAGCGGGAGCCAGATCGGCTTTGGGTATGCCCCGCAAAAAGACTGAGAGCACAAGCGGGATGGCCGGAATGAGATAGACCAGAAAGGGCAGACGCCAGTTTCCGTGGCTGAGCCAGCCTACCACAAATGTGGCTACTACAAGAGCCATGTTGGATATGCCTGATTTTATGCCGAGCTGACGCATACGGTATTTCCCCACGAATGTGTCGGCAAGCAGTCCGGCGGCAAGCGGGATGAGCAGACCGCAGCCAATGCCGAGCAGACAGCTTATGACTATCAGATCTACCATGTTACGGGCAAAGAAGTAGAGGAGTCCGCTGCCAAGATAGATGGCAAGCGCTACCACCACTATTCTCACCTTGCTCTTTGACAGAGACAGCCTGCCGGAGAGCAATACGAAAGGTATAATGAAAAGATTCGGCAACACGGTGAGAAGCTGAATCTCCAGTTCCGATGTGTGGGGAAATATTTTGTCAAGATTGCCAAGCATCGGCGTTATTGCAAGCCCAGGCAGATTGACGGTAAGGGATATCGACCATATGGCAATCAGGGTTATCAGAGAGATGGTGCCCTTTCCGGTGTTGATTCTCATATTCATGTTTTTATGAAGGTGGATGGTAGAGCCCTGGAATATGCGGGCAGGGGCTGCGGCTCCGCGAAAACGGGCCGCAGTCTCCCACCGGCATGTATGAAAATTTCGTATTATGCCCCCGTACCTTTGTCTTTATCCAATATATCATAAGCCTCGGCCTGGGGATTTTCAGATCCGTCATAGGCCTTCTCGGCTTCGGCGGCAATCTTTTCGGCCTCGGCGGGCGTGGCGCCGTTTTCCTCGGCAAGAATACGGGCATCGGTTCCGGCTATCTGTGCAGGTGTGGGCTGATAGGTCGGGCTCCATTTCGACACTTCCGATGGCCTTCGGTTTTCTATCTGCCAGTCGAAGGGATAGAAATTGGCTTTCGGGTTTCGCCATGACGGTTTACGCTTCGAAAAGACGATCAGAGGCACACAGAAGAAGAGCAGCGCACCGCAGAATATGATCAGCACGTAGACCACCGGACTGCCGGTGTTGATCTGTGACGGCGGGAAGAAGCTCAGCACCATAGCCACGACAGCGCCGAGGATACCGATACCGGCCACCACGACTTCGCCCAGCTTACCGCCGGGGATGCGGAATCCGCGCTGTTTCTGCGGCTGGGTGTGACGCAGACGGATAAAGGCGAAATAGATCATCAGCACCAGTATCAGATAAATCACTGTGGCCATCTGTGACATTACCTGATAGGCCGATTCGACAGAGGGCAGAACCACCAGGACAAGCGACAGAAGGCTGACAAATATGGCCTGGACATAAAGGATAGGCTTGTTGACTCCTTGCGCATTGGTTTTCTGAAGGCTCCGGGGCAGATAGCCGCTCTCGCCAACGGCCACAAGACCGGTCGACGGACCGGCGATGATGACGCTGACCTGACCGATGACACCGAAGGTTATCAGCAGGGCCATCACATTGCCGAGCCAAGGCACTCCGACAGCAGCCCAGAGATCATTGTAGGCCACAAGGAGCGAGGCCAGCAGGTTGATGTCCTTGGCAGGCACTACGAAACCGATGGCCAGAGTGGCGAACACGAACAGGAGCACGATCACGGCCACGGCAAGAAAGATGGCGCGCGGAAACTGACGTGCAGGGTTCTTCATGTTCTGCACATGAACGGCGTTCATCTCCATGCCTCCGTAGAAGAGGAAGATGGAAGCGGCAAGCACTATGGTGCCTATCTTGGAGAAGTCAGGGAAGAATGACTCATGAGCAAGCATTATCGGTTTGCCCATGCAGAGATAGGCCACACCGAGTATTATAAGAATCGCGCCGGGGACTATGGTGCCGAACAGACCGCCGAGAGTGCTCAGAATCTTTGATGACTTCATGCCACGGAAGGCTATGAAGTTAGTGATCCAGTAGACGGCAAGCACCACGACAAGGGTATATATCTTGTTGGCCGACAGCCTGGCGTCAAATGATTCAGGCCAAAATATATATGCGAGCGAGACCGCAGCGAACATGAGCACGGCCGGAAACCAGATCACGAGGGTCTGCCATTCGAGATACATAGCCGTCCAGCCCCATTTCGGCCCGAAAGCCTCGGCGACCCAGCGGTAGAGACCGCCGGAATGGGTGTAGGTAGAGGCAAGTTCGGCGCAGACAAGCGAAAACGGAATCAGAAAGACGATTGCGGCGAAAAGATAGTAGAATATGGACTGGATGCCGAACTCAGCCTGTGACGGAAGTCCTCGCAGACTTACTACAGTGGTGATGATCATCACAGTCATGGCACCTGTTGAGATCAAAGCCTGCGGCGCTTTGCCGCCTTTGGCCTGCGGACCCGGCTTTGAGGGATTAGAATTAGCCATATATATATCAGAAATTAAATGTGAAACGGGAAACTTACGGAAACAGACAGGACCGGCGGTAATGCCGGCCCCGTCTGTCAATAAGATGAGTAATCGGTCATTCCTTAGAACAGGAGGCCGATAAGAGTCCGGCGCGTCAGAGCTCCACTACAGGATAGACTTCGCCGATCTTGGTTCCGACTTTATAGTGTGTGCCGAGATGGGCTGACATAGAGACATTCATATTGGCGGAGAAGAGGTAGACTATATCCGAACCGCCGAACTGGAAGTAAGAGATTTCATCGCCCTTCTTAAGAGCCATGCCTTCTTCGGCTGTGATGACCACTGATGAAACCTGCGGCATGGCGATAGGCAGAACAGCCACGTAGCCGTATTTTGTTTCAAGGACAATAAGCCCCCTAGTCTGCATGAATTCGTAGCCGGCCTGGTCAGGGGCAATGGCACGCCATGCCTCAACCTGGTTGGTGGCGGGATTTACCTTGTCAGGCACTGCGACAAGGTCGACATAACATGCGCCCTGGATGACACGGGCTTCACGGACTATGCCTGAGAGCGGAGCATGCTGACGGTGATAGTCGGTCCAGCTCAGGAATGAGTGGCACCACATGCCGCCTTTGAATTTATCTTTATATGGACTGCCTTCGAGAAGCTCGTCGATACTCCAGTCGAGACCTTTGATGCGCACATGGGTGTCAGGGCGGATTTCCCACTGGCCTCCGAAGCAGGCATCGGCCGGATGGACTATGATCTTGTCATCGTCAATGGCGGCGATAGGACGGTAGCCGGGTTTCACGTGACGGGCAAACATCTGGTTGAATGTCTTCCATCCGCCACGTGGTTCGAGATATTCGTCCATGTTGTAGACGGCGCAGTCATAGAACGACTTGACACTGTCATCAGTGATTGACTCAGGACTGTCAAGCCAGTCGCCGATAGCATAGCAGTAATTGGTCATCCATTTTGACAGCGGGGTGAGTTCGGGCTGCCGGTCGGCAGGCGCACACGGAGTCTGGAGCGATTTGACCGGTTCCTGATCCAGGAGGAAGAATGAACGGAAAAGGTGCTGGTAGACGTGTGTGCCTTCTTTGTTTTCAGCAGGTACCCAGTGCATGTAAGCTTCAAGGTAATCGAGATAGTCTTCGATGGTCTTCATGTCGGAAAGGCCTGGAATCTTGTAGGCCACGACATTTGCGATAGCCTGATGGAACTTGTCTTCCCAGTTGTTTTCCTTGATAAGATCAGCGAGTTCCTGCACTGCAGGAGAATACTTCTTGTCAGCCATAATAATTGATGTGTTTTTTAGTTTGTAAAATATTTATATCTGAGTCAATCAGGCTTGGAAGAAGTATTCTCCGCCACCGTCTTGGCTGTGTGTTTTTGTGTCAATATCGCCAATGCGGATATTTCACCTTGCATTGATTAATGAACACATAAACAGCTGGAAATCTTTTCGGTTTCACATTTTTTAATGTTATTTCATCTTAATCCGCTCCCTGTTTAACATTCCCCTGATCCGGCCCCCACACCTCGGATAAAGAACTCTTAACCTATTTTATAGATGGTTTTAACATTTTTGGGACGTTTTCTTTGTTATTTCCATAAAAGGCAGTAAATTTGCCTTATCCACCATAGAAAAACCATAGCGCACCAACCTGCTATCTTTTTGCTGTGCCAAAACTACAGAAATCATTTATACTCCCCCCTATATTAATATGGAAAACGAACAACTGCTTAAAGAAGTTACCGCCAAAGCCCAGGTATGGCTCGGTGACGGTTATGATGAAGAAACACGTCTGGAAGTAAAGCGCATGCTTGACGCAGATGACAAGACAGAACTTATCGAATCGTTCTACAAGGATCTGGAATTCGGCACCGGCGGTCTCCGCGGTATCATGGGAGCCGGTTCAAACAGAATGAATATCTACACCGTAGGCGCTGCCACCCAGGGCCTTGCAAACTATCTTAAAGAAGCTTTCAAGGATCTGCCCGAAATCAGCGTGGCCGTGGGCCATGACGTGCGCAACAATTCGCGCAAGTTTGCTGAAATCGTAGCCGATATCTTCTCGGCCAACGGCATCAAGGTTTATCTTTTCGACAGTTTCCGCCCCACCCCGGAACTTTCATTCGCCATCCGTCACTTCGGCTGCCAGAGCGGCGTGAACATCACCGCATCGCACAATCCGAAGATCTACAACGGCTACAAGGCTTACTGGGAAGACGGCGCACAGATCATCGCGCCGCATGATGTCAATATCATCGACCACGTGAACCGCATCAAGAGCGTCAAGGAAATCAAGTTCGAGGGCGACAAGTCCAAGATCCAGATCATCGGCGCCGATGTCGACAAGGTGTATCTCGACAAGATCAAGGGCCTTTCACTCAGCCCCGATGTGATCGAACGCCACAAAGACCTGAAGATCGTCTACACTCCGATCCACGGCACCGGCGTTGAACTGATTCCCGCATCGCTCCGCAACTACGGCTTCACAAACATCATCCACGTTGACGAGCAGGACGTGCCCAGCGGAGATTTCCCCACCGTGGAATCGCCCAACCCCGAAGTACCCTCGGCTATGGCAATGGCTATCGCCAAGGCCAAGGAGGTCAACGCCGACATCGTCATGGCATCCGATCCTGACGCTGACCGCATCGGCTGTGTCATCCGTGACAACAGCGGCGAATATGTGCTGCTCAACGGCAACCAGATCGTGATGATCCTTCTCAACTACATCATCACCCGCAACAAGGAACTCGGTCTGCTCAAGGGCAATGAGTTTGCCGTGAAGACCATCGTGACCACCGAGACCATCAAGGCAATCTGCGAGGCCATGAACGTGCGCCTGTTTGACTGCTACACCGGCTTCAAGTGGATCGCAGCCGTGATGCGCGACAATGAAGACGTGCTCCGCTATCTTGGCGGCGGCGAAGAAAGCTATGGCTTCCTGGCCGAGACATTCTGCCGCGACAAGGACGCCGTGTCAGCTATCTCGCTCATGGCCGAGGCCTGCGCATGGGCCAAGGACAAGGGCATGGACTTCCAGGCCATGCTTGCCGACATCTATCTGAAGTATGGCTTCAGCCACGAAGTAGGTGTCTCTGTGGTACGCCCCGGCAAGACCGGCGCCGAAGAGATCCAGGCCATGATGAAGAGCTTCCGCGAGAATCCGCCCAAGGCTCTCGCAGGTAGCCCCGTCAAGACTATCAAGGACTACGGCACACTCAACGTGACCGATGTGGAAAGCAACACTACCGAGAAACTCGATTTTCCCTGGACCTCAAACGTTCTCCAGTATTTCACTGAAGACGGATCGAAGGTCTCTGTTCGCCCCTCAGGCACAGAGCCCAAGATCAAGTTCTACATGGAAGTCAAGGTTCCGATGGAAAAGATCGAGGACTATGACAAGTGCGGCAAACTCGCCGAGGAGAAGATCGAGGCACTCAAGAAGGATCTCGGCATCGCCTGAAAAAAGCCAGGCACTGTCTGAGACAGACAAGAGCAATCCCCTGCCTGCCCGGCAGGTAATATAGAGGGCACCTGATGTGGAGAGATCTGACGCGGACCCAAAACCTTGCAAGGCTTATATCCGTTATCTCTACATCAGGTGCTCTCTGTTTTTTCTCCTCCTCTCCGACGCACCTTAAACACCATCCATCAACCTACAAACTCCTGATATAATCATCATATGGATCCTTCCTCAGGTTTCAGCACCGCTCTCCAAAACGCGGTCAACGCTGTCAGCGGTGTGCTCACCGACTATGTATTAGTTACAGTGCTGCTGATCGTGGCCGTGGTTTTCACAGTCAGGACCCGCGGCGTGCAGTTCAGAATGGCAGGCGAGATGCTGCATCTGCTTGTCAGATCAGGCAGGCGCGACAACGACCGCCGCCAAAACGACGCTCCTGCTCACGGCAACATCAGTTCATTCCAGGCATTCGCGCTGTCGATAGCCTCACGCGTCGGCACCGGCAATCTTGCCGGCGTGGCTTCGGCGATAGCTCTCGGCGGACCGGGAGCGGTGTTCTGGATGTGGGTCATCGCCATACTCGGCGCCGCAAGCGCGTTTGTCGAGTCGACACTCGCCCAGCTTTTCAAGGTCAAGGGCGACAAGTCGTTCCGGGGCGGTCCGGCCTATTACATACTCAAGGGTCTGCACAAACGCTGGTGGGCGGTGACTTTCGCCGTGCTAATCACGCTGACTTTCGGCTTTGCGTTCAATTCAGTGCAGTCAAACACCATTTCAGATGCACTCAATGCCTCGTTTGCCATTCCTCGCGAGGCGACGGCCGGGGTTCTCTGCCTGCTGACTCTCGCCATCATCTGCGGCGGTGTGCAGCGCATCTCGCGGGTGAGCGAGATAGTGGTGCCTGTGATGGCTATCGCATATATAGTGCTGGCTCTGGTGATCATAGCCATGAACATAGGCCGCTTTCCGGAGATCATGATGCTGATTGTCAGGAATGCTTTCGGGGCCGATGAAATTCTTGGCGGCTCGGTGGGCGCGGCAATGGTGATGGGCATAAAGCGCGGTCTGTTCAGCAACGAGGCCGGCGAGGGGTCAACTCCGAACGCCGCTGCGACCGCCTCGGTGAGCCATCCGGTGAAACAGGGGCTGATTCAGACTCTCGGTGTCTATACAGACACTCTGCTGGTGTGCACAGCCACGGCTTTCATCATACTCTGCAGCGGAATCTATACCGGAGGCCATGACGGAATAGTGCTGACCCAGCAGGCCATAGACGCCGGACTTGGCGGAGACCATCGTTTCGGCTCGATCTTCGTCAGTGTGGCCATCTTCTTCTTTGCCTTCACAAGCATAATAGCCAACTATTACTACGGCGAGACCAACATCCGCTTTATACGCAACAGCGACCTTGCAGTCAGGATCTATCGCCTGCTGGTGGCAGCCATAGTCTATGCCGGGGCCGTGGTGTCACTTGACCTCGTCTGGGGTTTCGCCGATATCACTATGGCGCTCATGACTCTCTGTAACCTCGCGGCCATCATCATGCTCGGCAAATATGCCATACGCCTGCTCAAAGACTATCAGGATCAGAAGCGAGAGGGCAAAGATCCGGTCTACAGGTCTTCGACAATACCCGAAATCGCCTCCGAGACGGAATGCTGGGAGTGAGACCACGCCTATTCCATTGACTTGTGAAGTTGAAAAAAATATCATAGCCCTTGGCTCCTAACGGCATGCAGGAGCCAAGGGCTATGATATTTTCGGTCCGGAGGCTTTCCGAGTGCCTCTCAGAGGTTGCTCTTATTCTTCGGTTCCGGCGAATTCCATGAGGTAGGCTTTGATGAAGGCATCGAGATCGCCGTCCATCACACCTCCCACGTCACTGGTCTGATAGTTGGTGCGGTGGTCTTTGACGCGACGGTCGTCGAAGACGTAGCTACGGATCTGCGATCCCCATTCAATCTTCATCTTTCCGGCTTCAATCTTGGCCTGCTCCTGGAGGCGGTGCTGGAGCTCTTTGTCATAGAGTATAGAGCGGAGCTGACGCATGGCGTTTTCCTTGTTCTTGGGCTGGTCACGCGTCTCGGTGTTCTCGATGAGGATTTCTTCCTGCTCGCCGGTGTAGGGGTCGGTGAACTGGTAGCGCAGACGCACACCTGACTCCACCTTGTTGACGTTCTGACCGCCGGCACCACCCGAACGGAATGTGTCCCATGAAAGCAGGGCGGGATCAACCTTGACTTCGATGGTGTCGTCGACAAGCGGGGTGACGAACACTGATGCGAATGAGGTCATGCGTTTGCCCTGGGCATTGTAAGGCGACACGCGCACCAGACGGTGAACGCCGTTCTCGCTCTTGAGATAGCCGTAGGCGAAGTCGCCCTCAACGTTGATGGTGCATGACTTGATTCCGGCCTCGTCACCTTCGAGAAGGTTGGCGATCGAAGTCTTGTAGCCGTGGTCCTCGCACCAGCGGAGATACATTCGCATGAGCATCGAGGCCCAGTCCTGGCTTTCGGTACCGCCGGCACCGGAGTTGATCTTGAGCACTACTCCAAGCTTGTCTTCCTCGCGGCGGAGCATGTTGCGCAGTTCGAGATTCTCGATCTTGGTGATGGCTTCGGCATAGAGAGCGTCGATCTCCGATTCCTCTACAAGACCTTCCTTGAGAAAGTCCCATGCGATCTGGAGTTCGTTGACAATCTTGTCAATCTCTTCATAACCTACGATCCACGCCTGAAGATCCTTGATTTTTTTCATCTGTGCCTGGGCTTCCTTGGGATGCTCCCAGAAATCGGGCACGTGTGTGCGGAGTTCTTCCTCCTCTACCTGGATTTTCTTGCTGTCGATGTCAAAGATACCTCCTCAGCGCCAGCTTGCGCTCAAAAGTCTCTTTTAATTGTTCCTGAGTAATCATATTTTAATCAGTCGCTTGGTGAATATTTCGTTTATTTTTGGCGGGAAAAGCACTGCGGAGTGATTTTCCGGCTGCAAAGGTAAGCATTATTTTCCACCTGCGAAAACGCCACGTGTAACGCAGGCGGGGCCGGTCAGCCGAAGAGGTTGAGCCGGTGGCGGTTGAGTATGACATAGAGGATGACAGGGACACCTATGACCGGGGTGATGGCGTTGATCGGAATTATGCCGCGCGAACCGGGCATCACGCTCAGAAGCACGCAGAGCAGTCCTAAGGCGGCTCCGGCAAGAGCCGTGGCGGGTATCAGTATCAGGTGACGGGAACTGCGGGTGAGCAGACGGGCCACGTGGGGGACCACCATGCCGACAAAGGCTATAGGTCCGCAAAAGGCTGTGACAACCGCTGTCAGTACTCCTGACAGAATGAGGAGTCTGTTGCGCGAACGGCGCACATCGACTCCGAGGTTGGCAGCATAGGCATCGCCGAGGAGCATGGCGTCAAGGGGCTTGACCATGAGCATGGAGAGCGCGATGAACACAAGCGCAAGCGGGGCAAACACCAGCAGACGCGACTGCGAGACTCCCGAAAATGATCCGAGGCCCCAGATGACGAATGAATGGACTCCTTCCTGTGTGGCAAAGAAGTTCAGAAGCGAAACGGCCGAGGAACTGAGATAGCCCACAAGGATTCCGACTATCAGAAGCATGACCGAGGAGTTGAGTATGCGCGAAAACAACAGTAGCAGCACCAGCACGAGCATGGCTCCGGCTATGGCGGCGAGGACTATGCCAAGCGATTCACCCACGAAGCCGAGAGCTCCGCCGAAGGCAAGCATCACAATGGCCACCCCAAGGCTCGATCCGGTAGAGACTCCGAGTATCGAGGGCCCGGCAAGCGGATTGGCGAACGTGGTCTGGAGCATCAGGCCGGCTATGGCGAGTGCCGAGCCGGAAAGCAGCGCCACTATGGCCGTGACAAGCCGTGAGCCGATTACTATCACTGCCCACGACTCTCTGGAAGGTTCTCCGCCGGTCAGCACCGTCAGCACTTCACTGGCAGGAATGCAGACTGAGCCGATGAATAGGCAGAGCACGAAGAGTGCGAGTGTCAGGAACAGCAGTCCCCAGAGCGAAATCCGCTCGCGGCGGGAGGAAAGCGCAGGCAGGCCGGTCATGGTGCTATATCATTTTTCTATACGTTGATAATACTGCGTCTTGTCCGTGCCGGCATAGTCAGGGCCAAGAAAAAGAAGGATGTATTCGCGCAGCAGTTTTTCAGGATGAAAGGGGAAGTCATCGAAGAGAGTCGACGTAGAGGTGTCGGCCACGTAGACATCGCCGTTTTCAAAAGCCTTGATCCTGGAGTTCAGGTCATAGGAACTTTTAAGTTCCGAGAGAGTGAGTTCCGGGCCGTAGTTGCGTATGAGCCATATGTCGGCGTCATGGGCTTTGTCAAAAACAGATGCGAAATCAAGCTGTATGGAACCTGCGTCAGGAGTGTCAGCCCAGGGATTCACACCTCCGGCATCGGTTATGATGCTCGACATGTAGCTGCGGCCTCCGGGCACAAACCACACGCCGTTGGTCAGCCGCTCGGTAATCACTTTGGGATGCGAGCTTGCGGAGGCGGCACGTGTGGCAAGGCGCGAATATTCCGCCGAGACTTCCTTATAGATGCTGTCGGCCTCATGGCGGCAACCGTAGAGTTCGCCGAGCAGCTTTATCCACTCGGCACGGCCCAGCGGGGTCGATTCCATATAGTCGGCACACTCTATGATCGGTATGCCCAGACGTTCTATCAGTCCGTAGGATGAATTCTGATAAGGCGATGCGAGTATGGCATCAGGTCCGAGCACCGTGACTCTTTCAATGTCAGGCGACATTGAGGAGCCTACGTCCATCACCGCGCCGGATTTCAGCCCGGCTTTCACTTCAGCTACGGTGAAATAGCCTGCATCGGCCACACCCCTGACGGCATCAATGGCACCAAGGTCGCGGATGGCTCCGGCATGAACGCCTGAATAGACCAGCGAATTGCGCAAAGGAGTGCGCACCACCGTACCTTCGGGCAGTCCTTCGGGATTTCCGGCAGAGTCAGGCACAAGCACGTAGCGCTGAAGCAGGCGGGTGCTGTCCCACGGATTTTTAATGTCAGCCACTACATAACTTCCACAGTCGACCAGCGTCAGAAGATCAGCTCCAGCAGTAAGAGTGTCGCCTGACACTTCAGCCCCGGCAGAAGAGCCGGCACCGCTGCATGACGTCAGGATGGCGGCTGTGGCTGACAAAGCAAGAGAGAGAGACAAGAAACTCTTCACAATCAAGAAGGTGTTTAATAGGTTGTTTGACAAGATCAGTATCTGACCTCCCAGAGAAACAAAGCCTCTCCCGGCATCGAGGTCCCGGCCGCACAGCGGTCGCGGCGGTCAATCACTTCACGGAACTGCCCGATGGTCATTTTACCGCGGCCCACGTCGACGAGAGTTCCCACTACGGCGCGGACCATGTTGCGCAGAAAGCGGTCGGCAGTAATGACGAAAACCCATTCATGCTCGCCGAGCCTCTCCCATCTGGCATAGCTCACACGGCAGATGTTGGTTTTGACATCGGTGTGAAGCTTTGAGAATGATGTGAAATCAGAGGTCTCAAGCAGTATTTCGGCCGCACGGTTCATGGCATCGAAATCAAGCGTGGCCGGGGCTTTCCAGCTCAGGGGGTAGAAAAACGGGGTCTTCTCAGTGACCGCATAATAGTGGTAAGTTCGGCTGACGGCATCGAAGCGCGCATGGCGGTCAGGCTCGACCTCATAGATCTTCTGCACGGCAATATCTTTGCCGACAACCGCATTGAGCCTCCTGACAAGCTCTCCGGCATCGCCCAGAGGGGTGTCAAGATCAAAATGGGCCACCATCATGCGCGCGTTGACTCCGGCATCTGTGCGTCCGGCGCCGGTGATTTTCATTTCGCGGCGCAGGATCATCGACAGAGCGTCTTCGAGAACCGACTGGACTGTCACCTCGCCCGGCTGACACTGCCAGCCGTGGAAAGGCGCACCGCGGTAAGAGAGCTGCATGAAATATCTCATAGGCTGAATCCGTATCGGCGCATCGGCGGGTTATCAGTCTTTTTCAATATAGGTATAGCCATAAAGGCCCGAACGGTAGTTGCTCAGGAACTCGCGTCCTTCTTCGGGAGTGATGCGTCCGGCTTTCATAGACGATGTCACCCAGGCTTCCACGTTGCGCACAAGTTTCTTCGGGTTGAACTGCACATAGTCGAGCACATCGGCCACGGTTTCGCCGTCGATGATACGGTCGATCTCATAACGGTCTTTATAGACCGAGATATGGACGGCGTTGGTGTCGCCGAAGAGATTGTGCATGTCACCGAGAATCTCCTGATAGGCACCTACGAGGAAGACTCCGAGATAGTAGGGCTCGCCGGGCTTCACAGGGTGGACAGGAAGAGAACTTGCCGTGCCCCCCTGCGAGGATATGAAGTTAGAGATCTTGCCGTCGCTGTCGCAGGTGATGTCCTGGAGGGTGCATGTGCGTGATGGCTTTTCGTCAAGGCGCGACAGAGGAATGATCGGGAACACCTGGTCGATGGCCCATGAGTCGGTCAGCGACTGGAAGAGCGAGAAATTGCAGAAATACTTATCAGGTACCATCTTGGCCACCTTACGCAGCTCTTCTGGAGCGTGTTTCATATTGTCAGCGATCTCTCCTACCTCGCGGGCTATGCTCCAGAAAAGTTCCTCGATCTGGGCACGGGTGCGGAGATCGAGCATGCCGAGGCTGAACAGGTCAAGAGCCTCCTCGCGGATCTGCAGGGCGTCATGCCAGCTTTCGAGAAGACGCTGCTGGTTGAGCTTGTCCCAGATCTCATAGAGTTCTTTGGCAAGTTCGTGGTCTTCTTCCTGAATATCTTTAGAGTCTTTCCAGATGGGAAGCTGCGTTGTCTCAAGCACTTCAAACACCAGTACGGAATGATGGGCGGTCAGCGAGCGGCCGCTCTCGTTGATAATGTTGGGCTGCTTGAGGCCGTTTTTCTCACAGGCATCCACGATGGCCGACACTGCGTCATTGGCATACTCCTGGATAGAATAGTTCATCGAACTGCCCGATGCGGAGTTGCGGGTTCCGTCATAGTCCACGCCAAGGCCACCGCCTATGTCCATGAATTCTATGTCAAATCCCATGTTGGTGAGCTGCACGTAGAACTGGGTGGCCTCGCGGATGGCATTCTTGATGCGGCGGATCTTGGTGATCTGGCTGCCGATGTGGAAGTGGATCAGTTTCAGGCAGTGTTTCATCTTGTTTCGCTCCATGAAGTCAAGCGCTTCAAGAAGCTCCGAAGAGTTGAGACCGAATTTCGACTGGTCGCCGCCGCTTGTCTCCCACTTGCCTGAGCCTGAGGAGGCGAGTTTGATGCGGATGCCTACATTTGGGTCTATGCCGATTCGCTTGGCCACTTCCGAGATGATGCGCAGTTCATTGAGCTTTTCAACCACGAGATAGATGCGGCGTCCCATCTTCTGGGCAAGCAGAGCCAGCTCTATATATGTCTGATCCTTGTATCCGTTACAGATGATCAGCGCGTTTTCCTTGATGTTGGTGGCAAGCACAGCGTGGAGTTCCGGCTTGGACCCGGCCTCAAGACCGATGTTGAATTTTTCGCCGTGAGTGACGATCTCCTCGACTACAGGACGCATCTGATTGACCTTGATGGGATAGATTATATAGTTCTGTGCCTTATAGTCATACTGCTTTGAAGCTAAAGCGAAACAGTTGGAAATCTTCTCGATGCGGTTGTCAAGAATATCGGGGAAGCGCAACAGCACTGGCGAGGTAATGTCTCTGACCTGCAGTTCGTCCATGACCTCACGCAGATCAACCGAAGCATAACCCTCACGAGGAGTAACGGCCACGTTGCCTTTCTCGTTGATGGAGAAATACTGTCGACCCCAACCTTGAATGTTGTACAGCTCTGAGCTGTCTTCAATACGCCATCTTCTCATCGGCTCTGTTCTTTTTTTCTGAATTGTTTCTGAATTTTATAGGTTTAACTGTCTGTAAAGCGCGTTATCGCGCGTTATTATCCGGCAAAAGTACAACTAATTCGCCAAATCGGGATCTTTTTGCAACAATTATTTTCATTATTTTGGGATATTAACAATAAAGATTGTAACTTTGCTACATAAAAATCACATCAAAACTCCTATCACATAATTTTATTAAATTTTGCTATGGATAAGAAATCTGCTTTCTCTCTCCTCTTCGGTTCGGCTATCGTGCTGACCGGTTGCAGCAAGAAGATGAATCAGTTTGCAGCTGATTACTTCAGCACCAATCCCAATCCGCTCGAAGTAGTGGGCCAGAATGTTCCCGCTACCGTTACCGGTAACATTCCTCCGAAATTCTTCGTGAAAAACGCCACTGTGACAGTGACCCCCTACCTCACATTCAACGGCACTGAAGTGGCCGGCACCGCCCAGGCATTCCAGGGTGAGAAAGTACGTGGCAACAACCGTGTCATCTCCTATGACAACGGCGGCACAGTGACAATCCCCGTAAACTATGCCTATCAGCCCGAAATGCAGCGTTCGGAACTGTATCTCGGCTTCACTGTCGATCAGAAAGGCAAGCAGTATGTGCTTCCCCGCGTGAAAGTGGCTGACGGCATCATCGCCACAGCAGCTCTCGCCGATGCCGGAACCGTAGATCCCGCTACCGCAGCTGACAAATTCCAGCGCATCATCAACGAAAAATATTCTGCCGACATCCACTTCCTCATCAATCAGGCCAACCTCCGCGAAAGCGAACTCAAGAGCGATGAAGTGCTCCGCCTCAACCGCGACATCAAGGCCGCTGCCGGCGATGAAAGCCGAAAGATCGAGGAAATCAACATCCAGTCATACGCTTCACCCGACGGTTCGCTCGACTTCAACACCAAACTCGCCCAAAACCGCGAGACAAACACACAGGGCTATCTGACCAATCAGCTCAAGAAGGACAAAGTGACTGAATTCGGCGAACTTACCGCAAACTTCACTCCAGAAGACTGGGAAGGCTTCCAGAAGCTCGTGGCCGCAAGCAACATCCAGGACAAGGAGCTCATCATCAGCGTGCTCTCAATGTACAAGGACCCTGAACAGCGCGAACGTGAAATCCGCAACCTCTCAAGCGTGTTTGACCAGCTCGCCGACGAAATCCTCCCGCAGCTCCGCTACTCTCGCATCACTGCCAGCGTCAACGTGATCGGCAAGAGCGATGAAGAGATCAACAAGGCATTTGACACCGATCCCTCTACCCTCAGCGTAGACGAACTTCTCTACGGAGCAACCCTCACTGACGACCTCAACCGCAAGAAAGCCATCTACACTGCCGCCACCAACCTCTATCCCAACGACTACCGCGGCTACAACAACCTCGGCAAGGTGCTCTATCAGCAGGGTGACTATGACGCAGCTATGGCAAGCTTCAAAAAAGCAGCCCGCGTGAACTCTTCGGCTCCTGAAGCCCAAATGAACCAGGGCCTTGTGGCTCTTGTCAACAACGATCTCCGCGCTGCCAACCAGTCATTCGGCAAGGCCGGCGGTGTTCCCGAACTCGGCTCGGCTCTCGGTGTATATTACCTCCAGCAGGGTGATGTAAACGCCGCAGTAAAGGCATTCGGAAATGACAAGAGCAATAACGCCGCTCTCGCCCAGATCCTCTCCAAGGACTACAGCAAGGCCAAGTCAACCCTCGCAGCCATCCAGGCTCCCGATGCCACCACCTACTATCTCATGGCCATTCTCGGTGCCCGCACCAACAATGAACAGATGGTGACTTCAAACCTCCGTCAGGCCATCAAGCTAGACAACAAGCTCGCCAAGCAGGCTGCCAACGACCTCGAATTTTCCCGCTTCAATCTTTCAAGCGTTCTCTGATAAGACGCCGGATTAAAGCTTCACAATCCAACAGCCCCGCCACACCGCGTTTCATGCAGTGTGGCGGGGCTGACTTTTTCATGGATACCACCGGCTGACACCGCCACAGACTCAAACATCCTTGCCTCGCCGGGCGTTTTAATTCCAGAGGGCGGCATCTGCCCGGCCATCTTCATCCATTCCACAAACTGCGCTTACCATTATATAATATGAACGAGGGAACAACGGCACAAAAACACCGGCACCATTACCGGCTCGACATACTGCACTGGATCATAATAGCGCTTTCAGTTCTGCTGATAGTATTCATCTCGATCGACACCTTCAACGGCATCAACTTTCTTGATGACGGATTCTACATGCACTTCCAGTTCTGGGTCTGCATAGTGTTCATGGCAGATTTCTTCATCGAACTGGCCCTGGCTCCCGACAAACTCCGCTACACGCGCAACCGCCTGCTGTATCTGCTGCTGTCTATCCCCTATCTCAACATCATCAGTGTGCTCGGCATCAGGCTCACACCGGAGCAGCTGTTTTTTATCCGCTTCATACCCCTGGCCCGCGGCATCATGGCGATGGTGATAGTTGTGGGCGCGTTTTCGCGAAACAGACTGACATCGTTCCTTTCGTCCTACATAGTCATCCTCGCCGCCTTCATCTATCTCGGCAGCCTCATATTCTTCTACTTCGAGCAGGGAGTCAACGCCGATGTCAACAATTTCGGCACCGCTCTCTGGTGGGCCTGCATGAACGCCACCACCCTCGGCTGCGACATCTATCCCGTCACGGTGGCCGGAAAAGTGCTCGGCTGCATCCTTTCGGTCGGCGGCATAATCATGTTTCCGCTCTTCACAGTGTTTATCACCTCACTCATACGCCAGTACACACGGACACTGAAAACAGACTCCGGCGCGGCCACGCAAAAAAGTTAGGTAATTATTTTTGTACCCTATCCAAAAATCGTAACTTTGCAGACATCTCACGGACAAAAATGAAATCATGGAAAAGGACCCGGACAAGCGGTTTGAAATCGACGAGGTGATAGGTCGCCTTTGCAGCATGGAAGACATGCGCCACGTGTGCCCGACCCGTTCAGGCGAAGGGGAGCCACTGCTCTCCAACTCAGCCGTGCGCCGTATAGTCGAGCTTGCCTCACGCCTCATGTTTCCGGGATTTCTAACAGACTCTGACCGCGGACCGTCCGTGATGCGCTCGGTCATGACAATCGAATGCCATGAACTGCGCGGTCTTCTGGCCAGCCAGATCTCCGCAGGTCTCTGTTTCGACAAAAATCACTCCGCAATTCCTGATGCTGACATAAGCCGTCATGCCGGATCTCTGGCCGACTCTTTTATAGACAGCCTGCCCGATCTGCGCCACATCCTCGACACTGACATTGACGCCACCTATCTCGGCGACCCTGCCGCAACCTCTACCCATGAGGTAATAATCTGCTATCCCGGCTTCAAGGCCACGGTAAGCTACCGCATAGCCCACCGCCTGCTGGAGCTTGGGGTCCCGGTGGTGCCTCGCATGATCACCGAGCAGGCCCATTCCGACACCGGAATCGACATCCACCCCGGAGCCCGCATAGGCAAAGGCTTCGTCATTGACCACGGCACCGGTGTGGTTATCGGAGCCACAGCAATTATCGGCGATAATGTCAAGATCTATCAGGGCGTGACCCTCGGAGCCAAGAGCTTTGTCACTGACGACTCCAACAATCCGGTCAAAGGAATTCCCCGCCACCCGATACTCGGCAACGGAGTGGTTGTCTACTCCAACTCCACGATACTCGGCCGCGTAAACATAGGTGACGGAGCCGTCATCGGCGGCAACCTCTGGGTCACACGCGACGTAGAGCCTGGAGAAAAACTCATCCAGGCCCGCGCCGACAACTTCCGGTCGGCCCGCTGACCGCAAGGCCTGCGCCTGAGGCCTAAAAACAACTGAATAAACCAAGGAAACTATATAATTTACCACATGGAACATCGTTTTGAAATGGTTGCCAAGACCTTCAAGGGTCTTGAAGAAATTCTTGCTGAAGAACTCCGGCAACTCGGAGCGGTCAATGTCGAGCCCGGCCGACGGATGGTATCATTCGAAGGTGATCTCGCCATGCTCTACCGCGCCAACATCTGCTGCCGCACCGCACTCTCTATCCTCAAGCCGATCTACAAGTTTATCGCCAAGGACACCGACTCGCTCTACGAGATGGTGAAAGAGTACAACTGGAGCGATGTAATGTCGATCGAAAAGACTTTCTCTATCGACACCACCTCACACTCCTCGGAGTTCACTCACTCGCGTTTTGTCACCTATCGTGTGAAAGACGCCATTGTCGACTATTTCAAAGACCGTTTCGGCCAGGACAAGCGCCCCGGCGTGCGTCTGAACGATGCCGACGTGATGATCAACGTCCACATTGACGGTGACCGCGTCACCCTCTCGCTCAACTCATCGGGCGAGTCGCTCCACAAACGCGGATGGCGCGTGGCACAGACCGAAGCCCCGATCAACGAGGTTCTCGCCGCCGGCATCATCCTCAAAAGCGGATGGCGCGGCGACAGTCCGCTGGTCGATCCCATGTGCGGCTCAGGCACCTTCCTAATCGAAGCCGCTATGATTGCCGCCGGAATCAAGCCCGGCAGCTTCCGCAAGGATTTCGCCTTCGAACACTGGCGCGACTATGACGCCGAACTGTTTGAAAAGGTGATGGCCGAAGATTCAGGCCTCCGCGAAGTGCCGTTCAAGATCTACGGATCAGACATCTCGCCGAAAGCCGTGGCTATCGCCGAACGCAACATTCTTTCAGCCGGTGTCGACGAATATATCAACCTCCGCATAAAGCCTCTCCAGCTTTGGGAAGAGGCTCCGGCAGGGGGAGCGCCCGGTGTGCTCATCACCAATCCTCCTTACGGCGAGCGAATCAATGTCCAGGACATGGAGCAGCTCTACAAGACGCTCGGCACCAAGTTCAAACGTGTCTTCCTCGGCTATCACGCCTGGGTCATCTCCTCAAACATCGACTATCTCACAGCCATCGGACTGACTCCTTCGGTCAAAGAAGCCATGCAGAACGGAGGCCTCGACTGTGAACTGCGCGAATACGTGATCTTCGAAGGCACCAAAAGCGACTTCCGTCGTGAAGGCGGTGTGCTAAAGGAAGAAACCCCTGACCGCAAGGAACGCCGCCAGCCCGCACGCAAGAGCGACAGCGAATGGCGCCGCGACGCCCGCGAAAAGGGCATGGGCGGCAAAGATGCCGGAGCCGCACGCCGCAAACCCAACAAGCTTGAAGACAGATACCGCCCGCAGAAAGGCGGCTATGCCCGCAGCGAGGAACGCAGACGCAAGTTCAAGGAAGAGACGGCCGCACAGAGTGAAGCCGAACAGCTCCTCTCGCGCCACCGCAATCCCCACGCGCTCAAATCGCTCGGCGAATCGCCCAAGCGTCCGTCAATACCCGCGCCTGACGGCCCGTTCATGAGAACCCGCCGCCGCTGGAAGCGTCCGGATGCCGACAATTCGTCTTCCGAAGGAGAGGCATAAGCAACACTTACAGCCCCTTCCATACTTTTTCAAAATAAAATTCTCAAATCACGCTAATCCATATAACCAAAAGCCATGTCACTCCAACAGAATCTCAACACTCTGCGCCATCCCGTCAGCAACGCGCCTGAAAAAAGTCCTTTCAACGCCGGCGAAACCCTCGCCTGCCAAGGTGAGAAGCTCAGAGTGTTGCTCCTCGGATCGGGCGGACGCGAATGTGCCCTCGCATGGAAAATATCACTCTCTCCCCGCCTTGAGAAACTTTTCATAGCTCCCGGCAACGGCGGAACAGATGCCTACGGTGAAAACGTGGCCCTCTCGCCGCTTGATTTCGCCGCTATAGCCGCTTTTTGCAAGGAGAATTCAATCGACATGATCGTAGTCGGCAACGAAGACCCGCTTGTGGCCGGAATCTATGACTACTTCCTGAGCGTGGAAGGTGCTCCGCTGATCGTAGGGCCCTCTCAGGCAGGTGCAGCACTCGAAGGCAGCAAGGATTTTGCAAAGCAGTTCATGGTGCGCCACTCTATACCCACCGCAGCCTACCGCAGTTTCACTGCCGAGACCGTTGAAGAGGGTTGCGCGTTTCTTGAATCACTCAAAGCCCCCTATGTGCTCAAAGCCGACGGCCTTGCAGCCGGAAAAGGTGTACTCATAATCGACTCTCTCGAAGAAGCCAAAGCCTCGCTGCGCGATATGCTGGGCGGAATGTTCGGCAAGTCATCGGCCACAGTGGTTATCGAAGAGTTCCTCAAGGGAATCGAATGTTCGGTTTTCGTACTCACTGACGGCAACGGCGGCTACCGCATCCTCCCCGTGGCAAAAGACTACAAGCGCATCGGCGAAGGCGACACCGGCCCCAACACCGGAGGCATGGGAGCAGTCAGCCCCGTTGTGTTTGCCGACAGTGAATTCATGCGCAAGGTAGAGGAACGCATCATTCTCCCGACTGTCAACGGCCTGATAGCCGAAGGCATAACCTACCGCGGCTTCATCTTCCTCGGTCTGATTGAAGTTGACGGCGAGCCGATGGTGATAGAATACAACGTCCGCATGGGCGACCCTGAGACCGAAGTCGTGATGCTCCGCATCGCATCTGACCTGCTTCCTCTGCTCGAAGCAGCGGCCAAAGGCAACCTCGGCGCTCTTCCCCTCGCTGAAGATCCACGCTATGCCACAACAGTCATGATAGTGTCAGGCGGCTATCCTAGAAGCTACACCAAGGGTGAGACCATAACCGGAGCCGACACTCCGATGAGCAACGCCATTCTCTTCCACGCAGGCACACGCCGCGAGGCCGACGGCGAGCTCGTCACTTCAGGCGGACGTGTGATTGCATGTAGCGCCTATGGCGATTCGATCGACTCGGCTCTCGCCAACAGCTATGCAGCCGCCGATGCTGTTGAATTCAACGGTAAATACATGCGCCGCGACATCGGCCAGGACCTTAAAAAATTGAGTGAAAACCGCGGATGACCCGTAAAGAACTCACATTTACCCGAATAATTCGTTCGCGAGGCATGGGCGTGCTCATAGGCCTCGCGGCGGTTTTTATGACCCTGCAGGCTCAGTTCGCAGGCAAGATCGCGCACATAGGCGATTTCCGCACCGTGGCCTTCCCAACACCATCGGCATGGTTGCCCGAAGGCAGCATCTCGATGTGGGCCAACATCATCGTGGTCCTGGCCACAGGGGCGGTAATGATCATCATCAACCGCCACTTCAATCTGCTGCGCACCACCTCGGCCTTCTTCGCGGCCTATTTCGTGTTTGTCACAGCCTGCACCCCGGCTGTGATGGGCCAGTTAGGAGCGTCATCGCTGCTTGCGCTGATCATGATGGGAGCCGTATGGCTGATTTTCAGCATCTACAATCAGCGCATCAGCTCGCGCCGGGTCTTTCTTGCCTTCTTTCTGATCGGACTGGGGCAGCTGACTGAATATACATTCGCGCTCTACATTCCGGTATTCATCGCCGCACTCGGACAGATGCGAGTGTTCACGTTCAAAAAAATCCTTGCCGCGATTCTGGGCAACATCACTCCTGCGTGGATCACCTGGGGACTCGGCCTGATACCTGAGCCGGAAATCCCACAGTTCTGCTTCACACCTCCATCAATGCTGCTGGCCGATGGTGCCGACTGGCCCATGCTTTCGGCCGCGGCTCTGACGCTGCTGGCCGGATTTGTGTTCGGCAACCTGAATCTCATAAAGATCATAGGATTCAACGCACAGGCCCGCGCCTATAACGGAGTGCTGACCCTTCTCTCGATCGCGACCGGCATTTTCTCCATTGTCAACTTCACCAATCTTCCGCTCTACATCACCCTCCTGAATGCCTGTGTGGCCTTCCAGGTGGGACATTTCTTCCGCTTCACCGTCATGCGCCGTGGCTACATTGCCGTAGTGGTCCTGATGGCCGCCTATTTCGGTATATACATGTGGGGAATGTTGAGCTGAGACGGAAGCCACCGCTGCCACACAAACGCATCCATACACCGGCTTAGACAACTTAGCCAACAGACCACCATACGCACATGAAAATTGTAGCCGACCGCAACATTCCCTATATAGCCGATGCAGTCCGTCCGCTCGGAGAGATAATACTCCTGCCGGGCGATGCCATCTCGGCTGAGACTGTAAAAGATGCCGACATTATTCTTACACGCACACGCACACGCTGCGACGCCTCGCTGCTCGGCAGGTCCACGTGCTCGTTCATCGGTACAGCTACAATCGGCACCGACCACATTGACCTCGACTATTGCCGCGAGCGGGGCATCACGGTGGCCAACGCTCCGGGCTGCAATGCTCCGGCAGTGGCACAATACGTGCTTTCAGCCATCAGAGCGTTTCTGCCCCCCGAAGAAGCGCTTGCCGGAAAAAGGCTTGGCATAATCGGAGTGGGCAACGTCGGCACTATACTCAACCGCTGGGCCTTAGGCCTCGGCATGACCACAATCCTCAACGACCCCCCACGTCAGGAAAACGGCGACACAACCTACATCTACAGCACCCTTGAGGAAATCGCTGCAGAAAGTGATTTCATCTCGATCCACACACCATATTCCAAGACCGGACCCCACTCCACTCGCCATCTGCTGAATTCGGAATTCCTCTCAGCCGTGAGCCGGCGGCCACTGATCATAAATGCCGCCCGCGGACCAGTGGCCGACACGCAGGCGCTCAAGACCGCCCTCAGCCGGAATCTCATATCAGGAGTGGCCATCGACTGCTGGGAAAACGAGCCTGACATTGACCTCGAACTGCTTTCAGAAGCATTCGTAGCCACACCGCATATTGCAGGCTATTCCAACGAAGGAAAAATCAGAGCCACCCGCATGGTGCTCGATGCCCTTGCCAGCCATCTGCAGGACCATTTCGGTCTTGACATCACAGCCGAGACCCTATCAGCCGGACTTCCGGCAATAGGCCCCATATCGGAGACAATCACCGAACAGCAGCTCGGCTATGACATCAATGCCGACCACATAGCCCGCAATCTGCCCACTCCCGATGCCGCCGTAAGCAGATATTTCGAATCTCTGCGCAACAACTACAGTCTCCGGCCGGAACCTCACATCTGAGACTCCGGCCCCACATGTTTTTCCAGACCTCTTTTCGGTCCGGACCATGCCAAAATACGGTTTAAATTTGGTTTAAATTTACAGAAACTTCCTGAAAACAAGTAAAAACCGGTTCATAACAAAGCCGTAAAACCAACTCCCCGGATGTTATAATACAATAGCACCGGAGGACCTTGCTTATGAAACAGATTCTTACCATACTCATGATATTCTGCGCCCTTGCCGCAGGCGCAGCAGGCAAAACCCCAAAAAGGAGCAAAGCAAAAAAGGCCAGAACCACCAAAGTTGTCTCGGCCCCAGCCGTGCCGCGTCCGGCCCGCGAACCGTTTGTCACACGTGTGGACGCACCGTCTGTCAAAAAAGGGCTTGCCGGCAAGAACATAGCTCTATGGCAAAGCCACGGCCGATATTTCGACCAGAATGAAGAGCGCTGGATGTGGCAGCGCGCACGGCTCATGGGCACGGTAGAAGACCTGTATCCACAGGCCTACGTGCTCCCCTACCTCATCCCTATGCTCGAAAATGCCGGGGCCTATGTGATGACTCCGCGCGAACGTGACACCTCGACTCAGGAAATAATCGTCGACATGGACGGAGGCTTCGCTCAGAAGGACTATAACGAGAAAAACGGACAACAGAAATGGACAGCCGCTGCCGGCATCAAAGGTTTCGGATATAAGAAAGAGATATTGGAAACCGGCGACAATCCCTTCCGCATGGGCTCTGTCCGCGAAGTGACCACCGTCACCGACCCGGCCAAAGCATCCACCGCATCCTGGTATGCCGATTTCCCCAAAGGCGGCGACTATGCGCTCTACATCAGCTATGCCTCGCTCCCCAGCAGCACCCGCGACGCGCGCTATATCGTGAACTCACTCGCCGGAAGCGAGGAGTTTGACGTAAACCAGCGCATCGGCGGAGGCACATGGGTCTATCTCGGCACCTTCCCCTTTGCCGCAGGCAAAAGCGACATCCCGGTGGTGGAACTGTCAAACGTCTCGACCGAGAGCGGCAAGGTGGTCACGGCCGATGCCATCAAGATAGGCGGCGGCATGGGTAATGTCAGCCGCTCGGCTGCAGGCGGCGAGCCTGTGGTTAGCACCTATCCGCGTTTCACCGAGGGCGCGCGCTACTGGATGCAGTGGGCCGGTGTCCCTTCGTCGGTCTATAGCATCACCAACGGCGAAAACGACTATGAGGACGACTACAAGAGCCGCGCCCTCTGGGCCAACTACCTTGCCGGAGGCTCATCGCAGCTTCCGGGAGAGAAAGGCCTCGGAATTCCCGTTGACCTATCGTTTGCATTCCATACCGACGCCGGCACCACATCTGATCCCGGAGAGACTGTGGGCACGATGCCTATTGTCTACACCAAAGGCACGCGTCTGGGTAGTGGCGAGGCCCGCTCCACCTCTCGCCGCTATGCCGACATGGTCACCGACCAGATTGTCAGTGACATCCAGACCCTCTACGAGCCGACATGGACCCGCCGCAAACTGCGTGACAAGCCTTATCGCGAGGTGATGGACACCAAAGTGCCCGCAATGCTGATCGAGCTTCTGAGCCATCAGAACTTCGCCGACATGCGCTATGGCCTCGACCCCACATTCCGTTTCACCGTCAGCAGAGCCATCTATAAAGGCATTCTGAAATACCTCCATGAAAAAGACGGTGTGCCCTACGTGGTAGAGCCACTGCCCGTCAGCCATTTCCGCATCGCGGGAAGCGGAGGCGAATATCTTCTCACCTGGCAGGGTGTCGATGATCCTCTGGAGCCCTCGGCCAAGCCCACATACTATATTGTCTATGAACGCATTGACGATGGAGCCTTCACCGAACTGGCCGTGACCGATGATCCGCAACTCACGGTCCGCGTCAAGGATGACCGCATCTACAGCTACAAGGTTGTCGCGGCCAATGACGGAGGCATCAGCTTCCCCTCCGAGATTCTATCGCTGTGCGACACCGGCACCGACAAACCCCAGGTGCTGATTGTCAACGGCTTCACCCGCATCTCAGGCCCGGTCGAAGTCTATGCCTCAGGCCGCGTAGGCTTCGACTATGAGGAAGACCACGGAGTGCCCTACATCAGCGACATCCACTTCACCGGCCTCCAGACCGAATTCCGCCCCGGAGTAGAATGGACATCCAATGACTCTCCCGGCCACGGCTCCAGCCGCGCGACCCACGAGACCGAAATCTTCGCCGGCAACACCTTCGACTTCGTCTATGTCCACGGCACCTCCGTCCGCGCCGCAGGCCACTCCTTTATCTCAGCCGGAGTCGACGCCTTTGTCGACAACATGCCCGAAGCCCGCATCATCGACCTCATCCTCGGCAAGCAGAAAGAAATCACCGTAGGCACCTCGCAGGAACGCAAGTTCAAACCCTTCACCGACGAACTCAAGCAACGCCTGAGCCAGTTCTGCGACGCCGGCGGCTCACTCTTCGTGTCGGGCAGCTACATAGGCAGCGACCTCTTTGACAACCGCCACTCCACAGGCTCGCAGCGAGTAGCCGACGGACAGTTCGGCCACTCGGTGCTCGGCCTCCAGTGGCGTCAGGCAAAAGCCACAGTCACAGGCAAAGTCCGCGAAGTCAAATCGAAATACGCCGAATTCCATCCGGGCCTCTCGTTCACCTTCCGTCAGCAGCTCAACGCCGACTGCTACGCCGTGGAATCGCCCGAATCATTCAGCCCCATCGACCCGTCGAACGGCACCGCCATACTGCGCTACACCGAAAACGACTACATAGCCGGCGTGGCCTTCGACCCCGGCACCCACCGCGCCGTGACCCTCGGCTTCCCCTTCGAGACCATCACCGGCAGCTACGAGCGTGACGCGCTGATGAAACAGATCCTCGACTTCTTCACCGCCCCTGAAGGTGTGCATCCCGGCGCACGCCCCAAAGTACTGCCGGAAACCATCATAGGCCACGAACCACCCACCACACCGATGCAGACCCGCTCCCCGCGCAACCTCCGGCCCCGCGAAGCAGCCGAACTCGCCGAAAACACCGAAGCCCGCAAACCCCGCAAAGGCCCCGCCCGCCAAGCCTAAGGCCGCCCAACAGCCCTTCTCACATACCGGAGGGGCTATTTTCAATCAAAGACCGAGATTCATTGCGGTTTATCGGGGGAAATTTACGAACTTTGCAGTGAGGCGAGGTGTGTGGCTGTCACACTCTGATTTCAAGCGCCTTTCTGTAAAAATCATGAAATCCCGTTTTTCAACCAAAACCATGAAGGATCTGGCCGCTCAGGCCGGCCGGAGTCCGATATTCATACATCTCTCTGACGATGACGTGACCTTTGTCAACGGCGGTGACCACAGACTGCTCAGTGTTCTCGCCGAGACCGGTGCGGCAATGGTGTATTCCGATTTCCTTACGCCTGCCGATGGCGGCGGCGATCCTGTACCCCACCGGCTGATCGACTGCCAGTTGGGGGCCATCCGCGATGACTTCGACTTCGGCCGGGTCGTGGCTGTGAACCCCGCCATGATGCGCCGTGCGGTGGAGGATATGACCGATGATTTCGAGGCTGCCGGCTGGTATGACCTGCGCCTGCGCCTCTCGCGTCTCGGCAGGATTGTGCACATTCTGGAGACTCTCTATCAGGCTTCGCCCAAGGCTTCAGTCAGCGCCGACGAGGGTGAGGAGCAGTTCCGCTACGTGGACCCGCGCAACCGCAGTTCGCAGATAGAGATGGAAAAAGCCGCCACGGCCCATCTCAAGGCCCTCGGCGCTCTGGTGACACCCGCCGGAATCACGCGCCCGGACCTCGATGAAGGCTCCTTCCCGACAGAGGCTTCGGTGATAATCCCCGTGCGCAACCGCCACCGCACAATAGCCGATGCCGTCAGAAGCGCTCTGGCTCAGCAGACGTCATTCCCGTTCAACGTCATTGTGATAGACAACCGCAGCACCGACGGAACATCAGAGATTCTTGCCGAAATCGCGGCCTCAGACCCGCGTCTTAAGATCATAAGCACCGCCCCGGCTCCCGCGCCGGCTCCGGGTATAGGCGGCTGCTGGAACCTCGGCATCAACAGCCCCGACTGCGGACGCTTCGCCGTGCAGCTCGACAGCGATGACATCTACAGCCGCCCGGACACTCTTGAAATGATCGTCGGCAAGTTTCGTGAGACCGGTGCCGCAATGGTCATCGGCTCGTATATGCTCACCGACTTTGAGGGCAATCCGCTGCCCCCCGGACTGATAGACCATGCGGAATGGACCGATGACAACGGGCCAAACAACGCCCTGCGCATCAACGGTCTCGGCGCGCCGAGGGCATTCTTCACCCCCGTGGCCCGCGAGATAGGATTTCCGGATGTCAGCTACGGCGAAGACTACTCGATGGGGCTTGCCGTCAGCCGCCGCTACCCGATAGGGCGCATCTATGAACCGCTCTACTCATGCCGCCGCTGGGAAGGCAACTCCGACCATGCCCTCAGCCCTGAGCGTATCAACGCCAACAACACCTACAAGGACCGGGTGCGCACCCTCGAACTCATCTCACGCCAGAAGCTCAACCATGAATCCTGAAAGTTTCCTCCGGTCTGAACTTGCGGCGTGGCCTCTGGCTGCTGAAAACTTCAGCAATCTTGAAAAGGCATCGGCCCAGGCAGTAAGCCTGACTGACAGCGAGCCGTGGAGAATCCGCAAGCTGCTTGTCAGCCACCGCCGCGCTTCCATCACAGCCAAGACCGATCCTCAGAGCATAGCCGCGCGCCCATGCTTCCTATGCGAGGCCAACCGCCCGCCGGAACAGAGCGCCATCACCGGCCACGGCTTTCAGACTCTTGTCAACCCCTATCCCCTCGCCCGGCGGCACTACACCATAGCATCCGCGCGCCATGAACCGCAGCGCATCAGCGGACACCTGCAGGAGATGGCCCGGCTCACGCATGAATTCCGAGACCTATGCGTCTTCTACAACGGTCCGCTCTGCGGAGCCTCCGCTCCTGACCATCTGCACTTCCAGGCTATCTCTACGGAGGTTGCCGCCGGTCTGACCGATCCGAGACTGCCACTGGAGACTATTGACTCGTCAGACGGCTGCAAGCTGCTGCGCAGCGTAAGCGGCGCGGTCCCCTATCCGTTCTTCATCATTGATTCCACAGACACAGCCGCCCTTGTCCGCTGCGCCGACCTGCTGCTCGACTCGCTGCCACAGGCTGAGCCGGAGCCGATGGTCAATGTGGCTATGGTGATGCTCCCCGACGGCAGACTCCGCACATTCATAGCTCCGCGCCGCCACCACCGCCCGGCTGTCTACGGCTCCGGACCCGGCAAGATGCTCGTAAGCCCCGCCACAATCGAAATGCTCGGCACCATAGTCTGCTCACGCCCTGAAGACTTCGAGAGGCTCGACCTTGCCACCGCCACCGCCATTCTGGGCGAAGTCAGCCTCGACGAACAGCAATTCGCCGCCACAATTCACCGCTACCAACAACTCAACACCCCACAGCAATAATGCCCCAGGAACCACGAGTCAGAGTCGGCATCCTCTCAGCCCCGACCATAAGTTTCACCCTCACCGGTCTCTACTCCACGCCCTCAGGCGAGATGGTCACCGGGCGTCAGGAAGTAAGCCTCAGCGAATCAGGCCTCGCCGTCAGCTGGAACGGCCGCGTCAGCCAGTCGCTCGAATTCGAACCCACCTCCTATGCAGGCGACAGTTTCGAACTCGAAGGAGTGACCATCGGTGTCGATTTCCACTGGGAGCGCAAGGAAAACCAGCGCTTCCGCGGAGCCTTGCGCGTGATAGTTGAAAACGGCAGACTAACGGCCGTCAACGAAGTCAATGTCGAAGACTATCTTGTCAGCGTCATCTCAAGCGAAATGAGCTCCACCTCCTCGCTGGAACTGCTGAGGGCACATGCCGTGATCTCGCGCGGATGGGTGCTGTCAATGATGTCACGAGGCAAGGAGCCCATCCCTCCGGCCGACCGCCGCCCCGATGTCAGAGCCCTGAATCCCGGACCCTCGCTAATCAGATACTGGGACCGCGAAGACCATCTCAATTTCGATGTCTGCGCCGACGACCACTGCCAGCGCTATCAGGGCATCAGCCGCGTCTCTACCCCGGTGGCAGCCGGAGCCGTGGCCGACACCCGCGGAATGGTCCTGACCTTCGAAGGCGAGCTCTGCGACACCCGCTTCTCGAAATGCTGCGGCGGAGTCTTTGAAGTCTTCGAGACATGCTGGGACGACACTCCGCGCCCCTACCTCCAGCCCCGGCGCGACGGGGTGGACCCGACTGACTACCCGGACCTGACGGTGGAAGAAAACGCCGTCAGCTGGATACTCGGCAAGCCGGAAGCCTTCTGCAACACCACCGACCGGCGAGTGCTCTCGCAGGTGCTCAACGGCTATGACCGCGAGACTCCCGACTTCTACCGCTGGACAGAGACACTGACGCAGGAAAAAATCGCCCGCCTCGTGGCCGACCGTCTTGGCGAAGATCTCGGCCGCATACTGAGCCTGACGCCACTGACCCGCGGCACCTCCGGACGAATCCGTGAACTGAAAATCACCGGCACAAAGGGAGAACGCATCATAGGCAAGGAACTGATGATACGCCGCACTCTCTCTGACAGCCATCTCTACAGCTCGGCCTTTGTGGTCGAGCCTTTGGCTCCGGAAGCCGACGGCACCCCTTCAGGCTTCACTCTCCACGGAGCCGGATGGGGCCACGGCGCAGGCCTTTGTCAGATCGGAGCCGCCATCATGGGCGAACGCGGCTATGGCTACTCCGAAATCCTCGCCCGCTACTACCCCGGCTCAACCCTCACAAGACTATATTAAAACAGTGTTTAGCAACACTTTGCTTATAAATATCGGTTAATTTTGAAGAGCTACTTAAGATTTAGAGGGTGTTTCATAACAATTGCTCTTCTGCATATGCCACGTTAATTTTACCTCTTAACAGAACAGACCATGAAAAGAATCGTCACTTGCCTTTTTGCCGGAGCGGCGGCCGCTGTCGCTTCAGCGGCCTTGCCTGAGGTATGGCCAGCCGCCGGAGCGGAGGTCTCGCCAGACACACGCCTCACCATCTGTTTCCCCTCTACGCCGACCCTCGGCACCTCCGGGGTGATACGCATCTTTGATGCCGCGACAGACGCTCAGGTAGACTCGCTGGACCTCTCGATACCTGCCGGCCCGACTGAAAAGACCAAACTCCCCAAAGCTCCATACACCCTTGAGCCTTACAACTATCACACTCCGCGCCTGACCAACGCCACCTGTGAGCCGGGCACTCCATCGGGCACTGCCGCACGCGACACTTCGCGCTATCAGCTGACAATAATAGGCGGATTCACTGACGGATTCCACTTCTATCCCGTGATGCTATCGGGCAACACCGCAGAGATATATCCTCACCACAACCTGCTCGAATACGGACGCGAGTACTATGTCACCGTCCCGGCATCAGCCTTCACCCTTGCCAAAGGAAAGTTCAAGGGTATAAGCAAGAAAGACGGTTGGAAATTCAAGACACGGCCCGAAGCACCCGCTCAGGAGCGTCGGCAGCTGACCGTGGCCCGCGACGGTTCAGGCGACTTCCTCACTCTCCAGGGCGCCCTCGACCACGTGCCGGACTTCAGCACCGAACCGTGGAAGATATTCATTAAGAACGGAGACTATGAGGAGCTGGTCTACTTCCGCAACAAGACCAACCTCACCATCGAAGGGGAGAGCCGCGAGGGGGTCTATGTCCACTATCCCAACAATGAGGTGTTCAATCCCCACCCCGCTGATGTCAGCACCAACGAGTGGCTCGGCACTTTCCCCTCACGCCGCGCCGCATTTGCCGCAGACCACTGCACAGACCTCACACTCAGGAATTTCACCGTGGCCACCACTGTCACAGGTCAGGCCGAGGGCCTTCTGCTCAACGGCAACCGCATATATCTCGAAGACATGATCATCAGAGGTTCGGGCGACGCGCTGCAGTCCAACGGCCCGGCATACTTCAGAAACTGCCGGCTCGAAGGTCATGGCGACACCGTGCTCGGCCGTGGTCCGGCATACTTCAAGAACTGCACCATCGTCACCTCCGGCCCGTTTGCCTACATACGCAACGGCTCTTCCTGCCACGGTGACGTCTTTGTGGACTGCACGATGATAGGCAAGGGCGACAAGGCGGTCTTTGCCCGGACCAACGGCACCTATCCCAACGCCGAGTTTGTGCTCATCGACTGCCGCCTCGACGGCATCCGTCCTGAGGGATGGAGTGGTCTTGAGAAAGATGGCAACACCTACGTGCGCTATTGGGAGGCCGGATCGGTCAACCTCTCAGACGGCAAGCCAGCCGACACCTCGCGCCGCGCCCCCGGCTCGCGTGTGCTCGACCCCGTGAAAGACAAGGCCCTTATAGAACTCTACCGCAACCCCGCATGGGTGCTCGGCGGATGGGACCCCATGAAGAAGTGAGATCCAGCATCACACCTCAAAAGAGAATTCAGATGAAGAATCCGATGAATTTTAAGATTTTATCACTCTGAATATTTCGATCTTACAGGCGAAAAGGCTATATTTGTGGTTTAAAATCATTCGCTTGAACGTCAGGCGGTGGATTTTTGAGTATTGACCACAGTGTTTTCACAGCGGGGAATACATATACCTTGATATCTCTTTAACCGAACAATATAATTTTTCAACCAAATCATATTTTTTCACATCTAAATCATGAAACTTAAAAGTCTTTCAGCCTACGCGGTAGGCTTGTTTGTGGGTCTCGCCCAGATGACAAGCGCCACCGCCCAGACCACTGACTACAGTTCCTACTACAAGAATCTCCCCATCAACCAGCCTCAGGTCTCGGCCCCGGTGATTCCGGCCTATGAGATCAAGATCACTGACTTCGGCGGTGTCAACGATGGTGTCACTCTCAACACCGAAGCCTTCGCCAAAGCAATGGCCCACCTCGCCTCCAAGGGCGGCGGCCGCCTCGTGGTTCCGGAAGGAATCTGGTACACCGGCCCGATTGCATTTGAAAACAACGTCGAACTTCATCTCGAACGCGGCGCGCTGGTGCTTTTCAGCGAAAACCTCGCCGACTATCCCGCAGTAGCCTCTGACTGGGAAGGTCTCACGACTCACCGCGCCACATCTCCCCTCTCGGCCCGCGGCAAACATGACATCGCAATCACCGGCGACGGCACTTTCAACGGCAACGGCCAGAAATGGCGCCCTGTAAAGAGAGGCAAAATGACTGACAACCAGTGGAAAGCGCTTCTGAAGAGCGGCTGCGTCAACGCCAAGGGCGATGTGTGGTTTCCCAACGAACGCATCCGCGAGGTCTATGAAAACAAGGCACTCCAGGCCAAGGTGCACCACGGTGACAAAGAGACTGTGGACTATGCCCATGACTTCCTCCGCCCGGTGCTGCTCTCGTTCATCGACTGCAAGAATGTGCTGCTCAAAGATGCCACATTCGAAAACTCTCCCGCCTGGAACCTTCACCCGCTCCTGTGCGAGAATCTGATTGTAGACAACATCAACGTCCGCAACCCCTGGTATGCGCAGAACGGTGACGGCATAGACATCGAGTCGTGCAACAAGGTGCTCGTCATCAACAGCCGCTTCGATGTGGGCGACGACGCCATCTGCATCAAATCAGGCAAGGACAAGGACGGCCGCGAACGTGGCATTCCCTGCCGCGACGTAGTGATAGAAGGCTGCACTGTCTATCACGGCCACGGCGGCTTCGTGATCGGCTCTGAAATGTCTGGCGGCTGCAAAGACATTGTGATCCGCAACAGCGTGTTCATCGGCACCGACGTGGGCCTGCGTTTCAAATCTACCCGCGGTCGCGGCGGCGTGGTCGAAAACATATATGTGGACAATATCAAGATGACCGACATTGCCGGCGAGGCTCTGATCTTCGACATGTACTACGGCATCAAGCCGGGCGCTCCTGTTCCTCCGGTGACAGAAGAGACCCCCTCGTTCCGCAACATCTACATCAAAGACGTGACCTGCCGCTCGGCCAAACGCGCGGCGCTCTTCAACGGTCTGCCTGAGATGCCGATGAAAAACGTGGTCATCACCGACTCCCGTTTCCGTGCCGACGCAGGCTTCCTGCTCAACCACGTGGACGGCCTGACGCTCGACAATGTCACAGTAGATGTGGCCGGCGACAAGATCACCGAAGGCGAGGGTGTCAAGAATGTAAAAATCAAAAAGTGACCACAAGCACTACCCGACTTTGAAAAGCAATCCGAAACAACCGAACGTGAGTCGGAATCCCTGGACGTGGATTCCGACTCTCTATTTTGCCCAAGGGCTCCCCTACGTTGCCGTGATGACTATTTCGGTGATCATGTACAAACGTCTGGGCATTTCCAACACCGACATAGCCCTCTATACCGGATGGCTCTACCTGCCGTGGGTCATCAAGCCCTTCTGGAGCCCCTTTGTTGACATCATCAGCACCAAACGGCACTGGACTCTCACCATGCAGTGGCTCATAGCCGCCGCTTTTGCCGGCATAGCCTTCGCGCTTCCCACTCCGCTGTGGTTCTCTCTGACACTGGCCGTGTTCTGGATGGTAGGATTCACCTCCGCCACCCACGACATAGCTGCTGACGGCTACTATATGCTTGCTCTGAGCGAACACCAGCAGTCGCTCTACGTGGGCATACGCTCCACGTTCTACCGTGTGGCCACCGTAGTGGGCCAGGGGCTGCTCGTCATCATAGCCGGAGCACTTGAAACCACCACCGGTGACATTCCGCTCTCATGGGCCATAGTCTTCGCCATACTGTCGCTGCTCTTCCTCGGTTTCGCCCTCTACCACTCATGGGCCATGCCTAAGGTGGAAAGCAAGGCCGGAAAACTGCGCTCGGCTTCTGATGTGTGGCGTGAATTTGTCGATGTCTTCACCGAATTCTTCAGAAAGAAGCAGGTCGGGGTGGCAATTATCTTCATGCTCCTCTACCGCCTGCCTGAGGCCCAGCTGGTCAAGCTCATCAACCCCTTCCTCCTCGACCCTGCGGAGGCCGGAGGGCTCGGTCTGAGCACCGCGCAGGTCGGGGTGGTCTACGGCACTGTGGGAATCATCGGGCTCACACTCGGCGGCATCGTTGGCGGCATCGTGGCCGCGCGCCGCGGACTCGGCTTCTGGCTGCGCCCTATGGCATGGAGCATGTCGCTCACCTGCCTGACATTCGTGTATCTCAGTTTCGCCACAGACGCTCCGCTGGCGGTTGTCAACATCTGTGTCTCCATCGAGCAGTTCGGCTACGGCTTCGGCTTCACGGCCTATATGCTCTATCTGATCTATTTCTCCGAAGGCCATCACCGCACGGCTCACTACAGCATCTGCACCGGCTTCATGGCTCTCGGCATGATGCTGCCCGGCATGGCCGCCGGTTGGATTCAGGAGGCAGTTGGCTACCAGAACTTCTTCATCTGGACCATGATCTGCTGTCTGGCCACTATCGGTGTCACATATCTTATCAGGATCGACCCCTCATTCGGGGTGAAGAAATAGCGGCAGACGCTGCCGGAGGGTATCAGCCCCCCGCGCCGGAGACAATACAAAACAGACTATTACTGTCCGCTAAACCATAAAAAGGCGAGTCCAACTTCCTGAACGGCAGAAGTTGGGCTTACTTTTTGTATTTGACAAGCCCCCTCAGCAGTTTTCAGGAACTTCGGGAGGCGATTCCGATGCTTCGGCGAGCATGATTTTCAGGTCTGCATCGGGCTGATTGAGGAACTTTTCGAGATTCAGGTAATACATCAGCACAATTCTGACGATTGTAGCCAGCCCGGAGAAGCTCCAACGTCTTTCGAGTTTGCTTTGAAGTACTGACAGCAGCAGATTTGCGATGAGTGTAACCCATATCTGGATTTTGATGGCGTTGGCGCTCTCGCCATAGAAGTATCTCAAGGGGAAGTTCTGTTTGATCTGCTTGAAAAGAGACTCTATCTGCCATCGGCGGCGGTATATCGCCACGATTGTCTCTGGCGGCATGTCGAAGTCGTTGGTCAGAAGCGATATGAGTTTTGGCTTCCCGTTCTTCTTGATGTCAACGTATGTAATTATTCTGGCGATGTGGTTTATGCCGTCTTTACGGAACACCACGACCTGTTCACGGTATTCCATCAGTCCCTGCGGGTTCTGATGCATACAGTCTACAAGTACCTCATAACTTAGGTTCTTCTTCATTTTGGTGACATATACAACGCCACGGTCCGTCAGTTCCTCAAATTTGGCATAATTGATATAGGCGCGGTCAAGAGCGACTATCTCGTTGTGGCTGTAATGGCTCGGAGCAAGCATGAAAGAGTCATTGGTCGCCGCCGAAGTGAACTGCACGTCGCAGGGGACGCCCTCGTTGGCGTGTATGACAGAGTGTACCTTTATGCCGCCTTTCTTCTTTCCCGTCTTGGGGTGTCGGCCAACACCCTTGAAAATAGCGTTGGAGAACAATGTGATTGTAGTGGAATCGATAATCCTAAGCTGCTTTATCCACTCTTCCGTGCCGTTGCGTCTGCTGTCCGATGAAAGAATGTCTTTGTTGGCTGCATACAGGTCGCGATAGACATCCTCAAAGAACTTCTCTGACCGTCGGGCATTTGCATCCGACAGGGTGCTGCGCTTTGGTACAGTATCAATTCCGACATGGTGCAGTTTGCGAACCTCCGCTGTCATAGATGTCTCTATCTCACGCAATGAGTCGAAGCGCTGGATCACGGCATAGAGCATCGTAAGCAGATGCGTATAGCCGTCAAAGCTCTTTACATACTTCTCTCCGCCGTGTTTTCGGCTGAATTCAACAATTTTTTCACGATTGAGTGATTTTATCAGCTGTCCATATATCGGCTGTCCGAAGAAATTACTACTTTTACTCATGGTTATTCATGGATTGTTTGGCGACACCAAAATAACCATTTAGGGCTGACTCCTGCAATAGGTGTCAGCCCTAATTTTTCAATCGCTCAAAAAAAGTTTAGCGGACAGTAATAAAAACAGACATCCACCCTTGTTGCCGCACAATGCGGTTTCCAGGGGTGGATGTCTGTTTTTATGCGGTCCTGCAAAGGGGATGCAGGAGCTATTCCGAAGTGGGATATCAGCCGATCTTGATGCCAGAGAAGCCCATGAAAGCCATAGCCAGAAGGCCGGCGCAGATCATGGCGATGGGCACTCCGCGCATTGCCTTGGGAACAGAGGTCCAGGCAAGCTGTTCGCGGATGCCGGCGAAGATGGCTATAGCCATTGTGAATCCTACGGCGGTTGCGAGGGCATAGACGATGCTTTCGCCGAGATTCATGCCTTTCTGCACCACTGTGATGGCCACGCCGAGCACGGCACAGTTGGTGGTGATGAGCGGCAGGAAGACTCCGAGGGCGCTGTAGAGCACCGGAGCGATCTTCTTGAGGATGATCTCAAGCATCTGCACGAGGGCTGCGATCACGAGGATGAAGACGATAGTCTGCATGAAGCCAAGGCCGAAGGGGTTGAGGACGAGGTCCTGAAGTGCCCAGGTGATGGCAGTGGCGAGAAGCATCACGAATGTCACCGCCGCACCCATGCCTACCGCGCTCGACAGTTTGCGCGAAACTCCGATAAACGGACAGATGCCGAGGAACTGGGCAAAGACAATGTTGTTGACAAAGATTGCCGTTATTATGATGGAAATATATTCGAGCATTTCGTTATTCTGTTAAAATAAGGTGGATGAGAGTAGAGATAGTGTGTGGAGGTGGATTAACACTTGGCTGATCTGAGCTTGGTAAAGAGAGCGATGAGCAGGCCGAGGGCGATGAACGCGCCGGGGGCGAGCACGAAGACAAGCGAGCCGAACTGTTCGGGATAGACGGTGAGATCAAACACCTTGCCGGTGCCGAGGAGTTCGCGGACGGCGCCGAGGATGGTGAGAGCCACAGTGAATCCGAGTCCGATGCCGATGCCGTCGAGACAGCTGTCAAGCACCCCGTGGCGCGAGGCGAAGGCTTCGGCGCGGCCGAGCACGATACAGTTAACCACGATCAGAGGGATGAAGATGCCGAGAGTGGCGTAGAGCGAGGGCACGTAGGCTTCCATCACGAGTTGGAGCACCGACACGAAGGCGGCGATCACTACAATGTAGGCAGGGATGCGCACCTTAGAGGGCACGAAGTTCTTGATCAGAGAGATTACTACGTTGGAGCAGATGAGCACTGCCATTGTGGCGAGTCCCATGCTCATGCCGTTGATGGCGCTGCCGGTGGTGCCAAGCGTGGGACACATGCCAAGCATCAGCACGAAGGTGGGGTTTTCGGCTATGATACCGTTGAATAGTATTTTAAGTTTATCGTTCATGGCTTGGAGTCGGTTTTATTGGCGGTCAGCGAATTGTTTTGAGGCTTTGTCGGCAAGGGTGAGCGCGCGCAGGAATGCGCGTGACGAGATGGTGGCTGCGGTGATGGCATCGACATCGCCACCGTCTTTGCTGACCGTGAGGTTCGAAGTGGCGGCATTGAGACCGATGATGCTGTGGGCGGGGTTGCAGAACCACTCTCCCATCTTCGATCCGAGGCCGGGGGTCTCGGCATGCTGCATCACGGCATAGCCGGTGATGTCACCTGAGGGGTTGAAGCCATACATCACTGTGATGAGGCCTGAGAAGCCGTTTGTGTCGTGGCTTTCAACCGCGAGGCCAACGAGCTCGCCGTCCTGACGGGCGGGGAACACGGTTACGGTCTCGCCGTCTACGGTTACTTCCGCGGCTTCCTCGGCGGGATTGTTGTTGAAGCTGATCTCAGGAAGCACCTGGCCTATCGCGGCTTTCTGCTTTGCGGCCTTTGCTTCTTCGATGGGCTGCTTGGTGGCGGTGTAGACTCCGGCAAGCGCGCCGGCGGCCACTATCGTGATGACGCCTAGAGAGAGCACCATGTTTACGAGTGTAGATTTCATGCTGCTACCCTCCCTTCTCCGAACTTGCGGGGTTTGAGATAACGGTTGATGAGCGGGGTGAGACCGTTCATGATAAGGATTGCGAATGATACGCCTTCAGGATATGCGCCCCACTGGCGGATTACCACGGTGATGATGCCGATCATGACTCCGTAGAGTATCATGCCTGAGTGGCTCATCGGCGAGGTTACGTAGTCAGTGGCCATGAAGATTGCACCGAGCATCAGACCGCCGGTGACGAGCTGGACTCCGGGGTTCACTCCGATGCAGAGCGAGAAGAGGGCTACGGTGGCGAGGATCGACACGGGGATGTGCCAGGTGATGGTGCGTGTACACAGAAGATATATAAATCCGATCAGGAGTGCGATGGCACCCATTTCACCCATCGAGCCGCCGGTGAATCCGAGGGCGTGGGTGAGGATGTCGACGTCAGCGCCGCTGATCTGGTCCATTTTGAGCTGGCCGAGGGTTGTTGCACCGGTCGTTGCATCGAGATATGCCATGCGGTTTTCCATGGGCAGCGGCCAGGTGGTCATCTGCACTGGGAATGAGAGCAGGAGGAACACACGGCCTACGAGGGCGGGGTTGAAGATGTTGCAGCCGAGGCCGCCGAAGGTCATCTTGCCGATGCCGATTGCGATCACGCAGCCGATCAGCACTGTCCAGATCGGGAGGTTAGACGGGAGGTTGAGTGCGAGCAGGAGGCCTGTGAGCACGGCTGAAAGATTGCCGATAGAGGGTTTCTCGCCAAGCATGTAGCGCGAGATGAGATATTCGACTACGACACATCCTGCGATAGATGTGGCTATCACTACTGCTGCTCCAAGACCGAAACAATAGAGAGCGAGGGCTACGGCCGGCAGCAGGGCTACGATGACGTTAAGCATCAGCCTGCGCACCGTCACCGGCGTGTGCGCATGAGGGGACGGGGAAATGGTGATTAGTTGGCTCATTAAGTTTTGTAATTGGTATTAGTGGTGCAAAATTAATAATTTTTCAGTTAATGAGCAAAATGAAAAATTTTTAAGCAGCGGGAAGGCCGGGAGGATCGGGAGAGTTGAGAGCATTGGGAGGATTGGGAGCTTTGGGAAGAGTGGGAGCTTTGGGAGAGGTGGGGGAATTAGACCAATGAGATCAAACCTCCGGTAGAATCAAAAAAAGCTTCCCGGCCTTTTGAGCGGTCGGGAAGCCTGTCATAAGTAGTGGATCTTTTCAGATCTTGTCAGCGGGATTAATACCAACGGGGGTCGCCGACGCGGTTCTGATAGATTTCTGAAGCCTGCACCTTGGGATCAGAGCTGCGGACTTTGAGTGCCTCAAAGATATTGTCAGGAGCAGCGTGGTCTTCCTTATGAGGTTTGGCCTTGTCGAAGGTGGTGTGCTTCGGGTTCGGGTTCTGGAAGAATTCATCGGCGCGGAGAGGTGTTGAGCCGGTCTTGACAATGAGATCATTGGCATTTCCTGATACGAGACCGGGAGTCCAGTTCCACTTGTCACCTACAGAATTCTTCTTGGCGGAGAATGCCGCAGAAGTGAAGATACCGTCATCTTTCATGTGGGTGTCACGGCTGCCGAGAGAGTAGTTGCCGCTGATATCCCAGGTAACACGGCCTTCGCCTGCAACGTTGCGGAAGTCACATGCCGACTGGTTGAGGTCACGCTTGTCATTCGGATCGGCTGCAAGAACAATGAGGTTGTTCTTGAATGCGATTCTCGAATCATTTGGCATATAGCGGAACTCGAAAAGCAGACGGCCCGAAGAACGGGTAGAGAAGTTAATGAAGGTACAGTTCTCAATCGTGATGTTGAAATGGATGTCGCTGCCCCAGAGGAGGTCTTTGTTGTTGTCGGAGAGGAGGGCGTGACGGGGCGAATCGTAGAATGTGCAACGACGCATCTGGAAGTCATTGTAGAGGTTTGACTTCACATGTTTACCGTCACCTGCAAACCAGGAGTAGCCACGACCGTTGTTGTCGTAATAACCCTGGTTGTAGAAGAGACAGTCTTCAACGAGAATCTTCTTGAAGAACTTGTAGCGGGGGCCCTGAA
Source organism: Duncaniella sp. C9 (assembly GCF_004803935.1). Classification (GTDB taxonomy): domain Bacteria; phylum Bacteroidota; class Bacteroidia; order Bacteroidales; family Muribaculaceae; genus Duncaniella; species Duncaniella muris. The sequence goes on from NZ_CP039547.1 coordinate 280,119, forward strand.
CGCGGAAGAAGCCACGGGTGAAGCCCTGGAATGTACAGTTCTTGAGCTGGAATGACTCGAAGGTCACTGCGAGACCGCCTGAGTACATGTTGGCGAAGTAGTTGCCGGTAGCGCTGCCGTCACCGAAGTTGCGGGCGAGCGGACACTGGAAATCGATACCTTCGAAGATAACATCGCTGATTTCGATAGGAGCGTCAACGTCACCTGCCCCCTTGTTCTTGCCGAGCACCCAGTTGCCGGTCACGGGGTTGCCGCCCTTGAGAGCGATACCGCCGAGATAAACCACGGCGCGCTTGCCTTCGGCGAGGTCATCGGGATGAGTTGCGAGGGTGAAGCCTTTCTGGACGAGCGGGTTGCCATAAGTGTAGTAGTTGTGACCGCCACGGAGGTAGAACACCTGGCCTTCAGCAAGTTCGTTGGAGTTAACGAAGTTGGTGATGATGGTGTCGATACGGGTAGCGTTGTATTCAACGGCACCGGGGATGGTGTCATTGGGGTCAACGATCGGTTCGATGAGGATAGGATCTGCGGGATCACCTTTGGTGCGGACGAACATCGGGTTGAAGTTGGCGTCAACATCAGAAGTAACCATCTGGCCTGACATGTTCTCATAAGAGATGATCTTGTCATCGTTGCGGAGATAGATGTAGTAGCCTGAGTTTTCAGACAGACCGGTCAGACGGATTTCGCCTGCAGCTTTTTCAGCATCGGTAAGGACATGCACACCGTTTACGAAACCGTCAGGCATCTTAGCTTCGGGGTTGAAGGGGGCGGGCTTGACCACGATTGAGGAAACAACGAAGTTGTTATTTGCATCAACCGGGAAGCGGGTTGTGATGCAGTCGGGGTTAGGGGTGCCGTCTTCAAGAGTTTCCAGAAGGTCTGATCTGTCATAGTCACTCGGATCATATGCAAGCTTGTAGAGGACGGTCACAGCAGTGTAGTCCTTGTCTTTCTGGCTGCAGATGGCAGGACGGGTATAGGATTTGTCGGTAGGGATTTCGCAAAAATCTTCCCATTCGCGGCCGCCGCCGAGACCATACCACTCCGAGTGGTGGCCTTCGCCCTTGGGCGAAAGCACTCGGATGATGAAACGATAGTTGGTACCGTAGTTAAGATTGTGGATCTCACAAGAGGTCTGTTCAGGACCTACGATAAACGACTCTACAATTTTTGTGGGATCGCTCCAGTCTTCAATAAGACCGGTAGTGAGGTTTTCAGCATAGCGGATCTCATAGCCTGCCGCACCGCTGATGCCATACCAGTGGAGCTGGACAGAGTTGCGGGTGCCCGGTATGAGCTTTGATGAATATTCATCATTCTCAGGCTTGACGTTTGTAGTGTTCTCACTACGGAACATCGTTCTGGGCATGCGGTCAAGATCAGACGGCGAATATACCGAATCATCATCCTTACATGATGTCATGCCTGCGGCAATACACAGTGTAAGGGCATATATGAATTTTTTCATTTTTCTGTTTAATTATTCAGGTTAAGAATTCGTGTAACCATACTTGTTTTCGTAACGGCCATGCGAACGGTCGATGACAGACTGAGGAATGGGAAGAATGTAACGTATAACCGGAAGGTTTGTGCGGTTGGGGAATGTAGCGAGGTCACGAGAGTCCATGCTCCATGTTCCGTTGTTGTTGATCATGATCACACCGTCGGCACCGTTTTCGTCACCACCTTCCACAACCATGTAGATGTAGCCGCGGAGCGAGTTGCGGAGTTCGTTGCGGATCTGACCTTCTTTCGACCATTCGATGATGTCCTGGCGAACGTTGTTCAAGCCGAGGTTATTGACTTCAGACGAAGACATCTGTCGGTAGGGGTTGATGATGCGGCAGACTTTGACATCCTGGTTGGGGAAGACACTCTTTTCATAGATGGGCTTCTCGATACCATCTACAGTCATGATGTTGTCGACGTCACGGACATTGTAGATAGTGAAGGGCACATTTTCATATGCTTCGTCATTTCCGTCAAAGTCATAGGCTGCAACGGCAGAGAGATAAGAAGATGTAGACTCAGAAGCTTCTGCAAGAGCGATGTAGCGGTAGAAAGTCCAGTAGACAGTCTCTGACAGGAGATCGTGACGGACAAGGTCGCGCCAACGCATGTTCTCGCCTGCGAATTCAAACTTACGTTCGTCAAGCACAGCCTTGCGGAAGTCTTCTTCAGAAGTGCGGCTTGCGATGTAAGGCTCTACAAGTTCCGGATTGTTGGGGAATGCGCGCTTACGTACCTGGGCGAGGGCGTCGATAGCCTTGGCTCCGTTCGGGCCGCTGACACCGTGCTCGGTCTCGTTGACTGCTTCTGCATACATAAGGAGAACATCGGTATAACGCATGAAGGGGAAGTTGATACCGGTGTTTTCGGTGGTCTGGTTACCGAGGCCACCGGTCACCCAAAGTTTCGACCATTTGCCGTTTGAAACAGTGTAGTTGTTGTCAAACATGGCTTCTCCAGCGGGTGCGTCATATTTGGTGAGCTGATTGACATAATCACGACGAACGTCGTTTTCGTTGAACATGTAGCGGTACACACCGTTGAGGCGAACATCAGATTTGGCTTCACCGTAGGGGTGGGGAGTCTCGCTCTGATAAGAATCGAGCTTAACGCCGTGAGAATAGCCAACCTTGCCGTTTGCAGTCTTGGCGAAGGGGATCTCCCAGATAACATCGTCACCTGAAGCGGGAAGGAAGTTACATTCGTCGAGGAACACCTGATAGAAAGGCTTTGCAAGCTTGTGTTTCTGCGAATCAATCACCTTGGCTGCATATTCCTTGGCGATTTCATAATATTCGGTGTAACGGGTGCCGTTCATGCGTTCCATCTTGCCGTAGGTGTTGCCGTCGGGGCGGAGAGTGTAGCCTGCGGCAGTCTGGGCGATACGGGCTATCATCGACCAGGCCATTTCCTTTGAGATGCGTTCAACACCGTCAGGAAGTTCATCGGCGAATTTCATGTTTTCAGAAATTTCTTTCAGGTCTTTGATAAGTTCGTCGAGAATCTCGGCACGGTCTTTGATGGGATAGATCTTATCTTCAGCGGTGCGGGTGGAGTTGAAAGAGAAGGGCACATCGCCGAACATCCAGATAAGGTCGTGGTAAACGATGGCACGGGCCACCTTAGCTTCACCGATCATCTGGAGGATGTCTTCATCATATTCATCTTCACCGATCTTGTAGAGGTCTGAAGATTCGGCACCTTCCACAAAGAGGTTAGTGAGTTCGATGGTGGCATACTGCTGCTTCCAGGTAGAAGCGATGTTACCGCCCATCGGATTGCCGTCATAACGGCTCCAGTTGGAGCCAGTCAGTGTGCGGCCTGAGTTAGTCTTGAAGTCTACGTCAGTATTCATGACGTAGGTTGAGTAGATCTTGTCGCCATAGGTGTCGGCGCTCAACATGGCTTTGTAGATGCCGTTGAGAGCATTGTTCATCTCGGTTTTGTCAGAGAAGACGTAGCCCATTTCATTCTTTGAGGGAGCATCCACTTCCAGAAAGTCGGAGCATGATGCCAGGGCCACAGCCGAGAGACTTGCTATGAATATATTGCGAAATTTCATTGTGTATATTCCGTAATTGGTATTATGATTTTATTAGAAGGTCAGATTGAGACCGAATACGTAGCTGCGTGAACGCGGGTAGCGGTTCATGTCGTAAGAGGGGGTCAGACCGCTCTGCACGTCAACTTCGGGATCATAGCCTGAGTAGCTGGTGATGATGAAGGGGTTGGTGACAGAGGCGTAGAAACGACACTTCGACATGCCGGCCTTCGAGATGATGTTGGCCGGGAGGCTGTAGCCGACAGTGATGTCGTTGCAGCGGAGGAACGAGCCGTCTTCAACGAAGCGTGAGATTGTGTATTCCTTGGTAACGTCAGCAGGGTTCCACTCGGTGCGGTTGCCGTTGACATACTGGTATCTCTCGAAGCCCCAGAGTTTCTTACGTTCAGATCCGTCGGGGTTGACCATAGGAACGCCGGAACCTTCGAAGTTGTCCCATTCGGTCTGAGAGTTGCCGAGCATGTGTTCCCAGCGCCAGTCAGTGTCGGTGTAAGTCCAGCGGTTGTCTTTGTTGAACTTGCTGAGGACATTGTAGAAGTTGTTCTTGTTGTTCATTGAAGAAGAGAGACGGTAAGCGGTGGCGTTGTAGACGTCGAAGTCAAGGAAGAAGGTGAAGTTGGCAGTGAAGTCGAAGTTCTTCCACTGACCGTTCAGACCGAAACCGCCCTGGAGTTTGGGGGTGGTGCGACCGATGACCTTCTTATCGTTCTGGTCGATGATGCCGTCGCCGTTGAGGTCTTTGAACTTGGGCTTGCCGGGCTGGGTCTGCGCACCCTGGTCGTTTGAGTTGTACATGTTGTCCATTAGCACTGTACCGGAAACGAGCTTGCCGTTTTCGTCAAACACCTGGGGAATGGGATCATATGCCTGCTTTGCGGAATTGTAGGTAAATTCATCGAAGCCATAGAGACCGTCATAGACGTAACCGTAGATGAGACCTACTTCGCCGCCGACTTTAAGACGGTAGTTGTTGCCGGCATCAGTGTGGGCGCGGCCGTGGCGGAGGTCGAGATAATCTTCGTCGCCGGTGAGTTTGTCGACTTTCATCTTATTGGCGCCGAGGTTGAAGTTGGCAGAGAGCACATAGTCCTTGCCGCGGAGAATGTCGCCGCTGATCGAGAGCTCGAAACCGCGGTTGGTCACCTGGCCGATGTTCTGATACTGCTTGCCGTAGCCAAGGGTGGTCAGCACGTCGGCCTCATAGATAAGGTCGGAAGTGGTGTTCCAATAATATTCGGGGGTGATGCGCAGGCGGTTGTTGAACAGAGCGATGTCAAAGGCGAAGTTGCGGGTCAGGGTAGTCTCCCACTTGATGTCGGGATTGGGGAGGTAGTTTGATGTATCATAGTAGATCTCGCCGTCGGGGTTGAGGGTCGATTCGCCGAAGTTGGGGCCGCCTGATGAGTTGGTGCTGTAAATATAGCGCCACATGTCGGCTTTGATTCGGTTGTTACCGGCCTTACCGATGGCCACGCGGAACTTGAGTTCGTTGAGCCAGGTGAGGTCTTTCATGAATTCCTCGCTTGAGATAACCCATGCACCGGAAACTGAGGGGAAGTAGCCCCACTGGTGGCCGGGGGCGAACATTGTAGAACCGTCGGCACGGAAAGTAGCCGAAAGGAGATACTTGTGATCGTAGTTGTAGCTGAGCTGTCCGAAGTAAGAAGTGGTGCGGTCAGCGGTACCGAGTTCGGTTGTCGAAGTCCAGGCTTTGCCGAGACCCATGTTGTCCCAGGCTTTGTCGGCTGTGATTTCGCGCGGGAAGTAACGGTTTTTCTGATTTGACGACTTGGCCTGCTTGTGATAGAGTTCGAAACCTACGAGGGCGTAGAAGTTGTTCTTTTCCTTGATGCTCCAGTCATAGGATGCAGTTGTAGTCCAGGTGTACTGGTTGGTCTGCTTCTTTTCTACCTGAGCCACGGGAAGGGTCTGGTTCTTCTTGCCGGTATCGGTCAGCGGACCCCAGAAGCGGTTGTCATCGCTGAATGCGAAGGTGAAGTTGCCTTCGGTGCGGAGAGTAAGACCGTTGATGGGCTTGTATTCGAGAGCAGCCTGGTTGGCGATGGTGTAAGCGTGTTTCTTTCTTACGTTGGTCTTGATGTCGTTGACAGGGTTGGTGTACTCGAACAGGGCTTCCTGGTCGGGGTCGGCTGCGCCGGGAGTCCAGAAGATGTCACCAAGTTCGCGGATACCGTTGGTGGGACGATAGCGGAGCACGTCGATGATACCGCCGGTGCCCACGTTGTCACCGCCGGCACCTTCGTCGCGGCGATAAGATACTTTGGGGTTGAACTGGAGGGTAAGATTCGGGAGAATCTTGGTCTGCAGCTTGGTGTGGATATTGGTACGGCGAACACCTGAACCCATGATGATACCGCGGTCATCTGACTGGGTAAGAGAGATGTTGTAGCGAGTCTTGTCATTACCGCCGCCGATCGATACGTTGGTAGAGTATGAGAAGGGATCGTTGCCCATCACTTCATCCTGCCAGTCATGGGTCGGAGCGCTGCGATAGAGGTCAAGGTCACGGATGTTACCGAAGTTGTAACGGAAAAGTTTTGCAGAGCTTGACGATTTCGAACGGCCTGTGGCGAAGTCCCACTGGTAGTCAACGAAATCATAAGCATTCATAAGGTCGAGCTTCTTGGAGATGTGGCTGACAGAACCCTGGGCGTTGAACGAAACCTGGGTCTTGCCTTCCTGGGCTGACTTGGTGGTCACGATAACAACACCGTTACCACCCTTGGCACCGTAGATTGCTGTCAGTGAGGCATCCTTGAGGATGTCGATGCTCTGGATGTCGCTCGGCGGGATGTCGTTGATATTGTCAACCTGGAAACCATCGACAATGTAGAGAGGGTCGTTTGACTGGGTAACGGATGTCGCACCACGCACACGGATGTTGATGTCGGCACCGGGCTGACCGTCGACTGTGGTAACCTGCACACCGGCTACCTTACCCTGGAGGGCTACGGCGGCCGAGGTCACGGGGACAGCAGCGAGTTTGGCGCCTGAAACCGAGCCTACAGAACCGGTGAGGTCGCGGCGGGCACGGGTGCCGCCATAACCGATAACTACGACTTCTTCAAGAGCCTCGGAGTCTTCCGAAAGTGTGATGTTGATGTGGGTCTGGCCGTTGACAGCCACTTTTTCTGTCTTATAACCAATGTATGACACTACGAGAGTGGCATTCTTGGCAACATTCTTGAGGGTAAAGTTACCGTCGATGTCAGTGGCAACGGCATTTTTGGTGCCTTCCACCGTAACGGTAGCTCCAATCATGGGTTCTTCGGTGCCGTCGACCACCGTACCGGATACGGTGATATTCTGTGCGTTGGCATTGAAGCCTACGCAGAGCACCAACAGGAGAAGCATGGTTTTCCAATGTGTCGCAAAGGAAAATTGCCGCAGCCGGAGACTACGACCTTGGATTAAGTCTTTCATGTTTTGGTGTTAAATAATAATAAATAAGATTTCGTTCATGCAAGTTTTTTTCGATATAGAAAGTACTAATTTTTGTCAAATGATTGGTATAACAGGTTAACTATTAAACTGATGGTATAAAACAAGGTTGGGCCGATCCAAGCTGGTTGAGCCGAATTAGCCACAAAATTATGAAAATAATCGGAAAGTGCAAAAAATTGGCGTGCTTTTAAGATTTCAATACACGGCTCTTTCATTTAAGATTTCGTCTCATTCTCGACAAATGTGTTATTTTATAGCGAGAGCAGTACGGGTGGAGAGGCTTTAACCTCTGATTTTCAAGAAAATAAGTGCAATGAAAATTTGGCCAAGTGGCAGATTTTTAGTAACTTTATAGGTGATAATCAAAGAGTTACGCCAAAAAAATGAAGCCACTTGACCAAGTCTGTTCGACTGACGCCTATGCGCCTGATCATACCGCAAAAGTACACAATAAATTTGACACAAGGCGCAGTATCATGGAAGAACTTCGAGCGTTTGCCTCATCCGTGCCGGATTTCCGTAGATTGGACAAAGGCAATTTCCGTCACAGCCTCAACGATATCATCATGCTGATGATACTCGGACGTATGGCCGGATGCATCGGACGAGCCGAGATATTGGAGTTCGGCAGATACAACCTCAACAAATTACACAAAATGGGCCTGTTAAGGAACGGCGTACCATCTGAGGCCACGCTTTGCCGTGTGGAGAACGGCATCAACGATATGGATATGGCCGACAGGATGCAGCAGTTCGCAGACATATTCCTTGAAAGACTTACTTGCGCCAGCCGCATCATTGAAATAATCTGCATTGACGGCAAAGCCGAGCGCGGCACCGTTCAGGAAAACGGGCGAAGCCCGGATATCGTCTCTGCCTATTCGTTCAGCACCGGCATAACAATCGCCACCGAAGCCTGTCAGGAAAAGAGCAACGAGATAAAGGCCATACCGATACTTCTTGATAAAATAGATGTCGCAGGAAAGATTGTCACAGCCGACGCAATGTCTATGCAGAAGGATATTGTCGAGAAAATCAGAAAGAAAGGCGGAGACTTTCTGATAGAACTCAAAGCCAACCAGCCGTCATTGCGATACGGCATTGAGGACAGGCTAGTTGAACACACACCGGTATATTCTTACACCGAAGGTCCCGAACTGGCCCACGGCAGGATAGAGACGAGAACCTACCGCGTATATGACGGACTGGACATTATCGCAGACAAGAAGAAATGGGGCGGAAACATGACCATCATAGAGTATGAATCGTCCACAGTCAAAAAGTCAACAGGAGTACACACCTCAGAAAAACGCCTGTACGTCAGCAGTATGCCCACGGATACTCCGCAGCCCGGAACCATCGTACGCAACCACTGGTCAATAGAAAGTATGCACTGGGGGCTGGATCACAATCTTCAGCAGGACAATATAAAACGCAAGTCGTCGAGAGCTGCCCGAAACCTCGATACCATACAAAGAATAGTTTACTCGGTGTTCTCAATATGGAAAGGACTTCGCAAGAAACAATCGGATAAGAATAAAGGCATAGCCGAACTGATCAGACATATCTCGATGAGCTTTACCAGACTGATTCGATTTTTAAGTCAAAAGTGAAAAAAATAAGATTTTGATACCAGAATAACTCTTTGATATACAGACATGGAAAAATTACCCGATTCTCAATGAACCGGGTAAGGGAAGATATGCTATTTATTTTAGGTTAAATGAAAGAGCCGTGATTTCAATAATCCAATGCGTGGTAAATCAGGGAGTCTCGTATAAGAGGGGGACAGTGGAAGCAGGCGATAGATGCAGGTGTGTTTCGTAGTGTAAAGATAGTGGTTTTTAGGGGTGTCTGCAAGGGTCTGAGCGATGTTTAACATGATTTATGAATCTCGATTCTCTCTATATAATATAAGGTGTAAAAGGATTGGGCGCGGACTTGCCGGAGGCGCGCAACGGCATTTGTATCATCATGTGGATAGATAGATTGAGTTTCAGCGACATATACTTTCATATCGGAAAAAATTCTTTTGGCGCAAGTAAATTCGAGAATGGCAATCTTGGAACAAAAGACGATCTGAAAGTCAAAGTTCTGAAAGATGACAATGGCAATGTTATGAAGGCAACAGATCTTTTCAATAGCCCCAATGCTCCTTATACTCAGTATAACTCATCTGTTCCCAACCATCGCGACCACGAAGCTCCCGCTGACATCTTCAACGCCCTCCGCTACAAGACTCTTCCCTCAATTCTCACAGAGAAGAACATCGGCGACCCGCGCTGGCGTTAACCCCGCCGACAAGATCTGAAAAGATCTCCCGCTTATGACAGGCTTCCCGACCGCTCAAAAGGCCGGGAAGCTTTTTTTGATTCTACTGGAGGTTTGATCTCATTGGCCTAATTACCCCAACTCTCCCAATCCACCCAACTCTCCCAGTCCTCCCAATCAGCCCCAGCCCCCACCTCTCCCGGCTCCCACTTACGTTAATTATTTTAAAAGTTTGTTGAATATCGGGTGGAAATTATTACCTTTGGCCTTTAAATACGCTGCAATCAGCAGCATCACATACCTGAAATCAATACTATCTTTACCTTATTGACCTATATGAATCTAAGCAAACGAATCAGTCTGCTGGGCCTCGCAGCCGCAGCTACTATCGGTGCGTGGGCAGATGGAAAGCCCTATGTATCTAAAGTCTGGTCGCCGGATCTCGGCAACGGACAGTATATAAACCCGGTTATCGACGCCGACTATTCCGACCCTGACGTAGTGCGCGTCGGCGATGACTTCTACATGACAGCATCAAGTTTCTGCGACATTCCCGGCCTTCCGATTCTCCACTCAAAAGATCTGGTCAACTGGACTCTTATAGGCCACGCAATCACCGAAATGCCCGAATACGCTCAGTCTGCCAAAGACCCCAGCCACGGCAACGCCGTATGGGCTCCCGCCATCCGCTACCACAACGGCGAATTCTATATATATTATGGTGATCCCGATCTGGGCATCTTCATGACCAAGACCAAAAACCCCGCAGGCCCCTGGGAACCGCTCGTCCACGTCTACAAAGCCAAAGGAGTCATTGACCCTTGCCCCATCTGGGACGAAGACGGACGCGCCTACATAGGCCACGGCTATGCCGGCAGCCGCGCCGGTGTCAAGAGCATCCTCGGCATGATCGAGATGACCCCTGACGGCAAACAGGCCATCGGCCAGGACAAAGTGGTCTATGACGGACACCTCGAAAACGAAACCATCGAAGGCGCAAAACTCTACAAGCGCGACGGTTGGTACTACATCTTCTCCCCCGCCGGAGGCGTAGCCACCGGATGGCAGGAAGTGCTTCGCTCGAAAAACATCTGGGGCCCCTATGAAACCCGCAACGTAATGGAACAGGGCTTGACCGACATCAACGGCCCCCACCAGGGCGGATGGGTCGACACCCCCGACGGAAAAGAATACTGGTTCCTCCACTTCCAGGACAAAGGCCCCTACGGCCGAGTGGTACACCTCCAGCCTATGGAATGGCGTCAGGACGGATGGCCGATGATCGGTGTTGACCCCGACGGCGACGGCCGCGGCGAACCCGTCAGAAAATACCGCAAACCCAACGTAGGCAAAACCTACGCCGCCGTCAACCCGGCCGAGAGCGACGAATTCGACTCCATCGAACTCGGCAAGCAGTGGCAGTGGAAAGGCAACCCCAACGCACTCTGGTACTACACCGATGCCAACGCCTCAACACTCCGCCTCTTCTCCCAGCACAACGAAGGCGCAAAGACTCTCTATGACGCCTCCAACCTCCTGCTTCAGAAATTCCCGGCCCAGAACTTCACAGCCACAGCCAAAGTAAAATTCTTCCCCCGCAAGAAAAACGGCAAAATCATGGCAGGCGAACGCGCCGGCCTCATCGTCACCGGCTATGACTTCGCAGCCCTCTCGCTCGTGAGCCGCGAAGACGGAGTCTATCTCACCGAGGCTGACTGCGTCAAAGCAAGCAAGGGTGCCGACGAAACTGAAGTAGCCTCTGTCAAGATCGACCCCGAAAAAGAAATCTATCTCCGCGTCCAGATCCGCATGGTAGGCCCCAAGAAACCCATGCAGAAATCAGACTACAAGACCGAAGCCACATTCTATTACAGCCTCGACGGCAAGAAGTTCACCAAGTTCGGCCGCCCCTTCAACGTGCGCGAAGGCCACTGGATCGGCGCCAAGCTCGGCCTCTTCTGCACCCGCGACTGGGTCAGCAACGACAGCGGCTGGCTTGACATCGACTGGTTCCGCATCACTAAATAACGAACTCCACCCTCATGCCCCACTCCTCTCTTCTCGCCTCAGTCCACACAATATAATCATACCTTAGAAATGAAATATCGTCTTGCCTCCCTGCTTCTGATGGTCTGCGCCCTGACAGGGCTCAAGGCATCAGCCGCCGAATGGAAACACGACATCTACGTCAACCCCGACGGATCAGCCGACTACACCACCGTCACCGAAGCTCTTGACGGCATCCGTGCCTATATGGACTACAACGTCACAGTCCACATAGCCAACGGAGTCTACAAAGAAAAGGTCGTCATTCCCTCATGGCTCAAAAACGTGACATTCGAAGGCCAGAACGCCGACTCGACCATTATAACCTTCGACCATCACGCCAACATCGACAACATGGGCACCTTCCGCACCTACACCGTAAAGGTAGAAGCCTGTGACGCCACCTTCCGCAACCTCACCATCGAGAACAACGCCCCACAGCTCGGCCAGGCCGTAGCGCTCCACACCGAAGGTGACCGCCTGCGCTTCATCAACTGCCGTTTCCTCGGAAACCAGGACACAATCTTCACCGGAGGCAAAAACAGCCGCCTCTACTTTGACAGCTGCTACATCGAAGGCACCACCGACTTCATCTTCGGCCCGGCCACAGCCTATTTCAGAAAATGCGACATCCTCTCCAAACGCGATTCATACATCACCGCCGCATCGACTCCGGAAGACGTAAAATACGGCTACATCTTCGACTCCTGCACCCTGCGCGCACTGCCTGAAGTTACCAAAGTGTATCTCGGACGCCCCTGGCGCCCCTATGCCCACACCGTATTCATCAACTGCGAGATGGGTTCACACATCCGTCCCGCCGGATGGCACAACTGGAACAACACCGACAACGAACGCACAGCCCGCTACGGCGAATACGGCTCGCGCGGAGCCGGCGCCTCCCAGAAAGGCCGTGTCAGCTGGGCCATGAAAGTCTCTGACACCGAAGCCGCAGACTGTCTCGACATCGCCAAGGTCTTCGCCGTCACCACCGGATGGAATCCCGCCGAATAAAAGGTTGTTTAAAACCAAGCGTAAACCATTGCTTTTAAACAACCTCCAAACCCGCGACACCTCTCCGCTTTATACCTCTGACAATAGCAGAAATTAAAAAACAATCAACAATATCACTAAAATCATGAAAGCTTTAAACAAACTCACCGCACCCAAAGCGGTTGCACCCGAAAGAATCATCCAATTCGGCGAAGGCAACTTCCTCCGCGCCTTCGTTGACTGGATCATCAAGAATATGAACGACAAGACCGATTTCAACTCATCGGTTGTAGTCGTACAGGGTACCCCCGACGCATTCGTGATGCAGCTTCTCCAGGGTCAGGACTGCCTCTACCATGTAAACCTCCAGGGCCGTCTCGACGGCGAAGTGATCAACTCCTTCACCCGTGTCGACGTGATCAGCCGCGGTCTCAGCCCCTTCACCCAGTTCGACGCCTTCCTCGCGCTGGCCGACCAGCCCGAAATGCGCTTCGTCATCTCCAACACCACCGAAGCCGGCATCGCCTTCGATCCCGAATGCAAGCTCAACGACCGCCCCGCCGCATCTTATCCCAGCAAGCTCACACAGCTCCTCTACCGCCGATTCAAAACCTTCAACGGAGCAGCTGACAAAGGCTTCATCATCATGCCCTGCGAGCTTATCTTCGAAAACGGCCACCATCTGAAAGAGATCATCTTCAAATACATCGACCTCTGGAAAGAAGATCTCGGCTCTGACTACGAGGCATTCCGCGCATGGTTCGAAAACCACTGCTACGTATGCGCCACACTCGTTGACCGCATCGTCCCCGGCTTCCCCCGCAAGGAAATCAACCAGATCCAGGAAAAACTCGGCTACAAGGACAACATCGTGGTCCAGGGCGAAGCCTTCCACCTCTGGGTGATCGAACGCGCCTCAAACATGAGCCTCGAACAGCTCCGCGCCGAATTCCCCGCTGAAAAAGCCGGTCTCCAGGTGCTCATCACCGACTCTGAGGCACCCTACCACGAACGCAAGGTGACCCTGCTCAACGGCCCACACACCGTGCTCTCGCCCGTAGCCTTCCTCAGCGGAGTCAACATTGTCCGCGACGCCTGCAACCACCCCGTCATCGGCAAGTACATTCACAAAGTACAGTTCGACGAACTCATGCAGACCCTCAACCTCCCGATGGAAGAGCTCCAGAAGTTCGGTGCAGATGTCCTCGAACGCTTCAACAACCCCTATGTTGACCACCAGGTGACATCAATCATGCTCAACTCCTTCCCCAAATACCAGACCCGCGACCTTCCTGGCCTCAAGACCTATCTCGAACGCAAGGGCGAACTCCCCAAAGGCCTCGTGCTCGGTCTCGCAGCCCTCATAACCTACTACAAGGGCGGCAAGCGTGAGGACGGCACAGAAATCGTGCCCAACGACGATCAGAAGATCATGGATCTCCTCACCGGACTCTGGTCAAGCGGCGACACCCGCAAGGTTGCCGAAGGAGTCCTCGCAGCCAAAGATCTCATCTGGGGCGAAGAACACGGCGATCTCAACCAGATCCCCGGTCTCACCGACCTCGTCACCGAGTATCTCGACTCGATCGCATCGAAGGGCATGCTCGAAACAGTCAAGGAAGTTGTTGAAGCATAACATCCCCCCGACTGACAGATGAAAGACTTTCTCAAGATCAATCCCGCCGACAACGTAGCAGTGGCCATCAACGCGCTCAGCGCCGGAACAGCCCTCAACGTAGACGGCGAAGAGATCACACTTGTGGCCGACATCCCCGCCGGCCACAAGTTCGCTCTCCGCGACATAGCCGAGGGCGAGAACGTGATCAAATACGGTTTCCCGATCGGCCACGCGCGCCACGCCGTGAGCCGCGGTGCATTCCTCGACCACAACGACATCAAGACCAACCTCGAAGGCCAGCTCGACTACTCCGACATAGCCATCGACAACCCCTCGGCTCCCGCCCCCGGATCGGCCCGCAAAGGCGCCGAAGCAACCTTCATGGGCTATGAGCGCGCCGATGGCCAGGTAGGCATCCGCAACGAACTCTGGGTCATCCCCACCGTGGGCTGCGTCAACGGCATCGTGAAGCAGATTGTAGACCGTCTCAACGCCGAAACCAAGGCCGAGGGCGTGGACGGCATCTTCGGATTCCCCCACAACTACGGCTGCTCGCAGCTCGGCGATGACCACGAAAACACCAAAAAGATCCTGCGCGACATGGTGCACCACCCCAACGCCGGCGGCATCCTCGTGGTAGGACTCGGATGCGAAAACAACCAACCCAAGGTTTTCGAGGAATTCTGCGGCGACTATGACCGCTCCCGCGTGAAATTCATGGTATGCCAGGAAGTGGAAGGCGACGAAGTGGAAACCGGAGTAAGAATTCTCCGTGACCTCTACGATCAGGCCCGCAACTTCAAGCGCACCACCGTACCGGCCTCCAAACTCCGCATCGGCCTCAAGTGCGGCGGATCAGACGGATTCTCAGGCATCACAGCCAATCCGCTGCTCGGCGAATTCTCTGACTGGCTCTGCGACCAGGAAGGCGGCACAACAGTGCTCACCGAAGTCCCCGAAATGTTCGGAGCCGAGACAATCCTCATGCGCCGCTGCGCCGACAACAGCCTGCTCGGCCAGACCGTGTCACTCATCAACAACTTCAAGGAATACTTCCTCAGCCACGGCGAACCCGTAGGCGAAAACCCCTCTCCGGGCAACAAGGCCGGCGGCATCTCCACCCTTGAGGAAAAAGCCCTCGGCTGCACCCAGAAGTCCGGCAAGAGCCCCGTATTCGGAGTGATGGAATACGGCGAACGCATCAGCAACCACGGCCTCAACCTCCTGTCGGCTCCCGGCAACGACCTCGTGGCCTCCACAGCTCTCGCCGCCGCAGGCTGCCAGATGGTGCTCTTCACCACAGGCCGCGGCACACCGTTCGGCACCTTTGTCCCCACCATGAAGATCTCAACCAACTCCGGACTCGCACAGCGCAAGCCCACCTGGATCGACTTCAACGCCGGACGCCTTGTGGAAGACAGCTCGATGGCCGACGTACTCGCCGACTTCATTGACTACGTGCTCAAAGTAGCCTCAGGCGAAGAAGTCAACTCCGAAAAGAGCGGCATCCACGAAATAGCCATCTTCAAAAACGGCGTGACGCTCTGATCACCTCTCCTTATCACCAAAAACAATAACCATTAAAAATCCATTTCTGCATGAAACCTTTCATGGACGAAAACTTCCTGTTGCAGACCGAAACCGCACAGAAGCTATATCACGAACACGCGGCTAAGATGCCCATCATCGACTATCACTGCCACCTCATACCCAAGATGGTAGCCGATGACCACCGCTTCAAGTCAATCACTGAAATCTGGCTTGGCGGCGACCACTACAAATGGCGCGCAATGCGCTCCAACGGTGTTGACGAACGTTTCTGCACCGGCACCGACACTTCAGACTGGGAAAAATTTGAAAAATGGGCCGAAACAGTTCCCTACACCTTCCGCAACCCCCTCTACCACTGGACACACCTCGAACTTAAGACCGCTTTCGGCATTGACAAGCTGCTCAACCCCGAAACCGCCCGCGAGATCTTCGACGAATGTAACGACAAGCTCCTCAACGACCCCAACATGACCGCCCGCGGACTCATGCGCCGCTACAACGTGGAAGCCGTCTGCACCACCGACGATCCCGTCGACACACTCGAATACCACAAGCAGGTACGCGACAGCGGCTTCGAGATCAAGATGCTCCCCACCTGGCGTCCCGACAAAGCAATGGCCGTTGAAAACCCCGCCGAATTCCGCGCATATGTTGAAAAACTCGCCGAAGTTTCAGGCGTTGAAATCAACAAATTCCAGGACATGATCGATGCCCTCCAGAAGCGCCACGACTTCTTCGAGGAGATGGGCTGCCGCCTGTCAGACCACGGCATCGAGGAATTCTACGCCGAAGACTTCACTGACGGCGAGATCGAAGCCATCTTCGACAAAGTCTACGGAGGCAAGCAGCTCACAGCAGAAGAGATCAACAAGTTCAAGAGCGCCATGCTCCTGGTGTTCGGCGAGATGGACTATGCCTCAGGCTGGACCCAACAGTTCCACTACGGTGCCATCCGCAACAACAACTCCAAGATGTTCAAGCTCCTCGGCCCCGACACCGGCTTTGACTCAATCGGCGAATTCACCACTGCCAAAGCCTGCGCCAAATTCCTTGACACCCTCAACTCACGCGGCAAACTGACCAAGACCATCCTCTATAACCTCAATCCCTGCGCCAACGAAGTGCTCGCCACAATGCTCGGCAACTTCCAGGACGGCACCATCCCCGGCAAGATCCAGTTCGGCTCAGGCTGGTGGTTCCTTGACCAGAAAGACGGCATGGAGAAGCAGATGAACGCCCTCTCGCTTCTGGGCCTGCTCAGCCGTTTCGTCGGCATGCTCACCGACTCACGCTCATTCCTCTCATATCCGCGCCACGAATACTTCCGCCGCACACTGTGCAACCTCGTGGGCAATGATGTGGAAAACGGTCTCATCCCCTACACCGGCTATGAAGAAAACCGGGTCAACCAGATGATCGAGGATATCTGCTACAACAACGCCAAAAACTACTTCAAGTTCTAATCTATGGCAGCAGCAACCTCACCCCTCGCAGCAGCAAACCAGAAGATGACCAACTTCCGCTGGACCATCTGCGCACTGCTTTTCCTCGCAACGACCGTCAACTACATGGACCGCCAGGTGCTTTCGCTCACCTGGAAAGAGTTCATCTCCCCTGAATTCCACTGGACCGACGCAAACTACGGTCTGATCACTGCAGTCTTCTCCATCGTCTATGCCGTGGCCAACCTACTGGCAGGCCGCTTCATTGACTGGATGGGCACCAAGAAAGGCTACCTCTGGGCAATCGGCGTATGGTCAGCCGGCGCCTGCCTCCACGCAGCCTGCGGCATCGCCACCGAAGCCACACTCGGTCTTCATGACGCCACCGGCCTTGTAAAGGCCACCGGCGACCTTGCCATCACAATCGCCACCGTATCGGTCTACTTCTTCCTCGCAGCCCGCACCATACTCGCCCTCGGTGAGGCCGGCAACTTCCCGGCAGCGATCAAAGTGACAGCCGAATACTTCCCGAAACGCGACCGCGCATATGCCACCTCGATCTTCAACGCAGGCTCGGCCGTAGGCGCTCTTATCGCACCCTTCTCCATCGGCCCGCTCGCCAAATACTTCCAGAGCATCGGCTGGGGCAACGGCTGGGAAATGGCCTTCATCATCATCGGTGCCCTCGGCTTCGTCTGGATGGGCTTCTGGATTTTCCTCTATAAGAAACCCGCTGAAAACCCGCGTGTCAACGCCGCCGAGCTCGCATACATCGAGCAGGACGATGACGCTGCTGACGAAACAGCCAGAGAGAAAGCCGAGACCGAAGACAGCAAGACCGCTACCATCCCCTTCCTGAAATGCTTCAAATATCCGCAGACATGGGCTGTATTCTTCGGCAAATTCCTGACTGACGGTGTCTGGTGGTTCTTCCTCTTCTGGACACCCGCCTACATCACCGATGTCTTCAAACTGTCGACTTCATCGGGCGAAGGCATGATGATGATCTTCGTGCTCTACCTGATCACCATGCTCTCGATCTACGGCGGCAAGCTCCCGACCATCTTCATTGACCGCGCCGCAAGCAAAGGCATCACCGTAGACCCCTACTCGGCCCGCATGAAAGCCATGCTTATCTTCGCCGTGTTCCCCCTGCTTGCCCTTCTGGCCCAGCCCATGAGCTCAGTGTCGCCCTGGCTCCCGATCATCATCATCGGTATAGCCGGAGCCGCCCACCAGTCATGGAGCGCCAACATCTACTCAGTGGTAGGTGACATGTTCCCCAAATCGACCATCGCCACCATCATCGGTATCGGCGGCATGGCCGGCGGCATCGGATCATTCCTGATCAACCTCTGCTCAGGTGTGCTCTTCGACTATGCAGCCCAGACCAACATGTCGTTCATGAGCTATGAAGGCAAGCCCGCAGGCTACTTCATCGTGTTCTGCATCTGCGGCGTCGCCTACCTCATAGGCTGGTGCATCATGAAGCTCCTCGTACCCCGCTACAAGAAGATCGAAGCCTGATCCTTAAGGGTTTCCATCAGAAATAACTCAGAATTACCGACAGACTGCCTGAAACGCGCTTTCAGGCTGTCTGCTTTTTGTCAGTTCCGGCTGCCGGAAGCAGCAGGCCGCACACCCGAAAGCACAGACTGATGTCCGTCTGAGACAAAATAATTTCACCGGGGCCGATTTTTTCTGAGTTTTTTAGATGATAATTCAGCGAAAAGAGTTACTTTTGCATCATCTATCCGGTGGGCCTTCGGGTTGCGCCGTGTCCAAAAATTTTCGTATCAAATTATCTAACAACTCAAATTTATCAGATCATGGCTTACGTAATCACTGACTCTTGCGTGGCTTGTGGCACTTGCCAGCCCGTTTGCCCCGTTGACGCAATTTCTGAAGGCGACATCTACCACATCGACCCCGATACTTGCATCGAATGTGGCTCTTGCGCTGAAGTTTGCCCCAGCGAAGCTATCATCCCCGGCGAATAATCCGCCAGCGAGAAGTCTCAAGATTTTACTGCCGCTGAACAGAATTCCTCTGTTCGGCGGCAGCTTCTTTTTATCCCAAGCTGAAGCAGTGAAGCATGGCGGCCCTCACTGAGTCAGGCATATCTCACAGATCCATCTGTATTCCGGAATGCCACATAGCAATCTGATTCATTTTTCAGGAATATCCGGCATAATCCACCCTTTTGCCGCCATAGACTGACACTTTCATCTCAAAACCAGGCCAAGACTGACAAATAGTCAAGCCAAAGATGCCACTGAAATAGCTGAGAAGCCATTTTTATGTTCAATTCTTATGCTTTATAACATCAAAAAAATCTCGCTTTTTTGATCCACCATATTGAATTTAGTGTTACATTTGCAGCGTTAACCAAATCACCAATACCCTTTAAATCCATCAATTTCTTTTTATCATGGATATTAACAATATTCTGAACAGCCTGGAAGCCAAGCATCCCGGCGAAAAGGAATACCTTCAGGCAGTGAAGGAAGTCCTTATCTGTGTTGAGGACGTCTACAATCAGCATCCTGAATTCGAAAAAGCAAAAATCATTGAGCGCATGGTCGAGCCCGACCGCATCGTCACTTTCCGCGTGACCTGGGTCGACGACAAAGGCGAAGTCCAGAACAACATCGGCTACCGCGTTCAGTTCAACAACGCCATCGGCCCGTATAAAGGCGGCATCCGCTTCCACGCATCCGTCAACCTCTCCATCCTCAAATTCCTCGGTTTCGAGCAGACTTTCAAAAACGCTCTGACCACCCTTCCGATGGGCGGCGCCAAAGGCGGCAGCGACTTCTCGCCCCGCGGCAAGAGCGACGCTGAAATCATGCGCTTCTGCCAGGCCTTCATCCTCGGCCTCTGGAAGAACCTCGGTCCTGACCGCGACGTGCCCGCAGGCGATATCGGCGTAGGCGGCCGCGAAGTAGGCTACATGTACGGCATGTACAAGAAGCTCGTCAACGAATGCACCGGCACTTTCACCGGCAAGGGCCTCGACTTCGGCGGTTCACTCATCCGCCCGGAAGCAACAGGTTTCGGCGCTCTCTACTTCGTTCAGAGCATGCTCGACGAAAAGAAAGACAACATCACCGGCAAGACTATCGCCATCTCAGGCTTCGGCAATGTGGCATGGGGCGCAGCCCTCAAGGCCACCGAGCTCGGCGGCAAAGTAGTCACCATCTCCGGTCCTGACGGCTACATCTACGATCCTGACGGCATCTCAGGCGAGAAGATCGACTACATGCTCTATCTCCGCGCCACCGGCGAAGACATCGTAGCACCTTATGCCGAAAAATATCCCAACGCCACATTCTATCCCGGCCGCAAGCCCTGGGAACAGAAGGTAGACATCGCCCTCCCCTGCGCAACTCAGAACGAAGTCGACGGCGAAGACGCCAAGAAGCTAGTAGCCAACGGCGTTGAACTCGTAGCCGAAGTCTCCAACATGGGCTGCACACCCGAAGCCATTGACACCTTCCTCGCCGCCAAGGTAACCTATGCCCCCGGCAAGGCTGTCAACGCAGGCGGTGTGGCCACTTCAGGTCTCGAAATGAGCCAGAACGCCGAACACCTCCAGTGGAGCGCCGAAGAAGTAGACCGCCGTCTCCATGAGATCATGAAGAACATCCACACCCAGTGTGTGAAACACGGCACCGAGGCTGACGGATATATCAACTACATGAAGGGCGCCAACATCGCTGGCTTCATGAAGGTTGCCAACGCCATGATGGGCCAGGGCATCATCTGATCTCCCCGCTGACACTACTCATAACCAGATAGATAACCGGAGGCTGTTTCGCAAGGAAACGGCCTCCGGCGTTTTTACGGGCTATTGAACGCCTCCCTTTACCCAAGATTCTGACAGGCAACTACATATTTCATACAAACCTCACCTCAGAAAGGCCCGCTACTTGTCGCCATACTCTTCGAGGTAGGCTTCGCAGGCCATTTTCAGTTCATCGTACCACTCGCGGCCGAAATGGGCCGTCAGAGGAGCTTCGAGGAACTGATAGAGCCTTACACCCAGTTTGCGTCCAAGCTGTTCGGCCGAACGGCAGATCTTCCAGCGGTGATAGTTCACGGCGGTGAAAGTCGGATACTTGGTCAGACGCACCGGATAGAGCGCACATGACGACGGCTTGCGGAATCCACCGGTCTTCCCCTCGTTGAAGGCGCACTCGATGGCACACTGACACACTCCGCCAGGAGCATAGCAG
The DNA here is from genome assembly GCF_004803935.1 of Duncaniella sp. C9. Classification (GTDB taxonomy): domain Bacteria; phylum Bacteroidota; class Bacteroidia; order Bacteroidales; family Muribaculaceae; genus Duncaniella; species Duncaniella muris. Next base: position 301,317 of record NZ_CP039547.1, read on the forward strand.
GTGTAGATGCAGTTGCGGCCATCCACAATCTGAGTGACCAGGTCACCGTCGGGGTCAAGATAGCTCGTGCCCTCCTCGGCTATGCGCTCCTTGGCCGAAGGGAGCAGTTTGTCTTCGAAACGCGGCAACAGACGGTCGATCTCATCGCGTTCCTCCTCGGTAAGCGGCGCGCCAGCATCGCCCTCGATGCAGCATTCGCCCTTGCATTTCTCAATGTCGCAGCAGAAAAAGACCTCGGCAAGGTCAAGCGACACTAATGTATCCTGTATCTGTAGCATAATTTCTTCAGTTGTTTCTTCCATAATCATATAATTCCGGCACTCAGACTCCGGATTTTACAAACGCCACTCCTATCAGCCGGTCGAAGCGCGAACCGCGCGGACGGTGATAGACCCTGACGGTATATTCGTTTACAGTCTCGTAATAATTGCCCTCTATGCTGTTCTCGCCTCTCGTAGCTCCAAAGGGCAGATAGAGATACTGATAGTTGTAGGCTCCCTGCTTGAGAAGCATCGACTGCTCGTAGGCTCCGGTGGCTTGATTGTAGACCATGCGCGAAGAGGTGTCGAAACGGCGCTGGGTCAGATCTCCGTCAATAAAAACATCGCCTCCGGTCATCTCAGGCATGGCAAGCGAGAAGTGGGTCATCACATAGTCGGCCTCCGTGTCGGAATTGTCTGACGACCATTCCCTGATGAAGAAACGCCCATGCTGGGTGCTGTCATAAAGATATTTGCCGTTGGCACGCGGCTCGTCGGTGTAGAGCTGCATATTGTAGACCGGAGCGTCATAGCGGACTTCGGCCACACCCATACCGGGATAGGTAGTGGAGACGGTCTCGAAACGGCGATACTCGTTGCCGGCAGGAAATATCAGCGGCCGCAGATGGGAATAGAACACCCTGCTGCCCGCCACCCGCTGGGGTGTGGTGAGCACCACTTCATTGTCAGTGCGTCCGTTCTGGCTGATGACCAGGGTCAGATCATTGTAAGGATCGGTCACTCCTCCCGTACGGCTAAGGTCAAGGGCTATCTCAAGCTGCTGATGCGAACGGTTGGTGTCAATGTCGGTCTTCGAACTTACCGTTACAGCCACGCCGGCTGAGAAGTCAGCCACACCGAAACGCGCCTGGAGCAAAGTCTCGTCGGGATCAGACTCATCATAGACCCTCAGCAGATAGTTGCCCGGCTGAGTGATGCGGACATCCCCGTTCGGCACCGTTATTGTATAGTGGACATAATGCACCAGCGTGGCGCGAGAAAAATCGTAGTCCTCCACAATGCCCTCGTTGAATCCGTCGAGAAACTCCGACGCCACCAGCCCTTCAGGACGCCAGCGGGCATCGCAGTGGACCAGCTCATAGCGCATGAAACGCCGCTCGTCTGAAATTTCGTCAAACGAGATCTCGATGCGGCTGTCGCCGTCGCGGAGCGCCACCACCGGCGGAGCGAACTCATCTCCGGCAAGCGTCACTCTGAGCGACCTGAAAGCCGGGTGGAAAATGCCCTGCGACGTATCGACAGACAGATCCTGCCCGGCCGACGCAAGAGCGGCAGCGAGCAGCAGCAGGAAAACCGACAGTCTACCTGCCATCGGCCTCAAGCTGTCTGTGGAGAATCTCCACGGCATCGGTTATCAGTTCAAGGCAAGGCTTGCGGCCCGGACCTTTCAGATCGCGGCAGGAGCAGGACCCCTCAAGTTGCTCGAAAGCGCCCATCGCAGCCTTCACCTTGCCGTAGATATCCTTGCGGTCCATGCCGGCATAAGCCACGCCGCAGATCATAGTGGTCCCAGAAACGGCGCCACAGACCTCCTGACGGCCTCCGAAACCACTCCCGAAACCCTCGGCGAGACGGCCAACGGTCTCGCCGTCAAGACCTGTGACATCATCAAAGGCCATAGCCACCGACTGGCAGCAGTTACGCCCTTCGGCGCGAAGCCGGCGAGCCAGTTCTTTACGTTGCTCAATGCTGTATTTCATAATTCTTTTGTATTCTGTCTATTGCTGTTGCTTTCACTTATCGTTCAGCGATCCGACCATCTGACCGGCTCTATGCCATGCTCTGCAAGATAGGCATTGGCTCTTGAAAACGGGCGGCTCCCGAAAAATCCGCGCGAGGCACTCAGAGGCGACGGATGTGGCGAGGAGATCACGCAGTGGCGCGAACGGTCAATGAACTCCCCCTTGCGCTGTGCATAGGCCCCCCAAAGGATAAACACCAGATGGTCACGACCTTCGGCAAGGCGGCGGATAGCCGCATCGGTGAAAGTCTCCCATCCGTGATTCTGATGCGAAGCCGGAGCTCCGGCATCGACCGTGAGGGTGGAGTTGAGCAGTAAAACACCCTGACGGGCCCAGAAACTGAGGTCGCCCGACGAAGGAGGCTGACATCCGAGGTCAGCTGACAGCTCCGTGTAGATGTTGCGCAGCGAGCGCGGCAGATCCACCTCCGGATTGACCGAAAAACTGAGTCCGTTGGCCTGCCCGGCACCCGGATAAGGGTCCTGACCGAGAATCACCACCTTGACATCATCGAACGGACAGGCATCAAAAGCGGCGAAAATACGTCCGGCAGGCGGATAGACAATCCGTTCGGCGTAACGCCCGCGCACAAAGCGGGTCAGTGCTTCGAAATAATCCTTGTCCCATTCATCGGCAAGCGCCTCTTTCCAGGAAGGTTCTATCTTTACGTCCATCTTGAAGTTTTTTCATTTAAAGCATCGCCGGCAGCCGGCAGAGGCCCCTGAAACGATCTTGTTTAACATTTTTATATGAAGAATAATTCATATCCGGTCATATAACTTTGCAAAAATACGAAAATTTCACTAATTTTGCACCTCGTAAACGCCATGTTCCCGTAGTTCAATGGATAGAATATCGGATTCCGGTTCCGACGATTAGGGTTCGACTCCCTACGGGAATACAAGTAGACACAAAAATCAGCCGCGAGCAAAACCCAGTGATGCAGCCGGCTGATTTTTTATTTTGCCCGCTCCTTTTTGCATTTAACAAAAAAAAGACATATCTTTGCAGCGCGAAAGCCATTTTCGCACCATTAAAAGGTCAGCTCGAATGGTGGAATGGTAGACACGAAGGACTTAAAATCCTTTGGTCATTGCGACCGTGCGGGTTCAAGTCCCGCTTCGAGCACCGGAAGAAATCAGCCACTTAGCTCCGCGCTAACTGGCTGATCTTTTTTTATGCCGGTGTTGGCAGTTTGGCGAAGATTGACTACTTTTACATTGTCAAAATCAGACACACCCTTACCAATCTCTCAATCCATCTACAAAACCAATCAAATGTCACAGAAAAAAAGATACTTCCTCGAAGAGGACGAGATACCCCGCAACTGGTATAATATCCAGGCCGACATGCCGGTGAAACCGATGCCGCCGCTCAATCCCCAGACCCGCGAGCCGATGAAAGCCGAAGATCTCTATCCGATCTTCGCCCGCGAATGCTGCGACCAGGAGCTGAACATGACCGACCGCTGGATTCCGATCCCCGATGAGGTCCGCGAGATGTACAAATACTACCGCTCCACTCCTCTGGTGCGCGCCTATGGCCTTGAAAAAGCGCTCGGCACATCAGCCCACATATATTTCAAAAACGAGAGCGTCTCGCCGATGGGATCACACAAACTCAACTCCGCCATCCCACAGGCCTACTACTGCAAGAAAGAGGGCGTGAAAAACGTCACCACCGAGACCGGCGCAGGCCAGTGGGGCGCGTCGCTTTCATATGCCGCATCGCTCTTCGGACTTGAAGCCGCTGTCTATCAGGTAAAAATCTCCTACGAACAGAAGCCCTACCGCCGCAGCATCATGCAGACATTCGGAGCTCAGGTAACCCCGTCGCCTTCCATGTCGACCCGCGCCGGCAAAAACATTCTGACCGCCAACCCCAACTCACAGGGCTCGCTCGGCACCGCCATCTCCGAAGCCGTGGAACTCGCCCGCACCACTCCTGACTGCAAGTATGCCCTCGGATCAGTGCTCAGCCATGTCACACTCCACCAGACCGTAATCGGACTCGAAGCCGAGAAGCAGATGGAAATGGCCGGAGAGTATCCCGACATAGTGATAGCCTGCTTCGGCGGCGGCTCAAACTTCGGCGGAATCTCCTTCCCCTTCATGCGCCACAAGATAGCAGCCGAGAACGGAAAATCACACACACGCTTCGTGGCAGCAGAACCCGCCTCATGCCCCAAGCTCACCAAAGGCAAGTTCTGCTACGACTTCGGCGACGAGGCCGGCTACACACCGCTGCTGCCCATGTTCTCACTCGGCCACAAATTCCAGCCCGCCAACATCCATGCCGGAGGCCTGCGCTACCACGGAGCAGGTGTGATAGTCAGCCAGTTGCTCAAGGACGGACTGATGGAAGCCGTTGACATCGACCAGATCGAGTCATTCGAAGCCGGCTGCCTCTTTGCCCGCGCCGAAGGCATCATCCCTGCTCCTGAATCGTGTCATGCCATCGCCGCGACCATCCGCGAAGTCAGAAAACTGAAAGAGGGTGAAGAAAAAGTGATTCTCTTCAACCTTTCAGGCCACGGCCTTGTCGACATGGCCTCATATGACAAATATCTCTCCGGTGACCTGATCAACTACACTGTAACTGACGAAGAAATCGAAGCCAACCTTGCCAAGCAACAGTAAGCCCCTGTCACTCATAACCGCATCCCTGCTGGTGCTCAGCGCGCAAGCAAGCCATGCCGCCGACTATGCACCTTCATCCGTCCTGGCTTCCGGCCAGTGGGTGAAGGTACATGTCGATTCAACCTCAGTCTACCGCATCGACTACCCTACGCTCCGCAGCTGGGGATTCGACGAGCCGGAAAAAGTCCGCGTGTTCGGCTACGGCAGTGTCGAGCAGGCACATCCGCTCGACACCGCCCCTGACGACCTGCCTCCGGTTACCGTATGGCACACCGCCGATGCGATGTATTTCTATGGCGAAGGCGACGAGCGCACCGTCCCCTCCACATCATCGTCAATCATAAACTATCGCAACCACTACTCGCGCGGCTCAAATTACTTCCTGACAGCCTCACTGCCCGGCATCACAATCGGCGACACCCTGTGCACAGCGCAGACCACTCCCGTAGAAACCCACCTGTCAATTGATCTGCACCACCCTGAGGAGGTGAATTTCCACTCTGCCGGAGTCTTTTTCTTTTCTCAGGACCTCACCACCCTGCGCAATGGCTACACCTTTACATTCTCGGCACCTGATTTCGCCGGATACGCCAATCTGGCCTACCGCTACGCCTATCTCCACAGCGAAAACACAGCCCAGAACATAGCCGTCACATTTTCCGGGCCGGTCACCCATTCGGCATTCACCCCTGCCACCCACAAGAATAATACCATAGACAACCGCCTCTACTCACTCTCCACTCTTAAGAAAATCCCCGTGACCGCGGCCTCAGAGTTGCCGTTCAGCGTAAACTTCTCGATTCCGGCAGGCAAACAGTTCGACCGTCTCGCTCTCGCGGAAGTCTACTGGATGTATCAGCGGAAAAACAACTTCCGCGGGCCGGCCATGTTCATGAACTTCCTCCCCTCCACAACCCCGCTCGGAATCAACCTCAGCGGGCTCAGCGATGATGTGGAGATCTGGGACGTCAGCGATCCGCGCGCCATCAAGCGCCTGGGCCACGATCCGCTCTCCGACGGCCGCACATTAGTCACACTCCCCGCCCGATCCACCACCGAAAAGAAACTGTGTCTCTTCACTCCGGGCAGTGACATCCCCAAACCTGCATTTGCCGGAAGCGTATCTGCCCGGAACCTCCACGCCATGCCGGCCACAGACTATCTGATAGTAACCACCACGGCCTTTCAGCCGGAAGCCGAGAGGCTCGCGGAAGCCCACCGCCTGATGCAGGGACTCGATGTCACGGTAGTGACACAGAATGATATCTTTGATGAATTTTCATCCGGATCGCCCCACCCCAACGCGGTGCGCAAGTTCGTCAGAATGCTCCGTGAACGACCCGCCAAACCGCTGCGCTACCTGCTGCTGATGGGAGCCGCCACATACGATCCGCGCCACAACGTCTCTGACGACGGCATAGACTATCTGACAGGCTACGAGGTAGAACGGCCTGACCACGCCGCCTCGATGGCCACGGACCATGCCACAGACCTCTACTTCGGCTTCATGACCGACCGCATTGCCGAAAACCTTAGCTCGACATTCATCGAAACCTCTGTCTCGATCGGACGCGCCCCCGTGCTGACTGCGGCTGAAGCCCGAATCTTCGTAGACAAGTGCATAGCCTACCTGCAGGAGCCCCGCCTTGCCGGACGCCCGGACCTTGCCGTCCTTGTAGCCTGCGAAGGTGACAAAGATGCCCATCTGAAAGGGTCGGAAAAACTGCGCGCCATACTCATGCGCAACATCCCCTCGGTCACTTGTCCGCGCATCTACAACGCGCTTTATCCATTCGACAAAAAGATCGAGCGCAAGCCCACTTTCGCACCGATGGCCTCTCAGGTGGCCCGCGGACCCTTCCTGCTTAACTACACAGGCCACTCCGGGGCATATGAAATCGGATCTGTAATGAGCATCTCGCACATCGACCGCCTGACATTCACCTCCATGCCGGTGACTTTCTTTGCAAGCTGCGAGACAACCCCCGTAGACGCACCTTTCCGCGGAATAGGCACCAAACTGTTCCTGCACCCCTCCGGTCCCATAGCGCTTGTGGGAACCGGGCGCGATGTATATCTCAACAACAACCAGACTCTCAACGAAGAATTCGCCCGGCAAATCTCCCTCCCCGACGGACCGGAGCGTCTCGGCGATGTCTGGCGCACCACCATCAACCTCTCAGGAAAAAACAGCAGTGTGCAGCGCACAAACAATTTCTGCTACAATTTTCTTGGCGACCCCGCACTGCCGGTGCGCCGCCCTGACCGCAGAGCCGCCGTCAGCTTCAGTTCTGAAACCGGTGACGCAGAGTCTACCCTTGACGCACCCTCTCTCAGCCCTCTCATGCTCAACGGACGCATCACTCTGGCCGACGGTTCGACCGACACCGCATTTGACGGCAACATCACCCTCTCGCTCTACGACGCTCCACTCACCACCATGCGCTACGCCCATGCCTCCGGAGACTCCATCAAGCCGATGACACTCGACGAGAAACTGCTGTATGAAACCTCCGCAGAAGTAAAAAACGGCCTATGGTCTGCTACGATCACTCCTCCTCTGAGCTCACGCGAAGGAAGAAACCGCCTCACTATGCTCGCCTACTCCGATGACGGCCATATAGCCTGCGGAATAGACAGCACCCTGACTGTCAGACAGCCGCTCACACCAATTCCGACCGACACCACAGGCCCGCAGATCAGCCTCTATCTCGACTCGCCTGACTTCATCAACGGCAGCGAGACCGGGCCTTCGCCTGTGCTCTATGCCTCAATCCGCGACGACGAAAGCGGTATAGCCACCGGATCTGCCAACATCGGCGACTTGCCTACCGCCGTGCTCGACTCCTCGACACGCCTGGCCGACATAGGACCGGCAATGCGCTTCGGCACCGATGGCAGCGCCGAGGTGGCCTACACCCTGCGCAATCTCCCGGCAGGACGCCACACGCTTACCCTGAGCGCGCGTGACGTTGCCGGAAACACTTCACGCGAGACTCTGACATTCACTGTGGTTGACACCATGTTCTCAGCCATACTCAGCACCGACAGCACCATCTGCCGCAAGAGTGTCGAACTTGATCTTGCCGGTCACCCTACCTCCGGACTGACCTCAAGGCTCATCATCCGCAATATGGAGGGAGCCACTGTGTTCACTCTCGACAACGCCTCCTTCCCATTCGCATGGGACTTCCGTGACTCCTCCGGAGCAGCCCTCCCTGACGGCACATACAGAGCATCGGTCCTCATCACCGACGGACTGCGCTTCGGATCAAGCAACGAGGCAGGATTCACACTCATACGCCCGCGCTACTGAGCCTCTGCCCCCTCTCAGAAATTTCCACATACATCCAATCTTTATAAAGAGCCCCTTACTCCATGACAAAAAATGATCTCAGAATAGTCTTCCTCGGAACCCCTGATTTTGCAGTTGAAAGCCTGCGGAGAATAGTAGACGGCGGCTACAACGTGGTAGGCGTGGTCACCATGCCTGACAAACCGGCCGGACGCGGTCACAAACTCTACCAGTCGCCGGTCAAGGAATTCGCCCTTGCCCAAGGCCTGCATCTGATGCAGCCCGTCAGACTTAAAGATCCTGAATTCATAGAAGAACTTCGCTCGCTTGAAGCCGACCTGTTCATTGTCATAGCCTTCCGCATGCTTCCTGAAGTAGTCTGGACCATGCCGCGCCTCGGCACCTTCAATCTCCACGCCTCCCTCCTGCCCCGCTACCGCGGAGCCGCACCCATCAACTGGGCGGTGATCAACGGCGACACCGAGACCGGAGTCACAACCTTCTTCCTCAAACACGAAATCGACACCGGCGACATCATTGCCCAGGAACGCATCGAGATCCTGCCAACAGACAATGTAGGCCACGTACATGACAAACTCATGATGCTCGGCGCCGACCTCACCATCAAGACCATCGACGATATAATTGCCGGCACACTCAGCCCCATTCCCCAGGACCGGCTGACCGGAGGCACCGAACCAACCCCTGCGCCTAAGATCTTCAAAGAAACCTGCCGTATAGACTGGGGTGCCACAGCCGTGACAATCCACAACCTCGTGAGAGGTCTGTCACCCTACCCTGCCGCCTGGAGCACCCTCTATGACGGAGAAACCGAGCTCGGAGCCGTAAAAATTTTTGAGACCAAGGTAACGGATACAACTGATCAGGCTCTCCGGCCCGGCCAGATACTGATTTCAGGCACCACACTCTCCGTAGGCACAGGCGACGGAAAAGCACTTGAGATCCTCAGCCTGCAGGCTCCGGGAAAACGCCGCATGCCGGTGGCCGACTTCCTGCGAGGCTCACGCCTTTCGGCCCCGTGCTTCCGCTGAGCCAGTCAGTCCGAGAATCCTTTCGTTGGTATAATCTATGCAAAAATTCCATAATCACGAAAAAAACTGTGGCACTTTGTCACAGTTTTTTTGTAATTTTGCGCCCGAAAGAAACAAACACAACACAAAAGGCTGCCTTACAAAAACAACAAAACTATAGATCATACACACACTTTCCCCAACGAGATGCCTCGATGGCACCCGTACTCATCAATTCCAACAGAGGTACTACTTTGCATCAATTTAAAGTCCAATTCTAAAGAGTTCTATTTAAATGCCAAAATTAACTGAAAACCGCATCAGCATGCTTCACGGCATACTGCTGATAGCTCTGTTCGCCTGTGCGTCATTCTACATCGGTGAAGCCAGGCTGCTCAAAGAAATTTCGTTCAGCCCGATGATCATCGGCATCATTCTCGGCATGCTCTACGCCAACTCCCTGCGCAACAACCTCCCTGATACATGGGTGCCCGGCATCCAGTTCTGCTCAAAAAAAATACTGCGTCTCGGTATCATCCTCTATGGATTCCGCCTGACCTTCCAGGATGTGGTCAACGTTGGCGTTTCAGGCATTGTCATCGACGCCATCATTGTTGCCACCACCATTCTCGGCGGCATCTGGATCGGCCGTCTGCTCAAGATGGACCGCGACACCGCACTGCTCACCTCTGTCGGCAGCGGCATCTGCGGTGCGGCAGCTGTGCTTGGAGCCGAATCCACAATCCGCACTCAGCCCTACAAGACAGCTGTTGCCGTAGCCACAGTGGTTATCTTCGGCACTATCTCGATGTTCTTCTACCCGATAGCCTACCGTTCAGGCTGGCTCGATCTCTCGCCACAGGAAATGGGCATCTACTCAGGCGCCACACTCCATGAAGTGGCCCACGCCGTAGGTGCCGGCAACGCAATGGGCACCGAGATCTCAAACGTAGCCATCATCGTAAAGATGATCCGCGTGATGCTGCTGGTTCCCGTCCTGCTCATACTCGGTTTCTGGGTTGCCCGCCGCAACTCAGCCGAAAACACATCGGCTGAAAAAGGCAAGGTCAACATTCCCTGGTTTGCAGTAGGCTTCCTCGCTGTCATCGGCTTCAACTCTTTCGATCTTCTGCCTGCAGCATTCGTTGATGCCATCAACTACTTTGACACCTTCCTGCTGACAATGGCAATGGCCGCACTCGGAGCCGAGACCAGCATCGACAAATTCAAGAAAGCCGGAGCAAAGCCCTTCATTCTTGCCTTCTGCCTTGATCTCTGGCTCATAGGCGGCGGATATATCCTTGCTAAACATCTGGCTCCGCTCTGGCTCTAACAAAGTATAATGGGGCATCAGAGCAAACGTCGCCTGCCCAGTGGACGTGCCGACATATTTCATCTGATCACCATATAGCAAAACTGCCTCCCGCCGGCTTTCATGCCGCTACGGGAGGCAGTCCTGTAATATCTCTTATAGATTACTGTTGCGCCTAAGCCTCATCCCATTCCGATAAGTTCCAGAGCCTTTGCATTGAACTTCTCCGACGGCAGGTCATAGGGGAGCCAGTTGATAGGGAACCCTCTTCTCTCCATGCCGCGGAACCATGTCATCTGCCGCTTGGCAAACTGATGGATGGCAATCTCAAGGCCGCTGACCATCTCCTCGCGGCTCATCTGTCCGGTCAGATGCAGAGTAAGGAATTTGTATTCCAGACCGTAGTAAATCAGATCGTCAGGAGCTATGCCGCTGTCGAGCAGCCGTCTGACCTCTTCGATCATTCCGGCTTCAAGACGCGACTGAAGACGCTCCGTGATGCGCCGTCGGCGCGACTCGCGATCAATTTCCACTCCTATAACCACCGCATCGGTCATAGGGTTCGGCACAGCTTTCACAGCCGCCTCAGGGTGCTCATGATAATAGGTCTGGATCTCGATGGCTCGGATGGCACGTTTCACCGTATCGACATCTGTCACATTGTGGAGATCTTTCATAGCCGACAGCATTACTGTCAGCTCTTCAAGCGACTTGCCTACAAGGCTCCGACGCAGTTGCGGATTCTCCGGCACTTCAGGCAACTGAAGTCCTTTCAGCACACTTTCCACATAAAGCCCGGTGCCTCCGCAGAGAATGGTCCGCTTTCCGCGACTTTCTATGTCTGCCCTCGCTGCTGCGAAATCTCGCAGAAACTCAAAAAGATTATACTTGTAGCCAGCCGGACAGATGTCTATAAGATGCACCGGCACTTCACCGTATTCCTCAAGATCCTTTCCGGTACCGAGGTCCATTCCACGGTAGATCTGACGCGAATCGGCACTGATGATCTCGGCATCGATCTCGCGGGCCAGCTCAACGGCCCGCCGGGTCTTGCCCGATGCCGTCGGTCCTGTGATCACAATCAGTGGCTTGTACGCTTCCATCACGGACTCAGGCTTTATAACCCTCCGATGTGTTCTGTCTGCGCTGGAAGAGTTTGCGGAAGCGGTAGAAGGGCTTGTCTTCATTGAGCCTTGCCACTTCAAGCCAGCGTGAATTGTTGAAATCCACGTCCCAGTCACAGATTCCGTTCAAACGGAAGTTCGGACGATAGTTCTTTATCTTGTAGAGACGGCGGCCATCGCTGTCATAGGTCTTCCAAGCCATAGTGATAGTGTAGAGACGATGGATCTCAGTGGCGAGCATCGGCGTGAGATCTCGGTTGTAGAGCAGGCGCTGAAGCTGCGAGAGTGAATACCATTTGCCTTCGTAACGTGATGAGGAGATCACTTCACGGTTTTCAAGACAGCAGATGAAATGATAGATATTGTTAAGGCCTGAAACATCAGTGCTCTTGTACATGAAACGCATTGAGTAGTTGTCCTCGCTGATGTTGCTTATATCGCCGAACACCTCTTTGGCCCTCTCTCTGCTTATTTCCTTAGCATACGGAAGTCTCAGCACCGCCGGAGTATCGAAGCGGTTGTTGTCAGGTACATCATAGTATCCGTCACTGCGGGTCAGAAAGACATTGTCGCCGGTCAATATTATGTAGCGCACGGTCGAGCCCGGTTCGCTGCCGCGCGGATTCATCTCCAGATGGTTGTAGTAATAGCCCCAGAGGGAGAAATAGCGCAGTCCGAGATAAACAATTGAGAGCGAATAGAAAATCACAGGCACCCAGTTGTAGATAAATGCATCTGTGCCGTTGATGTTGACATTGACGTAGAACAGTGAATAGTAGCTCCATGACAGCACCGAGACCGCAACTGAAAGGATCAGCAGCAGACGCACCTGAAACTGGCTTTCCTGACGGAAGATCTGTCCAAGGAAACCACGCTCGGATGCATTGCCGTGGCGTATGATGCACATGCGGCACACTTCAGCTGTGTCGCCCTTCAGAATAGCTATTCCACATAGGACAGATGCCACCGGACCAAGTATCAGTATAGTCAGATAAGGTATGTGGAGATTGATCACATCATCCGAGTAGAAAATCGACACAAAACCTCTGACATAGGCTACGGCGATAATCAGCATGATGACCACAGAGTAGCCAAGAGTCTTCAGGCAGATCGACTGGATCAGATTGCATGACATTGCTTCGTACCTCATGCCACTGTGACGATAGATAATCAAAAGCAACATAAGGCCTAAGGTAACCATAGGCAACCAGATCTTAGGGATAAACAAACCCACAAATTCAGGTATTGCAAGCGTACCTACCGCCACAGCCCAGTTGAGCCACAGGGAGAATATCGCGCTTTCATTACTTATTCGCTGTTCTGACATTTTATTAAAACAATAATTTGTTAGTAGTGACCGTGCTAATCAACAATTCAGAATGTGTTAAAGTTTCGTTACGCCATGCTTTCACCTCGTTCAGCGCATGTTACGGTCGAAGTAGTCAAGCATCCGGGAGTAGACTGACAGACGGGCCCCGCAGCCATTGATCGAATGGTTCATGTTGGGATATATGAACAGATCACACCATTTGCCGGCAGCCTGAAGAGCCGACGTGAACTGGACTGTATTCTTGAAATGCACATTGTCATCAGCAGTTCCGTGCATGATCAGCACAGGCACTTCAAGGCCACCCACGGCGTTGATCGGAGCGGAGGCCTTATAACCGTCTTCGTTTTCACGCGGTGTCAGCATATAGCGTTCGGTGTATATGCTGTCATAGAAGCGCCAGTCGGTCACAGGCGCTATGGCCACTGCCGCGGCAAAAGGAGAAGAGCCGGTAGTCACACACATCAGTGTCTCGTAGCCGCCGTAGCTCCAGCCGCAGATGCCTATCCGCTTGCCGTCGACATAGGGTTGACGCGCGGCCCAGCGGCCTACGCCCTGCATGTCTATGGTCTCATAATGACCCAGACGCTTGTAGACTATGGTTTCCCACTGACGTCCGCGACCTCCGGTGCCACGTCCGTCGGCACAGATCACTATATAGCCTTTCTTGGCGGCATACTGCATCCAGTCCATGCTCCAGGAGTCGAGCACCTGCTGTGAGCCGGGGCCACTGTACTGATGGAGAATCACGGGATAGCGGCGCGAGGGGCTGAAATCGGACGGCTTGATAATATAGGCGTTGAGTTCGATTCCCTCATCGGTGCGGATGGTGGTGAATTCTTTTTTCGGAGCCGCACCGTAACGCGAAGCCACTGCGGCATTGTCTTCAATCACGCGCTGCTGCTTGCCGTCTATATTATATAAGGTGTAGACAGGGGGCTGGGTCGAGTTGCTGTAGTTGAGGGTATAGACGCTCTTGCCGGGATTGAACCAGGCCGATGCGCAGCCCTTCTCCGGGCTTATGTGCTTCATCACTCCCTTGGCATCAATCCTGGAGACTACTCTGTTGATCGGTCCGGTGGCTGTGGACTGCACATAGTGATTGCCCTTGGCGTCGGTGCCGTAGTAGGCTGTCACTTCGAAATCTCCGCTGGTGATGGTGCGGGTCAGGGCTCCGGAATAGGTGTACTGGTAGGCATGCACATACCCGCTGCGGGCCGAGAGCACTACAAAATTATCGGCGTTGAGAGTCAGATTTTCATAAGTGCAAGGCTCTATCCAGGCCTGCTCTTCCTCCACAAGGATTGATTTGGCCACATTGGAGCGCGGATTCATGCTGAACAGTTCCATTCTGGTCTGGGCGCGGTTGAGCGTGGTGACAATCAGACGGTCAGGCGCACCGCCATAGGCTATACGGGGAATGTATTCGAAATTAGAAGCGGGAATGTCAAGATTTTTGGTCTTGCGGTTGTCAACATCGTAGGAATGTATGCTGACTTTGGAGTTCGGCTCCCCGGCTACAGGATATTTATAAGTGAAGCTACCGGGATAAAATTCATACTGCGTCATCGGGTCGCAGGAGCCTTCATAGAGCGGAAATGTAAATGCCGGGACTTCGGTTTCATTGTATTTGATATAGCAGAGAGTCATGTTGTCAGGAGCCCATGCCATTGACACAGAGGTTGAGAATTCCTCCTCATAAACCCAGTCGGGCACTCCGTTGATAATCTGTCCGGGCTTTCCGTCAGTGGTGACATCGACTTCGGTCTTGAAGTCTATCTTATGGAGGTGGATATTGTTGTCATTAGCAACGAAAGCCACCATGCGGCCGTCAGGCGAGAACTGCGGGGCCTGCTGGCGCTCGAATTTCTCTGACAGCGGATGAAGCTGACGGGTACGGATATTATAGACGTAGAATTTCGACATCGACGAGCGGCGATAGATCATCTTGCGCTCGCGGCCTACTATCAGTTTTGTCCCGTCAGGGCTGAGTATGAAATTTTCAATCTCAGGGATTGTTGTCTCACGTGTGTGGGTCACGTCCATGACGGTCTCCAGTTCTTTACCGGTGCGACTGTCGAACTTCACAATGCGCTTTCTGTCTGACGACAGTTCTATATAGCTCTGCCCGTCAGGCATGTAGGCTGGAGCGGCTACACGCGCGGGTGAGTTTTCCGGATAGACGTAGGGGGCCATCGCGGCATCATCGGAGATTCCGGCGCTGACCGGCAGAACAGCGGCAGCGGCCATGAGACATGATATTATCTTTTTCATCACTGATTTCGAATGTATTTGATCTCAATATTTTATTTTCATTCAGCCATTCGGCTGTCAGCATACGGTAAGGCACTGAAAACCTGTTGATTTTTCTTTGTCAGAAGAGCGACAGCTGGGCTTCGTTGTCATTGGCCGGTTTGCGGGGAGGTTCATGATAACCGAAATCCGGATCGTCATGCTTGCCTTCTGAAAACCATTCGGTATTGTCGAGCGAGCTGTCTATTTTCACTTTTCGCGGGCGGCCTCTTCTTCGCTGCTGGCTCTGCTTCTCCGGAGCCTTAGGCGCGTCATCGAAGCCTATTTCAAGGCCCTGGTCGGCCGGACGGGCATATTCAGGAGCTGATTCCACGGCAGTGGCGGTGGAGTCAAGTTTCGACTGAAGTTCCTTGATCTGTTTGCGCAGACGCATCTCACTGTTGGCCTGGTTGTAGAGGTTTGTCTCTATGGTGCGGCGAAGTGATGCGTTAGATTCCTGAAGTTCTGCAATCTTGGCATCTTTCCGGGCTTTGAGTTCTTCAAATCCGTCGAGTTCTTTCTGTATATGCTCCACGGCCTGAAGCTGCTCCTGCTGCATTGTCTCAAGTTCTCGACGGGCCGCGGCTGCCTGATTGCGGAGATCGTTGATCATGTTGTCGCTCATCGAAGTCTTGACTTCGAGCTGCTCGCGCAGAGTCGACTGACGGGCGGCTTCCTCACGGAGCTTGCCGCACTCGGCTGTGAGTTCGGCTATCTTCTGATCGCGCTCGGCTATCAGGCTTTCATGTTCAGCAATCCGGCGCTCATGTTCCGCTAACAGTTCCTCACGTGCGTCCGGGCTTTCCATGACCTCCGCTTCGGTCTGAATATCATCACCACCTGCGGCTTTCTTCTGTTCTTCCTTTTCAGCCACGGTAGCTTCCAGCTCCTCAATCCGCGACTTGGCCTGGGTTAGTTCCTCTTCAAGCACGCTGGGCTTACGGCGACTGTAGAACCGCTCTTTTTCTTCGGCCTGCTTTGCAAGCTGCGATTCCAAATCGTTGATTCGGTCAAGCAGGGCGCGCTTCTGGCGGTCGACACTCAGCTGCAGTCTGCTATTTTCTTTGCGGAGAACAGTCATGGCATTGTCATCACCTTCAAGCTCCGAGATGCGGGCTTCGAGCCGGCTTTTCTCGTCCTTCCATTGGTTGGCAGATGTGCGCATGGCCTGTTCGGCCTGCTCTCTGAGACGGCTGTCAATGGATTCGATCAGAAATTTGCGCTGGGCTTCGGTGTCGAGACACTTTTTGATGAAATCAGGCTGTGCACTGTTGAACACCTCGATCACGGCATCGAACAGAGCGGCCGGAAGAGCGGCGTTGTCCGCAGTCTCGACAGCCGTAGCTGCAGCCACGGCAGGCATAGAAGCGTTGTCCGCACTGGCAGCCACAGCCGTTTCACGCGACGGCTGTGCCTGCCGGGAATCTCCGGCGGCATATGTGGGGACGGTGGGATCATAGTCCTCTTCTTCCTCCTCACTGTCGGGCGAAAAGCCGAATGCCCGACGCAGAAGTGTCATCATTGACATATTTGCACTGTGGTTTTACCGGTTTTAAGGTAGTTGACTTAAAGGCCGAGGTATTGATAATTGAACGGCGGAGGTGGCCTGAGGCTCTGTGAAGGAATGCCACTCCATTGCAAAGTTAACTGAAAATTTCCAAAATGCCACACAATTGCGGTGGAAATACCCTCCTGGCGCAAAAAAATGACTAAATTTGCATTGCATTCAATCTATCACGCACTGTATTCATCCAGACCATGAAAAAAATCATTCTGTCTCTGATCTCAGCATTCATACTGCCTGCCGGGATGGCCGGAGCCGATTTAAAGGCTGCCGATTCTGTTCCTGACCTGCGTTGGGGCGACCTGGCCGACGGGACATTTGCCAACCCGGTGCTCAACGCCGATTATTCCGACCCTGACATCATCCGTGTTGGCGACCGCTTCTACATGACATGCTCGGAGTTCCATTTTATGGGCATGCCTATCCTCGAATCGACCGACATGGTCAACTGGCGCATTATAGGCCGGGTATATGACCGCATCGACCTGCCTGGCTATTCCGATATGTCAAAATACGCCGAAGGCACCTGGGCTCCGGCGCTGCGCTATCACGACGGAAAGTTCTATATCTTTGTCTGCACTCCCTACGAGGGTCTGTTCATGACCACCGCCACTGACCCCGTCGGTCCCTGGGAACCCCTGCACCTGGTCAAGGGCATCGAGAAGTGGGAAGATCCATGCCCTTTCTGGGATGACAACGGCGAGGCCTATCTGGTGCGCAGCCGTCATCGCGCGGGGCCTATAATCATCCACCGCATGAGTCCTGACGGCCGCAGCCTGCTCGATGAAGGCACTACGGTCTACAAAGGTCCGGTGGCAGAGGGTCCGAAGATGTTCAAAAAAGACGGCTATTACTACATCAGCATTCCTGAAGGCAGTGTCAGCACTGGATGGCAGACCATTCTTCGCTCAAAGGATGTCTATGGTCCATATGAGTCACGCCGTGTCCACGAAAAAGGCTCGACTGACATCAACGGTCCTCATCAGGGCGCGCTGGTAGATACTCCTGACGGTCAAGAATGGTGGTTCTACCACTTTCAGAACGCCGGTACCCGCGGGCGCGTGATACATCTGCAACCCGTGGAATGGCACGACGGCTTTCCGGCAATCGGCACCGACTATGACGGCAACGGTGTCGGCGAACCTATGAAGATCTGCCGCAAGCCTGCCATAGCTGCAGACTGTGTCCCCTCGGCTCCGCAATCGTCTGACGATTTCTCCACACCCTCTGTCGGGCTGCAATGGCAGTTCAACCATAATCCCGACACGGCTTACTATTCTCTGTCAGCCCGCCCCGGATGGTTTGAGATAAAGCCTCAGCCTGCCGACATCCTCCGCAATGCTAAAAACCAGCTGACCCAGAAGCTCATGGGCTACCGCTCAGAGGCTACAGTGACCCTCGATTTCAGCGCCATGACTCCGGGTGAACGTGCCGGCCTGGAATGTATCGGCAAGCAGTTTCACGGTGCGGGTATCATGATCGGCGGCACTGCCGGAAAGCCTGCGGCATCGCTTTATGTAGAAGCCGACAGCTCAGTAGTGTTCAGCAGACCTCTTTCGGCCTCCGAACTCCTTGACGGACAGCAGCAAATCTTCCTGCGTCTGACTGCCGACACCACCTCTGATGACTTCCATTTCAGCTATTCACTTGACGGCAAGAGCTACGCACCGCTGGGTGAGCCATTTGCTGTGCAACCTGGGTTCTGGAAAGGTATCCGTCCAGGCATCTATGCCTACTCAGTCAGAGATGCGGCACAACCGTTATCACCGGCCCCGACCTCAGGACGGGTCTGGTTCGGCAACTTCATCTATCGCCATGACGGACCGGCCGGAGGGCTTGAATAGATGGTTCAGCCATCACCCAATGACCGGTTTCCGTCCACCACCGAAACAGAATCAGCCGACAGCCTAATTTTCAAGACCGTCGGCTGATTTTATTGTAGCAGCTGATTAGAATGAACGCCGCAGCTACGGTTCAGACTATCATCTCCGCAACATTTGACGCAGCCATGATGGCAAGCCAGGAATAGCGGCTCATTCCGAACGTCAGACTGACAGGCGAGACTACAGCATGGCCTATCCTCTTCATAGCCTTCGAAAATTCATCGCGGACATATGTAAAAGAATATGCCTTACCCTTGCGCTGCAACATCGGGAATATGTAAGGATTCCCGGCCTCGGCATATCTGCGCACTATCGCCATAGCCTTTTCACCGAGCTTCACCTCAACGGCTTTGCCCTTCAGACGCCGTCGGTATGAAAGGACATCGCCACGGAGATTCTCCACCCTGAGATTGGCCACATCGACAAGTTCCAGCCCATGAGCATAGAAACAGAACATGAACACATCACGCACAAAGGCCAAGTTGCCTTCTGACGACAAGTCTGCATCTGCAATTTTTCGGATCATGGCGGCATCAAGCGACTTCATGCGGGTGCTTTTCTGACTGTGGTCCACACTGATGTCCACATTGGCCGGCCAATTGAATTCGAGATCAGTCAGCCCGGCCTCCCTGGCCTGATTGAGCACCGACCTCAGTCCGCGCATATAAAAAGACACGGTCGACGGCGCCACACGGCGGCCCTGAAGATAACGGCTATAGTCCATGATCAGATCCGGACTGACCTCACTTACATGCACCTCCGCTCCGCCAAGAAACCCTGACAGACTGAGTCTGAGGCTACGCAAAGTATTGGCAAAACCCTTTCCCTGAAGCCGATATCCGGCTATCAGCGAATCGATATATCCCAGCAGAAGACTGCGGTCAGAGTCTTCCGGCCGCGGAGCCTGAGGCTCGAAATCATCACGAAAGTCACGGCCTACGGTAGCAATATCGCTTTTAATAGGGAAATGCTCTCCACAACTCCTGATCCGGTCAAGATACGGATTATCTCCGGCAAACAATCGGCGACTCTCATCGGCCACCTCATCAAGAGTCACCTGCCCTCGGCTCTCGGACAGATGCTCGATAACACAATAGATACTCTTCAGATCGCAGACAATCTGCCGGCGGGCCGTAAGAAGCACACGTTCATCAGCCCCTCTGACCACACTTGTGACATTGCGCTCAGCCGACCCCTCCCGGATCACATAATAGACCGCCCCGGCCACACCCTCAGTCCGCGACTTTCGAAATCGAGCCGTAATCGAAAACATTCAGAGAATTATCTAATTTATAGCTGATGGGATACTCCGGACTTTTGAGTTGAGGACTTCGCCGACTTTGTAGACGTAGCGGGAAGCGTCGAGGAAGAGGTTAGAGTTGACGCCGTTTTTGCGGTAGGCCTTGAGGTGGTCTGAGAGGATGCGCAGGTGGCTTTTGAGACCGGAGGTGGAGGCGCCGCCGGTGCGCATGGCCACGCAGTCAAGCGGGATGTAGCGGGTGGGGATGCGCTGGATGTAGATCAGACGAAGGAGGTGTTCAAAGTCGGCGGCAACGCGGAAGTTGATGTCGAAGCTACCGTGGCGGTCGTAGACGCTCTTGCGGCAGTAGAAGGTGGGATGGGCGGGCTGGAAGCCGAGTTTCATCATCCAGGGGCGGAAGGTGCGGGAGGAGTAGTAGCGGACACTGCGGCTGAGATCGGAGTCGTCGACGTAGTGGACGTCGGCATAGACGGCATCGATTTCCTGATCGGCGAGTTCGGCTGCAAGGGTGGCTACGATGGTGTCGGCGGTGAAGAAGTCGTCGGAGTTGAGGATACCGATGATGTCGCCTGAGGCCATTGCGATGCCTTTGTTCATGGCGTCGTAGATGCCGCGGTCGGGTTCGCTGACGTAGCGCAGACGGCCTTGGTAGAGAGGTTCAAGTTCACGGACGATGTCCATTGTGTTGTCTGTGGAGGCGCCGTCGACTATGATGTGTTCGATCTGTGTGTAAGTCTGTCGCAACACTGACTCCATTGTGTCGCGCAGTGTCGCACCGCTGTTATAAGTGGCGGTGATGATGGAGATTTTCATTGAGGTTAAATATTGTGTGTGATCAGCAAGTATGAAGAAATGTGTATTGGCAATGAGGGAGAAGGGTGACGGGGGCGGTGGCGTTTTAGAGGCTCACGCCATATTCTTCGCGAAGCAGGCGGGTGATTTTTTCGGGGTCGTTGCCACATTTGCGCTTGATTTCATAGACTTTGGCATCGACAAGAGTGCGGTACCACCAGCCTTGTATGAAGGTGAAGATGAAGCCTTCCTTTCCATCGCGCCATGCGCCTTTGGCGAAGTAGCGGTAGAGGAAGTAGGCAAACGATCGCCAGAACAGCGGCTTGCGGGCATAGCTGTGTTTCTTCCGCCGCTTGCTGCCGGCCTGGGTGTTGATCACGCGGCCTTCATCGGACTGTGCTGCTCCAGTGAGTCCGATTTCGATGTCGATCAGGTCGGCGGCCTCTCGGACTGCGTAGTTGACATGTTTGTGGCAGAACCATGAGAGATTGTTGAGGTTATGATCACAGAAGTCGTTCTCAAAGCAGATGTTTTCACCTTCATCAATCTGAATGTGTTCGTCCATCAGACGCTGTTCGCATTTGCCTTTGCCGAATCTGAACAGGCGCAGAAGAGTGACGGGATAAATGCCGTGTTTCATCCACCGGTCCATGAATATGTGGCGGCGGTTGAACGAGATTCCGGATATATTTTCCGGCATGTCGGGCAGTTTTTCTTTAATTTCCTCGATGAGTTCCGGCAAGAGGTATTCATCAGCATCCAGCCGGAGCACCCATTTACCGGTAATCGGGGCGTTTTCGAGTCCCCAGTTGAACTGATAGGCGTAATTGTTGACCCATTTGTTCTGGAGGATTGTGACATTCGGGTAGCGTTTCGCTATCTCAAGCGTCCGGTCGGTTGAAAAACTGTCGATAATGAATATTTCCTTTGCAATAGCCGACACGTTTTTCAAACAACGGTCAATGTGAAGTTCCTCATCCTTTGTGAGGATTATGACTGAAAGATCAAGCATCTTTTATAATACGTTTCTTAATGAATTTCGCAGGGTTTCCTCCGACAACCGTCCACGGCTCGACGTCTTTGAAGACAGCAGCACCTGCTCCAACTACGGCATAATCTCCAATCTTGACTCCCGGACCGACAAAAGCCCTTACAGCAACCCACGCATGAACTCCAATCACTATAGGCCATGATATCATTTCATGTCCAGGGCTTTTTATATCATGAGTCCCAGGGCAAATAAATGACTCTTGCGAAATTGTTGCATATTCTTCAAGAGTAACCATATTGACATTGTACAAATTAACCCTGTCATCAATGCATGCGCCCTCTTTCATTGTCAAAAACCAAGGCGCCCAAATTCTTACAGAGGCATGCACATTTGCCGTTTTATGAAGTTTTGCACCAAACAGTCTTAAAATAAAATTTCTATATGACCGAAAAAGTCTTGTTCCAAACGGACGAAACAGGACATAATACGCAATTGTCCAAAGCAATCTGCCTATTTTATTTCCCAACGAAAGATGATTCTTATATTTTGGAATCTCCATAATAACGTTATTGATATTATGTTACTTTATCATATAAATACAAATTCAGGTTTTGGTGCTATCCCAAGAATCCATTCATATAGATTTTTCATTTTGGTCCCCAAAGCCTCAACAGAATAATTGCGGCGTATTAACTCACGGCCATTTTCGCCCATTGTTTTCAACTTATCTTCCCCCAGCATGTAGGCGCTAAGGATAGTCTGATTTATTGAATTTTGGTCATTTGAAATCCACCATCCGCAATTGTGCTTCGGAAGTTCCTGCCAAGGCATTCCAGTTGATGCAATAACCGGAACTCCATGAACCAATGCTTCTGTTACAATATTTCCAAAATTTTCATAATCTGATGGAACCACCAATATTGACAATGAATCAATCGCAGCATCCTTCTCTTTTCCTGTCAGAAAACCAGCAAACTTGACATTTGATAGGTTCAATCGGCAGACCTCATCATGAAGAAATTTTTCATAGGCGTTATCTCCACCTCCGATTATAAGGAGCTCAGCATCGTCAGGCAATTTTTCTCTAAGATCGGCCATAGCGTAAATCAGGCGTTCAATGCGTTTACGAGGGTGAACACGTCCCAAATATCCTATCCTGAATTGAGGCTTTTCGGGGATCGGTCTGTCGATCAACCCTTCTGTCTCGATTGGGTTCGGAATTACAGCTACCGGATTTTTAAATCCAAGCGCTCGATAGTGTTCCATTTCTTCAATGCAGGTTGCCTGAACTGCCGCCGCATTACACAAAGTATGATCCTGATAAAGTCTACGCATTATCATTTTTAACAACCTTTTATGGGCCAAGGCCTGAGGATAAAACATCCCCCGCAACGTCACTACGTATGGCTTCCGATGTTTCATTGCATATCGGGCAAGCTGTGTTCCATGCAACATCCAGACTCCCTGGACATGATAAAGATCTGCATCTCCGATAGATTTAATTGTCTCATCATATTTAGGCACATAAGCCAATGTGCCATATTTAGGCTGTCTGTAATAAATCGGCTTGGCGGCTTTATCAATAAGCTGGTCTCCGGGGTCGATAGGAGGCATTACGATATCTGTATCAACACCTTTTTCGCGCAAGCCCTTTATTGTAAGCCATGTACTTAAAGCCGGGCCACCAGAATGAACATTCAGATGGCCGGAATGAATTATGTGCATATTTGTCAGAAAATATGATTAATGTATTTAACCTGTTTGATCTGCTCAATGCCCCTATTCAAAACCAACGAGAGAATTAGAGCTAAAATCAACGTTATTATCTCGCAAATAAGGCTGGAATGATGGAAAACTGAATTTTGAAACAAGTCAGATATTGCGATTATGAAAAGGAGTATAAATAAATGGGATACATAAAGCCCTAAGCTTGAAGTAGAAAAACGTTTCAGAATATTTAAATTAAATGCATCTTGAATTTTATGCAGTACAAGAATAATACTTAATGAAATCGCTGATCCTACTAATATTCTCAAAACATAGGCTCTTACTTCGAGTATGCTATAACACCATATACTGGGATTTTTTGTTAGATAAATATATTCATCTCCTCTCCACAGAAATATATAAAGTATGATGCTGAACAGAATGCTAGCTATTATCGCATAACGATTAGGCTTGATATTTTTTAAATTTATATTCCCAAAACAAAGCCCGATACCGAAGAAAGGAGTAGCAAATTTAATATATTCAAACCCAGGAAGTAATAATATAACAATCGAAACAATAATTGTAGAAATAATCACATTTTTTATACATATGGCTGCAAATTCATAAATCATGGAGACAACAAACAATGTATATAGGAACCAAAAAGAATTTAGTATTCCGCTAATACCAAACTCCTGAGTTATACAACCTAAAAAAAAGCCCCATAAGACATTAGGCACCATCAATCTTTTAAATTGCCTTATTATATTTGTCTTCAATGTTCGCTTTTTAAGTTTATTTGAATAAAGATATCCGCTAATTATTATAAATAGTGGCATATGAAATGCATAAATAAACCTATATATCGAACTGGTAAAGGTAATTTCAGAGCAATATTGAAGACAATGCATCCATATTACAAAAAAAATTGCAATCCCTTTGGCCAAATCTAAAGCTGCTATACGGTCCCCCAGTACGTGCTTTTTGTTATAGTTTGCTGATGATCTCATGCAATCTAATGGCCTGAGACCGACAACTGATCTCTGATTTATATTCCAAGTTTTTCTTTTTAGCTGTATCAAGAGTGTCTTGAGATATCAGAAACGGTATCAATTTGTCAGCAAGGTCACTCGGATTTCCAGCTTTAAACACATTACCTCCTTCAGACTCCTTTACAAGGCAATGAGCACCAATTCCGTCACTGACAACCACAACATTGCCTCTTTGAATAGCTTCATTTATTCTTATCCCCCAAGGTTCTACTCTACCAGGAGCAACAAGTATATCTATTTTTGATAAAAGACTTCTGTATGCTTCAGAGTCTAAGACTCCTTCAAAAAGAACATTCTGCGTTAGCCCTAATTTTTCGACAAGCTTCATCAAACGCGCTTTTTCACTCCCATTGCCGGTGATATGACATACATAATTATTGGAACCTCTTTTTTTTAGAATTGATAAGGCGGAAATAAGAATGTCAACACCTTTATAATGTTCCAATAACCCCGGACAAAGAATATGAACTTTATTACAACGCAGATTATTATTCAACGATATTTCAGTGGGTTCATCTGTAAAATAACCAAATGGATAAAAATTCTTAAATCCAAGGCGCTTGAACTGGGAAGCATCCCTCTTACTCCCTCCAGAAAGGCAAATGACGCCATGACTGTTTGACGCAATCTTTCTGGTCTTGAATGGCAATATTGTTGCCATGAAGATGGTTTTCAATATGCGTTTCCACCCCTTTTCAAGATTAAAATATGCCTCCGACATATTGCAATAAGCAACATTCCGAGCAATGGCATATTCAATCAAATGCCTCATTCGCGGAGTGTAAGTAATTCCATTAAAAACATGCATTCGATCATTGTATTGATCTATAATCGCTTCACCTTTAAAACTCCATTCTTTATCCGAGAGTATAATATGATTATCAAATAGCTTTCCGCCGTCTTCCCAGCCCATAGCTTTTCGAGATTCACTGAGTTCTCCGGTTATGACAATTGCTGAGCTATCAATTTTCTCAGCATATTTTTTTAATACGTTTATCATACCTGCACAAGGTATGTTCCACCAAAATACTATTTTTTTCATTCGCTAAGATTAATATCTAAGATCCAGTTTTTCATCTTTGCTATTTTCTATAGAATCATAGAATGCATATAGCGCCAACATCAGATATACAAAACATGACACTAACGATCCGAACATCAGAGATCCTATAAATGACGATAAAGCCGCAATCGAGAATGCGATCCCATAAATTGAATCAACTCTATAGGAATCTTTAAGCACCTGATATAGTATCAAAAAGATCCAACAATAAATTCCTATACCTATTAGGCCAAAATCAACTAATGTTAAAACCAATCCGGATTGAACCGGAATCAGCGCATTACCGATTGTCTGGCCTGGGATATGAAAGGTATATTGGGATGGACCATAACCTATAAGTTTTGATAATATATCAGGGTCAGCAAAATAATAATCCAAAATCACCCTTTCTTGGCGGTCGCCTTCCATCTCATTCTGCGCACGGCCAAAAGAACGGTCATATAGAGCTTCTATAAAATTTTGATCGTCATTATTATTTTGAATCGTATCCGATGACAACATTGAATATCCACCCCAAACGATAAGCGCACACATCAAGTATGGCGCGATCATTCTGATTAAGCCTCCTGTCGGTAAAAACAGGAATATCAACGGAATTGCAATCGCAAAATTCATAATAACCGCTGATGAATATGTATTAATCATTACAAATATGCCGATCAATATGATCAATAGATGATATTTCTTATTGTCAAAGCGGAAATGACCTTGTCCGAACATTACAATCAGAACCAATACATATGGGCACACTAAAAAGCCTAAACTCTTAGGTTCTCCACTTACTCCATATATTCGAGAAACAATTTCCCCTCCGACTTCCGCTAAAGCTTCTAAATTAACCGATCCATTTTGACGAAGTATCGGCATAAATTCAATTCCTGCTTTCAGACACAAATAATGGAGCAATCCAAAACCAATCGCAACTTCCATTGCAAGACAATATGACGGATATGCTTTTCTCACAAATCCACTCGGCATCATACATCCATAAAACAGTAATGCAAATGAAGTTATATAAGTATAATTTGTATTGAACAGCCGCGAAAACTTGCTTATATGCTGGGCATATTCCCCAGAAATCACAAAGGCCAACACGTCACCTAATATCAATATGATAACGAAAAACGACATCAATGGCCTTATAATAGCAATAACTTCACTCTCGCGTTTTTCTGGACCATACATCAT
Organism: Duncaniella sp. C9; assembly: GCF_004803935.1. Taxonomy (GTDB): domain Bacteria; phylum Bacteroidota; class Bacteroidia; order Bacteroidales; family Muribaculaceae; genus Duncaniella; species Duncaniella muris. The sequence continues at coordinate 327,864 of NZ_CP039547.1, forward strand.
AAGACATAACATCATCCCCAATACAATCACTTTTGTTGGCACCCAAATTGTTATCGCAAACTGATAGCATGTCGCAAAAGTCATTCCCCAGAAATACAACTTAAGCAAATTTAACGTCTGGCGTTTGCTGACAAAGTATAATGTCAGCCCTACAAAAGTATAAAATCCGATTTTTTGCAATAAGAACCAGATCATACGGCGATTTCTTTTATTATCCGCATATAGTTTTCAGCAGCACGCCTATAGCTGAACTGTCGTGCATAATCAATTAATACCTGAGATTTTGATTCATGCCGAGAAAGACGAATGATAGCATCTGCCATTTCATCAATCGAAGCAGGATCAAATAGTATTGCATGTCCACCAGCGACTTCCGGTAAAGATGTTATGTTCGAACAAGCGACATTTACTCCCTGTGAAAAAGCTTCTATGACCGGCAATCCAAAACCTTCATACCATGACGGAAAAATCAGACCTCTACTGTTTTTAACAAGAGATTTCAAAACAGCATCATTCTGAAATGGTATGTTAACGATATCATCATCCAATTCTTTTTTTATTTCCGACATATGATCTGCAATAGCTCCAACTAACAACAACTTTGGTAAGTCCGGATTACTTTTACGCGCCTTTTTATATGCCGCTATGAGATTAGATATATTCTTACGCCTCGAAACAAATCCCCACCAAATAAAATATGAGCGAGGAACTCCAAGCCTTTCCAACTGGCCATCTGAAGCTTCACATGATTCATCAAACCATATGGTTGAAATGCCATTATGGATCGTTATAAGTTTATTCTTTACTTTAGGGAAAAATTCGATAACATCTCGCTTTGTATAATCCGAAATTGTGACAATTTTTGAAAATGTCGGCAATATGTATTCCCAAGTCACTCGCCCCCAATATTTAAAAAACAGCGCATGCCGATTTGTACTTATTCCTTTTATAGTCGATAAGTCAGCCAGAGAACAGATTGTCGGGCCATGAAATCCTCTAATGTATTCCGGATTCCCAGGATTTAAGAAACACGCAACATCATTATCAAACTCAACATATTTTAATCCCAAAAGCCGTTTCAACGCTATCACTTTACGAGAATCCTTAAAATATCGGACCTCAACATTGGGTTGGGAATTAATCTCATCATAAAAATCAGCCAAATTTTCCGGCCATGGCCTTAAAGTATAATATAGCTGAAATTGAATTTCAGGGTTTAGCTTTATAAGTTCAAGCATCATTCCCCGGACTGGGAAACCACTCGTAAAAGAAGCAAAACAATCAGCTGAGACTGCTATTTTCATTATATCAAGGAGTTAATACTTTATCTAATGGTGTGGTATAAGTCAGAATCTTGCCAACAACAATCGATATGATTACAACCATAATAGCAATTGTAAGCACTAAGGCTAAATTAACAATAAACCAATCACTCATACGCGGAATGTAGGGGACAAAATAAAAATGCAATATATACACATTCAATGAGTATCTACCTACATACCCTATCCATCTATTACAAGGCAAATTATGTTCAAATTCTTTTATCACAAAGAATGCTATGACAGCACCACAAAGATATCCGCATACATGAAATATAAACGATATGTTAGTTGACTCCATACTATATGCCAATCCGACTAATGCAATACATAGGAAACTACAACTCACCCATTTATTGATATTTTCCATATTATATAATCGTAATACCGATCCAGCTATAAAGCATGGAAAATACCTTGAAAGATATGGAATTACCAAAATATCATTAATACTGTCCGGTGCATATTTTGTAATTGCCAGTAAGGCGATCTCAACGATAATAGCCCCTCCAATCAGCGACCACGTAGTACGGTATATGCCCCAAAATATTATAAACATTAGAAATAGAGCTTCCAAAAACCAATATCCATGTTTACCTGAACTAATAAAAATCTCAATACAATTTTCTTTATAGAACATTGAGGCAGCCAGACAAGCTAAAATAAAGGGTACCAGCAGCCTGGTAAATGCTTTTTTCAAACTATCAATAAGATTGATGTTCTGCTTATATGCCAACCATCCGCTACACAAAAAGAAAATCGGGACATCAAGTTTGCACAAGAATTGAAGTCCGATATCTTGTGGCGCTCCAATATGCTGCATAACCACCAGAATCATCGCAATTCCTTTAGCGACATCTATGAACGTTTTTCTTTCCATTGCAATATTGGTTTCATCAAATACTCGCCATACAAGGATATGAATATCGGTATAACCCGATAAACCCGATGGTTTGGAGTATAATAATTTTTAAAGAGCGACTTGTAACGGCGCATGGCTATACCAACCGAGCAGATGTTTTCTGCTGTTGCATTTTTCAATGCCAGCATCAATTGATTCAAGCCTAAAAAGGTATAAAGTCTGGCAAGATATCTTTTATCAACGATCTTCCAACGGTTATTACCCTGTTCAATGGCAGTCAACAACTTCTCGGAAGCATTGATAAGTTTATCTGCAGGATGTCGACGCTTGCTCAGAGAAGAGACTCCATTCCGATGTTCATAGTGGTAGTCCGGACTATCACTTAGCCTGACTGACTTAACATATCGCAAATAATTCAATACAAACAAATGATCCTCATGATAAGAAAGAGTCTCGTCAAACCGAAGTTTATATTGTTCGATTATCTCCCTCGAAAATAGCTTTGCTATCGGAAAACCGTTTTCCGGCAACCTATATTTGACTATAAGGTCAACATCATTATCAAGATTGATATTTTGACCGTCTTCATAAGAAAATGAAACAACAGAGTTTCGTTGGTCCGAATAGTCATTTATCACATTGCCATAAACCACAGTGTCATCAGCAGAACTCCTTTCTATCAGGTTCTGCAGATAAGACGGATTTACCCAATCATCACTGTCAACAAACACTACATAACGACCTTTGGCATTATCCAGACCAATATTCCGGGCATGGCTGACACCGTTGTTTTCACTATGTATCACTTTGATACGTTGATCCTTTTCGGCATATTTATCACAAATAGCTCCCGATTGATCCGGAGAACCATCATCAATCAATATCAACTCCCAAGCCTTAAAACTCTGATCAATGATGCTCTTAATACATTTGTCTATGTATTTTTCGACACCATATACAGGGACTATTACTGAAACTTCAGGCATAGTGATTTTATCTTGTTAAAATTAAATGTCCAGTACAGTCCACACCTGGAAAGAATTTTAGCCAAGCAGAAAGAAATAGCAATAACAATAATAGATAATGATATATATATCAGCCATATATAATCGCCACAATTATCCGGCGAAATCTCAAGATAATGAGATAACAGCACCTCCAGAATCAAAGATTGGAGGATATAAATCTCAAGCGTAAAGCGCCCCAATACAGAAAGACGCTTAATAATTTTGATTTCTGCTGACTCAAAAAGGATCTTAAATAATCCCAAAATGGAAATTCCACCGGAAATACCAATAATTACCTTATATAACTGTATATAATATTGGTCAATCCAATTATCTGATAACATCAGGAACATGTCAGGATAAAGAATGTCTTTATCAAAATAATGCAGTAAAAATAAAAAAACAATAAACGATACAATTGTGATTATAACAGTCTGTTTCTTTGATTTTACAAATATATCTTTGACAAACATACCAGCCATTAAGCTTGGAAGCATTACATTTAGCTGAAGAAACCAAAGATAAGGGATGAAAACCGTGATCTGGCTTAAAATTAGTGAAATAGTCAACGAAAAATACTTATGCCTAAAAATTTGTTGCGGAACAACCAAAAGAATTGTACAGACAAACAGGCTTTTCAAAAACCATAAGCCATACCATAATGCCCTTGAAAATGGCAAATGTCTAACACCAATAGCATTCTCTATGACATAAATAATCGTTATCCAAAACAATGAAGGAAGAATTAACTGACAAAATCGTTTAGTCAGTACTACTTTATAGTTTAGAAGTTTATTATAGTTCAACACATAACCGGAAAGCATCATGAACAACGGCATGTGGAAAGAACATATGGCCACGAACAATGATGATTCTTTATAGTGGTCATCAAACTGCTGAATACAATGTCCGTACACAACTAAAAAAATGGCAAATAACTTGACGATATCAAGCCAGATTATACGCCCAGTAGAATTTATTTGCGATTTATCAATTTCTGAGAGAGCCATGAGCTAATATATAAATCAATGAAAATATATATTTTAAGATATGGATACAAGCGAGTATACGCATTAAAATACAGCCGCCTCATCTCCGCGCGCATCGACTTGCATTTATAATACTGATTGTCAGGATTAAACATAAACGTAGACCATAAAAGCAATTTTCTGAAAGCCTTGCTTCCGGAAAGTTGGCTGCTGATATCAGGATTCTGAAGCGCATATTTATCCAGATAATCTATCGCATCCTTGACGGCATCAAACTTAGCCGGATTAACTGAGCGTGTAACAGACTCTGGATTGCACCGATAGGCGTATAATTCGGCCGATACTGTTCTTATCCGCAGTGGCTTTTTAGTGGCAAGTTCAAGATTAAACATTGTATCCTCTCCAATTCTAAGTCTGTTACAGAATATATCTTTACAGTCTGAAATAATCGAATGTCGATACGCTCCACCACATACACATGAAAGTATTTTACCACTCAATATCATGTCAAGTTGTATAATCCTGTCACCCGGAATGTTTTCGCAGACATAATCATCATTAACATCCATGACTTGGTTAGATTTGACAACTGATTGCATCTTAAAAACAAGGATGTCAATGCTGTTATCAAAACAATCATTTACAATATCCAATGCGCAGGGCGCGAGCATATCGTCTGCGTCGAGAAACATGATCAGATCACCATCTGCCTTTGATAGCCCTTGCCAGCGTGTTTCAGTGACACCCGAATTAGACTTGTAAATATATTTCAATCGTGGATCTGAAAGATAATTGTTTATCAACTCAGCTGAATTGTCTGTCGAGCCATCATCGACAAGAATCAACTGCCAGTCCGTGAATGATTGAGAAAGTACGCTTCTTATACAATCTTCAATATACCGAGAAGCATTATAGACTGGTACAATTATAGATATCATTTCAATCCAAATAAGTGAAGCATTCTCCAAATAATCACCCTAAAAGTAAGCTTTTTAGGATCTGTCATTGACTTCGGATTAATATCCTTGTCGCGCCATGCTCCGGCTACACGATGAATTGCATATACTTTTCTCATCGATGTGTAAAGCGGACGGCAAAAACAATATGAAGGGTAAATTTTGACTCCATTCGTCAATATCTGAGCTTTGTTTTTTGATTTCTCTCGTCTGTCAAGTCCATATTTCAGAGCTATTTCAGATTGCATCTGAGAAATCATAGTCTGATCCATGATAGGTTTGCCATCAGAATTTGTCCCAACAATAAAATGACGATCATTATAATAGTCAAGGCTTTCTTTTATAAATTGGTGCCCCTTAACCGCACCCATAAAATGAGACGTCAGATATACAAATCCATCATTGTCAACCCAACTTTCCTTTCCGATAAAACAATCGCAATCAAGCAGATCATCAATATTCTTAAATAATTCAACATCCGTATCAAACCAGATGCCTCCATATTTATTGATCGCAAACAAGCGAGTATAATCGGCAGCAAAAGCCCATTTACGCTGAGAAATTGCTTCTTTGACAAAATCAGAGTCAATCTCTTTTTCCAATCGAGCCATATCCCAAAGCACAAATTCATATCCAGGTAGCAATTCTTTCCACCGGCAGATATAACGTTCAATATCCTCAGGATATTTGTCTCCGCTAAACCAACTGTAATGTATTATTTTAGGTATCATCTTACAATGATTCGGTAAAATTTGAGGTCGTTCAGTCTTGGCTAAGCCGCTAACTGAGCCAACCGATGGTTTATTTTCTGAATTATTTTTAGATGCGGAGATTTTCCGCAAGTCGAAATAATTGTTGAGGCGAGATAAGATTCAAACATAAGCCGTTTGAACTGCGCTACCGAAAGATCCGGATAATCCTTCCTTATGACCTCTTTGCAGACATTGAGGGCTGTGAAGGAAAGATTGAACGCAAAGTCAAGCCGCTCCCTGTCGCGGGTCTGCTGTGACTGAAGTCCGGTAAACTGCTTGGCATCGCGTATACCGAACTCAATCTGAAAGCGGGTGCGGTAGAAACCGATGATCTTTTCAGGCCTCATGTTGGTGTCGGTAGAGAAGTAAAGAAGAGGCTCTGCGTTTTCAACCGGACAGACCACGATACGGATGTCGCGTTTCAATGCCCTCGAATGTACGACCGCCGTGTGACATCGGGTTTTGTTTCCTTTGGAATCCTCATATATGAATGAAGTGAACACGGATATGTCAAGGCTGGAGAAATCCACTTTCTCTCCATACTTTTTCTTTCTGCCGCGTCTTCGCGGGGCGGAGGAATCCGGTATGGCCAGATACCTCAGATATGAGTTGGCACGTAATCTCCCGACAAATCGAAATCCCATGCCAATCACTTCATTTACAAACTCATATTTGGAGAAAAAGGCATCGGCAACCAGAATATCCGTCAGTGAGAGCAGCTCTGCCGCCTTTGACCTGACAAGTGCCACATACCAGTCAAGCATTGACATGTGCTTCTCGGACTCAAGAGTCTTGAAGTTCGGTGACTGGACAGCACCCAGCATCACGCATGTATGTTTACTCAGACTTATTGCCCCGATCGCCATTATCTCCAGACCGCGTTTGACACGTTGTGCCACCCCTGACCAGAAACGGCCTATGCCATACGTCAGTCTGCCTGCTTTTGAAATGAACGACGGATCGATTGCCACTGCCATGTCATGGGCCGGCCCAAAACAATCCTGCGCCATACCTATGTTGACTTTCATCCAGTCTACGGATGTCTTGAAATTGGAGGCAAAGGTCTTGGCTGTACGACCGCCATAGCGCGACAGCCGGGTAAAATTGACTTTGCCCGGAATCAACGCTACAGTGCGTATTGTTAAAATCAGCCAGTTGAGGAACCTTTTGCTCATCTTGGTTGTAGTATTTTCAAATACCGACTTACACCGAAAGGTGAAGTCTTTGAGAATCGCCAATACGTTCATACGCTAAGTTTTTTTATAATGAACGATTTGGCGATTCATTTGTATTTGATAATTCGTTATATTAACTTAAGTTTCAACTACTTCTGTAATTTTTACCGAATCATTGATCTTAGTAATATCGGCAATAAATATTTATATGCTAATTTTCCAGCCTTCCACCCAAATAATTTCCCAATAAGAGTTATAAGTTTTTGGGGTGATCTTGGGGTGGAATATAGATATGTAATCGGAATCTCAGCTACTATATTATTGAATCGAGAAGTATCATATGAATTGCATCTGAAAGATTCAAATGCTATATCTGACGCCGATTTTATGAGAGAAGTCTGATGGTATATATTATCAATACTTTTTTTAACCCATTCATATACAAATAATAACTGATTTATATACGACGGTTTTATTTGTGTAGTGTACCCCCCTGTTGAAATTCGATAATGATATAACGATTCCTCAAGCCATGAAATTTTAAGTGGACGTATACATAACAATTTTTGCAAGATCAATGCATCTTCGCCCACATTTATGCCTTTGGTATAACTTATATCGTAATCTTTAAATAAAGTACGTTTAAAAAGCTTATTCCACGAATGGAACCAAGATGTATTCATTATCTCTTGCCGAGTAAGTTCAATATTATTCAAATCAGTGAATTTTCTATTCCAAACCTCAGATCTGCCATCTTTATATTCTGCAACATACCCAAAAAAGACAATATCAGAACAATCTTCTTTTGCTTTTTTATATGCCTTTTCATAGGCTGTTGCATCAACCCAATCATCACTATCGCATATAATAACATACTCTCCTATGGAACTATCAAGACCTCTCTGACGGGCCATAGCAGACCCACTGTTTTTTTGATGAATTATCTTTATCCTACTATCTTTTTCACCCCAGCGGTCACAAATAGCTCCGGAGTCATCTGTACTTCCATCATCTACAAGTATTATTTCGATTTCATTCAAAGACTGATTTACAAGACTTTGTATACATTTGTTTATATACTGAGATGTATTATATACTGGTACTATGACAGAAATTAACACTCTATTATTCATATTTATCTGGCTCTTCGTAATCTACTGCTACATAACGACCACAAATTTTGCGCCCTTCTTGAACCGAATATGCGTATCATCCAATAAAGTGCAATATTCTTTAGCCCTTTTGGCATCAATAGTTGTTTGGCAAAAGCGTCAACCGTCATATATACCTCGTTATCAAATACATATCCATACAACTTATCAAGACAACATAATTCATAAAAAATCTTGCACAAATAATTACTCAATATTGATTGACTTATGTTTGCTTTACATGCATTATTCAATACATGCAAATTAGAATTTATTGCATCCGTGGCTTTTTCAATTGTTATACTTTGTCCCATTATGGATTGAGGATTCTGCACATATGCATATCCCACTGTAGAGATCAGTTTCATTCGTTCAATTCTCAAAAACAAATCTGAGGTAAAAATAGCATCTTCAAACTTTACATTTGCTTTAAAATAGAGTGGGGAGCCTGCCATTATGGCAGATCTTCTATAAACCTTATTCCAAACCAACGCTTTTATCACAGCACAACCATCCCCTAAAATATTTTCAAATGCCTCAAAAAATTCACGACTTCCATAATAGTCTATATAGGAACTATTATGAATTCCTATCATTTGATTTGCACTATTTACACAAGAGTATGAAAATTGGACACAATCCAAATCTGAATTATCCTCCAATATTTCTATACATTCTGAATAGATATTATTATCCAACAGATAGTCATCAGAATCAACAAATGCGATATATTCTCCTTTTGCAATTTTCAATCCATTATTACGGGCTTCAGACACACCACCGTTACATGTATGAAGCACTCTAATTCTTGAATCTATCTCGGCATATTTATCACATATCACTCCAGATGAGTCTGTAGCACCATCATCTACAAGAATTATTTCTAAATTCTCATAGCTTTGAGCGATAACGCTACATATACATTTTTCTAAATACGATTCGACGTTATAAATTGGAACTATGATGCTCAGATATGGCTTAGACATTTTTGTTATTCTATTTTTTTAGAACCGCTATAAGATTAAAAAATCTATTGAAACCCATCACACGCGCGATCGCTATAAGAATCCAAATTTTATGTGAAAAAGTCAGTTTTTTAGGACACATTGTTTCTAAAGACCTGAGCATATGAACCGGAAACAAATTTTTCTTAAAATGAATCACTGCATAGTAAATATCGTAGAAAACGACACTGAAAAAACTCATAAATTTAACTTTATCTATTCCATGTTGTCTACAAGCTTCAAGAGTATGAAGATGGGAATATAATGCGTCAATGTGCCTTTTTTCAGTGACGGAACCTGCCATCGTCCCTGCTGAATTACAAACATAAGCATAACAGCCTTTGTCAATCAATTTCACAAACCTAATTCGTTGAAGTATATCAGTAAGTAAAAAGCTATCTTCAAATACTATCCCCTCTGGAAATTTCATATTCTTGAATATTTCTGAGCGATATATCTTAGCCCACGGAGCTGGATAAATATCTCCGTCAATTCCCTCGACTCCAAAATTCTCAAGAGCATCCTTTCCGCCATTTAGTATTTCTGTCCCGTTGCAACAATGCATTCCTTCGTTACCATTATCCCATCCGACACCACAGAATGGAAATTGAACAATGTCAACTCTATTGTCAATTTCAATTTCATGAATCGCTATTTCAAAACTACACACATCTTGAAGATAATCATCAGAATCAACAAACGTCACATATTTCCCTCTAATTCTTTCAATACCTATATTACGAGCTCTTGCCTGCCCTCCATTAGAAGTATGAATCACTTGAATACGACTATCCAAAACAGCATAGGAATCACAAATAAGGCCAGACCCATCTGGAGATCCATCATCTACAAGAATTATCTCCCAATCAAGGTAAGTCTGAGCCAAAATACTATCTATGCATTTTGACAACATGCATTCCACTTTATAGACTGGAATTATAATTGAAAGGTTGGGATGATAACTACTTTGCATATTTGCTAATACTTTTCAATTGATATTTTTACGAAGAAAGAATATACCTTTTTTAGCCAAACTGCACCTCGTTCCATTGACATCAGACCAATTTATAGGGTGCAAACTTCTAATATCTTCAATACATGCAGCGCTTTCAATCAATCTATGGAATAAATTAAACTGTCTAAGCAACGAACTTATACGAGCCATCCCACGTTCTTTATTTCCAAGTACGATAAAGTCTTTGTTAAATATGATTGAAAAAACACATCCGTGAAAAGAATCTGTAATAATAAAATCACTATTTGCAATTGCTAAAAGCCAGTGTTCCAACGGAGGATGTATTCTTTCTATCAATGGAGCCTTCAAATCATCAATTTTGGAATGCACAGTGAATGGTTTTTGGTCCATTGCCCCCGAAATCTTGTCCACGATTTCACGGGTATTGTCATTAGGATCAAGAATGTAGGCAAACAATTTTGTAAAGTAATCCGGACATTCACATTTTTTATAGATTTGTCGATAGTCATCAATGTCCAAAAGCAAAGTCGGATCAGGCATTAACTCCGCATTTGCAAATCCTAACATATTTGAACATAGTGTTAGACCACTTTTTTCACGAACTGAAACAGCATCAAAATTCTTTAACAGAGCCGAAGCCATTGATTTTTCATCAGAATCATATTCAGGATAATCGACTCCGAATGAAGCGGCATAACCAATACGCTTCAATTTCTTTCCCTCAGTAAATTTCAAAAAGAAATCATCCAGATGACCATCCGCATATATCGGCCGCCATACTTGGTCGCTGCCCACGATTATAGCATCAAGATCGTCAATAACCTTTTTATATGAATCATTCGTAGTGACTATCCGGAAGTTTCTATTAATAAACCGAGTTGTATTTTTTATGGTAACATTCTTCTCACATCTGAAAATCTCAACTCCAGCCTTTTTCTTAATCCACTTCGCATAAAGACGTCTCAAAAACAAATTGAAATTTTCAGAGAGAGAGACTTTGTGTTTTCTATGTAATAAAACAACATCATAGCCTAAAGCTTTCAAAGTCTGCTGTAAAGCCCATGCCTGAAGAATGCCTCCGTAATTATGCCCCAGAGGCAGTGTCAATATACCGACTTTCATGATCCCAATTGATGTTTTTTTTGTCCCAATTTTGACATTATCATTCGGACAACCTGCATACGCATATTCTTGGTCAAACCACAATAAAACACCACCATGCAACACCATATAAAAATTATGCACGACTTTAAAATAAGATTGATCCACGGAGACCCAAAATCCCAGTGAACCACATATCCAAGTATCAATGGTAGTGACAATGAAATGCCTAAAACTTTAAAACAGCATATTATAATTTCATATATCTCTTTATATTGATAATTAACTTGATTTACCAAAAGATAGGGTTTCAAAAATGTCCCCATTATAAAATATGTAATCAGAGCCACCCACGACTGTGCAATTGGGGATGACCCATATCTGAATAGTACATAAATTATCGGGAATTGCAAAAATGAAAGTCCGGCACTCATAATCGCATTTCTTTTCAAATTGCCATTGGCATTAATAGCCTGATAAAATGATGTGTTAAACACATTGAATAATGTCTGAAACAAGACTATCTTTAGAAAAATAGTGGTATAGTCAGGGACAGTTTTCAACCATACTTTTAAAAAATCATCACAACAAAAGAATATAGGTATTGTCACTATCATCATCAGATAAAAAGACAATTGTGTTGATTCAAGCAACAGATGCTTTGAGCCAATAAAATCTCCAGCTGCATATCGTTTGATTATCTGAGGGTTGACGGCTGTTCTGAATCCATTGACAAAAAAATCTGACATCTGATTTATCTGCAACGAAATCGCTCTTGCTGCAACAATAGCCGGCGAAAAAAACATACCTAAAAGCATCACCACCCCTTGGCCATTCAACATCAATGTACAACTTGTCAGTATAGACCACGATGAATATGAGAATATCGGTCTTAAAATATCCTTATCCAAGCCTAATGAAACTCTTGATTCTTTAAATTTCCGGACACAATAAATTCTGTTTCCAACCATCTCTGTCAGGCTGATAAGCATCAATAATGTCGCATAAACCTCCAACTTGTCAAATGGCATAATAGCCAACAGATAAAGTATTCCTAGTTTAGCAAAGGTATTGAACAATGCCCAGTATGCCACAACAGACATTCGTTCGTGAGCAATAAGCAGAGACGTATATGGAACTTGAGTCAGTGTGAAAATGGTCGTGAACAAAGATAGGCATAGTACATAGTATGCCGCATCCAACCGATTCGCAGGAATATCAAGTTTATGTCCGATAAGCCACCACCCAACAAAACCCATTATAACGATGACTACTAATGCCAATAAAAGGTGAGCGGTAAGCATCGACGAAAATGTCCGCTTCAAACGGTCAAACTCATTTCTACCCAACTCAAAAGTGATAAAACGGCCAGTACCATTAGCTAAAACACCGTTCATAAATCCAAGTAATCCGACAATTCCGCCAACTTCAATATAAATACCGTAGTCCTCAACCCCAAGCTTTTCAAGGATTATTCGAGAGGTAAATAATGATACTATTACAGCCAAAAATGTACGAATATACATATAGGCTGTATTTATGGCTATTTTCTTTTTACCTGAATCCATTACTTTCAATTTTTCTGCGGCAGCAGACCTCCAAGAATACGTTTCCCTTTCATTATTATACGTTGTGATATTGTATAATGCTGACGATTCATACTCTTATAGTAGTTACTCAAAACTTTTGTATCCACAGGTATGTTGGAGAAAGCCTCAACTAAAACCGGATGATCTGATTCTGCTGTTAATAGCTCAATACCATGCGATATTTCAGATTCGTTTCTAATTGCAAAATATTTAAATCCGAATGCTTTGGCAATCTCATGAGCTTTATGTGTATGGAACGCACATACATGCTCGGCCACACTTTTACGCAATTCTTCGCTCAAAGGAGAATACATTACACCACCACCACCATTGTTGATCAACAATATTCTAAGATTGGGAGTTATGTGACGTATTGATAATGAGTTCAAATCATAATAAAAAGATAGGTCACCGGTTATATAAAATGTCTTCCGACTATTAATAGCCGAAAATCCTATTGCAGTGGACATACTTCCGTCTATTCCGTTAACCCCTCTATTACAATTTACCGTGACACTATCTGGAACTGGAAACAGGTGAGCCATACGTACACTATAACTATTAGCTAATTGCAAATCGCTATCAGCCGGAAGTGCTTTTATCAATGCCCCGATAACCATCGCTTCACTATATTCTGATATCGTCTTATAAGCGATATTTGAAACACTCATCCACGAATGAGCAAAATTCCCGCTTACTTTGAAATCAGCGATATTGTTTATCATGTTGAAAAACATTAATTCGCTCATTTCAAATATCTTTGTCAGAGATCGGAAAGGATCAGAGATTTTGTCATATTTGCCAATTTGCCAATTTTCAATGTCCCCTAAAAATCCTTTAATTTCTCCGTTAAAAAGGATATTTGCACCTATACTGAATACAATATCTGGTTTAAAATCTCTTTTTTCTTCATTAGTCAGAGAATATAAAGTCGCACCAGTATTTGCTATGGTGTGTTTGCAATGACAGTTTGATAATAAATCAGTAAGAATAATAGCATCAAAATTTTCAACAAACTTGTCTACGGCTTCTTTCAGCCCTGCTGTAATACAGACCGATTGTCCCCACACTATACAAATCTTTTTTCCTTTTAACAAATTTGCGATTTTAGCCCATGTTTCAGAACTTGATTCGGCTGAATATAACTCTACTTTTCGCGCTACCGGAATATGTGTATTAGTAAACGTATCTGTATGGTGTGATAAAAACGGGATATTCAAATGGACAGGCCCATTTGAATGATGCGTTAATTCAATTAAACCTTCGTTTATTATTCGATTATTATACCAAAAATCCAAATCTGATGAAATAGGAGTCAATCTTCCGACATATTTTGTACATGAAGTGAACGTAGAGGCCTGATCATACATTTGATCTTCCATCTGATTTAAAAATTGAGGTAACCTGTCACTTGAAATCACCAATAATGGCAATCTTTGATAATAGGCTTCGACAATGGCACTCCCATAATTCATACATGCTGTGCCTGAAGAACAGCAAACAGCTGCCGGGCGACCGGTTCGCTGAATAAGCCCAATGGCAAAAAAAGCAGCACTTCGTTCATCAACAACTGAATACAGTTCAAAGTCTTCACATTGTTCCAACGAATGTACTAATGAAAAATGTCTACTGCCGGGAGATACTACAATCTGATTAATTCCAAATTGCCTCAACAACGATAACAGTTGAAGTACTAATTTATCATTCGAATACATGTCACACTATCTTTTTAGTATCCCGGACATCCCCAGGACTCTAACATAAATTTATAATCTTCATTTAAAGAAGATATTCGTGTAAAATCTTCTTCTTTAATAGTTATCTCAAATGCTTTAAAAATCTCATCTATTCGTTTTGGATTTGACGTCTTGGTTACAGGTATTATGTTTCGACTTTTATTCCATGCATATATTATTTGTGGTATAGATGCCTCATATTTTTTTGCCAACGTAACTAATGTCGAGTTTTCTGAAACTTTCGGAAGCATTTTTAACAATGGCGTGTAAGCTTGAACCTGGATCTCTTGTTCATTACACCATTTAACAATATCTGAACAAGTATTAAATGGGTGTATTTCAATCTGATTTATCATTGGTTTTACCGAAATTCCGTCATTCAAAAGCATCTCAAAATGCCGCAATTTAAAATTACATACACCTATTTCTCTGGCAATTCCAACCTTATATGAATGCTCCATTTCCTTATATGCCTTGATAAAAATATCTGGAAATGGCCAATGGAGAAGAAGGCTGTCAATATAATCAATCTTAAGCCTTTTTAAGGAATTTTTTATAGCTGTTTGGGTGCCGACTTTAATAATATCCTGCCAATCTATTTTCGTTTGAATAAATATATCTTCTCTCTTGAAACCTTCATTTATAAGCCGTTGGATCTTATTCCCTATTGCAATTTCTGCTGACACATAATTAGGAGCTGTATCTATTGCAATCTGATTAGATTCATTCAATCTATCAATAATATTTTCAATAGAGTATGCAGAGAGTCCACTTGTTCCAAATATAACAATTGGTGGTGGGTTCATAATTATAATTCAATTTGGTAATTAACATCAGGGACAATAAGTTTGAACTTCAAATCCCTGCTATTACAAAATTCTTGTATTTCCTTTATAATATCTTCTGTCTCTGATGGGATTATTATTTCTTCATTTGATGCTTTTGATTTTCTATTATTAAAGCATCGTATATTCAAAATTTGAACAGCCCATCCAATATTTAAAATCGGATAATACAGATATTTCCCATGTTTATTTGTTGGCAATAAAGCAGGCTGCAAAATTCTATAATGAAATGGAAGATAGACATTCTTCGGCCGTTCTTGGATCTCAAATCTTGATAATATCAGATTGACCTCCCCGTTTGTTTTGATTATTGAATAAAAATGTTTCAGTATTTCAAATTGGGCTGATATATTATCTTTAGGTAGACACCAATGCCTATCGGCTTCAAATGTCTTTCGATGCCGATAGGCATAAGAACTTCCAATGATGACTTTTAATAAATTACGGTCTAAATTTTTATTGAAATTTTGCCATGTTGGATATTGTTCAATTAAGATTCGCTCAGCTTGTAGCACTTTTCGATTTACAATTTTCAAACATGCAAACATAACAAATCCTATAATCAGGATTGTCGATATCATAACAGCAATATCCATTTATCTGGTCAGTCAATATCGCTTTTTACTTTAATTTTTTTCTAAAATTCAATCCCTTTTAAAAATATCCCTTGTATAAACCTTTCCTTGAGCATCATCCAGACATACATCATAGCGGTTTGCTATGATGGCGTTGCTGAGGCGCTTGAATTCGGTAAGATCGTTGACAACGCGAGAACCGAAGAATGTTGAACCGTCTTCAAGAGTAGGCTCATAGATGATGACCTCGGCGCCTTTGGCCTTGATACGCTTCATCACTCCCTGAATAGATGACTGGCGGAAATTATCGGAATTCGATTTCATCGTCAGACGATAGACACCGATTGTCACAGGGCGTTCGCTGGCAGATCCGAAGTGGTTGGCCGAGGAATAGTCATACCACTCCGCCATTCTCAACACCTGATCGGCGATAAAGTCTTTGCGTGTGCGGTTACTCTCGACGATGGCTGTCATCATCTGCTGGGGCACGTCGGCATAGTTTGCCAGCAGCTGCTTGGTATCTTTCGGCAGACAATAGCCTCCGTAACCGAACGATGGATTATTGTAGTGTGTACCGATGCGCGGATCAAGGCCTATGCCCTCGATGATAGCCTGGGAATCAAGGCCTTTGACCTCGGCATATGTATCAAGCTCGTTGAAATAGCTGACACGGAGCGCGAGATAGGTATTGGCGAAGAGTTTCACAGCCTCAGCCTCCTTCATGCCCATAAAAAGAGTGGGAATTTCCTGTTTTATAGCACCTTGCTGCAACAGCGATGCAAACTCATGGGCTTTTGATTCAAGAAATTCGACATCGGCAATAGTCCGGATCGCATCATTTTCCTCTGCAAACTCCGGATTGTCGATAATCTTCGGATAGCCCACTATGATTCGGGAGGGGTAGAGATTGTCATACAGCGCCTTGCTTTCTCTGAGAAACTCCGGCGAGAACAGAAGATTGAACCTGCTGACCCCCTTGGCCGCATATTTCACATAAAGACTGCGGCAATAACCCACAGGGATGGTGGATTTTATCACCATCACCGCATCGGGGTTGACTTCAAGCACAAGATCGATAACATCCTCTATGCAGTGCGTATCGAAATAATTCTTTACCGGATCATAGTTGGTCGGAGCGGCTATGACCACGAAATCAGCCTCGCGGTAAGCCTCCCTGCCGTCAAGCGTAGCGGTCAGGTCCAGATCCTTTTCAGCGAGATATTTCTCGATATACTCATCCTGAATGGGCGAGATGCGCCGGTTGATCTTCTCGACTTTTTCAGAGATGACATCAACGGCTGTCACCCTATTGTGCTGCGCCAGCAGAGTGGCTATACTCAGACCGACATATCCGGTCCCTGCGACTGCGATATTCATTGTTACTATTTCTTGATTTTATTTTTTCTTCTCCCCGCTGCCATAATTATACCCATACCCGTAGCCATATCCGTAACCGTAGCGGTAGGTATGGCTGTAGCCGTAGCGGCCCTGGTCATTGCGGGAACCGTTGAGGATAAACGACATGTTGCGATACTTCTTCTCCTCATACAGCCGATCGAGATCCGGAAGCATCGAACGGTCGAACAGACCGGCTCGGATCACGAAGAACGTCCGGTCGGCAAACTTGTCGATGATCTGAGCATCAGCCACAACCTCGATCGGCGGACAGTCGATGATCACATAGTCAAACCTCGACTTAAGCTCACCGATCAGCTCACCGAAACGCGGCGACTCAAGCAGCTCCGTCGGATTGGGCGGAATAGAACCGATCGGAAGCACCTGCATGTTCTGACACTCCGGAGTCTTGACAATCAGCGTATCGACCTCAGACACAGCACCACCCAGATAATCAGCCAGGCCCTTTGCTGGAGAACCCATATAGGCCGACGTCGAACCGTGGCGCATATCGCCGTCGACAATCAGAACCTTCTTGCCCTTCAGAGCGATAGCCATGCCTAAGTTCATCGAAACGAACGACTTGCCCGAACCAGGATTAAACGACGTCATGGCAATCACCTTGTTGCCCTCCGAACTGTTGCACATAAACTCAACATTGGTCCTGAGCACGCGGAACGCCTCGTTGATGATATCACGCTTGCCGCCCTTGACCACGATCGTGTTCGCCTCGCCGGCCTCCTTCTTCTTCTCGTGTCCGTCTTGCGGCAGCTCGCCGAGGAAAGGCACAGCCAGATGCTCCACATCCTTGCGTCCGCGCACCTTAGTGTTGTTGCTCTCCATCAGATAGACCACTCCGAACGGAATCGCCAGACCAAGCAGAAAGCTCATCATCAATATATTGCGCGTATTCGGCGCAGTCGGGCCGAAACTTGCCGGCTTATTGACCACACGGGTATTATAAGCCGTAAACGCCTGCGAAAGCTCATTCTCCTCACGCTTCTGAAGCAGGAACAGATAAAGCGACTCCTTCACCTTCTGCTGGCGTTCCACGCTCAGAAGATACTTCGCCTGCGAGGGATTCGACGCGATTTTCGACGTAGTCGATGCCTGCGAACCCTGCAGACTCGAAATCTGCATATTCAGAGCATTGATCGAATTGTCAACCGACGCAAGTATCGCATGACGCATCTGATCCATCTGCTCGTTCAGCTGAACCACCAGCGGATTCTTGTCCGACGACTTGGCCAGCAGCGAATTACGCTGAAGCACAAGATTGTTGTAATCCGTAATCTGCGACTGAATATCAACGTTAGCCACACCCGAATTCATCGGAAGCATCTTCTCGTTATCGCTTGCAGCTCCGAGATACGACTTTATATAAAGCGTCTGCTTCAGCTGATTCTTCAGATCCATGATCTGCTGCGAAATCTGCTGATTCTGCGACATATACATCGACGACGCCGCACTGACATCAGGAATCAGATTGGCCGATTTGTAAGACGAGATATCCGAATCCACATTTCCGAGCTCACTCTCGATCACACCCAGACGCTCGTTGATAAAATTCGACGTCGAGACAGCGATCTGGTTCTTGTCGCGGACCCAATACTCGTTATAGACACCGATCAGAGTGTTCAGCAGCGCCTGCGACCGCTGGGTCGACTGGTCAGTCACCGTCAGATTGATCACACTGCTCTTGTCGCCGCTCATCGCTATCACCATACGGCTCCCATAGCCGCCCGCAGTAGCCGAAACCGGAGCTTTGACAACCTCCAGTTCCACCGCCTCACCGGGCTTATAACCCTCGGCAGCCACCACGACCATCGGCCCGACAGCCGTCATAATCGTATCGTTCATAGCGCCCTGAACCCGCTCTTCCGACTTCAGATCGCCCGACTTAACATCTGACACCGAGACCTTTCCGTCTCCGTCAACCTCAACTCTGAACGACGCCGAACCGTTTTCGGCAAACCCAGGCATCTCGACCCTCACAGGAAGATTCGAGCCATAGGCCACCACATCATGAAAACGCCCCGGAATATAATAATTCATATCCAGATTCAGACGTCTCACCACCTCTTCCATCAGATCAGCCGACTTCAGAGTAGTGATCTCATTCTGTATGTTAGTCTTATTCTGAAACAGCCCGAAATCGCCGAAATCCTCAGCCCCCGCCGACTTACCGGCAGCCTCGTCCTTGATCATGATCGACGCCGTAGTCGTATAAACCTTAGGAGTACACAGCAGATACACCACAGCAGCACCCACACACACCACCAGCGAGAGCAACACCCACGGCCAGTGATGCAGCGTCCTGTACAATATATCCGTCAACGGCACGGCGCTGCCCGCGTTGACACTCTTCCTTGCCTCTGATTTAATAGTCTCTGCCATTGCTTATTTTGTGAGAGTGATGATAAGTGTTGCTATTGTCAGACCGAACGAACCCATTGAAACCCAGAACGAAGGCGTGTAAGGCGTATTGCCGTTAGGCGTCGTCTCGCGCTTCTTCTTGTCATTAGGTTCCACGTAGATCACATCGTCCTGCTGCAGATAAAACACCGGCGACGAAGCCAGACTCTGCGCGTCAAGCAGATTCACCCTGTAAGCCTCCTGCTTACCGCCGCCCACATTGCGCAACACAAGAATATTCTCGCGCATACCGCTGATCGTCAGATCGCCTGCCATAGCTATAGCATCAATGATCGTCAGATGATCCTTGTTAAACTCATAGCGGCCCGGAGCCGACACCTCACCGATAACCGAGATACCCGTATTGGCAAACTCAACCGTAACGATCGGATCTTTAACAAGATCCTTACCGACAAGCTGCTCAGCCACATAATTCGCAACCTGCTCACGAGTCATCCCCGCAATATGCAGCTTGCCTATCACCGGAAAATTGATATCGCCGGCCGAATCCACCGTATAGTAAGCCACCTGACCGTTACCGCCGCCCGAAGCACTGCCGACGCTCTTTGTCGTCGATGTAGTCCCCCCAAGACGGTTCTGGACCTGCAGCAGATTAAACAGTGCCGACAGCGCCGGATCCTGCGTATTGACAACAATCGAAAGCTTATCCTCAGGCTTCACCCTGATATCAAGCTGACGCTCAGCCTGCACCACGGCACCGGTCCCAAGATCCGGAAAATAAGTTATATTTTTCGGAGTCGAGCAAGACCCCAACAGCAACGCAGCTGCAAGAAAACATGATGAGATGAATCGTATGCGCATATGTAAAGTTTTTTCATTCCGCCAGCTCCAAGCTGGAGCGGCATTAATTACTTGTCAACAAGTTCTATATCAACAGCCTCTATCATAACCTTCGCACAGCCAAGAATATCAATCCTGACTATCAGCTCGCTATGTCCGTCATCCGTAGTGACAACCTCACCCTCAAGACCGCAAAGCTTCCCGCGGGCCACTCTCACCCGATCGCCCTTCTGAAAAGAACGCTCGGAAATCGTAACCGGCACATCAGACTGACCAAGCATAAAGCGCAAAGTCTCGATCTGTTTATCCGGAATGACAGCCAGCGGCTTCGCTGTAGAATAGCCCGAAGCCTTGTTGGTCATAAACCTGTTGATATACGGCAGCGCCACAATCTGCATACGCTCCCGCTCCGAACATCTTACGAAGACCAGAGTAGGAAGCACAACATGCTCGATCTTAGCACGTCTGCCGTTTTTCCAGACACGATAAAGTGTTTGTGTGGCCAAATAGCTCTCATAGCCGGCTTTCGCCAGCCGCTCATGAGCCATTTTTTCGGTATTATTCTTAACAATGGCCACAAACCAGCAACGTCGCTCCACGCCTACGGCGCCGCCAACGCCCGAAGACACCGTCGTAACGCCCTTTGTCACTACATCAGCACTCATTGTAAAGAATTGTCAATAAAGGCATATAGCGAAATCACTCTTAATAAGAGATGATTTATCGGGTGCAAAGTTAAGAAATAATTCTGAAATAGAGCGAATTAAAGAGCTTAAATCAAATCTGAAAATTACATAAAATTTCAATCTGTTTAAACGCGCATCGTCAACCATTAACGTAACATTTTGGATCACAATTAATTGGCGTAAATCATCATCTCTTATTAAGAGATAATTCCTCCCCCCTCTCCCCGCCCGTCCAAAACAGCCACAACGCAAAAAGAGCCGATCTTGCAACTGCAAAATCAGCTCTTCTCTTTTTGAACCGTGCGCATGAAGGGACTCGAACCCCCACGTCCTGAGACATTAGATCCTAAGTCTAACGCGGCTACCAATTACGCCACATGCGCATTCAGTTAAAGTTATGGCCAAACCGCCCGCAGAATTACACCTTTCAGACGATTTACCCCGCAAAGTTAAAACATTCCCCCCAAATCTCCAAACAAACGCACTGCTAAGAAACAAAAATCGTCAAAATCCCCCTCCCCCTCACTCCACATACAAATCAGACCAGCGTCAGCCGCGAAAGCGAAGCCAGCGGAGCCGCAGCCTCACGCAGATCAGCCGCACTCACAGCCCGCAGCGCCTCAACAGTCTCATCAAACCCCACAGCACGGCCGCGATAAAGCACACTCCGCCCCATCGAAATCGCCACCTGCTCCGAATTCATCGACCCAACCGTCAGCTGACCTATCAGCTGCCTCCTCGCAGCCTCAAGCCGCCGCTCCGACATAAGACCGCCGGCAAGCGCATCGACCACACCGCCCACAACCCGCAGACAGCGGCTGACATCCGCCGGATCACACCCGAAATAAATAGTCAGCAAACCATTATCACTCATCAGCGACGTCGAAGCGTCAGTCGTATAGACCAGCCCGCGCCTCTCCCTCAGCGCCACATTCAGAAGCGAATTCATCCCCGGACCGCCGAGCACATTCACCAGCAGCGCCAGCGCCGTACGCCTCTCGTCAAGCATCCCCGGCACCCTCGCCCCCAGCAATGTATGCGCCTGATACGACCCCACCTTATCATTCACAACCTCAAAGCGCTCCACCGTCGGCGGCACCACCCTCTCAAGCGCCACACCAGCCCTGCTCAGCCCGCCTAACCGGCGCTCAGCCATCCTGAACACCCTCTCGGCCTCCATCGGACCAGAATAAAACAACACCATTCGCCTAGGCGTAAACCGCTCCTCAAGCCAGCGCCGACACACCCCCTGATCAAACCCCGCCAGCGTCTCGCGCGTACCTAATATATTATGCGCCAACGGCGACCCCGCATAGATCAGATCCTCGAAATCATCAAACACCGCATCTGA
Source organism: Duncaniella sp. C9 (assembly GCF_004803935.1). GTDB lineage: Bacteria > Bacteroidota > Bacteroidia > Bacteroidales > Muribaculaceae > Duncaniella > Duncaniella muris. The sequence continues at coordinate 350,552 of NZ_CP039547.1, forward strand.
CGGCGTATCCAGATAAGTATCAATCTCCTCAGCCACCACCTGCTTCTCACGCCCTATCTCAGCCTCAGGAAACACAGCGTCAGCCACCATCTCCCCCAGCAGCGCCATAGCCCGCGCCAGATTTCCCGCCGGAAAAGTCGAATAGACCACCGTTTCCTCCTTCGTAGTATAAGCATTCAGCTCACCCCCCACAAGCTCCATCCGATCCCTCACATAAGCCGCCCTATGGCTCGAAGTACCCTTGAAAATCGTATGCTCCACAAAATGCGCCAGCCCGTGCAGACCCGCCGCCTCATCACGGCTACCCGCATTCACCGCCACACCGCAATGCTCCACAGGCATCGCAACCCGCCGCGCCACAATCCGCAGCCCGTTGCCGAGCCTATGATATTGAATCATCTCGTCAGACATAAAAATAAAGAATATTTAAAAGGTAGTTTAAAAACAAATTCCGGCTGCAAAGATACGCAATTGCCCCGACATCCCCCACCCCAGCCACACACCAAAAAATCCATGCCGCAAAACCAAAATTGCCAATTCACAAAAAAATTGTAATTTTGCACCTCTAAGAATAATAACAACCACACATCGACCAATCAATTATGGAAGAATTAGCAACCAAATATGACCCGCGTGCCGTCGAAGACAAATGGTATGCCTACTGGATGCAGCACCGCCTGTTCCACTCCGAACCCGATGCCCGCGAACCCTACACCATCGTAATCCCCCCGCCAAACGTCACCGGAATCCTCCACATGGGCCACATGCTCAACAACACCATCCAGGACATCCTCATCCGTCGCGCCCGACTCATGGGCAAAAACGCCCTCTGGGTGCCCGGAACCGACCATGCAGCCATCGCCACTGAAGCCAAAGTCGTAGGCAAGCTCGCCGCCGAAGGCATCAAAAAAAGCGACCTCACACGAGAGGAATTCCTCGCCCACGCATGGGAATGGAAAGAAAAACACGGCGGAATCATCCTCGAACAGCTCAAAAAACTCGGAGCATCATGCGACTGGGAACGCACAGCATTCACAATGGACGACATCCGCTCCCGCTCAGTAATCAAAGTCTTCGTCGACCTCTACCGCAAAGGACTCATCTACCGAGGAAAACGCATGGTCAACTGGGACCCAAAAGCCAAAACCGCACTCTCCGACATCGAAGTAGTCTACAAAGAAGAACACTCAAAACTCTACTACCTCCGCTACAAAATCGTCGGCGAAGAAGGCTATGCCATCGTGGCCACCACACGCCCTGAAACCATCATGGGCGACACCGCAATGTGCATCAACCCCAACGACCCCAAAAACCAGCACCTCCGCGGCAAACGCGTCATCGTACCCCTCGTAGGCCGTGAAATCCCCGTCATCGAAGACGACTACGTAGAGATCGACTTCGGCACAGGCTGCCTCAAAGTCACACCCGCCCATGACATGAACGACAACATGCTCGGCGAAAAACACAACCTGGAGACAATCGACATCTTCAATGACGACGCCACCATCAGCGAAACCGCCGGAATGTACATCGGCATGGACCGCTTCGCCGTCCGCGAACAAATAGCCAAAGACCTCGCCGAAGCAGGACTCATCGAAAAAATCGAAGACTACGAAAACAAAGTCGGCTACTCCGAACGCAACCCCGACACCGCAACCGAACCCCGCCTCAGCGACCAATGGTTCCTCCGCATGGAATCCCTCGCCGCACCCGCCCTCAAAGCATCCGAAGACGGCGTCATCCGCTTCGTACCTGAGAAATTCAAGACCACCTACAACCGCTGGATGACCGAAATCCGCGACTGGTGCATCTCACGTCAGCTCTGGTGGGGCCACCGCGTACCCGCATGGTACCTCCCAGGAAGCGAAACCTTCGTCGTAGCCGAAACTGCCGACGAAGCCCTCACACTCGCCCGCGAGATCAACCCCGACCTCACCGCCGACGACCTCCGTCAGGACGAAGACTGCCTCGACACATGGTTCTCATCTTGGCTCTGGCCCATCTCCCTCTTCAACGGCATCCTCGAACCAGACAACGAAGAAATCCGCTACTACTACCCCACATCCGACCTCGTCACAGGCCCCGACATCATCTTCTTCTGGGTAGCCCGAATGATCATGGCCGGCTACGAATTCCTCGGCAAACAACCCTTCAACAACATCTACTTCACAGGCATCGTCCGCGACGAAATCGGACGCAAGATGTCAAAACAATTCGGCAACTCACCCGACCCCCTCGAACTCATAGCCGACTACGGAGCCGACGGAGTCCGCATGGGCATCATGCTCGCCGCACCCGCAGGCAACGACATCTTCTTCGACAAAAAACTCTGCGAAAACGGCCGAAACTTCTGCAACAAGATCTGGAACGCCTTCCGCCTCGTCAAAGGCTGGGAAGTAGACCCGGCCCTCGAACAGCCCGAAAGCTCACGCAAAGCCGTCGAATGGTTCAGCGCCAAACTCTCCGAAGCAATAGCCGAAATCAACGACTCCTTCGAGAAATTCCGCATCTCCGAAGCCCTCATGACAGCCTACCGCCTCTTCCGCGACGAATTCTCCTCATGGTACCTCGAAATGGTCAAGCCCGACTATCAGAAACCGATCGACCGCGCAGGCTACGAAGCCACAATCAGCTTCTTCGACAGCCTCCTGCGCCTGCTCCACCCCTTCATGCCATTCATCACCGAAGAACTCTGGCAGCACCTCGCACCCCGCCGCGAAGGCGAATCAATCATGTACGCCTCCATGCCCCAGGCATCCGCGCCTGACACCGCCATCCTCGCCGACATGGAAACCGTCAAGGAAATCATCAACGGCATCCGCGGAGTCCGCTCACAGCGCAACATCCCCTCGCGCGACACCCTCCAGCTCAACGTCATCGGCGCCGACATCCCCATGCAGGCCGTAGCCATCCGCCTCGGCAACCTCTCAGGCATCGCCACAGTCAGCGAGAAAGACCCCGCAGCAGCCTCGTTCATGGTAAGCACAACCGAATTCAACATCCCCCTGCTCAACAACATGGACGTTGAAGCCGAGCTCGCCAAACTCACCAAAGAACTCGACTACCTCCGCGGCTTCAAAACCTCAGTCGAAAAGAAACTCTCAAACGAACGCTTCGTCAGCAACGCTCCCGCAGCCGTAGTCGAAGCCGAACGCAAAAAACTTTCCGACGCCACAACCAAAATCGAAGCCATCGAGCAGACAATCGCCGCACTCAAAGCCTGATAGCCACACAGGCCACGCCCCACACCGCAACGCCAGGAGAGACAAGCCCCGCGCCTGTCACCCCTGGCGTTTCCTTCACCACTCCCACACCCTCCTCCAGACCCGATTTTATAATTATTAAGGAGAAAAATACCTGCATTATGCAGGAATTTTGCTACTTTCGCTTGTTTATTCAACGAGGCAACTCACTTTCGACTATCGCAACCGTTTATTTATGGAAAGAATCAAGGTAAAAATCATCAATGAATCAGGCCACGACCTCCCAGCCTATGAAACCCCATCGTCAGCAGGCATGGACGTCCGCGCCAAACTCGACACCCCCCTGACCCTCCAGCCCCTGCAGCGGGCACTCATACCAACCGGACTGCGCATACAGCTGCCTCACGGCTACGAATGCCAGGTGCGACCCCGCTCAGGCCTCGCCCTCAAACACGGCATCAGCCTCGTCAATACCCCAGGCACCATCGACGCCGACTATCGAGGCGAGATCGGCATCATAGCCATAAACCTCTCCGACACCCCCTACACCATCTCTGACGGCGAACGCATAGCCCAGCTCGTCATCAAAGAATACGTCCGTGCGGAATGGCAACCCGTCAGCACCCTCGACCACACCGAGCGAGGCGACGGAGGCTTCGGACACACCGGAGTAAACTGACAACTAATCTGACTAATTGGACTAATTAGCCCAATTGGCCTAATCCACCCAACCCCGCCCCAAATGAAAAAGCTACCACTGCTAATCCTTGCCATACTCGCCCTCGGCGCCCTCTCGGCCCTCGCCGCCGGCCGCCAGCGGCAGGCGGGGACTGAAACCGAAGACACCCGCAAGGCCGACTACATCTACCTCGAAGCCCTCCGCGCAAAATCGCAGAGCAACCACGACGCAGCCTTCGCCCTCCTCCAGCGCGCCCACGAGCTCAACCCCGCCGACCGCGAAATCGGAGTCGAACTCTCCACCTACCTCCTCAGCCTCTCCCAGACCGACTCAGCACTCCTCACAAGCTCAATGGCCCTCCTCCGCGACTACTGCGAAGCCAACCCCACCGACATCTACTACGGCGGACGCTACGCAATGCTCAACGAACAGCTCCTCAACCGCGATGAAGCCCTCCGTACCTGGAAGCGGCTCCACACCCTCTACCCCGACCGCCTCGAAGTCACCTACCGCTACGCAGGAGCCCTCGCCCAGGGAGGCACTCAGGCCGACCGCGACAAAGCCATAGCCGTCTATGACTCCGTCGAGATAGCCGAAGGCAAAAGCATACCACTCTCCTCAAAGAAAATACAGCTCTACTACTCCCTCCAGGACACAGCCTCGATCCTCGCCGAAGCCGACCGCCTCCGCAACTCCGCCCCGCGCAACGTCGACTTCCAGGTATTCTCAGGCGACATCTACTCCATGTTCGGCCTAAACGACCAGGCCAAACAGTTCTACGACAGCGCCTGCATCCTCGATCCCTCAAGCGGCCTCGCCTACTACTCGCGCGCTCAGTTCTACCACACCCTCGGCGACAGCGCAGCCTTCAACCGCGAAGTCTTCCAGGCTCTCGAACAGAAAAACCTCAACGTAGAGACCAAGCTCGTCATCCTCCGCAGCTACATCCAGGAGATGTTCAACGACTCCACCAACTTCCCGCAGATCGGACAGCTCTTCGACGTACTCATCGACCAGCACCCCCACGAACATGACATCCACGACCTCTACTCCCGCTACCTCATCGTAACCAAAGACTACTCCAAAGCCGCCGAGCAGACCGAACGCGCCCTCGACCTCGACCCCGCCGACAGCGAAGGCTGGGAAATGCTGACCTCACTCTATCTCCAGGTTGACCGTCTCGACGACGCCCGCCAGGCCATCAAACGCTCCCTCCGCTACTACCCCGACAACAGCCGCCAGTATCTCGTGCTCGGCTCAATCTACGACCAGGAAGGCCAGCGCGACAAAGCAACCGCGGAATACCGCCACGCACTCTCACTCACCGACTCAACAGACGTAAGCCAGCTCTCGCGCATCTACGGAGCGATGGGCGACAACCTCTACGCCAGCGAGCAAGCCGACAGCGCATTCGTCTACTATCAGAAATCACTCCTCTACGACCCCGACAACACCCTCGCCCTCAACAACTGCGCCTACTACCTCGCCTGCGAGGGCCGCGACCTCGACCGCGCCCTTGAAATGATCGAAAAAGCTGTAGGCGCAGAACCCGAAAACGCCACCTCGATGGACACCTACGCCTGGGTCCTGTTCAAACGCAAAGACTACGCCAAAGCCCGCGAGATCATTGACCGCACCCTCTCACTAACCGACGAGCGCAGCGAAGAGATCCTCGAACACGCCGGCGACATCTACTTCATGGACGGCGACCCCGACGGAGCACTACGCTTCTGGAAAGAAGCCCTCGAACTCGCCCCTGACAACCAGCTCCTTGCAAAGAAAGTCAAACACAAGACATACTTCTTCAAATGACCCACCAAAACCGCCGCCGCCTCCCGCGGCTCCAAACTCTCGGCCTCCTTCTGATAACACTCACAGCCCTCCTGGCCTCATCATGCCGCTCCGGCCGCAACGCAGCCGGAAGCAACACCGGCGACTACAGCCAAAACACAGGCAAAACCCTCTCGCAGAGCCAGCTGAAAACCATGCTCAACAGCCTCAGCGACAGCTACGGCTCCTGGAGTGACGTAAAAATTCCACTAACCCTCCGCCTCAAAAGCCCCAAAAAGATCAGCATCGGAGGCACCCTCACCATGCAGCGCGACCGCAGCGTCCACCTCTCCCTCCGCTTCCTCGGCATGGAAGTAGCCTCACTCATGGTCACCCAGGACAGCATCTTCGCCCTCTACAAACTCGAAAGGCTCTACTTTGCCGAAAGCATCTCCGACCTGCTCGGAGGCTTCCCTGCCACAGTCGGCAACGTCCAGGACCTCCTGCTCGGACGCGCCTTCATCCTCGGCGACACCCCCCTGGCACCCTCACGCTGCACCCTCGCCGGCACCCCCGAAAACTGGACCATCACCCCCTCAGGCAGCCCCTCAGGCATGTCCTACGCCTTCACCCTCTCAACCCCCACAGGCAATCTTGAAAGCCTCACAGTCACCCCCGCCACCCGCAAACCGCTCACAGCCGAATACACCGACTTCGCCACCGGCCCCGTCGGCCCCTTCGCCGCCACCACCCTCCTCACCGCCGCCGGAGGCAAAACCACCCTCAGCGCCCAGCTTGAACTCAACGCCCGACGCGCCGAATGGAACACCGGAGCCACCAAAAACTGGTCCACACCCAAAGGCTACACCCGCATCAAAGCCGCCGACATTCTCAAAATAGTCACCAAAATGGCCAATTAGCCTAATCAGACCCATCTCAGTCTAATTAGCCCAATCCAATCAAAACCCGCCACCCAGTGCCCCATTCATCACCATCCGGAAACCTTCTGAAACTGTGCCGCAGCCTCGCGGTGCTCCTGCTTGTCGCCATCATAAGCGCAGGCAGCCCTGCCGACGCCCAGACCCGACGCAAGAACACCAAAACCACCACCACTCGCAAAACCGCCACAAAACAGAAAACCGCCACCCGCACCCTCGAATCAGTCAGAAAAGACAAAAGCACCACCGAAAAAAAAATCTCCGAAACCGCCACCAGACTCAACACCAACACCAAAGAGCTCCAGCGGCAGATCAACCGCCTCAACTCCCTCAACGGCGACATAGAAGCCAACCGCAGCAAAGTCCGCGACCTCCGCAGCCACATCGACTCGCTCGGAACAGCCATCAGCACCACCGCCGACTCCATCAAGATCCTCGAAGACGACCTTGAAGCCATGCGCCTGGCCTACGCCAAAGCCCTCCGCGAACTCCAGCCCCACGCAGCCAGCACCGGAGAACTCAGCTTCATCTTCTCAGCAAAAAGCTTCTCCGAAGCCTACAGCCGCATCCGCTACCTGCGCCGCTTCTCCGCATGGCGCGAACGCAGAGCCGAAAACATCCGCCGGGGGATAGACCGCATAGCAGCCCAGCGCGCCCGCCTCACATCGCTGCGCCACTCCCAGGACCTGGCCTACCGCAAAGCCGAAGAAACCCAGACCACCCTCTCACGCCAGCAGGCCGAATCTGAAAAAATGGTCACATCCCTGCGCAAAGAAGACTCAGCCCTGCGCGCCATGCTCAAAGAGCAGAAACGCAAATCGGCCGCTCTCGACCGTGAACTCGACCGCCTCATTGCCGCCGAACAGGCCCGCATAGCCCGCGAGGAAGCCGAAAGAGCACGCCGCGAGCGCGAGAAAGAAAAAAACAAAGCAAAAGGCTCTTCAGGCACCAAAGCCTCTGATACCGGACGCTCGGCCAAAGACGTAGCCTCGGCCAACGCCCCGACCCGCACCGCAGCCTCCACCTCTGCCTCGGCACTGACAGGATCATTCGAAGCAAACAAAGGCCGGCTCCTCTTCCCCGTAGCCGGATCATACAAGATAGTACGCCGTTTCGGACGCCAGCCACACCCCACCCTGCGCCATGTCGAAACCGAAAACTCCGGCATCGACATCGAAGTCAGCCCCGGCACACAGGCCCGATCTATCTTCGCCGGAAAAGTCTCGGCCATCTTCAGGCAAGACGGCTTCAACTCCATAGTAATGATACGCCACGGACGCTACATCAGCATCTACGCCAACCTCTCGGCCGTCACCGTCAAGCAAGGAGACAGCGTCAAAGCCGGACAGAACATCGGCACCGTCTTCTCCGACCCCGACGACTCAAACCGCACCACCCTCCACTTCGAGATCCGCAACGAGCGCCAGAAACTCAACCCCTCGCAGTGGGTCAGATAACAGCCCCGCCGACCGGATATCAGACTTCCGGCGGCATCTAACAGATTGTTTAAGAGTCCGTTTAAAAACCGGCTTTTAAAACAACGCCTCTAAACCAAACCTGTCTCTGACAGGTTATAATCACAAAACCGTATATATGACAACATTTGAAGAACTCGGCGTCAGCCAGCCGCTGCGCAAAGCCGTTGAAGAGCTCGGATTCGAATATCCTATGCCCGTTCAGGAACGCGTGATCCCGCGCCTGCTCGGCGACGCCAATGACATAATCGCCCTCGCCCAGACCGGCACCGGCAAAACCGCAGCCTTCGGACTGCCTCTGCTGCAGCGCATCGACCCCGCCGACCACACTCCCCAGGCCCTCATCCTCGCCCCCACCCGCGAGCTTTGCCTCCAGATAGGCAGCGACCTGGCCGACTTCTCGAAATACATCCCCGATGTCAAAGTGCTCCCGGTCTACGGCGGCTCAAGCATCGAAAGCCAGATCCGCGGACTCAAAAAAGGGGTCCAGATCATAGTCGCCACCCCAGGCCGTCTGATCGACCTCATAAAGCGCGGAGTGGTCCGCCTCGACGGAGTACACACCGTAGTGCTCGATGAAGCCGACGAGATGCTCAACATGGGCTTCCTCGACAGCATCGAAGAAATCCTCTCCTACATCCCCGCCGACCGCAAGATGCTGCTCTTCTCCGCCACAATGCCGCCTGACATCCTCAAGATTGCCAAGCGCTACATGAAAGACTACGAGGAACTCGTGGTCGGAACCCGCAACGAAGGAGCAGAAAACGTGCGCCACATCTACTACATGGTCAACGCCCGCGACAAATATCTGGCCCTCAAGCGCGTGGTCGACAACTCGCCCAACATCTACGCCATAGTCTTCTGCCGCACCCGCCGCGACACCCAGGAGATAGCCGACAACCTCATCCGCGACGGCTACAACGCCGAAGCCCTCCACGGCGACCTCTCCCAGCAGCAGCGCGACATAGTGATGAAGAAATTCCGCGACCGCGTGGTCTCCATACTCGTGGCCACCGACGTGGCGGCCCGCGGACTCGACGTCGACAACCTCACCCACGTCATCAACTACGGCCTACCCGACGACACCGCCGTCTACACCCACCGCTCAGGCCGCACAGGCCGAGCCGGCAAGTCAGGCGTCTCGATAGCCATCATCCACTCGCGCGAAAAAGGCAAAATGCGCGAGATAGAGCGCATCATAGGCAAGACCTTCGAACACAAAGACGTGCCCACTCCCGAACACATCATCGAAAAGCAGCTCTACAACCTCGCCGACCGCATAGAGCGCGTCAAAGTCAACGAAACCGAGATAGCACCCTACCTCTCAGGCATCTCGCGCAAACTCGAATGGCTCTCCGAGGAAGACCTGCTCAAGCGCGTCATCTCGCTCGAATTCAACCGCCTGCTCGACTACTACAAAGACGCACCGAAAATCGACTTCATCGACGCCAAGCCCTCTCGCTCGGAGCGCAAGGCCCGCAAGGCTGCCGCCGAGCGTGAGCACGAACGCCCCAAAAACGACCGCGAGAAAGACCGCCGAACAGCCGAACGCGGCTTCGAGAGAGTCTATGTCAACATAGGCAAGCGCGACGGCTTCTTCGCCGGAAACCTCATCGAAATGCTCAACAGACTCATCAACGGCAAGCGCGTCGACGTGGGCCGCATCGACCTTCTGCCAGGCTACACCCTCTTCGATGTCAAAAAATCCGATGCCCGCAAGGTGGTCGGAGCGCTCACCGGAGCCGAATTCTACGGAAAGCGCCTCCACAGCGAGATAGCCGATCCCGAACGCGACTACAGCCGCATAGCCGAAAAACGCAAGAACAAAGCCAAAAAGACCGCCAGCTGAGCCCCGCGGAACTCTTCACCGAAGCCAACTGAAACTCTCATTCAAAATTCCGTCACACAATGAAAAAACTCCTCCTTACAGCAACCCTGCTCCTTGCCGGAGCCTTGGGTGCGATGGCCCAGCTCACCGCTGCCGACGCCTTCACATCGGCTCCGCAGAACATATTCCCGCTGCTTGACCGCAACACACGTCTCGATATGGTCGACTACGTGAAGAGCGGCCTGTCAACCCCCTCGCAGAACAGCCTGCAGGGGCGCTCAGCCATAACCGAGATCTCGCCCGAATCACTGACCGTCAAGATGTCAGACTCATCGGCAGCCCAGGTCGCAGTGCTCAAAGGGCAGAAAGGCGATATCATAGCCCTGATAAGCACAGTGGCCACTCCCGGACTCGACTCATCCATCCGCTTCTTTGACAGCAGCTGGCAGCCGCTCGACGGCGCCGCCATGTTCACCAAACCCGGATGGAAGGAATGGCTCACCGACGCCGGACGCGACAACAAGGAAGAAGTCACCATGCAGGTGCCCTTCATGCTCGCCTCCTACCGCATCGACCCGGCCACCTCAGAGCTGACGCTGACCAACAATCTGGCCCGCTTCCTCGACAAAGATGTCTACTCCATGATCGAAAGCTATCTCCGCCCCTCGCTGACTTACAGCTGGAACGGCAAGAAATTCACTGCCCGCTGACCCTCCGCCTCCGGAAGGAACAGCGCACAGCCCTGTCTCCACGGCAGACACATCCGCGACCGCAGCCACAACCGTAGCTGCGGCCGCGTCATTTTCTGCCATTTCCACAGCCTCAGGCGTAGCCGCAGTCCGCTCAGCCTCCGCGCGCTGCAGTTCCCTGACATGCCGGCGCCGTTCGGCAGCCGCACGCGCTCTTGCCGACCGCTCCTTGGCCTTGTCGAGCTCCGGCTGTATCATCTTGAAAATCAAAATCGAATCCAGACCGTCGGCCAGCGTCGGCTCACGCCCCGCAGCAAGATAATCATCCACGTGCCGCAAGCTCTTGGCAGCCTGCTCCGACGGATCGTCCAGATAACTGACAGTCACCCCTATACGGCGTTCAATACCTGCATAAAACTCCTCTGACACCGGCCGGCGCAGCTTCTTAACCTTTCCGCGGCTCTTGCCGCCTGCAAATTTCTTATTCATAGCGATTAAAGTGATCAAAATTATTATTTACGGCAAAGATACGCACCGCCACCCCCGCCGGGGTGCGATAATGCGGAAATGTTAAGATTTTTTATTGCCCTCCTTTAGAGGGTGTTCGCAATATTTTTTGTAATTTTGGGGCTGATATTCACTATTCTCACATCAATGAACACTAACAGCGTGAAAACCAAATCAATCATATTGCTTGCAGTACTCCTGCTCACCGGAGCTGCCTACGTTTCGGCAGGCACTGACAACGTGGCCGAGGAAGTAGCCTGGGTAGTAGGCGACCAGCCCATCTGGAAATCAGAAATCGAGGAAGCCTATCAGACCATGCTCTACGAAAAAATGCCCATTGCAGGCGACCCCTACTGCGTGATCCCCGAACAGCTCGCCATCGAGAAACTCTATCTCCACCAGGCCGAGCTCGACACCGTGGTAGCCCCTGACAGCTGGGTGATGAACCAGGTCGAAGCCTACCTCAACAACTACATAAACAACTTCGGATCAAAGGAAAAGGTCGAACAATACTTCCACAAGTCCATCCCCGCCATGCGCGAATCGCTGCGCGAAATGATCAGCAACCGCTCACGTGTGCAGCAGGTGCAGCAGAACCTCACCTCCAAGATCAAGGCCACACCGGCCGACGTGCGCCGCTACTTCGAAAAACTGCCCGAAGACAGTGTGCCCTGGGTGCCCCTCCAGGTCGAAGTGCAGATCTTCTCGGTATCTCCCTCTGTCTCACGCGAAGCCGTTGAAGACGTGAAAGCCCGTCTGCGCTCCTTCAGCGACCAGGTCAACAAGGGTGAAAGCCCCTTCTCGACCCTCGCCATCCTCTACTCCGAAGACCCCGGCAGCGCCGTCCGCGGCGGTGAGCTCGGCTTCATGGGCCGAGGCGAGTTAGTGCCTGAATTCGCGGCAGTAGCCTTCAACCTCAACGACCCCAAGAAAGTATCAAAAGTAGTCGAGACCCAGTTCGGCTACCACATCATGCAGCTCATCGAGAAGCGCGGCGACCGCGTCAACGTGCGCCACATACTCCTGCGCCCCAAAGTGGCCGAGAAAGACCTCACCGAGGCCGTCAACCGTCTCGACTCGCTGCGCATGGATATCAACGACGGCAAATTCACCTTCGAGGAAGCCGTCACCGTGCTCTCGCAGGACAAAGACACCAGAAACAACCGAGGCCGCATGGTCAACCCCACCACCGGCTCCACCCGCTTCGAAATGGCCCAGCTGCCCCAGGAAATCTCACGCCTGGTCAACGACATGCAGCCCGGCGACATCTCTCAGCCCTTCATCATGACCGACCCCAAGACCAACCGCGAGAAAGTGGCCTTCGTGAAACTTACCTCACGCATCCCCGGCCACCGCGCCAACATCAGCGACGACTACCAGCTGGTCAAGGACATGTATGAAAACTCACGCCGCGAGGAAGTGCTCAACACCTGGCTCGCCAAAAAAATCAAAAACACCTACATCCGCATCGAAGACGGCTGGAAAAACTGCGACTTCAAACACGACTGGAACAAGCAGCAGTGATGAAACTCTCACCTTTACTGGCACTCGCGGCGCTCGGAATAGTCAGCCTGCCCGCCATGCTCGCACAGGCCCCGAAAGACGGCCCCTCGGCCAAGTCTCCGGCGCCTAAATCAGCCCCGGCGCCCAAGAAAAGCGTCGTAAGGCCGATCATACCCGCGGCTGACCGCCACGACCCCGGAAAAGTGTTTCTCGAAAAAGCTGACCGCCTGATGTTTGACCAGGCGCGCGACTCCGACGTGCAGGTGCTTGTGGGCAACGTCATGTTCCGCAAAGGCGACATGTTCATGTACTGCGACAGCGCCCGCTTCAACGAAGCCACATCGTCGCTCGACGCCTTCAACAACGTCCACATGGAACAGGGCGACACCCTCTTCGTCTACGGCGACGAACTCTACTACAGCGGTGCCGACGAACTGGCCGAACTCCGCGCCTACCCCGGCAAAAAAGTCCGCCTCATCAACCGCGACGTCTCGCTGACAACCGACGTATTTTTCTACGATCTGGCCGAACACGTGGGCTACTACGAGACCGGCGGAACGCTGACCGACAAGCAGAACATACTCAAATCGCTCCAGGGCTACTACTACCCCGACTCGAAAGACGCCTTCTTCTATCTGAACGTAGACCTAACCGGCCCGCGCCCGAATGACACGCTCAGAATGTTTACCGACTCGCTCACCTACAACACCGGTACCAACATAGCCCAGCTGATGTGCGAGACACTTATTGTCAGCAAAGACGGCGAAATAACCTCCACCTCAGGATTTTATGACACCAACGCCGGACTGGCCGACCTCTATGACCGCTCCACGGTCCACACCCGCAGAGGCAACTATCTGACCGGCGACACCCTCTTCTATGACCGCAACAAAGGCTACGGCGAAGCCTTCGGCAACATGATTCTGACAGACTCCGCCAAGCAGTCGGAACTGCGCGGCGACTACGGTTTCTATGACGAGCTGAAAGACTCCGCCTTCATCACCGGCAACGCCCTCGCCCTCGAATACTCCCAGGCCGACACCCTCTACCTCCACGGCGACACCATCTGCGCCTACATGCTCACTGACTCCACGAAAGTCACTGACGTGTTCCACCGTGTGCGCTTCTTCCGCAATGACTGCCAGGGGCTCTGCGACTCGATGAGCGTGGTAGAGCGCGACTCCATATTATATATGTATTACAACCCGATCCTCTGGTATGGCGACAAGCAGATTGTAGGCAACGTCATCTACGCCCATTTCAACGACTCGACAGTCGACTGGGCGCGCCTGCCCGAATCGGGAGTGATCGGACAGCACATAGGCGAAGACTGCTATGACCAGCTCGCCGGCTCCGACATGACCGCCTGGTTCAACGACTCGACAATCCGCCGCCTCTACGTGGAAGGCAACGTGCAGGTGATAATGTTCCCGATGGAAAACGACTCGACCTACAACAAGTTTGTCTTCACCGAAAGCAGCACAATGGATGCCTACTTCAACGGCAACGAGATCGAGAAAATCAACATGTGGCCCGAAACCACCGGCAAGGCCACCCCGCTCTATCTGGCCAAACGCTCGGCCTACTATCTGCCCATGTTCCGCTGGTACGCGCCTCTGCGGCCTATGGCACCCGCCGAAGTCTTCGACTACCCCGCAGAGATGGCCGATCTGAAAGCACAGAAACTCATGGGCAAGATACGCCCCGACGCATACACCGTCCGCGGCACTGCCACCGGACGCCCCAGGCCGCTTGAGCCTGAGCGCACAGCGCTTTCCGCGACACTCCCGGCAGACTCACTGCCCGCCGACTCCCTCTCGCCGGCCTCCAGCCTCCAGCTGCCTGACTCGCTTGGCATTTCAGTGCCTGTGACTCTGCCTGACTCGATTGAGATTCCGGAACCCGTAGCCCTGCCTGACTCAATAGAAATTCCGAAGCCCGCCGATCAGCCTGAGCCAAGCGCACCCGTTGATCCGGCACCCGAAGCACCCGAAACTCCCGATGTGCCCGAAGCACCGTCCGCTCCCACACCCGATGCCCCCGGCACCACTGACATCTACAGAAAGGAGGTGATCTCATGAGCGATATCATCCGCCTTCTCCCCGACTCCGTGGCCAACCAGATTGCCGCCGGAGAAGTGATCCAGCGCCCCGCATCAGTCATCAAAGAGCTTGTAGAGAACTCAATCGACGCCGGAGCCACCTCCGTCACCATCATTCTCAAAGATGCCGGACGCACACTCATCCAGGTGATCGACGACGGCTGCGGCATGAGCGACACCGACGCCCGTCTCGCCTTCGAACGCCACGCCACCTCGAAAATAAGCCGCGCCGACGACCTTTTCAGCCTCTCTACAATGGGTTTCCGAGGCGAAGCCCTGGCCTCGATCGCAGCCATAGCCCAGGTTGACCTGCGCACAATGCTCAAAGGCGAGAGCGTAGGCACCCGCCTGACCATCAGCGGATCAAAGGTAGAGAGCCAGAAGCCCGAAGCCTGCGCGCCGGGAAGCAACCTGATGGTCAAAAACCTGTTTTTCAACGTGCCCGCGCGCCGCAAGTTTCTAAAGAAAGACTCCGTTGAACTCAGCAACATCATGCGCGAGTTCGAACGCCTCGCGCTTGTCAACATCGGCGTGGACTTCACCCTGATCAGCAACGACACCACCCTCCACGCCCTGCGCCGCGCATCGCTCAAACAACGCATCTCAGACCTATTCGGCAAATCGCTCGGAAAGCAGATCATACCCGTAGAGACCGACACCTCGATTGTCCGCATCAACGGCTTCATAGGGCTCCCGGAAAACGCCCGCAAGCGCAATCCGCTGCAATATTTCATGGTCAACGGCCGCAACATGCGCCACCCCTACTTCCACAAGGCCATCATGCAGTGCTACGAACGCCTGATTCCCGCCGACGAGCAGCCCAACTACTTCATAAATCTCACCGTCGACCCGGAGACTATCGACGTCAACATCCATCCGACCAAAAACGAAATCAAGTTCGAGAACGAACAGCCTATATGGCAGATACTCAGCGCCGCCGTGCGCGAGTCGCTCGGACGCTTCAACGCCGCGCCGGCCATTGACTTCGACGTGGAAGACGCTCCGGAGATACCGGCCTTCGTGCCAGACACAAGCGCTACCCACGAAGTGGAGCTTGACGACAGCTACAACCCCTTCGCCCAGGGCTCAGGCGGAGCTCGGAGAGTGTCGAAAATGTCGGCCATCGCCGATGACCAGGAGCCCTATTCCCCCTTCGCCCCCTCAGGCAACACAGCTGACAGCCCGTCATTCCGGACCGCAGACCCGTCGGCCCCCCGGCAGCCGCAGACCCGCCGGCGGAGCTCCAACTTCCAGGACTGGGAAAAACTCTATGACGACTTCATCAAAAAACGCGATGACGGCTATGCCTCGATGGTCGAAAGCAAAGTCAACCTCCCGGAAGCCGAAAGCGAGCTTGAGATGGAGAGCGGAGAAGTGACATCAGCCACCCTGCAGCTCAAAAACTCCTACATTCTGACCCCCTCGCGCGACGGACTGATGGTGATCGACCAGCACCGCGCCCACAAACGCATACTCTACGAGACATATCTCTCCAAGGCCCGCGAACACAGCTTCGTCTGCCAGAACACCATGTTTCCGGAGACCGTAGAGCTGTCAGCCGCGCAGAACGCCGTGCTCGCCGGCATAGCCCCCGAACTCGAAAACCTCGGATTCAGCATATCGCCCCTCGGCGACAACACCTGGAGCATCATGGGCATACCCTCGATTCTCAAAGACGCCAATCCGCGCGACACCCTGCTCGGAATGATCGAAAACATCACCGACAGCGGCGAAGACCTTGCCACAGGACTTCAGGAACGTCTGGCCATGTCGATGGCCCGCAGCAGCGCCATCAAGCGCGGACAGGCTCTGAGCGCCGCCGAGATGGACAAGCTCATCAGCGACCTCTTCCGCCTGACCTCGCCCGGACTGACCCCCGAAGGCAACACAGTGTTCACCATCATCAAGCTCGATGACATCTCAAAACTCCTTGGCTGACAAGACTATGACTGACGCGCTGAAAAGAATGGCCATCATGATCGCAGCCATGCTCCTGAGCCTGGCCGCCTCGGCGCAGCTCCCCTCGGAGACTCCGCGCATCTCGCTGCTGACCGCCCATGCAGGCGCGGAGATCTATCAGCTCGAAGGCCACACGGCCCTGCGCATCGTCCACCCCGACCGCGGAGACTACGTGGTCAACTGGGGGCTTTTCGACTTCGCCGCCCCAAACTTCGTCTACCGCTTCGTCAAAGGCGAGACCGACTATCTGGCCGGAGCCTCCTCCACCGACCGTTTTCTTGAAATCTACCGCCGCGAAGGGCGCAAGGTGGTGGAGCAGACGCTTGATCTCACCCCGGAGGAAGCTCTCAGGGTGGTGGAGCTTACCGACCTGAATCTCAGACCTGAAAACCGCGTCTACCGCTACAACTACGTGCTTGACAACTGCGCCACCCGCCCCCTGGCCGTCATAGAGAAAGCCATAGGCGACAGCCTGCGGTTCGGCTCCGACGGGCTCAGGCGCGAACCGTCGTTCCGCGAGGCCATGCGCTCGTATCACCGCGACTATCCCTGGTATCAGTTCGGCATAGACCTCGCCCTCGGAAGCGGCATAGACCGCCCCATAAGCCTGCGCGAGGAAGCTTTCGCCCCTGTGAAACTCGAACTTATGCTCGAACAGGCCACCCGGCCTGACGGACGGCGCATAGCCGCCCCGGCCGTCTGCCTTGTCAGGGAAAAAGACGGAAGAGTGCTGCTTCCCCCCACTCCGTGGTATCTCGGCCCGATGTTCTGGAGCCTCGTGGTGCTCGCACTGGCCCTCGCAGTCTCCGCCGGGCAGCTCAGAAGCCGCCGGCGCACCGCCGCAAGCCGCATTTTCGACAGCATCTACTTCACGCTGCTCGGTCTGACGGGCTGCGTCATAGCCTTTCTGGTCTTCGTCTCGGTCCATGAGGCCACCTCGCCCAACTGGCTGTTTCTCTGGATCAACCCCCTGTGTCTGACCGCCGCAGTGGCCGTCTGGTCAAAAAGACTTGAAAAGTTGTCGGTCTGCTATCAATTTGTTAACTTTGCACTCCTGATGGCACTCGCAGTCATTCTGCTCTGCGGAGTGCAGTCGCCCAACCCGGCCTTCATCCCCCTCATGGCGGCTGACGGCGTCAGGGCTCTGACCACCATATACACCTACTACCGAAACCGCCGATGTCAGCACGCAAAAGCCACCCGATAAGCACCCGGCTTGCCTCAGTGCTCGTTGTCTCACTCGCGACAATGGGCATTCTCGCCCACGCTCAGCAGACAGCACCCCGCCCCGCCACCGCCCAGCGCCCGCAGCTCGTGGTCGGCATCTTCGTGGAGGGCCTTTCTGCCGACTACATCAACCTGCTCCGCGACAACTTCGGCAAAGACGGCTTCAACCGTTTCATCCGTGACGGCGTCAGCATCGAGAACGTGGACTTCGGTCCCGGCATCGACGCCACGGCCGCCACAGCCATGCTGATGACAGGCGCCGCCCCCGGAGTCAACGGCATACCCGCCGCAAGGGTCTGGGACAACAACACGAAATCAGACTACCCGATACTGCTCGATCCGGCCAAGATAGGCAATTTCACCGACGAAACCTTCTCGCCGGGAGCGCTGAAAGTATCGACCGTCAGCGACGAGGTGCGCATCTCGGACGGCGGTCTGGGTCTGGTCCACTCGGTGGCACCCGACGCCCAGGTGGCCATCATCCTCGCCGGCCACGCCGGCAACAGCGGCTTCTGGCTCAACGACACGAACGGCAAATGGTGCACGTCGACCTTCTACCGCGACGTGCCCGCCGCCATAGCCAAACGCAACTACGGAGTGACGCTGGCCTCGCGCCTCGACACCCTGGCCTGGACACCCTCTATGGCGCTTGACCGCTATCCTGACCTGCCCGACTACAAGAAACTATACCCCTTCCGCCATACCTTCCCCGCGCGTGAGACCGACCGCTTCAAGGCCTTCAAGACCTCGGCGCCGGGCAACCGCGAAGTGGCCGCCATAGGCCTCGACTACATCACGTCGCTGAAACTCGGCACCCGCGGAGTCACTGACATGCTCAACCTCGGCTTCAACGTGTCGCCCTATCAGTACGGACGCGAGGCCGACAACCGCATCGAGACAATGGACGCCTATCTGCGTCTCGACTCCGACATAGCCCACATTGTCCGCGCCGTGGAGAAAGGTCCCGGCATGGCCAATTCGGTGATCTTCATAGCCGGCACCCCGGCCCCGACCGGCGGAAAGCGTGACGAGGAGCGCTGGAACATACCTTCCGGCCAGTTCTCGCCCCGCAAGGCCACATCGCTGCTCAACATGTATCTCATGGCCATCCACGGCAACGGAGACTATGTGAGCGGCTATCACAACGGCTACTTCTTCCTCAACCGCAAACTTCTGAAAGACCGCAATATAGACGAGAGCTCAATACGCCGGGAAGCGGCAGACTTCCTTGCGCGCATGAGCGGAGTCAGCGCAGTCTACACCCTCGACGATATCATGGCGCGCCGCGCGGGCGACGAACCTCTGGCCCTGCAGCGCAACACATCGCCCGTCCATGCCGGCGACCTCCTTGTGATGGTCAATCCCGGCTGGGAGATTTCCGATTCGGCGGACGATGAAGTGAACAAAACACAGAATCCGGTCGTTAGATGCGTGGCGACAACCTCGCCCGTCTATATTCTCGCGCCCGCGGTCAGCACGCAGAGCATCGACTCGACAGTCGACGCACGGGCCATAGCCCCGACTGTCACCCGCCTGCTCCGCATCAGGTCGCCCAACGCGGCCTCGGTGCCCCCACTGCGCCTTTCGGCCGTGCGCTGACCGCACACACGCCCCCATCCTCTCCCCCTCCTTTTTTTTTCATCACTCTTTCAGAAAACAAACTTCATCATCAATATGTCTTTACAATCATTTCTCACCAAGATTTTTGGCAACAAATCGACCCGCGACCTCAAGGAGATCGAGCCAATTGTAAAAAAAATCGAGGCTCTTGAGCCTGAGGTGAAACAACTTACCATAGACCAGCTGCGCGAGCGCATCCAGAACGTGCGCGACGACATCCGCCAGGCCATAACCGCCGAGCAGGAGGAAAACGCCCGCCTCAAGGTTGAAGTGGAAGAACTTCCCTTTGACGAACGCCAGCCGGTCTGGGACAAGATCGACCGCAACGAGAAGACCATGCTCGACACGATCGAGGACAAGCTCAACCAGCATCTGCCCGAAGTCTTCGCAGTGGTCCGCGAGACAGCCGCCCGCTTTGCGGCCAACGAGACCATCGTGGTCAAGGCCACCGAGCTTGACCGCGAACTGGCCGCCCAGGGCAAGGACTTCGTAAGCATCGACGGCGACAACGCCATCTGGAAAAACCACTGGCTCGCCGGCGGCAACGAAATCATCTGGGACATGATCCACTACCGCGTGCAGCTCATAGGCGGTATAGTGCTCCATCAGGGCAAGATAGCCGAGATGGCTACCGGTGAAGGCAAGACCCTCGTGGCTACCCTCCCGGTGTTCCTGCGCTCGCTCTCAGGCCGCGGAGTCCACGTGGTGACCGTCAACGACTACCTCTCCAAGCGTGACTCGGAGTGGATGGGACCGCTCTACATGTTCCACGGATCGACTGTGGACTGCATAGACAAGCACCAGCCCAACACCGCCGCGCGCCGCGCCGCCTACAACTGTGACATCACTTTCGGAACCAACAACGAGTTCGGTTTCGACTATCTGCGCGACAACATGGCCATGTCGCCCGCCGACATGGTGCAGCGCAAACACTACTATGCGATCGTCGACGAGGTCGACTCAGTGCTCATCGACGACGCCCGCACACCGCTCATCATCTCCGGTCCGGTTCCCAAGGGCGACGACCAGCTCTTCGACCAGTACCGCCCCAACGTAGAGAAGGTGGTCGAGGCCCAGCGCCGTCTGGTCACCAAAATCCTTGCCGAAGCCAAGACCAAGATCGCTTCAGACGACAAGGAGACCCGCAAGGAAGGCGCCCTGCTTCTCTACCGTGCGTTCAAGGGTCTTCCCAAGAACGGCGCCCTCATCAAGTTCCTCTCTCAGGAAGGCATGAAGAACCTCATGCTTGAGACCGAGGCCTACTATCTGCAGGACAACAAGCGCGAGATGCCTAAGGTAACCGACCCGCTCTACTTCGTCATCGACGAGAAAAACCGCAGCGTGGAACTGACAGACAAGGGTATCGACGAGCTGACCGGCAAGACTGACGACCCGCAGTTCTTCGTGCTCCCCGACATAGCATCGCAGCTTTCGGAGACCGAGCATATCGAGAACGCCGCCGAGCGCCAGCAGCGCAAAGACGAGCTGATGCAGGACTATGCCGTGAAGGCCGAGCGCGTCCACACCGTCACCCAGCTTCTGAAGGCCTACACGCTCTTCGAGAAGGATGTGGAATACGTGATTGACGAAGGCAAGATCAAGATCGTCGACGAGCAGACAGGCCGTATCATGGAAGGCCGCCGCTACAGCGACGGTCTGCACCAGGCCATCGAGGCCAAGGAGCATGTGAAGGTCGAAGCCGCCACCCAGACATTCGCCACCATCACCCTGCAGAACTACTTCCGCATGTATCACAAGCTTGCGGGCATGACCGGTACGGCCGAGACCGAAGCCGGCGAGTTCTGGGACATCTATAAGCTCGATGTTGTCACTATCCCGACCAACAAGCCGATAGCGCGCATCGACATGAACGACCGAGTCTACAAGACCAAGAAGGAGAAATATGCCGCCGTTATCGAGGAGATCCAGGATCTCGTGTCGAAAGGCCGTCCGGTGCTGGTGGGTACCACTTCGGTTGAAATCTCCGAGCTTCTGAGCCGAATGCTTACCATGCGCCACATCCCCCACAATGTGCTCAACGCCAAGCTCCACCAGAAGGAGGCCGAGATCGTGGCCCATGCCGGCAAGAAAGGCATGGTGACCATAGCCACCAACATGGCGGGCCGCGGTACCGACATCAAGCTCACCCCTGAGGTGAAGGCTGCGGGCGGTCTGGCCATCATCGGCACCGAGCGCCACGAATCGCGCCGCGTCGACCGCCAGCTGCGCGGCCGTTCAGGCCGTCAGGGCGACCCCGGATCATCGGTGTTCTACGTTTCGTTCGAAGACCAGCTGATGCGTCTCTTCGCCACTGACCGTGTGATGAAGATGCTTGACACTCTGGGGCTGGAAGAGGGCGAGCGCATTGAGAGCGGCATGGTGACCAACGCTATCGGCAACGCCCAGAAGCGAGTGGAGGAAAACAACTTCGGTATCCGCAAACGCCTGCTTGAGTATGACGACGTGATGAACAAGCAGCGTACCTATATTTATAACCGCCGCCACCATGCCCTGCTTGGCGAACGCATCGGCATCGACATCGCCAACATGATGTGGGATATCATCGAGAACCTCGTCAACAACTACAGCCCGGCTGAATATGAAGAGCTGAGCATGGAGCTGCTGCGGGTGCTCACCATCGAGGCTCCTTTCACCGAGGAGGAATACCGCAACATGTCGAAGGAAGATGCTATCGAGAAGATCCACACCGCTGCCCAGGAGGCTTTTGACCGCAAGGGCCAGAGAATTCTCGACGTGGCTCAGCCGGTGATCACCGACTGCGTTGAAAACCGTGGTTTCAAGGGCCGCATCGCGGTTCCGATGACTGACGGCAAGCGATTCTTCAATCTGGTGGTAGATATCGACGAGGCTTACCGTACGGGCTGCAAGTCGATCGTCAAGGAATGGCACAAGGCTGTGCTGCTTGTGAGCATCGACGAGCTCTGGAAAGAGCATCTCCGCGAGCTCGACCAGCTGCGCCAGAGTGTGCAGAATGCGTCATACGAGCAGAAGGATCCGCTGGTGATCTATAAGGTAGAGTCGTTCCATCTCTTCGAGGCTATGCTCAACAATCTTAACGTTAAGGCTATGGCTACTCTGATGCGCGGCCAGATCTATGTGCAGCAGCCGGCACCCCGGCAGGAGGCTCCGGCGGAGAATGCCGAGGGTGAGGCAGCAGCGGCCGAGGACGAGGGCGCAGAGGCTCCCCGTCAGCAGACTGAGGCCCCCAGGCCGCAGCCTAAGGTTGAGCGCGCTATGCCTGAACGTGCGAACGATTACTCGAAATACCGCGCAAGCCGCGAGAATCTGCCCGGCGAGGCCGCTCAGCGTGCGGCAGCCCAGGGTGCCGGTCAGCAGCGTGTGGCGCCTCAGCCGGTGAAGGCCGGTCCGCGCATCAACCGCAATGATCCCTGTCCCTGCGGTTCGGGCAAGAAGTATAAGAACTGTCACGGCAAGGGTCTCTGACCCCGGTGCCGGCGGCTGCCATGCGGCGGCCCAGACTTAGAATAAACAAGTATTGCAGGGGCGCTTCTGAACTGATGCGCCCCTGCCTTATAAAATAAACC
Source organism: Duncaniella sp. C9 (assembly GCF_004803935.1). Classification (GTDB taxonomy): domain Bacteria; phylum Bacteroidota; class Bacteroidia; order Bacteroidales; family Muribaculaceae; genus Duncaniella; species Duncaniella muris. The sequence continues at coordinate 373,617 of NZ_CP039547.1, forward strand.
GCTAAACTATCCATGATGAAAAAACTTTTGTTTTCAGTGCTTATAGCCGCCAGTGTGGTTTCGGTCTCATGCACGAAGCGCGTGGAGGGTATTCTGCGCGAGGAGCCTGCCGAGATTTCAAAGAAGGAGGCTGTGAAGATCAGATCTTACTATGAGGAGCAGCTCGCTACGGCTGAGGCTCTGCTTAACGATGGTAAGACGGCTGAGCTTGAGGCTTACCTGAAGGGCCCGGATTGGGCTCTTGCCGAGCGCTGCCACAGCAAACTCACCCAACTCCCCCGGAACTGGCTACAGAGATGAATATAGCCGGTCTGGAGATAAATTTCGTGGCCTTTGTCAATAAGGTTATCGAGAAGGGTATTCCTCTGAGGGAAGTGGAGGAGGAGTGAGAGACTTGGGAGGCTTTTTTGAGAGCTTTGGGAGGCCTTTTTGAGAGCTCTGGGAGTTCTGGGAGAACTGGGAGTTCTGAGAATCTTTTTTGAAAGCTCTGAGAGCTCCCAAAGCACCCAAAGCTCCCAAAGCTCCCAGCTCTCCCAGAGCTCCCAAAGCTCCCAACTCTCCCAAAAACTCCCAAAACTCCCAGCTCTCCCAGAACTCCCAAAAACTCCCAAAAGCTCCCAAAGCTCCCAAAAATAAAACTTCAAACCTATCCTAAAAAAACTCAATTATCATGCAATCTTCCTTTCTTCCTCAACGTGGTCATTACAAAAGCCTGATCGTCTATCAGAAGGCTGAGTGTATCTATGATGTCACTTATATGTTTGCCCACCGTTTTCTGTCAAGAGGTGACAGGACTGTCGATCAGATGATTCAGGCGGCGCGATCGGGCAAACAGAATATCGCTGAGGGCTGTGCGGCTTCGTCTACTTCACGCGAGACTGAAATCAAGCTTTATAATGTCGCCAAGGCGAGCCTCCAGGAGCTGTTGGCGGACTATGAGGACTTTCTGCGTGTCAGAAGCCTCTGCCAGTGGGAACTGTCTGACCCTCGAAGCATACGCACCAGAAAGGGATGCTCTGAGCACTGCGATTCCGCTTTCTATCGCAATTCACTGCAAAATTCAAGCGAGGAGACTATCGCAAATATAGCCATAACTCTGATTCATCAGGTGGATATTCTTCTCCACCGTCTCATCGAACGGGCCAAAAAGAATTTCCTTGAAGAAGGCGGTATCAGAGAACAAATGACCCGCCACAGACTGGAATATCGCAAAAACAATCCAAAATAAGAATTCAATACCGCTATAAATGACAAGAGGGAAAGCTCAGTTTTAAGCTTTCCCTCTTGTTTTCTATAATACTAATTCTATTTCTTAATCTACAAATTTTATAAACTTAGTATTCTTAAGACCTGATACGCTGCAATAGTTCAGGATGTCACCTTGCAACAACACGCATTTACCCAAATTTGTCGGATTTGCATCCAATGCCAATGTCGCTCTTACAGCTGCCGGCAACTGTACGGGAATACAAAGGTTATAATCTTTGCAATCAGCCGTCGGAGCTAAAACAAGGTTTGTATTCACAGCGCCTTCTGCTGTAAATTGGGTATTTGAAAGCACTGTTTTGTTTGACGGCATAAAACCGACTATATAACCTTTTACATAGACACTTTTGCAACCTTCAGCAGGGGTGGTCTTATCAGTTGCGTTAAGGGCAATCACTTTGGCTACTGAATAGGGATCTGCTTCTGTTCCACTTCCATCAGCGGGGCCGGGGGTGGGGGTTGGATCTACGGGGCCGGGATTTTCACCGCCGCCGGCGTTGAGCTTGACGTTGGTCACACACCAGGTGGCGTACTGGGTGTCAGTTGTGGCATAGTAGCGGAAGCCGATGTAGACGATGCCGCTGAATGAGCTGAGGTCAAGCTCGCCTGAGTTGAGCCATGAAGAGTAGCCGCTGTCAGGTGCTGTAGGGAGCGCGGGGTTGAGCTTGGTCTTGGTGGCTGTGGCAGGATCGGCCGAGGTCATTACGTAGACTTCAAAGACGGTGGTTGTTGAGCCGTAGCCGTTGACCTGGGTGTCAAAGGAGAGTTTCTTGTCAGTGACTTTCGAGAGGTCTACAGCGGGGCTGATGAGCCATGAGTCGTAAGGCGGGGTGGTGCCTTTGTAACCGGTGCATGCCGCATAGGGAAGGTCGTTGAAGACGGTGGCATACCAGGCTTTGTCGCCGGCGGCTTTGACGAGGGTCCAGTCAGCGGGGATCTGCTTGTTGGGGAAGGTTTCATCAAGCGAGGTCACGGCGTTGCCGGGGGTGGGGTCTACGGGGGTGTCACCTCCGGAGATGGTTCCGTCGGTGAGGTTCCAGATAGCGATTCGGTCTTTGTTGACTGCTTGGCCTGAGGGGCATTCGTTGATGATTTCGAGGACGTAGGAGCCGGTGATATTGAAGTCGTGGCTGTAGACGCATTTCTCGAATTTAGTGATGCCTGACTTTTCAAGGATGTCGGAGGCTACTATGGTGCCGTTCTGCTTGATGTTGATGGTCAGTTTGGCTTTGCCGTTGTCATTGAACACCTGGGTGTAGTAGAACGAGAGGGTCTTGAGACCTCCTGAGAGTGTGGGTGAGGTGAGTATGCCGGGCTTGGAGGTGTTGCCGTTGAGGCCTACGGCGAATACAGAGGCGTCGCCGAAGACTTTGAACACGGGGCTTGCGTCTGAGTCACCTCCGCGGAGGAGCTGCGAGTTGGTTGCGGTCCAGCCGGTGGCCGAGGTGAGGTTGACGTAGTAGCCGGTGGCTTCGCCGTTGTTCATGGTGTTGAAGTCGGGGTCGAGGTTGCCGCCGGTGTCGGGGATGTCGAGTCCGTCGATGCGGAAGTTGGCGGCTGCGCCGTTGTTGCCGGTGAGGGCTGCCATGTCAAGAAGGGTTCCGAGGTTGCCTTTGAGCCAGATCTGCGCCTTGTAGTTGCCGGGGTTGTCGGCGAGGTTGCCGTACTGGCGGAGGGGCGAGTCCTGGGGAAGAGATACGACCATGCACTTGGTCCAGTCTTTGCATTCGGGGTCTGAGGCTATGACGAGGGTGTTGTCAAGGTCTACTTCGGCACCGAACTGGATGTCGGTATTGGAGGTCACAGACTGTACGCCTGGAGCTACGGCACCAACGATGTAGCCTGTGAGCCAGATGTTGTTGTCTGAGCCTCCGCCGTTGATTACCGATACGGCTTCATCTACGGTGTAGGGGTTGTCTTCGGCTCCGGGGCCCTGGGTGGGGTTGCCGACGTTCATGCAGCCCTTGCGGTCGATGAGGGTGAGCTGCCAGCCGCCATTTGAGTGATAGCCGAGGATGCCGACGATGTCGAAGTGGCCTTCGGGTAGGACGTCGGAGTAGAAGTTGGAGTAGCCGCTTGTGCGTACCACCATCGAGCTTCCGTCAGAGAGGGTGAGTGTGCGGTTGACAGTTTCCTTGCTTGTGGCGAAGGTTTCCTTGCCGCCGTCGGCGAAGTAGCAGTCGTTGAAACGCACGAGCTGGCTCTGCCATTTCACGAGGGTGGCGGCGCCGCCTCCTGAGATTTCAGAGAGCGAGCGGATGGTGATGGTGTCGAGATCGGCGGGAGCGGGCAGGCCCTGCATCTGGACATGCTGTTCGAAGAATTCGTAGGGCATGAAGGTGGTCTGTGCGCCGTATGACTCGGAGTCTTCGGGGAAGCCGAGCTGCTGGAGACCTGCGTATTTGCCGACTGTCATGCCGGTTACGTCGATGACGAGTTCCTGTCCGCGACGATATTTGTTGTTCATCGAGTTGGCGTTGATGCTCATTGCGAGCGCGCCGGTTGCGTCCTGGATGATGAGCGACTTGTAGATGTTGCCTGAAGCGTCAGATGAGATCACGCGGCCTTTGACGAGCACACGCTTGCCGTCAGCCGCGGCACCTACGGTGGCGTAGTAGTTTTCAGCATCCTGCCAGTATTCGGTCTTGAAGTCGTTGATCGACATGAGCTGATAGTTCTCGCTGTCGGCAAGCCAGGCCGAGGAGGGAGAGGACATTGCGGGATCGTCGAAATCGTCCTGGCAAGCGGTGAAGCCCAGGGTCGCGGCGAAGAGGAGTCCTATGTATTTATTGAATATTCTCATAATTTTCAGAGTATCTTTGGATTATTACTCGGTAATCTTAAGGTTTTTGACTCTCCAGGTGTCAGCTCCTTCAGCAGAAGAGCCGTATTTGAATCCAACCTGGATCTTCTTGCCGGCATAGGCCGAGAGGTCGATCTCACCGGCTGAGACGAAGTCCCAGCTTCCGGCTGCGGGCCATGCGGGAACTGTCAGTTCAGTCCAGTCCGAGGCACCTTCCTCGCGGACAACCACCGAGCAGAGAGTGCGGAGTGTGGTCTGGAATTTGGCGGTCTGATCGAAGGTCATTTTGGCCGAAGTGACGGCTGTAAGGTCGATGACGGGTGAGCAGGCGTAGGCAGTGGCGGGATAGGCCACGCCGCCTACAAAGGCGCTTGCGTTGAGATAGTAGAGACCGTTGTAGCTTTTCCAGGCCCAGATTTCGTTGACGTTTTCGGCCGAGTTGTCTTCAAAGGTCCAGTCGATCGAAGTGGCGTTTTCAGAGAGGCCGCTGTAGATTGCATCGCCTGCCACCGGGGGATTGACGGGGGTGTCAGGGGTGACGGGATGGTTTGCGGTGGTCTCGATGAGCACGTTTCTGATCTGCCATGTTCCGGCCTTGGAGGCTGTGGAGGTGTAGTGGAAGCCGATTTCGACTTTCTTGCCGATGAAGGCCGCAAGGTCAATGTCGCCTGAGTTTGCGAAGTTCCATGACATTGAGGCCGGATAGGCGGGAACCGAGAGGACGGTCCATGCGGTTGTTCCGGCTTCACGGATGCAGACGGAGGTCTCGGTCTTGGCAGTTTCGATGCTGGCGAAGAAGTTGAGGGCCTGGTCGAAGCTCAGGAAGGCTGCTGACTGGGCCGAGAGGTCGATTTCGGGCGACACGAGCCATGAGTCAGAAGCGTAGTTGGCTTTGTTGATGTAGGCTGTGGCGATAGCGTATTTGTGGGAGTCGTATTTCCAGATTTCAGACACACCTTCAGGGAGGAGGTCATTGACGGCTTTGAATTTGCCGAGGCCTGTAGCGAAGGTTTCAGAGAAGATTGCATCGCCTGAAGGGCCTGAGGGGGCATCCACGAATTCAAATCCGTCGATACAGCCTGACTGTGGGTCCATGACGGTGAGCTGCCAGGTGCCGTTGTAGTAGCCGAGGATAGCCACAACAGATCCGGTGCCTTTGGGTAGGATCTGTGAGGCGAATTTTGACTTGTCGCTTGTGCGGACAGTGATTGAATTGCCTTCAGCGTCCTTGAGAGTGCGGTTGGTTGATCCGGTCTGGCCGGGGTTGTTACACCAAGCCTCCTGGCCGCCGCCGTCAAAGCTTACGTTTTCGATCTTGACGAGCTGACACTGCCACTGGATGAGTTTTTCCTTGTCGTTTTTCCAGGCTTCGAGGTCGGAGATCTTGACGGTGTATGGCTCGGCGTCTGTCGCAGCGGGTAGACCCTGGCGCTGTGCGCGGCGGATGAATTCTTCCTTGTCCATGCCGCCAAGGCTTGTCGATCCGGTGTTGGGGTTGGTGTACCAGACGCCGATCTGCATCTGGGTTCCGTAGCCGCCCACGAGGAGGCCGGTGACGTTGATGCGCACTTCCTGGCCCATGTGGTAGCTCTCATTGAGATCGTAGCCGTAGATGCGGAAGTCCATCGCGCCGCTTTCGTCGCGGACGTAGATGCGCTGGTAGACGTTGCCGCTCTGGTCTGATGATATGACACGTCCGGCGAGGATGATGCTGTCACCGTCGGCGTTGACGGGGATGGTCTCCGGAGTGTTGTTCTGAGCCGCATTCCAGAAAAGTTCCTTGAATTCGGCGATCGAAGTGTTGGCCTCGTAGGTGGCCACGGGTACAATCACCGGCGGACGGTCGAGGTCGTCGTCGCAGCTGACGAGAGCGCCAGATGTGGCGGCGACGGCGAGCACGGCGAATATTGATTTATATAGCTTCATATATATTTATGATCTTTTTGGGGATTGATGTTGTGACAGAAATCAGAAGCGGATGCCTACGTTGAGATAGACCTTGATGCCCTGGGCGTAGAAATACTTGTTGGGGTATTTGGTCGAGTCGTAGTTGGTGTAGTCGAAGCGGCCCTGCTGGTAGGCGTAGGTCTGGATGTTTTTGTTGTTGAGGATGTTTTCAACGTTGAGGTTGAAGTTCATCGAGATCTTGCGGTTGATGTAGACGAGCTTGCCGACAGATGCGTTAAGGACGAAGGCGTCTTTGAGCTTGTCCTGCTCGGCGAGCTGGCCCATCTTGGCTTCGAGTTCCTCAAGAGTGGGATATTTCTCCCAGAGGTCGGGAAGAGCCTCGTGGCGGATCGGCGAGAGGTTTACGTAGGCGTCGCCCATCCATGAAGCGTTCACGTTGAAGAACCATGATTTGGGGGCAGCCCAGTCGATGCCGATGTTGGCTGCGGTCTGTGGAGTTCCGCCGATGTAGAAGTTCTTGAGATAAACGGTCTGGTTGATGTCGTCCATCATGCCGTTTTCATATGAGCGTGTGCCTTCGGGGCGGTTCTTGTACTGATAACGTGCGAAGGTTGCGGCTGCCGAGAGGGTGAGCGAGGGAGTGATCTTGTAGGCTGCGCCGATCTCGATGCCTTTGTAGCGGGTGTGTACGCCCTTGAGCACGTAGTTCATGAATGTTGAGTACTGGTCGTCATAGAAAGATGAGCGTTCGGTCTGGTCGAACATTTCGGTCCAAAATCCGGTGATTGCACCGCGGAAACGGCGGTAGTTCCAGGAGTATGATATGTCGCCTGAAAGGATGCGTTCGTTCTGGAGGCCGTCAATGGCGGTGTCTTTGATACGGGGCGAGATGTAGGCATATTCGAAGAGGGGTGCTACGGTCTCATATCCGGCGTGGGCCGAGATGAAGTTGCGTCCGTCGATCTTGTAGGTCGCGCCTGCTTTGAGAGCGCCTGTGTCGAAGCGGTGGGTAGCGCCCTTGCCGTAGGAGTTTTCGGGAGCGCGGCCGTTCTGCATCTGGCCGTCACGGAAGAACTGGGTGTAGCCGATCTTGAGGCCGTAGTTGATGTCCCACTGGGGAAGGGTGATGATGTTCTGGAGCCAGAAGTCACCGTGGAGGGCGTTGATGTAGTAGTCATAACCGAAGGTGTCGCCCTTGCCTACACGGCGGCTGGGGTTGCGGAGGTCGTTCTGGAGCATCTGCGGGTCGCTGGGGAAGTCGCGTTCGCTGTACTGGTCGATGTCGAGCCAGTATTCACCTCCGAGGAGGTCGCGGATGGTCTTGTAGTAGTGGGCGCGGGTGTAGTTGAAGCTTACGCCGGCCTGGAGGGTCATGTGGTCGTTGAGACGGTGGTTGAGCAGAGAGTTAAACATGAAGTTCAGCTGATTGCTGTGGCGGTTCTCAAGGATGTAGCTCGATGAGTGGTTGTCGGGGTTTCCACCGCGTCCGAACTGGTTGTTGAGGTAGTTGGCCTGGTAGAGCTTGTCCCAGTTGATCTGACGGAAGCTGTCATCGTGACGCCAGAGGTCGGTGTAGAGGTTGAAGGCTTCCTGGTTGTCGGCGAAGTAGCTGGGGAGGTAGCGGTAGTAGTCGGGACGGGGGTCGGCGGCGTTGTACCAGTTGAGAGCCGAGGTAGAGTAGTTGACGGCGCGGAATGCGGCACCGGTGTTCAGTGTGGTTCCGTTTTTGGGTTTCCAGATCCAGTTGAGCACGGCAGTGGGGTCGAATGTCTCAACAATCTTTGAAGAGCGCTTCTCGCCGTTCTGCCAGCCCCAGTTGGGGTTGTAGAGGTTGTTGCCGGTGAGCTGGTAGGCTTCTTCGTAGGTTGCGGAGTTGGTGGCGCGCTGGGTGGGGGCTCCCCAAACTGTGAGGTTCAATGAGTGCTTGTCATTGAACACTTTTTCAAGCGAGGCGAAGAGGCCGAAGGAGTTGTAGAAAGTTCCGTCGATCACGCCTTCATTGGCATAGCGTCCGATTGCTGAGACTGTGAATGCCCAGCCGTTCTTGTTGAGACCGGTCGAGTACATAGCCATAGCGCGGAGCATGTAGTTTGAGTTTGTGTAGGCAAGCGATCCGTTGAAGCCGGGAGCGTAGTGCGAGGCGCGGGTGTTGATGTCAGTTGCGCCGCCGATGTTGCCGAAGCCGAATGCGGCTGCTCCGAGGCCGAGAGCCGCAGTGCGGTCACGGAAAGCGCGGTTCATGCCGCCGAGGGTGGAGTAGTTAAAACGTCCGCGGGCCATGTCATTGAAGTTCACACCGTTGATGTAGGTTTCGGAGTATTTGGAGTCGTAGCCGCGAATGCGGAAGCGCATGGGCTGGAAGTCGTAGCTTGCGGAGTTGTAGTAGACGTCGTCGCTGGCGCCGGTGAGGGCTGCTATCGACTGTGCCGATCCTTCTTCGTCTTCAAGGAGGTTCTGGTCGAAGAGCATGTCATTCTGATCTTCATAGAAGACGTTGTTGAGGTTCGAGTCGAGCATCTTGATGATGCCGAGGTTGTCGATGACTCCGTTGACGATGTTGACGTTCATCGTGACGTCCTGATAGCCGTAGGCCACGATGACAAGCATGTCATCTCCGGCTTTGGCGGTGGAAATTCGGAACTCGCCCGAAGGGTCGGTCGTTGCCTGGAGTCCCTGGTTGTCGAGCATCACAGTTGCGCCCGAAACGGGAACGCCGGTGTTGGAGTCGACAACGGTACCGGCTACGCCTGTGGTCTGTGCAAGCGACGGTATTACGGCCGTCAGCAGCAGTAGCAGAAACAGTTTCAGTCTCATAAATTATTGATAATATGATTTTTGATGTTTTGATGTCGTTTTTTTTTCAATCCGGTTATGTCCGGTGTCAGTCGATGAATCCGCGCAGGCGGAGGTAGGCTTTGACGAGTTCTACGTTGTCTTTCATCTGCAGGCGTGAGGAGTCGAGCGTGAGGTCGTAGCTTTTGGCATCGCCCCAGGTCTTGTCAGTGAAGAAGTTGTAGTAGTCGGCGCGCCATTTGTTGGTCTTGCGGGCCATTGCTTCGGCTTTGTCGGCGGCGAGGGCATCGTTTCGGCCCATTATGCGGCGCACACAGTCGGCCATCGGAGCGTGGACAAAGATGTTGACGCAGCGGGGATGGTCGCGCAGGATGTAGTCGGAGCTTCGGCCTACCACCACAAACGATTTTTCCTGGGCAACGGACCGCAGGAAGTCGCTGATGCTTTTGTAGAGTCCGTCATCGGAGATTGATGATGCTCCGGTGTAGTAACACATCGGTGTCACGCCCATCGAGAAGCTGAAAAGACCCTGAAGGAAGGTTGGGAAGCGCTCGTCTTTCTTTTGGAAGAATTCGGGGTTTACTCCGGCGAGTTTGGCCGATTCGACAAGCAGTTCCTTGTCGTAGTAGGCTATGCCGAGAGCGTCGGCGAGGGCTTTGCCCAGTTCACGGCCTCCGCTGCCGAACTGTCGTCCGACGGTGATGACAAACGGAGGGCGGTGAGAGATGCGTGGGCTGGAATCGTTGTCCATCCTGTACAATATATTAAGGTGGTTAAACAAGAATCCCTGTTGGACGGGCGCTTACCGGCGTGTTACCTGCAGAAAGATTTCAGTCGGGAAGTGATCGGAGTATCCGTTGAGCCATGCGCCGGCTGCAAATGTGCGTTTGGGGTAACCCTGACGCTGGCCTTCGGTGTCAAAGAGGAAGTCGAAGTTGTTGACTTTGCAGGTTCTGTAGCAGAGGCGCGCGCCGTTTTTGTTGAGGAGTGTTCCGGAGACGATTATCTGGTCAAAGAGGTTCCACTGGCCTTTGTAGGCGAGGGTGCCGATGCCGCGGTCGAGGATTTTCCACCAGGGATTGTAGAACTGGTGAGGTCCGACGTTTTTCTCGTCGCGCTGCGCGCCGAGGCTTACGGCACATGATTTGTCCTGGGGGTCGTCATTGAGGTCGCCCATGATTATCACACCCTGGTTGGGACGGATGGCCCAGAGGGAGTCGGCGATCTGCTTTGACAAAGATGCCGCTGCTTCGCGCAGGTAGCTCGAACGCTCCTGTCCGCCAAGGCGCGAGGGCCAGTGGTTGACGATGACGCTGACGGTGTCTCCGCCAAGGATACCTGTAACACACATCTGGTCGCGTGTGCGGAAGCTTTCGTAGCCCGGAATCACAAGGCGGTGGTTTGTGACATCGAGGACTTTGAATAGGCGGGGGTTGTAGAGGAGGCCTACGTCGACGCCGCGGCGGTCAGGCGAGTCGTGGTGCACGACCTGCAGACGCCACTGGCGGATGTCTTTGGCGCGCACGAGGTCGTCGAGACAGCTTTTGTTTTCAATTTCAGAGACACCGATGATTGCCGGGCCCATCGGAGTGTTTTTGGTCACCATCTTGGAGATGCAGTAGGCCAGATTGTTGATTTTGCTCCAGTATTTGGAACCGTTCCACTGACGGGCACCGTTGGGAGAGAATTCAAGGTCATACTGGCCGTTGTTGTTGATGGTGTCAAACAGATTCTCAAGGTTGTAAAAAGCCACCCCGTAGACGAGGGGCTGCTTCGGGTCAGACTGGGCCGACGCACCAAACGCCATCAGCACAGCCAACAGCGGGAGTAGGAAAATCCTCTTCATAAGATTGATCAACAGTATTTTACGAGAAGTTTTTAAAAGACAATAATACAAGCCGGACACAACAGATATGCGCCACGGCTCTTTATCACGGTGTAAAAATAGTAATTATTTCACATCTATCCCAATATTAGCGGCTAAAAAATTATCACTGCAGACTGAAAATTGCTGAACGGTCTGTGCTGACAATCAGAAGATAAGCCTCGGCGAGAGGCTCCGTTAAACTTTATTGATTAAATTATTGTTAAACGTCAGCTTTATTATTGTCGGCAGAATGACTCTCTTAACAGATTTTTGTTAACTTTGCGAGTGATTTGGCAACGATTTGTCAGAAAACTATTATTCTATAAGATTGTTTTAGAATATACTGATCATCAACATACACACACCATACCAATTAACATGGCAAAAGTCACAAAAGAAATGGCGCTGGACTATCACCGTTATCCGCGCCCCGGAAAAATCGAAGTAATCCCCACCAAACCCTATGCCACCCAGGCCGACCTGGCCCTGGCCTACTCTCCCGGCGTGGCCTATCCCTGCCTTGAGATCAAAGACAATCCTGACGATGTTTACAAATATACCGACAAGGGCAATCTTGTGGCCGTGATCTCCAACGGCACGGCAGTGCTCGGTCTGGGCAATATCGGCGCTCTGGCCGGCAAGCCCGTGATGGAAGGCAAGGGTCTGCTTTTCAAAATATTCGCGGGTCTCGACTGCTTTGACATTGAAGTCGACGAGACCGACCCCGACAAGTTTATAGATATCGTCAAGGCTCTCGGCCCGACTTTCGGCGGCATCAACCTCGAAGACATCAAGGCGCCTGAGTGTTTCAAAATCGAAGAGCGCCTGAAGGCCGAAATGAACATCCCCGTGATGCACGACGACCAGCACGGCACGGCCATCATCTCGGCCGCCGCTCTGCTCAACGCCATCGAGATCCAGGGCAAGAAGATAGAAGAGATTCGTCTGGTGGTCAACGGCGCAGGCGCGGCAGCCGTGTCATGCACCAAGCTCTACTGCGCTCTTGGCGTGAAGATGGAAAACGTGGTGATGTGTGACAGCAAGGGTGTCATCAGCCACAAGCGCACAGACCTTAACCCGCAGAAGGCACAGTTTGCCACCTCGCGCGAGATCACGACCCTGGCCGAGGCTATGGTTGACGCCGATGTGTTCCTCGGCCTCTCGGTCAAGGATGTGGTGACCCCTGAAATGGTCAAGAGCATGGCACCGAAGCCTATCGTGTTCGCTCTGGCCAATCCCGATCCGGAGATCGCCTACGAGACAGCAATGGCCGCCCGCCCCGACATCATCATGGGCACAGGCCGTTCGGACTACCCCAACCAGATCAACAATGTGCTGGGCTTCCCCTACATCTTCCGCGGCGCTCTTGACTGCGGCGCGTCGGAGATCAACGAGACGATGAAGATCTATGCCGTAAGGGCCATTGCAGAACTCGCCAAGAAACCCGTACCACCGGTGGTGAGCGCTGCCTACAACCGCTCAGACATCCACTTCGGCCGCGACTACATCATCCCCACCCCCTTTGACCCGCGCCTGCTCACATCAGTGGCTCCCGCTGTGGCCAGAGGCGCAATGGACAGCGGAGTGTCACGCCGCCCGATCACCGACTGGGACGAATATGACGAAAAACTCCGTCTTCTCAAAGGCAACGACCGCAAGTTTACCCGCCGCCTGAACGAGGCAGCGCGCACCAACCCGAAGCGAGTGGCCTTCGGCGAGGCCAATACCGACAATATGCTCCGCGCCGCCGCCATCGCTGCTGCCGACGGTCTGTGCATCCCCATCCTGCTCGGCAACGAGGAGATGATCGAGAAACGCGCCCAGCGCCTCGGCCTCAACATAGAGGGAATCGAGATCGTCAACCTGCGCCACGACCGCGAGGCTCCGCGCCGCGAACGCTATGCGGCCATGCTGACCACCAAGCGCCAGCGCCAGGGCGAGAATTTCGAAAGCGCTCTCGACAAGATGTTTGACCGCAACTATTTCGGCATGATGATGGTGGAGACCGGCGATGCCGATGCCTTCATTGCCGGAACCCGCTCGGCCAACAATCCTACCGCGGACATAGCCCGCGAGGTGATAGGTCTGCGCGACGGGTTCAAGCACTTCGCAGCCATGCATGTGCTCGAAACCTCGAAGGGCACATACTTCCTGGCCGACACCATGATCAACGGCACCGCCGACGAGGAGACTCTGACCGACATCACCCGTCTGGCCCACGATGCGGTGAAGTTCTTCGCCCACGAGCCTGTCATGGCCCTCGTCTCATACTCGAACTTCGGCACCAATTCTGAAACCGAGCCGAAGACGGTGCACAACGTTGTCAGCAAACTCCATGAGGAGAATCCGGATATGATCGTAGACGGCGAAATGCAGGTCAACTATGCCCTGAACCGCGCCGTGCGCGACAAGGCTTATCCCTTCACCCGCCTCTACGGCAAGGATGTCAACACACTGGTGTTCCCCAACCTCAGCGCGGCCAATGCGGCTTACCGCATCATGCTTGAAATGGGTGTCGGCGAGTCGATCGGCCCGATCCAGATGGGTCTGAAGAAGCCTGTCCACTTCATGAACGTTGACGCGGAGGTGCGTGACATCATCAATGTCATCGCCATCGCAGGCCTCGACGCCGCCACTCTCGAAAACATGAAGTAAGAAACAGCCGGGAGGGTGTTGCCATAAAACACCCTCTAAAAAACCTAAACCCGGAAGAGCGTTTGTTACGGATGCTCTTCCGGGTTTCTTTATAAAACTAATTTATCTTGGCCGATAGCTGACAGCATGAGTGATACGGACGAGGCTGCGATGCGTGGCCGGCCCAGGGCTCATGGCTCCAAGAGGCGATCAATCATCGTCATCATCGTGATGATGATGGTGCTTCTTGTGCTTCTTATGTTTCTTATGCTTTTTATGATGGTGATGGTCGCCTCCGTCAGGGAAGTCATATTTATATTCATGCTCCATGCCCCAATGGGTTCTTACTGTGCCGCAAGAACTTGTCAGGCCGGACCCGACAAAGGCCAACAGGAGTCCGATAATATAAGCGAAAAATCTCTTGCGTCTCATAATCAGCAGGTAAACGTGAGTTAATCTATATAAGGTTGTTTTTAAACCACCTCTTAAGTATGATCAGGCGTTGAACACCTTCAGGATTTCTAACGTTAGTTATGATAAAAATGTTTATCACCGTTTAATTTTTTCTCATGTATTTTGCGTAATTTTGTGGCTAATGCCCGGTTAAACCATTTCGGCCGGGAGGTGTCATATCCAGAAATGACCGACTGTCGTTTCATCTGTAATTCAAGATATCAAAAACCACTGACCAAGTATAGATTATGAAAAAAATATTCCTCGTACTGTTGCTGGCAGTCACTGCCATCATAAGCGCAAGCGCCAAAGACAAAGCCGAAATGACATTTGTCAAAACCGCCCACGATTTCGGCACCATCAAGGCCGACGGGGGTGCTGTCACCGCCGTCTATGAGTTCACCAACACCGGATCGGCTCCGCTGACCATCATCAATGTGAGCAACGGCGGCTGCGGCTGCACCAAGCCCTCTTTCCCCAAAAAGCCAATAGCTCCGGGCAAAAAAGGCGAGATAAAGATTACTTTCCAGCCCAAGGGACGCGCCGGAGAGTTCAACCGCACGGTCAAGGTGAAGTCAAACGCCACGAAATCACGCATCAACCTTACGTTTAACGGTGTAATCATTCCTGAAACCAAATGATCAGACTGCGCACTATCGCCGCCATGCTCTTAGGCTCGGCGGCTTTCATGGCCCATGCCGACGGCCGGGGTATCTGGCTTGAACAGAAGCACGATTTCGGGGCTTTTGACGAGGATCTGGGCACTGTCTACTGTGACTTCCGCCTGGTCAACGCCTCTGACGAGCCTATAGCCATAATCAGCGCGCGTGCCAACTGCGGATGCACCAAACCGGAGTATTCGCGCGATCCGATAGCTCCGGGCGACACGGCCGTGATCCGCGTGGGCTTCGACCCCAAGGGGCGGCCGGGACGCTTCGTGAAATACGTCAACGTCGATCTCGATTCAGACCCCAAGCGCACGTCACTGACCATCCAGGGCACTGTGATCGGCGCGTCAAACACTCTGAAATCGCGCTTCCCGCTGACGCTCGGCCCGATGAAACTGCGCGGCGACATGATAAGCTACGGAAATATCTACAGCGGCCATACCGGCGGGCAGTATCTCGAATGCTACAATGCGTCGGCCGATACGATCCGCCCGCAGGTGATCAGCAAGCCGTCATATATAAATGTGATCATGCAGCCGGCCGAAGTTCCGCCGGGCGACAGATTCGTGATCTCGACCGTGTTTCACGGTGACCGGGTCAAGACCTGGGGCATAGTGACCGACTCGATGACGATAGCTCCCGATGCCGGATCGGCCGAGCGGATGAAGATCGAGACCGTGGCCATCATAGGCGAGGATTTCTCGAAGCTCACAGCCAAGGAGCGCGCCAACGCTCCGGTGATAGACACTGACGAGACTGCCATTGACCTGCGGCGCATCATCCGCGGCGACGCTCCGCTGAAGCGCACGTTTACCATCGTCAACAAAGGTAAGTCGAATCTGCTGATCCGCCGCATCCACTGTCCGGAAAAGGCTGTGGATGTCAGACTCAAATCCGACAAGATCAAACCGGGTAAGAGCGAGAAGGTGGAGGTGACGGTCAATCCGGCCCTCATCGGCGACACCGAACTGCTCAACGCCCGCATCAATATCATAGCCAATGATCCGGACCATCCCTCGACTATGGTCCGCGTAGTTGCCGAAGTAAAATAAGAGGTTGTCAGAAAACAGTCTCCAAGCATTCACTCATAGACCCACACACAGTCAAGCATCACATCAGTCATGGAACATATTGAAAACGACGATCAGTTCGGCGGCCTCACCGTCAACAAGGGCGTGAGCCAGCCTCCGGTAGTCAACCCCTATCTCAAACGCCGCAAGCGCAAGGCGCTGCCGAGCGCGGGCGAACTCGTGGAAGGAATACTCAAGGGCGACATCACCACCCTCGCCCGCGCCGTGACCCTCGTGGAAAGCCTTTCGCCCGACCATCAGGCCATAGCCCAGGAGGTGATAGAGAAATGTCTGCCCCACTCCGGGAAGTCGCGCCGCATAGGCATCACGGGAGTGCCCGGAGCCGGCAAAAGTACCTCTATAGACGTTTTCGGGCTCCACGTACTCAAGGGGGGCGGCAAACTTGCCGTGCTTGCCATCGATCCGTCAAGCGAACGCACCAAAGGGAGTATTCTCGGCGACAAGACCCGCATGGAGAAACTTTCGGTGCACCCTGACGCCTTTATCCGCCCCAGCCCTTCGGCAGGATCGCTCGGCGGCGTGGCCCGCAAGACGCGCGAGACCATAGTGCTCTGCGAAGCCGCCGGCTTCAACAATATCTTTGTGGAGACCGTAGGTGTGGGCCAGAGCGAGACAGCCGTGCACTCGATGGTCGACTTCTTCCTTCTGATCCAGCTCGCCGGCACCGGCGATGAGCTCCAGGGCATCAAGCGCGGCATCATGGAGATGGCTGACGGTATAGTGATCAATAAGGCCGACGGCGACAACATTCAGCGCGCACAGCTCGCGCAGGCACAGTTCCGCAGTGCTCTCCACCTCTTTCCGCCTACGGAATCAGGCTGGAGCCCGGAGGTGCTGACCTATTCGGGTTATTTCGAACTGGGAATTCCTGAGGTGTGGGACATGATAGACCGCTATTTCGCCTTTGTGGACGCAAACGGCTATTTCGAGCGCAAGCGCAGTCAGCAGGCCCGCTACTGGATGTATGAGACGATCGATGAGCAGCTCCGCGCCCATTTCTACAATAATCCTGAAATCGAGCAGATGCTTGCCGCCAAGGAGATCCGTGTGCTGAACAATCAGCAAAGCTCGTTTACAGCCGCCCGCGATATTCTCGACCGCTATTTCAACCGCTCGCTCTGAATGGGTCTGTTCTGAGCCGGACTGTTCAAAATCCGGGATGAAAGGCTCTCTCAGCGATGGCTGAGAACCCTGCGCAGACGGCGGACAAGCGCCATAGTATAACGATAGAGCGGGTTCGGGGCCGACACGATATCGGTGGCCATAGTCTCGGCCATAGTCATCGGAGCTTCGGTGCCGAACTGGCCCGGATAGAGCACTATGAGATTTGTATTGGCAAAGTATTTCTGCAGATATTCCGGCACGGTGTCCATGTCACTGTCAAACGATACCGATGAGCGGCGCGCACTCACCACTATGAGCAGATCATCGTCATTGACTTCCGCTGATTTCAACACGAAATCGTCATAACTTCTAACCTCGGCAAACGACATCCGTATGCCGAGGTTGCTTTGTCTTACGACCGTGCGGATCAGCGGCACAGTCGACTCCTCGCACCAGAATTCAATGCGACAGCCTATCTGGCGGCAGAGGTTGCCTACGGCCTGCACCCAGCGGCGGAATCCGGTTTCGAACTGGGCTTTCTTCGGCACGGCCACAAGGATGCGGGTGACAGTGTTGAGCGGGATGAAGCAGCGCGGCATGACCACCATGCGATTGGTGGAGCGCAGAAGCTGCTCCACTTTCTCGCCAAGGAAAGAGTCGATGATGCTTGTGCGACGGTGGAGGCCTACGATCAGTTCGGTTATGTCACGCTCCTCCATTGTGTTGAGCACTCCGGTTATGAAGTTGAGATCGAAGCGCTCTATGGGAGTTAGCGTGGTCTCGACGGCTGCAGCGGCTCTTTCGGCCACGTCAAGAGAATTGCGGCCTATGGCACGGGCCGACGCAGAATTGTCGTTGCGCACATGCAGCGCATAAAGATCGCCCGCCACAGAGCTGTCAGGGAAGCGCATCGAGAGGGCGAGGTCTACAATTCCGGGGGCTGTCAGCGGATTCGAGATGGCTATCAGGGTGCGCGGATGGGCGGCGGAATCGTCTTTAGAGTTTTCTTCCTCTTCCTGCTCAAGCATCTGGACCTTGATGCGCGAGGCTGCCCGCTCGGTTCCAAATGATGAGACTGTGCAGGTGACAAGGATCATGACCACCGTGCCGTTCAGCACCTGGATATCAAACAGATGCAGTTCATAGCCGATCATGACCACTGCGAGGGCCACGGCGGTGTGGGCGTTGGAGAGCTGATACATCATGGAGCGGTCAACCGGTGTCAGCCCGTAGACTTTCTGAGTGACAAGGGCGGCGAGCCATTTCGAGGCCATAGCCACGGCGCTCATCACGGCGGCGGTGTAGAGGGTACCCCAGCCGTCAAGCACGACACGCAGGTCGATCAGCATACCGACTCCTATAAGAAAGTAAGGGATGAAAAGAGCGTTGCCCACAAACTCAAGGCGCCCCATCAGAGTGGACCGCGCCGGGATGAAGCGGTTGAGCACCAGCCCGGCGAAGAAGGCGCCGAACACCCCCTCAATGCCTATGAACGAGGCGAGGGCGGCGGCTCCGAACACAGCCACCATCACGTAGATGAACTGGCTGATGCCGTCGCTGTAGTGCTTGAAGAAGTAGCGCGTTATGCGTGGGTAGAGATATGTGATGCCTACGCAGTAGAGGGCGAGATAGAAGAGCACCGGAACCAAGGAGCCCAAGGAGCCGTCGCGGTAGACACCGAGAACACCTGCAAGCACTATCAGCGATCCGAGCACGGTCATGATGGTGCCGGCTATGGCTATGATTACGGCCGGCGATTTGGTGACTCCGAATCGGTTTACAATAGGATAGGCTATGAGGGTGTGGGCTGCGAACATCGAGGCAAGCAGCACGGCCTCAAGCAGGTGCATGCCGAGCGCGGCCATCGCGGTGAGCGTTCCTAAAAGCAGTGGTATTATAAAGGTGAAGGCTCCGAAAGCCATGCCTTTGCGCAGGTTCTTGCGCAGGTGGTACATGTCAATTTCGATTCCGGCCAGAAACATGAGGTAGAGTATGCCTACCTGGCCGAAGACTTCGAAGCTCATGTCGCGGGCAAGCAGATTGAGCCCGTAGGGGCCTACGGCGACTCCGGCGATGATCAGTCCGATTACCTGCGGAATCTTCAGCCTGCTGAGCACGAGAGGTGTCAGCAATATAATGGCCATCACCGTCAGAAATATGGGTACGGGGGCGGTGATCAGAGGCGCAGTGGAGGGTATGGCAAATGACAGTAACATCGCAGTGCAAAATTACTCAAAAGTGCCCGAATTCCGCAAGTGCTGAAATGAAATTTTCACTGAAAAGACTGATTGAATGAACAAAGAGCTGCTAAAAAAGCGGGTCCCCCGCTCTGAGTGCATTGCGCACCCTGAGCGGGGGACGGTATGGTCAGTGAGCCGGATCTGAGGCGCGGGCTTGCGGAATTCAGCGGATGGCTTCGATCACATAAGTGGCTCCCGGCTCAGTGGGGAGATCATAGAGAGAGGTGGCGGGAAGTTCGAGCGCCGGGATCTTGGAGCTGTCTTTTATAACGGGTTTCGGGATGGAGTAGACGCTGTTGAGCGCGTTGGTGTTGGCTCCTTCAGCCGCTTTCAGAGGCTGGCCGCCGGCAAGACGGAGAGCCGAGGCGGAACGCAGGCGGAGATTGCCGCCGAGAGTCGAGCGGACGGTTGCCGACACGAGTTTTCCGTCGGCCCACTTCATGTCAGTGATCTCGAAACCGCCACGGGTGCGGAGACCTTTGACAGAACCCTTGGGCCAGGCATCGGGCAGAGCGGGGAGCAGGTGGACGGCTCCGTCGTGGCTCTGGACAAGCATTTCGGCTATGCCGGCGGTGCAGCCGAAGTTGCCGTCGATCTGGAACGGCGGGTGGGCGTCAAACATGTTGGCATACGTGCCGCCATCCTGATCCTTGATGGTGACGTTGGGATCTTTGAGGCGGAGCTGGTTGCGGATGAGCTTCATGGCGTGGTTGCCGTCGAGCAGTCGGGCCCAGAGGCAGACTTTCCAACCCATAGCCCAGCCACGGCTGGCGTCACCACGTCCGATGAGCGATTTTTTGGCTGCCTGGAAGAGTTCGGGGTTGGTGTATGGCGAGATCTGGTTGCCGGGATAAAGCCCCCAGAGGTGCGAGACGTGTCGATGGCTGCTGCGCTCCTTGTCCCAGTCTTCAAGCCATTCCTGGAGCTGGCCGTATTGACCTACGTGCATGGGAGGCAACTGAGCCTTGAGCGAGTCGAGGCCGGCGGCAAATTCGCTGTCCACTCCGAGCACTCCGGCAGCAAGAGCGGTGTTGTTGAGCAGGTCGTAGACCATCTGATTGTCCATAGTCACGCCGCTGAACACTGCAAGGCTCCGTTTCTTGCCTCCGGCATCCTCATAGGAACCGAGTCCGGGGTGGTTTTCAGGAGAATTTGAGGGGGAGACCACCTTGTAGCCGCTCTTCGGGTCGGTGACAAGGAAATCCTGATAGAATTCGCAGGCACCTTTGAGCACGGGATAGACCGATGCAAGCCAGGCCTTGTCGCCGGTGTAGAGATAGCGTTCCCACAGGTGAGAGGCGAACCAGGCGTTGCAGGTTGGCCAGATGCTGCACGAGGCATTGTCGACCGATCCGGTAGAGCGCCAGAGGTCGGTGTTGTGGTGGAGAGTCCAGCCGCGGCATCCATACATTTTTTCAGCCGATTCGCGTCCGGTGACGCTGACATCTTTCACAAGCTGAAGGAAGGGATCGTGACACTCGCTGAGGTTGGTGACCTCGGCAGGCCAGTAGTTCATCTCGACGTTGATGTTGGTGGTGTATTTGCTGTCCCATGCGGGATACTGTCCGGCATCGGGGTTCCAGATACCTTGCAGATTGGCAGGCTGTGTGCCGGGCTGTGAGGAGCAGATGAGCAGGTAGCGGCCAAACTGGAAGTACATGGCGGCAAGACCGGGGTCGTCAGACGAGGCGAATTCGGCTATACGGGTGTCGGTCGGCTTGGCCTCCTGCACGGGGTTGTGGCCGAGATCGAGGCTGACGCGGTTGAACATCGAGGCATAACGCGCGCTGTGGTCTGCCTTGGCGCGGGCATAGTCGCGGTCAAAGGCCGAGAGTGCGGCCATAGCCTTGGCATCGCTGTCGCCTGAAATGTCTTTATAGTTTTCAAAGTTGGTGGCGGAGGCCACGATGATCAGTGCGCTGTCGGCATTTTTGACCGTCAGCGTGCCTTTTGAGCGGTCGGCGCTCTGCTTTCCGCCATCGGCTATGATCTGTATATAGGTGGTGGCATGCAGGAGGTTGGGGATATTCTCCATTTCCGGCTGTCCGGGGAAGGAGCTTACCCGCAGCAGATTGTCGCTGCCTTTGACTACTTCGGCCGAGGTTTTGACGCGCTTTTCCTTTTCAGGGCCTTTGAATGAAGTAGTGAAGCTGATCTTGCCGCCTTTTGAGGCTGTCAGACGCATGACAAGCACGTTGTCGGCAAGTGAGGTGAAGATTTCGCGGTTGTAGCCCACACCGTCGGCGGTGTAGCTCACGCGGGCCACTGCGTCGGTCAGGTCGAGGGTTCGCGAATAGTCTGTCGGGGTTGCTTTCGGAGTCTTGAAGTCGAGCACGATGTTGCCGAGCGATTCATAGGCCATGCCGTGGGCGGTCACATTGATGTCAGCGGTGATGTTTGACATGGCCAGACGCTGAGCCTGCTCGTAGTCTCCGCGGTTGATGCAGTCACGTATTTCCTGCAGGTGGGCTTTGGCGTTGGGATTGATGTTGTTGTAGGGACTTCCGGCCCAGAATGTGTCTTCGTTGATCTGGATGGTGTCACTTGTCACACCTCCGTAGACCATCGCTCCGAGGCGACCGTTGCCGAGCGGAAGGGCCTCAAGCCAGTAATCGGCCGGGCGGTCATAACGCAGAGTCAGATAGTTCTGAGCCATAAGAGGGATAGCCGTCACGGCCATCATCATGTACATAAAAAGTTTTTTCATTCGGTATAGTTACTTTAGGTATAATTGTTTTATACAGGTTTCATGGGTTCAATCAGAAGGATGCTCAGTTTTTTGTCAGGGCGGTCTCTTCCCAGATGTAGAGGCGATCGGAGGGACGGATTTTGCGCGGCACCTTGATGGAGAAACTCTGGCCTTTCTTCACCACGGGCACGGGGTCGTAGTCCAGACGAAGTTCCTCGACAGTCATGATGATTGCTCCGGTGTCGGTTCCGGTGATTACCACCTCGTCGCCCACATGGAGTTCGCCGCCTTCCATCAGGAACTCCCCTACTCCGAGTTTCGGGAAATAGCGCACACCTTTGGCCAGATAGCGCTTTACGCGGGTGGCCGACGAGCCGTATTTGGCCGACCATTCGCCGAGGCGCTGGCCGAGATAGTAGCCGTTCCAGAAACCGCGGTTGAAGATCTTGGAGAGTTCTTCGTCCCAGCGGGCTATGCGGTCTTCGGTGAACTCGCCGCGGCAGATGGCCTCAATGGCTTCCGAGTAGGCCTGAACGGCGATTTTGACATACTCTGGACCGCGGGCGCGGCCTTCGATCTTGAACACTCTGACTCCCGCGTCGATCATCTTGTTGAGGAAGTGAATGGTCTTCAGATCCTTAGGCGACATGATGTATTTGTTTTCCACGGCAAGTTCGTCGCCAGTCTCGCGGTCGGTGACGGTGTAGCCGCGACGGCATATCTGAGTACAGGCTCCGCGGTTGGCGCTTGAGTTCATCTCGTGGAGGCTGAGATAGCATTTGCCTGAAACGGCCATGCAGAGCGCTCCGTGGCAGAACATTTCGATGCGCACTCTCTGCCCGTGGGGTCCGCGGATGTCCTCGCGCTCGATGGCGTCATGGATGGCCTTGACCTGGTCGAGATTAAGTTCGCGGGCAAGCACCACCACGTCGGCATATTGCGCGAAGAAGCGTACGGCTTCGATGTTTGTGACATTGAGCTGTGTGGAGATGTGGACCTCCACTCCGATGCTTCGGGCATAGCTGATGGCGGCGATGTCACTGGCTATGATGGCTGAGATTCCGCTGTCGCGCACGGCCTCGATGACGGCGCGCATCTTGTCGAGTTCGTTGTCATAGATGATCGTATTGACCGTGAGATAGGTCTTGACTCCGGCCCGGTCACAGATGGAGGCAATGTTGCGCAGGTCGTCAAGCGTGAAGTTGACCGATGAGCGTGAGCGCATGTTCAGCCCTTCGACACCGAAATATATGGCATCGGCTCCGGCCTCGATAGCGGCGTGGAGCGACTCGTAGCTCCCGACGGGAGCCATTATTTCAAAATCCTTTCTGTTCATATTCTGCAAAGGTACTACAAAACGCAAAAAAATACAAACTGCATAGCACAGCCAAGGCTCTCCGCACGGCTCTTTCATTTAAAAATGCTTGGAATTTTCAAAGTGCATGACTGATAGTTAGTTAAAAGTCATTAACCCTTTTATCCAAAATGAGATTAATACAGCCATTGCGTAACTGCTACATATAACTACTTGATTAACAGTGGCGCATTGTAGCATCAAAGTTAAATGAAAGAGCCTTGATTATGTTATCGTTATGCACCGGTGACTTTCAGCGCTCAGAAGAGTGGAGCGTCAGATGGTGCGGCCGGGATAGGCCTTGAGAGCTTCGGAAAGGATCTTCATGGCGCGGGCGAGGTCAGCCTTGTTGAGCACGTAGGCCATGCGGACTTCATCGTGGCCCATGCCGGGAGTGGTGTAGAAGCCTGAGGCTGGGGCCATGAAGATGGTCTCGCCGTTGAGATCGAAGTCTCTCAGACACCACTGGCAGAAGTCATCGGCATTGTCAACCGGGAGTTTGACCACGGTGTAGAATGCGCCCATCGGTATCGGGGTGTAGCAGCCGGGTATCTTATTGATCTCATCGATGAGGAACTTGCGGCGCTCCACATATTCATTATATGTGGCGAGCATGTAGTCAGGCGTGGTGTCGATCGAGGCTTCGGCCACGATCTGGCCAAGCAGAGGCGGGCTGAGACGCGCCTGGCAGAACTTCATGACGTTTGTTTTGAGTTCAGGATGCTTGGTGATGAGCGCGCCGACGCGGATGCCGCATTCGTTGTAGCGCTTGGACACAGAGTCGACCAGCACCACCTGCTCCTCTATTCCCGGCAGATGGAAGGCCGAGATGTAAGGGGCACCGGTGTAGCAGAATTCGCGGTAAACTTCGTCAGAGAAGAGGAAGAGGTCATATTTCTTGACCAGATCGCGGATCTGGAGCATCTCTTTCATGGTGTAGAGATAGCCGGTCGGGTTGTTTGGATTGCAGATGAGTATGCCTTTGGTGCGCGGGGTGATCAGTTCCTCGAATTTTTCAACCGCCGGAAGCGCAAAGCCCTGGTCGATGTTCGATGGAACGGTGACGATCTTCGCACCGGCTGAAATGGCGAAGGCCATGTAGTTGGCATAGGCGGGTTCGGGAACAATGATCTCGTCGCCGGGATCGAGACAGGCCATGAAGGCGAAGAGCACAGCCTCGGAACCACCGGTTGTGACGATGATGTCATCGACATCCACGTCAATACTGAAGCGGTGGTAGTATTCACGAAGTTTTTCGCGGAGCGACATGAGTCCGGCCGAGGGACTGTATTCAAGCACCTTGCGGTCAATATTTTTCAGAGCTTCAAGACCCTCAGGAGGAGTCGGTACATCGGGCTGGCCTATGTTGAGATGATAGACCTTGATTCCACGTGCTTTGGCATCATTTGCCAGAGGGGCAAGACGTCTGATCGGCGATGCAGGCATCAGAGTGCCGCGTTCGGAAACTTTTGGCATAGGCTTCAGAGGGTGTTTTCGTTGATGGTGATAAAAATTTCCTTGTCGACAGGGGTCAGCTCCTTGTGTCGGCGCGCCATCATGCGGGTGGCGGTGTCAAAGAAGCGATCCATGATCACAGGCTTCATGCCGAGAGTAGACCCCTCGGTGAACGAGGGTATGAACGTGCGCGGGAAACCGGCTCCGTAGAAGTTCACGCCTACGCCGACAACCGTGGCGGTGTTGAACATCGTGTTGATGCCGGCCTTCGAGTGGTCGCCCATTATCAGGCCGCAGAACTGCAGGTCGGTCTTGATGAAAGAGTTTTCCGCCATGCTCCAGACTCTGACAGGGGCATAGGTATTCTTGAGATTCGAGGCGGTGCAGCCTGCTCCGAGGTTACACCATTCGCCGATCACGGCGTTGCCGAGGAATCCGTCATGTGCTTTGTTTGAGTATCCGGTCATTACCACGTTGTTGAGTTCGCCGCCCACTTTGCAGTATGGGCCGAGGGTTGTGGCGCCGTAGATCTTGCCGCCCATGTTGACCACGGCATGTTCGCAAAGGGCTATCGGGCCGCGCAGACATGCGCCTTCCATGATTTCGGCGTCGCGGCCCACATAGACCGGGCCTTTGGTCACGTTGATGATCGCACCCTCTACCGTGGCTCCCTCTTCGATGAAGAGCTGCGAGGGATCGCCGATCAGACGGCATGTATCGCTCAGGGGTTGCGACTCGCGTCCGGCAGTCAGGCAGGCGAAGTCGCGGCGCAGGGCTTCGTCGTTGAGCATGAAGATGTCCCAGACGTGGTTGAGGGCAAGCGGATTGCCTTCATAGGCCTTGGTTTTCTGCGGTTCGCCGTTGCCGCGGCGGGCTATGATGGCGGCGCCCTGAGTCAGGGCTTCGCCGGGTTCGAGCGAGAGAATGGCTTCCACAAGTTCCTGATCAGGGTGGAGATTGCCGGCAATGAAGAGGTTGTCGCCGTCGGCGGCCTCTATCATGGGATATTTTGCAGACAGATAGTCCTGGGTGCTGTAGGAATAGGTGCCGGGGATGGCTTTCTGCCATTTTTCCGACAGAGTGGTGATGCCGTGGCGCAGCAGTGCCACAGGGCGGGTAAGGGTGAGGGGAAGCAGCCCCGCACGTGCTTCGACCGGGTCGAAGAGTATTATATTTTTCATATCCGGATTGTATTCTTGTTTTAATCTATTACTTTCTGCAAAAATACTAAATTTTTCAGACAAATGGCACCATCGGCCAACAATCTTTTGCGGCTGCAGACGGGGCAGGATCATCGGAACTTCTGCAAAGATATAACTCCCGGCCGCCGAAAGAGTGCGATAATGCGGTGTCACGGGCTACGAGTAAATCTGCGTCCTCCGGACGCCCATCCGGACCGGCTGCGGAAGCTGCCGTCAGGCCGTCTCCCCCCTCTCAGCCATAAAAAGCAACCCTGACAAACAGCTTGGCAGTCAGTCAGGGCGATTGTCTCCTGAAGTTCTTTAATTCTATAGTGGAAGAGACCGGGTTATTATATATAGTAAGTCAGGTTTAAATTGCATGTCGTTCTGTTTTTATGCGATTAAAGCCTGTGCTTACGGTCTTATTGCAGATTCCTCTGACGGCCAAGCGGTTTCACCTGTTTCCCGACAATAAGAATCCGATACGCAAAAGCCCGCGGAAACGGGGGCTTAATCACATATTCAGGATTCTGTCAGACGGGATACAGAACTTGGTGTTTCAAACTGCTGTCATTCAACGGAGAAGAGCCGTCCCATCACTTTCAGCCATCGCCCTCCCTCCGGAGGCGCAACCGGCCGAATTGCCGAGGTGATGTAATCTCCTGACCCGCCCAAAAGCAGGTTTTGCATTGCAAAGATAGAGATTAGTTGCTTATCAGACAAACCGGCATAAATATTTGGCCGGCCCGGACGGTTAAAAAATCTTAACAGATGTTTTTTCATTATTCCTGCTCCGAAAAACTTTTTACCTTTGCACTTGAAAAGAAACACCAAATCGGTTGCAATCCTTGGACTGATAAAAAATTTTACGCATTAAATTCACTTTTTGAGACTAAGGACAAAGGCAACTGCACTGAGCGGTCTCGTCGCGACGACGCAACGGCAAGTGACCAACTTGGTGTAAGTGTAAGTATGATATAATCTCTACATTATTGGAAAGGGATAGTTTCCTTTCATCACCGAAAGGAATCTATTTCGATTCAATGACGCCTTTTGGCTTTAGTCCTGTTGCTCCTTGATAGAAAGGGGCAGCGGACAATTTTTTTATACACCCCCCTGCTCTTTCGGGGCAGACAGACTGTTACGGTGAAGCAATATTCCGCGCGCGGGCGCGTTACTATAATATATATAATGATATTTTCAGAGGCAACAGTGTGGAGGATGCGCGGGCTGTTAAGGGCCGGGCTTCTCGTGGCGGTCGTGGCGCTTGTCGCGGCCTTTTCGGCTTGTTCGCCTAAGAAAAACACCGCGGCCACCCGTAACTATCAGGCTTTCATCACCCGCTACAATGTCTATTTCAACGGCGACGAGCATTTCAAGGAGACGCTCAAGGAGATGGAGCGCGCCTATGAGGACGACTATTCGGCCCAGGTGCTGATGCACCCTGTCGAGGCCTATTCCAACCCCAAGGCCCCGCAGCCGTCAGGCTCTTTCACCCGCTCGATCGAAAAGGCGCAGAAGGCCATACAGCTCCACAGCATCAAGAAGCGCCCGCGCCGCAAACCGGGCCACAGCAATGATCCGGAATACAAGAAATGGCTCAAACGCGACGAGTATAACCCCTTCCTCCACAACGCCTGGATGATGATGGGGCGCAGCCAGTATTTCAACGGCGACTTCCTCGGCGCGGCTTCCACCTTCTATTATATAGCCAAGCACTTCGGCTGGCTCCCAGAGACCGTTACCGAAGCCAAGCTCTGGCAGGCCCGGAGCTACTGCGCTCTTGACTGGCTCTTCGAAGCCGAGACCATACTGGTGCGCATCAAGCCCGATCAGCTGACAAGCAGCAGGCTGAAAGAGCTTTACAGTTTCACATATGCCGATTTCTACGTGCGCTCCCATGACAACGCCAAGGCCATCCCCATGCTGCGCGAGGCTATCGGATATGCCAAGGGTCCGCAGAAAACACGCCTCAGATTCCTCCTTGGCCAGCTCTACAGCGCCGAGGGCGATGCATCGGCGGCCTACGAGGCCTACCGCAAGGCCGGAAAATCGGCCGGAGCCTCATACCGCACCAAGTTCAACGCCCGCATCAAGCAGAGCGAGGTGTTTCAGGGGGCCGACATAAGCCCTGAGGTCAAGGCCCTGCAGCGCATGACCCGCTATGACCGCAACAAGGAGTATCTCGACCAGATCTATTATGCCATAGGCAATCTCTATCTCTCGCGGCGCGACACCGCCAATGCAATAGCCAACTATGTGCTTGCAGCCGAAAAGTCGACCCGCGGAGGCATCGAGAAGGCCATCTCGCAGGTGACGCTCGGCGGTCTCTACTTCGACCGCCACCGCTATGACCTCGCACAGCCATGCTATGCCGAAGCCGTCCCGCAGTTGCCCGACAATTACCCCGATCTGGCCCGCCTGCAACGCCGGTCAGACGTGCTCGACGAACTTGCTGTTTACTCTCAGAACGTGACTCTCAACGACTCACTGCTGCGTCTGGCAGCCATGCCGGAAGAGCAGCAGTTAGCCGTGATCGACAAAATCATATCCGACCTCAAAAAGAAAGAAAAAGAAGAAGCCGAGGCGGCCAAGCGCGAGGAGTATCTCGCTCAGCAGGAAGCCCTCGGCTCGAACCTCAACAACAGTTCGGCTTCGGCACCGACCACGTTTACGCTCAACACCGACAAGTCGTGGTACTTCTACAACACGGCCACCCGCAATGCCGGACGCACCGACTTCCAGCGCCGCTGGGGCTCGCGTAAGCTCGAAAACGACTGGCGCCGGCGCAACAAATCGTCATTCAGCATGGACGATTTCAGCGGTGACGGCGACGAGTCAGACGCAGACCCCGACAGCGGAGCCGACGAAGCCGACGACTCCTCAGCCGACAAGGCCGACAAAGAGCAGGAAGCAAAGGCCAACGACCCGCACCACCGCGAGTATTACCTGCGCCAGATTCCCAAGACCGATGTGGAGAAAACCACTGCCGGCGAGGTGATCCAGGAAGGGCTCTACAATTCCGGACTCATACTCAAAGACAAGCTCGAAGACTTCGATGCGGCCGATGAGGAATGGCGCCGGCTGATGAACAGCTACCCTGACAACGTCTACCGCCTCGACATCTACTACAATCAGTATCTGATGAACGTGCGCCGCGACCGTCAGGCCGAGGCCGAGCGCTACCGCCAGCTCATACTCAGCGAATTTCCCGACTCAAAATATGCCCAGGCAATGGCCGACCCGAACTATATCGACAAGCTGCGCTCCATGCTCGCCCGCCAGGAAGAACTTTATGAGAACGCCTACAGCGACTATCTCGCCGACCGCAACCCGCAGGTCCATCAGGCCTACGAGACAATGGCGCGCGACTATCCCCTCTCGCCGCTCATGCCGAAGTTCATGTTTCTCCACGCCCTGGCCTACGTCACCGAAAACAAGCCCGAAGAATTCGGCACCACCCTCAGGGAACTGCTCGAACGCTATCCGGAAACCGACATGACCCCGATGGCCTCGTCATATCTCAAAGGCCTTGCCCAGGGCCGGAAACTCCACAGCGGCACCTCCAACATGCGCAGCATGATCTGGGATATCCGCCTGACCAACGACTCGACCCTGCTTGACGGCGAAGCCGCCGATCTTGACTTCACGCTCGCACCGGAAGAGCCCCACTATCTGGTGTTGCTCTTCTCCACCTCGCAGATCTCGCCCAACCAGCTGCTCTTCGATGTGGCCCGCCACAACTTCACCACCTACATGGTGCGCGACTTCGACCTCGAAGTCATGAACTTCGGGCAGCTCGGCCTTCTCCTCGTCAAGGGATTCAGCAATGAAGCCGAGCTCAACCACTACCGCTCGCTGCTCAGCCAGGACCGCGGTGTCATCATACCCGAAGGAGTGCGCCCCGTGCAGATAAGCAAGAGCAACTTCGAGAAACTGCTCCAGGGAGGCGGATCGTTTGACGACTACTTCCGCTTCATCGGCGAAGAAAGCGTCCGCGAGACCCATGAATCAGTCCTGCCACCCGAAGAATATCCGGCAGCATCTGAAATGTACACCCCCGAACCAAACACGGAGACCCCTGAAGCCCCCGCAGAGCCTGCTACAGCAAAGCCTACTACAGCAGAGCCTACACAAACAAGCCCCGCAGAGCCAAAAGCGCCCCAAAAGCCCCAATCCCCCAGCCTCCCCAGCACTCCCAAAACTCCCAAAACTCCCAGCTCTCCCAAAACTCCCGCCCCGCCCAAAAAGCCAACCTCGCCTCCGGTCTACCCTGACTATCCCCTCGGCAGCGAAGGCGATGAAGACTGACCCTCCACCAAAACCCCATAACCAACCCCAACCGACAGCAGAATGCCATCAACCATACTCTGGGCCGACGACGAGATCGACCTCCTCAAACCCCACATAATGTTCCTCAAAGGCAAAGGCTATGAAGTGGTCACCGCATGCAGCGGCGCCGACGCCCTTGAGCTTGCCGGACAACAGAACTTCGACCTCATCATCCTTGACGAGAACATGCCCGGCCTGACCGGACTCGAAACCCTCCAGCGCATAAAACTCACCTCGCCCCACATACCGGTGATCATGATCACCAAAAGCGAGGAAGAAAACATCATGGACCAGGCCGTAGGCAACAAGATTGCCGACTACCTCATCAAGCCGGTAAACCCCAACCAGATACTGCTCTCGATCAAGAAAAACCTCCACTCAGACCGCCTCGTCTCCACCCAGACCGGCAGCGACTACCGCCAGGAATTCTCGCGGATCTCGTCGATGATCGACTCGGCTTCATCGATCACCGACTGGATGAACCTCTACCGTCTTCTGGTCCACTGGGAGATGCAACTCTCGGCCGCCGACACACAGATGGACGAACTGCTTGACATGCAGCGGAAAGACGCAGGCACAGCCTTCGCCAAATTCATCAAAAACAACTACGCCTCATGGATCGCCGACAAGAACACGCCCGGCCGCCCCATGATGTCGCCCGACATCTTCAAAAACCGGGTGTTCCCCCTGCTCGACACCGGCGAAAAGGTGTTTTTCATACTGATCGACAACTTCCGCCTCGACCAGTGGGCCGCAGTCAAGCCCCTGCTTGCCGACACCTTCAACTTCAGCGAGGAACTCTACTGCTCCATACTCCCGACCGCCACACAGTATGCCCGCAACGCCATTTTCTCCGGGCTGATGCCGGTCGACATCGAGCGGATGTTTCCCGACCTGTGGGTCGACGAAGACTCCCCGGAAGGCAAAAATCTCAACGAATCGCCCATGATAGCCACCCAGTTCGAACGCTATCGCCGCCAGTGCAGATTCTCCTACACCAAGATCAACGACTCGGCCGCAGGCGAGAAACTCCTCCGCGAGTTCTCCAATCTGCTTGACAACGATCTGAACGTCATAGTGTTCAACTTCATCGACATGCTCTCCCACGCCCGCACCGAGTCACGCATGATCCGCGAGCTTGCCGCCAACAACGCCGCCTACCGGTCGCTCTCCGAATCATGGTTCCGCCACTCGCCGGCCATCGAGATATTCCGACGCATAGCCGCCAAGGGCTACAAGATAGTCCTCACCACCGACCACGGCACCGTGCGCGTGGACAACCCCGTCAAGGTTGTCGGCGACAAGAACACCAACACCAACCTCCGCTACAAGATAGGCAAAAACCTCGCCTACAACGCCCGCCAGGTCTATGAGGTCAAGCAACCGGGCCGTCTGGGGCTGCCCGCGCCAAACGTATCGTCGACCTACATCTTCGCCACCGGGCGCGACTTCTTCGCCTATCCCAACAACTACAACTACTATGTGCAGTACTATGACGGGACCTTCCAGCACGGCGGCATCTCGCCCGAAGAAATGCTCATCCCGATCATCACTCTGACAGCCAAATAGAATCAAACAAAAGTCACTTACAATAAAAGTCACTTACCGCATGAAAAAGATAATGATTCCCTCCGTCGAAGCCCTTCCGCAGGCCGCTCAGGAGTTTCTAAGCCTTATGGACGACGCCACGGTCTACACCTTCGAGGGTGAGATGGGCGCCGGAAAAACAACTTTCATCAACGCCCTCTGCCGCGCGCTCGGTGTGGAGGAAGACCCGACAGGATCGCCTACATTCTCGATCATCAACGAATATCGCTCCGATACAACAGCCGAGCTGATCTACCACTTCGACCTCTACCGCATCGAGTCGCTCGAACAGGCTTTCGACATCGGCGTGGAAGACTATCTCGACTCAGGCGCACTCTGCCTCATCGAATGGCCCGACCGCATCGACGACATCCTGCCCGACGATACCGTCAGAGTCAAAATCGACGTTCTCCCTGACGGAGGCCGCTGCCTGACCATCGACAATCCCGCCGAAGCCTGACACTGAACCCAAAGCCTCATCATGGAGATAATAGAGCTTGAAGAGACAGCCTCGACCAACAGCTATCTCGCAGCCATAGCCCGCGAAAGTCCCGACGGACTAACGGTGGTCTGCCACCGTCAGACTGCAGGGCGCGGTCAGCGCGGCAACAGCTGGGAAGCCGAGCCGGGCAAGAACATCACCATGTCGCTGCTGCTCAGACCCGCCGGACTTCACCCCTCGCGCCAGTTTCTGATCTCTCAGGCCGTCTCGGTAGCCATCGCCGATGTGCTCGCACGCCATCTGCCCGGCATGGAGGTCAGAATCAAATGGCCAAATGACATCTATGTGGCCGACAGAAAGATCTGTGGCATCCTCATTGAAAACTCGATCACAGCCAACGGCATCAACCACTGCATAGTAGGCATGGGAATCAACGTCAACCAGACCGAATTCCGCTCCGACGCCCCGAACCCCGTATCGCTCTCCATGCTGACAGGCCTCACCTATCCGCTACGCCCACTGACCGAGGAGATCATCACCCGGATCATCGGTGAGACGGCCCGCATCTCATCAGCCTCCGATGACCTGCAGAAGCGCTATTTCAGCCTGCTCTGGCGCCGTGAGGGCTACTGGCCCTACACCGACTGCCTGCGCGGCGAGCAGATCATGGCGCGGATAGCCTCGGTGGCTCCTGACGGCATAATCACCCTCGCCCTGCGGCCTGAAGCTGACGGTGACGCCGGGCAGACCCGCAGCTTCGCATTCAAGGAAGTGGCAGCCTGCCTTCAGCCAATGCCGTAAGCGCGGTGCCGGCCAATATTTGTTAACTTTTATTGGGAACTCCCCCGCCACCTGCAAGCAAACCAACTCCCGACCGGGCGCGTTATAAAGGCATCGAACTGAATTTTTCACTCAACACCTTTATAATACGCCTTAACTATGAACGATTTCAATGAAATAATCGGCAGCAGCAAGCCAACACTCGTCGACTTCTTCGCCACATGGTGCGGCCCGTGCAAAATGCAGGGTCCCATCCTCGAACAGCTTAAAAACAAGGTAGGCGACGCAGCCAACATCGTAAAGATCGACGTTGACCGCAATCCCGACCTCGCAGCCAAATACCAGATCATAAGTGTGCCTACACTCATCATCTTCAAAAACGGAGAGCCACAGTGGCGCGCATCAGGTCTTCAGCAGCTTGAAATACTCGAAGACAAACTCCGCATCCAGGAAGAACCGGGCAAATAGCCCCGGCCTTCACACCTCCTCAAGCGGCTGCCAAAGAAAACAATTTTAAGCTTCCGTAAAATCTCTCGTCCCTCCGCCATGCACCCCACAGGCCATGACGGAGGGATTTTTTCATGGACAGCCCCGCACAGAAATTTTATTTTGGAAGATAGTTCGGGATTTCATAAATTTGTGCTTATATAGTTTAAAAACATTCATCATGGCTGAAACACTTGAAATTTCCGAAATCTACCGCGCGGCCCAGGTGTTGCGCGACGTAGCACGTCATCCGCGCCTGATCGGGGTGCCGAATATCAATCCTGAGGCAGAAGTCTACCTCAAGCCTGAAAACCTCCAGCACACCGGAGCCTTCAAACTCCGCGGAGCCTACTACAAGATCTCCCAGCTGACCCCTGAGGAAAAAGCCCACGGCGTGATAGCCTGCTCGGCCGGCAACCATGCGCAGGGAGTGGCACTCGCGGCCACCCGCAACGGCATCAAGTCAATCATCTGCCTCCCCGCCGGAGCGCCGATCTCAAAGATCGAAGCCACAAAGCGTCTCGGCGCCGAAGTCTGCCTTGTGCCCGGAGTTTATGACGACGCCTATCAGAAAGCGCTCGAACTTCAGAAAGAACACAACTACACACTCATACATCCCTTCGACGACCTCAAGGTCATAGCAGGCCAAGGCACCATCGGCCTCGAAATTCTTGAAGAGATGCCTGACGTGGAAGCCGTCATCGTGCCCATCGGCGGCGGCGGTCTGATAGCCGGCATAGCTTTCGCGCTCAAGCAGCTCAAACCCGACGTGAAAGTCTACGGAGTCCAGGCCGAAGGCGCTCCCTCGATGTACCGCTCGGTCAAGGCCGGCGAACGCGAGCGTCTTGACAAGGTGGCGACCATAGCCGACGGTATCGCAGTCAAGGAACCAGGAGTCAACACCTTTGACTTCTGCAGCAAATATGTCGACGAGATCGTGACCGTCAGCGAAGACGAGATCGCAGCCGCCATCCTTGCCCTGATCGAGCAGCAGAAGCTCGTTTCGGAAGGAGCAGGAGCCGTATCGGTAGCCGCAGCCATGTTCAACAAAGTCCCCATCCAGGGCAAGAAGACCGTCTGCGTGGTTTCAGGCGGCAATATCGACGTGACCATCCTCAACCGCGTCATCACCCGCGGCCTTGTCAAGAGCGGACGCAACTGCACCCTGACTCTCGACCTCACCGACCAGCCCGGACAGCTTTCAGGAGTCTGCCGTGTGCTCGGCGAAAACGGAGCCAACATCATCTCCGTCACCCACGAACGCAACTCCCACATGACATCCATCAACGGCTGTCTGATCCGCGTCGAAGTCGAGACCCGCAACAACGAACACATCGAGATCCTGCGCAAAGCCCTCTCCACCGCAGGCTACCACGTGGTCTGAACAATCGGTTCCGAATCCACCTTATACATATATAATATATAAGCTCATCCGTACAACACACTCACTGCCATTATGTATCGACGCTTCAAATTCATGCGGCTTCTGCCCGTTGTCGCCGCACTGACAGCCACTCTTCTGACCGTCAGCTGCAAGACCAGTGAAAGCAACTACCGTCAGGCCTATGAGACGGCGGTTGCCAAAAACCGTGAGGCTTCAGGGGTGGATTCGACAATCTATGCCCGCATACGCAACAGCGCGCAGACCTCTGATCTGATAGCCGGATCAGACACTCTGCCCATGCGCACAGAATATGTAGGCTATACGGAAAACGGAGGTGCCTCACGCGAGATGCTCAAGCGCTACAACGTGGCAGTCGGGCAGTTCAAACAAAAGTTCAACGCCCGCGAAATGCGTGCGCGCCTGCAAGCCAACGGCTATCCCGACGCATTCATAATCCACACCCGCGAACCGCTCTACTACGTCTGCACGGCCACCTGCCAGACCCCTCAGGAAGCCGCCACGGCTCTTGAAAAGGTGAAGACCGACAAGTCGATAGTGCTCCGCTCTCCCCTGCCCTTCATTCTCCGCCCGGCCCATCTGGCAAGATAACGGAGAACAGACCACACTCCCCTTTCAGAATCACAACTACATTCTCTATATCAGAAAACACTTGCAACATGAAACAGTCATTCCCATACATTCCGCCTGCCACTGACTCACAACAGGTCTACACAGACGGAGAGACAATGGACGAGGCTGTCGAGGCTTTTGAAAACCACGACTACCTCAAGTCACTGCAACTGCTGATCGATGCTCTCGACTGCGATTTCCGCGAACGCTACGGCAATCCGGAAGGCACTTC
This sequence comes from Duncaniella sp. C9, assembly GCF_004803935.1. GTDB lineage: Bacteria > Bacteroidota > Bacteroidia > Bacteroidales > Muribaculaceae > Duncaniella > Duncaniella muris. Next base: position 408,996 of record NZ_CP039547.1, read on the forward strand.
GTTCAGAATTCCCCACGGCTCGATAGTGGTCCGCATCAACATAACGCCAGAAACACTCCATATCTCGGCCGATTTCCTGCGTCTGCCCGAAAAAGGGCGCGTGGCCATGCTGCGCCAGATCGCGGAAATGAACATCAACAATCTCATGCTCGCCCGTTTCGTCAAGAGCGGCGACTATCTGAAGATGGAATACTCTTGCCCGCTGACTGACACTCATCCCCACAAGATCCACGCCATCATCCACAACATCTGCCTCATCGGCGACAAATATGACGATGAACTCTGCACCCGCTTCAATGCCGAGCGCTGCTACACTCCCAAAGTGACACCTTTCACTCCGGATGAAGTCGACACTGTCTATGACGCGCTCCATACCATCGGACAGCTTGCTCTCAATGCAGCCGCCGACTACAGTTCTCAGCGGCGCTACGTCTATGCCTGGACAATCTTAAGCGGTGCCATCCACCAGTTCACATTCATTGTCAACCCGCAGGGTCAGCTGATCAACGAAATCGAAAAGGCCATCGAGTCAATGAATGACGAGCGGCCGATCGAAGAACTTGTCTCCCGCGGCACATCGTTTCTCAAGAAACTCTTGTCGATGCCCAAGGAAAAACTGGCCGAAGACCTCTACACGGTCGAGATGATGGTGTCAATAAAGCCTAACGCACCACTCCAGAGTGTGCAGGATGATTTCGAGAGTCTCCACGAAGGTGTCACCGAAGCCATGCAGAAGAGAGACTATGACCAGGTGGCCGTGCGCATCTACTTCTCATTCTATCAGCTGCTCGCCGAAAGCAATATCTCTCTGCTGCTCGAATATCTCATCATCACCGCCCTGCGCGAGAGCGCAGGCCTGCCGCTTAAGGAGGCGGCTGAAATCCTGCTCAAAGCCCTTGACAAGATCATGGACGGCGACATCGAACCGGATGATGACGACGATGATGAAGAGGACGAAGATGAAGATGACGATGACGAGGATGACGAGGATGACGATGACGAGGACGACGATGACGAGGACGACGATGACGACGATGAGGACGATGAGGACGATGAAGAAGATCTCTCCGAGGCTCACGCCAACATCATGGCCGCACACCAGAAACTGGCCGAAGCCATGAGCGGCGAAGAAATCGTGGCGATCCAGCGTCAGATGGATGAAGCTCTGAAAGCCGGCAACATGACCGAATACATGCGTCTCGCCACCGAGCTCCAGATGCGTATGCTCAGCTCTCTCGGCTCATGAAACGTAGGCTGAAACGCCATGCTTCAACCAATTTTTTAGAGCTTGTTCTTAAACGACCTCTTAACCAATCATTCTCTACGCCTTATGAATCCAGAAATAAACAAACTGATATATAAAGTGACCCATGCCGATGGGTCAGGCAGCTGCTTCTACCTCCGGAAGCACGACATTTTCGTCACCAACTACCATGTAGTGGCCGGCTACCGCACAGTGGCCATCCATGACAATGACCGCAACCCATACGAAGCGCGAGTAGTGGCCGTCAATCCCGAACTCGACCTTGCTCTGCTGGCCGTCGACGCCGATTTCAGCCATCTTCCCGATTTCCCTCTCGCAGGAGACGATGATCCGGCCATCGGATCGAAAGTCCACGTTGCAGGCTATCCTTTCGGCATGCCTTTCACCATCACCGAAGGCTCTCTCTCTTCACCCCGCCAGCTGATGGACGGAAAATATTACATCCAGGTCGATGCCCCGGTCAATCCCGGCAACTCAGGAGGCCCGATTGTCAATGACAAGGGCGAGGTGATCGGTGTGACCGTCAGCAAATTCGCGACTTCATCGGCTGACAACATGGGTTTCGGCGTACGCATCGAGGCCTTGGCTCAGCTGCTTGACGCCATCGAGGATCTTGACCGCAGCGAGTTTCACGTGCAGTGCGACAGCTGCGATGAACTGATCAGCGGTGACGAGGAATACTGCCCCTCATGCGGCGCGCATCTTGACGAAAGGGTGTTTGCCACCCACGAAATGTCGCCCCTTGGAGAGTTCTGCGAAAGCGCCATTGCCCGCATGGGCATCAATCCGGTGCTTGCCCGCAGCGGCCACAACGTGTGGGTGTTCCACCGAGGCAGTTCCGAAATCCGGCTTTTTGTCTATGACCGCAACTATCTCTTTGCCGTATCGCCGATCAATCTTCTGCCAAAGAAGAATGTAGAGAAAGTGCTCGACTTCATGCTCGACACTGACTTCTATCCCTACAAGATGGGAGTTGACGGACGCCAGATCTATCTGTGCTACCGCATCCACCTCGCCGACCTCACCGAAGAGTCGCGTGAACGCATTCTCAACAACATTGTAGGTCTTGCCGAGAAAGTCGACGATCTTGACAATAAGCTTGTGGATGAATACGGCTGCGAGTTCTCGCTCTACTCCAAGGCCTGATCCCAATCCATAAACCTCCACGGGGGCTGTCAGAGGCTCCGCTCTATCGCAGCGAACGCTGTGCCCGTCTGAAAGGCACAGCGTTCGCTGTTTTTATCATTTACGCATGTCAGGCCCTGCTCACTCTTTCGGGGTCAGATAGGAGTTGTAGAGAGCGGGACTGTTGATGATCTCTACCGCGGCGGCAAACGTGGGGTCGAGCGGACTGACCACACGTGAATAGACAGACTGGTCATAGATGTCACGGCCTACGAGGCCTTTGACTATGGCGCGGAGCATCGGTTCGGAACGGCGGAACTGCGCTTCGTCATAGGTCACACCGTCAGCCGTACCGCGGTCTATGAGGCCCTGCATGATTTCAGGAGTGACGGTGAATCCGGCAATATAGCTCTCTTCTGTCGGATAGGCGCTCTTGATTTTAGAGCGGTTGGCATCTACATAATCGACAGTGAAATTATTGACCGCTCCTTTGGCTATAAGGTCACGGTAGTAGGTGGAATACATGGTGGTGTCAATAGGCACAAAGCGGTCAGGCATGATGCCTCCTCCGCCATAGACGGGGCGTTTGAGCCGGCGGGTATGGAAGAGCAGCGAATCGGCGAAATGATGGATGCTGTCAGCATTGGTGAACTCTCCGGAGTTATAGCGGTTGATCATGTCGAGCTGATAGCTTTCGTCATCGCCGTCAACGTAGGGTTTCTGAATGCAGCGGCCTGATGGGGTGTGGTAGCGCGATACGGTCAGTCGCATCATCGAGCCGTCAGGGAAGGGGAAGGGACGCTGCACGAGGCCTTTGCCGAAGGTGCGGCGGCCCACTATCACGGCTCTGTCATTGTCCTGGAGCGCTCCTGAAAGGATCTCGCTGGCCGAGGCGGAATACTGGTTGACCATCACTACCACGCGCCCGTCAAGGAAGGAGCCGTTTTTCTGGGTGATATATTCGGCTGTGCCGTTTTTGGGTGACTCGGTGTAGACCACCAGATCGCCTCTGCGGAGAAACATGTCTGAGATATCAGTGGCCGGACGCATGTAGCCGCCGCCGTTGTCAGTGAGATCGAGTATCAGATGGCGCATGCCTTTTTTCTTGAGCTTGCCCATAGCTTCGGCCACTTCTTCGGCTGTGGCTTCAGCGAAACGGCTGACGCTGATGTAGCCCACGGAGTCGTTGATCATATAGGTGGCCTCGACGCTGTAGATGGGTATGTTGTCACGCTCCACACGGAATTCAAGCAGCTGCGGGTTGCCCTTGCGGAGCACTTTGAGGGCGGCTATTGTGCCCTTGGGGCCGCGGAGCACTTTCATGATGCCGTTGTTCTTCATCTTGACTCCCGAAATAACGGTGTCGTTGCATGAGATGATGCGGTCGCCGGGAAGTATGCCTACCTTTTCCGAGGGTCCGCCGGCCACTGACTCGATGACATAGAGAGTATCGTTGTTCATCTGGAAGCGGATTCCGATTCCGGAGAAGTTGCCGTCAAGCGGTTCGGTCAGCTCGCGGGTCTCTTCGGGCGAGGAGTAGGTGGAGTGCGGGTCAAGGGTCTTGAGCATGGCCACGATCGCTTCTGTGACCACCTTGGCGGTGTCGATGCGGTCTACATAGTATGACTCGATGATCTGCTCGGCATAGCGCAGCTTGCGCTCAGGGGTAAACTCAATCTGCCCTACTGAGGTCAGGCAGACGGCAAGGAGGAGTATGGAGGAAAAAAACAGTTTTTTCATCAGTCGGTAAAATCAGTATATATGTGATGTTTGTTCTGTATTGAGATATCGCGCGCGTGTGTGCTGGTCCGGTCATGGCTTTCCGGGCCCTTCGGGCAGGAATTCGCTGACGTCACGGCCATAGGCCTGCAGTTCGCGGACCACCGAAGAGGATACGGCCGCGTATTCCGGAAGTGTGAACAGCAGCAAGGTCTCTATGCCTGAGATGCGCCGGTTGATGTCGGCGAGGTTGCGCTCATATTCGAAGTCGGCAACCGAGCGGACTCCGCGCAGCATCCAGCGCGCGCCCTCGGCCTCGCAGGCATCGACGGTGAGACCGCTGTAGGCTATGACCGAGACTTTAGGCTCTGCGGCATAAAGGGCGCGGATGGCGTCGAGACGCTCACGGGTCCGGGCTTCGCAGGCTTTCTGAGAATTGACTCCGATGGCTATCACTACGCGGTCGAAAAGCGGCAACACGCGCTCTACGAGCGACCGGTGGCCTACGGTGAACGGGTTGAACGAACCGGGAAACAGGATTGTATTCATCTTCTGAGTTGGTTACATTGACCGACGGTCTGAGGTGCTATCCGATCTGGGAGTCATCCTCAACAACAAGATTGTCAATGATAAAGTTCTGTCGTTCCATAGTGTTTTTGCCCATGTAGAATTCCAGCAGCTCGGCCACGGCATCTTCCTTGCGGAGGCTGACGCGGTCAAGACGGATGTCGGGCCCGATGAAGCCGCGGAATTCCTCCGGCGAGATTTCGCCGAGACCTTTGAATCGGGTGATCTCGGCATTGTCGCCGAGTTTCTCGATGGCGGCTATGCGCTCCTCATCGGTGTAGCAGTAGTAGGTGTCGTCGCCGGCGGCTGAGCCTCCGCGGGCGCCGCGCTTGGTGGTCTTGTGGTTGCGCACACGGAAGAGAGGGGTCTGGAGCACGTAGAGATGGCCTTTCTTGATCATGTCAGGGAAGAACTGGAGGAAGAAGGTCATCAGCAGCAGGCGTATGTGCATGCCGTCGACGTCGGCATCGGTTGCGATGATCACATTGTTGTAGCGCAGGCCGTCAATGCCCTCTTCGATGTTGAGCGCGGCCTGGAGGAGGTTGAACTCGTCGTTTTCATAGAGGATCTTGGCGGGAACGCCGTAGGAGTTCTTGGGTTTTCCGCGCAGCGAGAACACGGCCTGGGTCTCGACGTTGCGGATCTTGGTGATTGATCCGGCGGCCGAGTCACCCTCGGTGATGAAGATGGATGATGCGAGTTTCTTTTCCTCGTTTCCGCGGCTGTCGTTGAGATGCACCCGGCAGTCGAGCAGCTTCTTGTTGTTGAGATTGGCTTTCTTCTGCTTTTCGCGGGCCAGTTTGGTTATGCCAGCCATAGCCTTGCGGGCGCGTTCGCTCTCCTGGACTTTTTTCAGGATTATGTCGGCAACGTCGGTGTTGCGGTGGAGATAGTTGTCAAGTTCGGTCTTGATGAAGTCGCCGATGAATTTTGCCACGGTAGGTCCGTCGGGGCCCATGTCGCGGCTGCCGAGTTTGGTCTTTGTCTGCGATTCGAACAGCGGTTCCTCTACCTTGATTGAGATGGCGGCTATCATGCCGTTGCGTATGTCGGAGTAGTCTAAGTCGCGCTTGAAGTATTCTTTGAGTGTGCGCGACACCGATTCCTTGAAGGCTGCGAGATGGGTTCCGCCGTGAGTGGTGTGCTGGCCGTTGACAAACGAGTAATATTCCTCGCCGCGCTGGTTGGCATGGGTTATGGCCACTTCGATGTCGTCGCCCTTGAGATGGATGGGCGCGTAGAGCGGATCGGTGGTCATTGCGTCGCGCAGGAGGTCGAGCAGACCGTGACGCGAGATGTAGCGCTTGCCGTTGAACATCATGGCAAGGCCGGTATTGAGGTAGGTGTAGTTCTTGATCAGCGGCACTATGAACTCATCGCGGTAGGCATAGTCGCGGAATATGCTTGCGTCAGGAGTGAAGCGCACGAGTGTGCCGTTGGCTTCGGTGGTAGGCTCGATGTCGCTCTCCTCCACCTTGTCGCCGCAGCGGTAGAGCACGCTTTTCATCTGGCCGTCGCGCACGCTGCAGATGAAAAATTCGGTGGAGAGGGCGTTGACGGCCTTGATGCCGACGCCGTTGAGGCCTACGGATTTCTTGAAGGCCTTGGAGTCATATTTGCCGCCGGTGTTCATCTTGGATGATACGTCGACCAGTTTTCCGAGGGGCACACCGCGTCCGTAGTCGCGCACGGTGACGGTTCCGTCAGCTACATCGACTATGATCTGCTTTCCGAAGCCCATCATGTATTCGTCAATGGCGTTGTCGAGCACTTCTTTGATCAGCACGTAGATGCCGTCGTCAAAGTTCGATCCGTCGCCGAGTTTGCCGATATACATGCCGGGACGCCGGCGGATGTGCTCTTTCCAGTCAAGGGTCTTGATGTCGTCTTCATCATAGTCAGGGACAGGGGCTGGAGTGGCCCCGGCTGATTCCGGAGTCTCGATGTCATCGTGGATTAATTCGTCATTCTCGGTCATGGCACGTATCAGTTATGATAAGTAAGCACAAATTTACGAATTTTTCGCGGATTAAGCAATCATTTATTGCCAAGCTATTGTTAAGAGGGTGTTTCATAACAATAGTTAAAATCTGAGCGAAAGATTTGAGATGGATATGGCTCTGAATTGAAGGAGCATAGCGAGCTATGTGACTGAGATGAAGAGCCATAGCCACTCAAAGCTTTCGGAGGCGATTGTATTGCTTTTTTTTGTAAATAGTATATTCCATTTGTGAAAATTTTTAAGTTACCTGAGCCTTGGTGTCTCTTTTGCTAAATTGTTGAAACTCGTCAGTCGCATAGCTCGCTATGCTTCTTCCTCCTTTGCAACAATTTATCTAAAAGATACACCACTCAGATTTTAACTCTTGTTATGAAACACCCTCTAAGACGGGACAGACCGGTGATGGCTCGGAGAGCCTATGTTTACGAAACCCCTGGGTCTGCGAGTGCCGAGGCGGCAGCGGAGGCCGAGCGATGCCTGAGATCCATGTGCGTGGACACAGATCCATCGGCCCTGGGGTGAGGATACAGTGAACCCCGCTTGTCCGGATTCGGGCAGGCGGGGTTCGGTGTTTTTATGGATGACCGGCTTTTTGGAGCCGTCAGGATCAGAGTTCGGTGTGGGCTACGTCGACTGCTTCGGGGGCTTCGTCGCGGGTGACTACGGGGATATCAAAGGCGTCTTCGATGTCATCCTTGCCACCTACCACGATGCGTTCGTAGGAGCGGAGACCGGTACCTGCGGGAATGAGGTGTCCGCAGATCACGTTTTCCTTCATGCCCACGAGGTAGTCGACCTTGCCGTTGATAGCGGCTTCGTTGAGCACCTTGGTGGTTTCCTGGAATGATGCGGCCGACATGAACGATGATGTCTGCAGGGCGGCACGGGTGATACCCTGGAGGATCTGTTCGGAGGTGGCGGGCTGTGCATCGCGTACCTGGATGGGACGGAGGTCACGGCGCTTGAGCGATGAGTTTTCGTCGCGGAGCTTGCGTGCGGTGATGATCTGGCCGGGCTTGACGTTTTCGCTGTCGCCGGCGTCGGTGACAACTTTCTTGCCCCAGATGCGGTCGTTTTCGTCCATGAAGTCGCGCTTGTCGACCACCTGCTGTTCGAGGAAGTTGGTGTCGCCGGGATCGAGGATGTTGACTTTGCGCATCATCTGGCGTACGATGACTTCGAAGTGCTTGTCGTTGATCTTCACACCCTGCATACGGTAGACGTCCTGGACTTCATTGACGATGTATTCCTGAACGGCTGTCGGACCCATGATGTTGAGGATGTCGGCCGGTGTGGTGGCGCCGTCTGAGAGCGGGGTGCCTGCGCGCACATAGTCGTTTTCCTGAACGAGGATCTGTTTTGACAGGGGCACGAGATATTTCTTGGTCTCTCCGAGTTTGGAGGTGACGGAAATCTCGCGGTTGCCTCGTTTGACCTTTCCGAACTTGACTTCACCGTCGATTTCAGATACGATGGCGGGGTTGGAGGGGTTACGGGCTTCGAAGAGTTCGGTCACGCGGGGGAGACCACCGGTGATGTCACCTGCAGAGCCTGCGGCGCGCGGGATCTTGACGAAGATTTCGCCGGGTTTGAGTTCGGCGTTTTCGTCGACCATGAGGTGGGCGCCCACGGGGAGTGCATAGGTGCGGAGGATCTGGCCGTTTGCGTCAACGATGTTGGCTTCAGGCACTTTGCCGCGTTCCTTGGATTCGATGATGATTTTTTCGCGGAGACCGGTCTGCTCGTCGGAGTCGACGCGATAGGTGACGTTTTCGGTGAGGTTGACGTATTGTACCTTACCACCTGCTTCGCTGACAATGACGGCGTTGAAGGGGTCCCATTCGCAGATCACATCGCCTTTCTTGACACGTGCGCCGTTATCGAAGAAGAGTTTCGCGCCGTAGGGGATGTTTGCGTTGGTGAGCATCATCTTTGTGGTGGGGTCGATGATGCGCATTTCTGCGAGTCGGCCGATAACCACATCGACCTTACGTCCGCTGGCGTCGACCTCTTCGGTCTGCACGGTGCGGAGTTCGTCGATTTCAAGGATGCCTTCGTAGCGCGAGGTGAGCGAGTTGACAGCGGCGATGTTCGAGGCGACACCACCGACGTGGAATGTACGGAGGGTGAGCTGTGTACCGGGCTCGCCGATTGACTGTGCGGCGATCACGCCGACAGCTTCGCCCATCTGGACCATGCGGTGTGTGGCGAGGTTGCGGCCGTAGCACTTGGCGCAGACACCCTTCTTTGATTCGCAGGTGAGCACCGAGCGGATCTCGACTGATTCGATGGGTGATTCGTTGATGCGGTCGGCTGCAAGGTCGTTGATCTCTTCTCCTGCGGCGACGATGAGTTCGCCGTTGGTGGGGTCGATAATGTCATGGACAGAGACGCGTCCGAGGATGCGTTCGCCGAGTGAAGCGACGACTTCGTCGTTGTTCTTGATCTCGGTGCAGACGAGTCCGCGGAGGGTTCCGCAGTCTTCTTCGTTGATGATGACGTCATGGGCCACGTCGACCAGACGGCGGGTAAGATAACCGGCGTCGGCTGTCTTGAGCGCGGTGTCGGCAAGACCCTTACGGGCACCGTGGGTCGAGATGAAGTATTCGAGCACCGAAAGGCCTTCCTTGAAGTTTGCAAGAATCGGGTTTTCGATGATCTGGCCTCCTTCGGCACCGCTCTTCTGGGGCTTGGCCATAAGGCCACGCATGCCGGAGAGCTGACGGATCTGGTCTTTAGAACCACGGGCGCCGGAGTCGAGCATCATGTAGACAGGGTTGAAGCCCTGCTTGTCGGCCGAGATCTGTTTCATGAGGGTGTCGGCCAGACGTGAGTTGACGTGTGTCCAGATGTCGATGATCTGGTTGTAGCGTTCGTTGTTGGTGATGAAGCCCATCGAGTAGTTGTTGAGGACTTCCTGCACCTGTTCGTAGCCCTCGCGCACATATTCTTCTTTTTCGGCAGGGATGAGTACGTCGCCGAGGTTGAATGACAGACCGCCCTTGAATGCCATGTAGTAACCGAGGTTCTTGATGTCGTCAAGGAACTGTGCCGAGCGGGGAATACCGCAGTGTTTGATTACGCGCGAGATGATGGTACGCAGTGATTTCTTGGAGAGGATCTCATTGACGTAGCCGATTTCTTTGGGCACGTAGCGATTGACGAGCACACGGCCTACGGAGGTATTCTCGACGAGGTGCTTGATGGGGTTGCCGAATTCGTCGATGTCTTCGACTACAACCGACACGGGTGCGTGGAGTGTCACGCGGCCTTCGTTGTAGGCGATTTCAGCTTCTTCGGGTCCGTAGAATTTGAGGCCTTCGCCCTTGTCGCCTTTGCGGAGCTTGGTGATGTAGTAGAGACCGAGCACCATGTCCTGCGAGGGCACGGTGATAGGTGCGCCGTTGGCGGGGTTGAGGATGTTGTGAGATCCGAGCATAAGGAGCTGGGCTTCGAGGATGGCTTCGTTGCCCAAAGGAAGGTGGACTGCCATCTGGTCACCGTCGAAGTCGGCGTTGAATGCCGTACATGCGAGGGGGTGGAGCTGGATTGCCTTTCCTTCGATCATTTTGGGCTGGAAGGCCTGGATGCCGAGACGGTGGAGGGTCGGGGCTCGGTTGAGGAGCACGGGGTGGCCCTTCATTACGTATTCAAGGATGTCCCAGACGACTGGTTCCTTGCGGTCGACGATCTTCTTGGCAGACTTGACGGTCTTGACGATGCCGCGCTCGATGAGCTTGCGGATGACGAAGGGCTTGTAGAGTTCGGCAGCCATGTTTTTGGGGATACCGCACTCGTGCATCTTCAGTTCGGGACCTACGACGATAACCGAACGGGCCGAGTAGTCGACACGCTTACCGAGGAGGTTCTGACGGAAGCGGCCCTGCTTGCCCTTGAGCGAGTCGGAGAGCGATTTGAGGGGACGGTTGGCTTCGGTCTTTACGGCTGAGGATTTGCGTGAGTTGTCAAGCAGTGAGTCGACGGCTTCCTGGAGCATACGCTTTTCGTTGCGGAGGATGACGTCAGGGGCTTTGATCTCTATGAGGCGTTTCAGACGGTTGTTGCGGATGATGACGCGACGATAGAGGTCGTTGAGGTCGGAAGTTGCGAAGCGGCCGCCGTCCAGAGGCACGAGCGGACGGAGTTCAGGCGGAATGACGGGTACTGCCTGGAGGATCATCCATTCGGGACGGTTGCGTTCACGCGATGCGCGGAACGATTCAACCACCTGGAGGCGCTTGAGGGCTTCGGTCTTGCGCTGCTGCGATCCTTCGGAGTTGGCCTGGTCGCGCAGGGCGTAGGAGAGGTCGTCGAGGTTGATGTCTTTGAGAAGATCGTAGATTGCCTCGGCACCCATTTTGGCAACGAACTTGTTGGGGTCGGTGTCGTCAAGGAGCTGGTTTTCGCGGGGCAGACGGTCTATGATCTCGAAGTATTCTTCCTCGGAGAGGAGGTCGAGACGCTGTATGGGTTTCTCTCCTTCGGCTGCAACGCCGGGGTTGATGACCACGTAGCGTTCGTAGTAGATGACTGCATCGAGTTTCTTCGAGGGAAGGCCCAGGAGGTAGCCGATCTTATTGGGGAGTGAGCGGAAATACCAGATGTGGGCCACGGGAACCACAAGTTTGATGTGGCCCATGCGCTCACGACGTACTTTCTTTTCGGTCACTTCAACACCGCATCGGTCGCAGACAATGCCTTTGTAGCGGATGCGCTTGTACTTGCCGCAATGGCATTCGAAGTCCTTGACGGGACCGAAAATGCGCTCGCAGAAGAGGCCGTCGCGCTCAGGCTTGTAGGTGCGGTAGTTGATTGTTTCAGGTTTTAACACCTCGCCGCTCGACTTCTCAAGAATCTCCTCAGGCGATGCGAGCCCGATGGAGATTTTTGAGAAACTGTTTTTTTGCTTATTGTCTTTTCTAAAAGCCATATATATAATATGAGAACAATGTTAAAATTAAGGATGTCGCCGTGGCTGACATTACTGCTCAAGGTTGATGCTGAGACCGAGACCGCGGAGTTCGTGGAGAAGCACGTTGAGTGATTCGGGAATTCCGGCCGGCGGCATTGCCTCGCCCTTGACGATGGCCTCGTAGGTCTTCGAGCGGCCTGTGACGTCGTCAGACTTGACAGTGATGATCTCCTGGAGGATGTGGGCGGCGCCGAATGCTTCGAGCGCCCAGACTTCCATCTCACCGAAACGCTGACCACCGAACTGGGCTTTACCGCCGAGAGGCTGCTGGGTGATGAGTGAGTACGGGCCGATGGAGCGTGCGTGCATCTTGTCTTCAACCATGTGGCCGAGCTTAAGCATGTAGATCACGCCTACGGTTGCGGGCTGGTCGAAGCGTTCGCCTGTGCCGCCGTCGTAGAGGTAGGTCTTGCCGTAGCGTGGTATGCCGGCTTTGTCGGTCCACTCGTTGAGGTCTTCGAGGGTTGCGCCGTCGAAGATGGGGGTTGCGAATTTCTCGCCGAGTTCGCGGCCTGCCCATCCGAGCACTGTCTCGAAGATCTGGCCGAGGTTCATACGCGAGGGCACACCCAGCGGGTTGAGGACGATGTCGACCGGAGTACCGTCGGCGAGGAAGGGCATGTCTTCCTGACGCACGATGCGCGAAACGATACCCTTGTTGCCGTGACGGCCTGCCATCTTGTCACCGACGCTGATCTTACGCTTCTTGGCGATGTAGACCTTGGCAAGTTTCATGATGCCTGAGGGAAGTTCGTCGCCAATGGAGATGTCGAACTTCTTGCGGCGGAGTTCGGCGTCGATCTCCTTTGATTTGCGCAGGTAGTTGACGATTGTGGCGCGGATCATGTCGTTCTTGTGAGCGTCGGCTGTCCACTTTGAGAGATTGATGGTGTCGTAGTCGATCTCACGGAGTGTTCCGGCTGAGAATTTGGCTCCCTTGGGGATGATGTCTGTGCCGAGGAAGTCTTTCACGCCCTGCGATGTCTTGCCGTTGGTAAGGGTCATCAGCTTTTCAACAAGGAGGTCCTTGAGGGCGTTGAGACGGTCTTCATATTCTTCGTCGAGCTTGGGCAGCACTGCGCTTGCGCTCTTCTTGGTTTTCTTCTTTTCGGCTTTCTGGAAGAGGTGGGTTCCGATGACAACGCCTTTGAGCGAGGGCGATGCCTTGAGCGATGCGTCTTTGACGTCGCCGGCTTTGTCGCCGAAGATGGCGCGGAGGAGTTTTTCTTCCGGAGTGGGATCGCTTTCGCCCTTGGGTGTAATCTTACCGATCATGATGTCGCCGGGGACGATGTGGGCACCCACGCGGATGATGCCGCGCTCGTCGAGGTCTTTGGTGGCGTCTTCAGAGACGTTGGGGATGTCAGAGGTGAGCTCTTCCATACCGCGCTTGGTCTCGCGGACTTCGAGGGTGTATTCGTCGACGTGGACAGAGGTGAGGATGTCTTCGCGCACCACTCGTTCGTTGAGCACGATAGCGTCCTCATAGTTGTAGCCCTTCCAGGGCATGAAGGCTACCTTGAGGTTGCGTCCGAGTGCGAGTTCGCCTTTTTCGGTCGAGTAGCCTTCGGTGAGGATGTCGCCTTTCTTGACGCGCTGGCCCTTGTTGCAGATGGGACGGAGGTCGATGGTTGTGCTCTGGTTGGTCTTGCGGAATTTGGGGAGGTGGTATTCCTTGACGCTGTCTTCGAATGATACGAATTCTTCGTCTTCGGTGCGGTCATAGCGGATGCGGATGACGGTTGCGTCGACGAATTCGATTGTGCCTTCGCGTTCGGCCATGATCTGGGTGCGGCTGTCGCGGATGAGCTGGCCTTCGATGCCGGTGCCGACAATCGGAGACTCGCTGCGGAGCAGGGGCACGGCCTGGCGCATCATGTTCGATCCCATGAGGGCACGGTTTGCGTCGTCGTGTTCAAGGAAGGGGATGAGCGATGCGGCGATCGAGGCGATCTGCGTTGGCGATACGTCCATAAGCTCTACCTGGTCAGGAGCGACGATAGGGAAGTCGGCGTCCATACGGGCTTTGACTCGATCGTTGATGAAGCCGCCGTTGTCGTTGACCGGCGCATTGCCCTGGGCTATGATTTTGCCTTCTTCGATTTCGGCTGTGAGATAGACAACTTCGTCGTTCTTGAGGTTGACCACACCGTCTTTCACTTCACGGTAGGGGGTCTCGATGAAGCCGAGGTCGTTGATCTTGGCGTAGACACAGAGCGAGGAGATAAGACCGATGTTCGGGCCTTCAGGGGTTTCGATCGGGCAGAGACGTCCGTAGTGGGTATAGTGTACGTCTCGGACCTCGAAGCCTGCGCGCTCGCGCGAGAGACCGCCGGGGCCGAGGGCCGACATACGGCGCTTGTGGGTGATTTCGGCCAGCGGGTTGGTCTGGTCCATGAACTGCGAGAGGGCGTTGGTGCCGAAGAATGTGTTGATGACGCTCGAAATGGTCTTGGCGTTGATGAGGTCAATCGGGGTGAAGACTTCGTTGTCACGCACATTCATGCGTTCGCGGATGGTGCGCGACATGCGGGCGAGGCCTACGTTGAACTGGTTGTAAAGCTGTTCGCCTACGGTGCGCACACGGCGGTTGCTCAGGTGGTCGATATCGTCGACATCGGTCTTCGAGTTGATGAGCTCGATCAGATATTTGATGATGGCGATGATGTCTTCCTTTGTGAGCACCTTGACATCCATCGAGGTTGTGAGGCCGAGTTTCTTGTTGATACGGTAGCGGCCTACTTCGCCGAGGTCATAGCGCTTTTCAGAGAAGAAAAGGTTGGTGATGACTTCGCGCGCGCTTGCATCGTCCGGCGGCTCGGCGTTGCGGAGCTGTCGGTAGATGTACTGGATAGCTTCTTTCTCGGAGTTGGATGTATCTTTCTGGAGTGTGTTGAATATGATGGAGTAGTCGGAGGTGTTGGCGTCTTCCTTGTGGAGGAGTACGGTCTGCACGCCCGAATCGAGGATTTCCTGGATGTTCTCTTCTTCAAGGACAGTCTCGCGGTCGAGGATGACGTCGTTACGCTCGATCGACACAACTTCGCCGGTATCTTCGTCAACGAAGTCTTCAACCCAGGTCTTGAGCACGCGGGCGGCGAGTTTGCGGCCTACGGCTTTCTTTAGGTTTGTCTTGTTGACCTTGATTTCCTCGGCAAGTCCGAAGATTTCAATGATGTCCTTGTCACTTTCAAGGCCTATGGCACGCAGAAGAGTGGTCACGGGGAGTTTCTTCTTGCGGTCGATGTAGGCATACATGACGTTGTTGATGTCAGTGGCAAACTCGATCCAGCTTCCGCGGAAGGGGATGATACGGGCGCTGTAGAGCTTGGTTCCGTTGGCGTGGGTGCTCTGTCCGAAGAACACGCCGGGCGAACGGTGAAGCTGCGACACGACAACGCGCTCGGCACCGTTGATGACAAAGGTGCCCTTGTCAGTCATGTAGGGGATGGGGCCGAGATAGACGTCCTGAATCACAGTAGCGAAGTCCTCGTGGTCAGGGTCAGTACAGTAGAGTTTGAGCTTGGCCTTGAGGGGAACGCTGTAGGTCAGACCGCGTTCAAGACATTCGTCGATTGTGTAACGCGGAGGATCGATGTAATAGTCAAGGAACTCAAGCACAAAGTTGTTGCGGGTGTCTGCGATGGGGAAGTTTTCGGCAAACACCTTGAAGAGTCCCTCGTTTTTTCTTTTTTCCGGGGGAGTGTCGAGCTGAAGGAAGTCCTGGAACGACTTCAGCTGCACCTCCAGAAAGTCGGGATAAGGGAGAGGATTTTTAACCGACGCGAAATTTACGCGGGGTTTTGCTAAAGTGATATCTGACATCTAAAAAGAAGGATAATGAATTAAGATTTTTTAACTCCAAAAATTCGATGTGAAGAAGAGAATCAGAAGGGTTTGTAGCCTAAAAGACTAAAAATAGGGCAATTTGCCATGCCCGGCAGGGCAAATTTTTATTTTTAAATATAAATAATTATGATTTTTTATCTAAACCCGTCTATTGTAACGCAAATAGGTTAAGAAACTCCCTGACGGGAGAATCTTAACCCATTATAGCTTAAAAGGAGTATGCTTATTTGAGCTCTACTTCAGCACCTGCTTCTTCGAGCTGCTTCTTGAGGCCTTCAGCATCAGCCTTAGCCATGCCTTCCTTAACTACTGAGGGAGCACCGTCAACCATTTCCTTAGCTTCCTTGAGGCCAAGACCGGTGAGTTCCTTCACGAGCTTAACGACAGCGAGCTTAGAAGCACCGGCTGATTTGAGAACTACGTCGAAAGAAGACTTTTCTTCTTCAGCAGCAGCACCAGCAGCGGGGCCGGCAGCAACAGCAACAGCAGCAGCTGCGGGTTCGATGCCATAAGTTTCCTTGAGGATCTGAGCAAGTTCGTTTACTTCCTTAACGGTGAGGTTAACAAGTTGTTCTGCAAAAGCATTAAGATCTGCCATGATTTTATAGTTTTATTTGTTGTTTTTTAATTTAATAGAATTGAGGTTGAGCAGAGAGGCTTGGAGAATGGAGCTTGGCGCTTAGGCCTCCTTCTTCGAAAGAGTTTCGAGGATGCCGTGAAGTTTGCTGCCACCAGAAGTAAGGGCAGAGATAACGTTCTTGGCGGGAGACTGGAGAAGAGCGACAACGTCGGCGATGAGCTCGTTTTTGCTCTTGATTGCGCAGAGAGCGTCGAGCTGATCCTCGCCCATGTAGATAGTCTCTTCAACGTAAGCAGCCTTGAGGCGGGGAAGGACGGCGTCCTTGTCGGCCTTGCGGATATCCTTGATCAGCTTTGCGGGAGCGTTGCCTACGTTGGCAAGCATCAGCGAAGTTGATCCGTGGAGTGCTCCGTAGAGTTCAGAGTAATCGCCTTCAAGTGATTCGAGCGCCTTGTGAAGAAGGGTGTTCTTCACAACCATGAGCTTCACGTCGGCCTTGTTGCATTCGCGGCGTAGGGCTGTGGTCTTTTCGGCGTCGAGGCCGGCGGTTTCAGTGAGGTAGAAGCAGCTATACTCCTGGATAGTTTTAGCTATGTTCTCAATAGCAATGATTTTATCTTCCTTTTTCATTTTGTACAGTCAGCTTAAGAAGTTATTCGTCGATCGACTTGGGGTCAATCTTGATACCCGGACTCATTGTGCTCGAAAGATAAATGCTCTTGATGTAGGTACCCTTTGCAGCAGCAGGCTTGAGTTTGATCAAGGTGTTGATGAATTCACGCACGTTGTCAGCAGCGGCGGCAGCTTCGAAAGAGACTTTGCCGACTGACGAGTGAACGATACCGTTCTTGTCAACCTTGAAGTCGATCTTACCCTTCTTCACTTCTTCAACAGCCTTAGCGACATCGTTGGTCACAGTACCGCTCTTGGGGTTCGGCATGAGGCCACGGGGACCGAGAACACGGCCGAGGGCACCTATCTTACCCATGATAGCGGGCTGAGTGATGATCACGTCGACATCGGTCCAGCCACCTTTGATTTTATCAATGTATTCGTCAAGACCTACATAGTCTGCGCCGGCAGCCTTGGCGGCAGCTTCAGCGTCTGAGTTGCAGAGCACGAGAACGCGCACCTGCTTTCCGGTTCCGTGGGGAAGTGTCACAACGCCACGTACCATCTGGTTAGCCTTACGGGGATCGACACCAAGGCGAACATCCACGTCAAGTGAAGCGTCAAATTTGGTGAAAGTGATTTCTTTCACGAGGCTCACTGCTTCAGCAAGTGTGTAAACCTTTCCGGCTTCAACCTTTTCCTGGGCAATCTTTTGATTTTTCGTCAGTTTACTCATGTCAATTGAAGTTTAGAGGTTTTCGGGGAATGTTCCTTTCACGGTGATACCCATGCTTCTGGCTGTTCCGGCAACCATACGCATTGCCGAAGCTACGTTGAAACAGTTCAAATCGGGCATTTTGTCCTCGGCAATCGCCTTAACCTGTTCCCAGGTGATTTCTGCGACTTTCTTACGGTTAGGCTGAGCGGAACCGCTTTTGAGCTTTGTAGCCTCAAGGAGCTGGATAGCTACCGGAGGAGTCTTGACAACGAAGTCGAAGCTCTTGTCGGAGTAATAGGTGATTACTACAGGAAGTACCTTACCGGCCTTGTCCTGGGTGCGGGCATTAAACTGCTTGCAAAACTCCATGATGTTGATACCCTTGGAACCAAGAGCAGGACCAACTGGAGGTGAAGGATTTGCGGCTCCTCCTTTGATTTGCAATTTGATCTGTCCAGCAATTTCTTTAGCCATGATAAATCTAAATTTTGTTAATGATTCGGTTAAAACGATGACGTCTGTTCTTTCACCAAGATATCTCTCCGGCGTCTTTCGTAACCAAGTGCCGGAGAGCCATCATTGAATTCAGGCTCGGAAACTGCGTCATCTCCCGTGGCGCGGCCAACGGCTTTGCAGCGATTGACAGCGCCGCGCGATGTTTATTCACGCTCTACCTGCGAATTTTCGAGTTCCAACGGAGTTTTACGTCCGAAGATCTTGACCATAACCTTGAGTTTCTTTCTCTCGCGGTTGACTTCCTCGATGGTTCCGGAGAAACCGCTGAAAGGACCGAATGTCACTTTCACAGTCTCGCCCACCATGTAGTCGTTTCCTTCGTCGGTCGGGTCAATCATTTCATCGGCCGTTCCCATCATTCTGAGCACTTCGCTTTCACGAAGGGCTTCGGGGCGGCGTTCTTGCCACGTCCACGCAGGAAATCAATCACATTAGTGGTGTTACGGAGTTCATACAGGACCTCACCGGTGAGGATACACTCCACAAAGACATAGCCGGAGTAAAGGTTTTTCTCCTTCACTACCTTCTTGCCGTTGCGGACGGACATAACCTTTTCGGTAGGAATCAAGACCTGAAAAACATAATTGCCGAGGCCGGTGTTGCGGATGGCTCCATCCAGAACTTCTTTAACCTTAGCTTCCTTGCCTGAGATAGCGCGAAGCACATACCAGGCTTTTTTCAATTCTTCCGCCATTGATTTTCTTCCTTTTAAAGATTACTGACCGAGGCTGTAAATGAAGTGCATAATGGTATTGACCACCTGATCCATAGCGAAGACAATCGCCGCTATAATGATGGAAGCTATCAGCACGATGACTGCGCTCTTGACCAGCTGGCCCCTTGTAGGCCAAGAAGTCTTATATCGAAGTTCGGTATAAGACTCCTCTATATCCGTAAGTAGTTTAAGTTTACTCATTTGTCGTGTTTTTTAGCACGGGACGAGAGGCTCGAACTCCCGACACCCGGTTTTGGAGACCGGTGCTCTACCAACTGAGCTAGTCCCGTATAGGAAAACCGACCCTCGATCCGCTTCGAGTGTGACCCGTCAGTGAGACAAGGGTCGGTTTTGGTTTTATTCAGTGACCGGTCTTAAAGACCGATTCGTGAATGACTTTATGAGTGGTATTACTCAAGGATCTCAGTGATCTGGCCTGAACCCACGGTACGACCGCCTTCACGGATAGCGAAGCGAAGACCTGCGTCGCAAGCAACCGGGTTGATGAGCTCAACGTTGATCTCAACGTGGTCACCGGGCATTACCATTTCTACACCTTCGGGGAGAGTGATCTCACCGGTTACGTCAAGAGTACGGATGTAGAACTGAGGACGATAGTGGTTGTGGAACGGAGTGTGACGGCCACCTTCTTCTTTCTTCAGGATGTAGACAGAAGCTTTGAACTTGCTGTGGGGCTTAACAACTCCGGGGTGGCAGATTACCATACCACGCTTGATATCTTTCTTGTCGATACCGCGGAGGAGAAGACCTACGTTGTCACCGGCTTCACCCTGATCGAGGAGCTTGCGGAACATTTCAACGCCAGTTACAACTGACTTCATGTCTGCGCCGAGACCCATGATCTGAACTTCGTCACCAACCTTTACGATACCAGTTTCAATACGACCGGTAGCAACGGTACCACGACCAGTGATTGAGAACACGTCTTCAACAGGCATAAGGAAGGGCTTGTCGATGTCGCGGGGAGGCAGGGGAATCCAGTTGTCAACGGCATCCATGAGCTCCATAACCTTAGCTTCCCATTCGGGTTCGCCGTTGAGGGCGCCGAGTGCAGAACCGCGGATGATAGGAGTTTCATCACCGTCATATTCGTAAGTCGAAAGAAGGTCGCGCATTTCCATTTCAACGAGGTCGAACATTTCTTCGTCGTCAACCATGTCGCACTTGTTAAGGAACACAACAAGACGAGGAACGTTCACCTGGCGAGCGAGAAGGATGTGTTCGCGGGTCTGGGGCATAGGACCGTCAGTTGCAGCAACCACGATGATAGCACCGTCCATCTGAGCAGCACCGGTAACCATGTTCTTCACGTAGTCAGCGTGTCCGGGGCAGTCAACGTGAGCGTAGTGACGGTTTGCAGTCTCATACTCTACGTGAGCGGTGTTGATTGTGATACCACGTTCTTTTTCCTCAGGAGCGTTGTCGATCTGGTCGAACGACTTAACTTCAGAGAGACCAGCCTTAGCGAGCACTGTAGTGATAGCAGCAGTCAGAGTGGTCTTACCGTGGTCAACGTGACCGATAGTACCGATGTTAACATGCGGTTTGGTTCTTTCGAATTTCTCTTTAGCCATAACTTTGCTATTATTTTCTTGATTAAATGATTGACTTTTCTAACAAGACGCCACGATAGCGTAAGCGCACTATCGGGGCTGTCATTTTATAGATTGGTTTGAGCCGATGGCGGGATTTGAACCCGCGACCTCTTCCTTACCAAGGAAGTGCTCTACCCCTGAGCTACATTGGCGGTATGTGTTAGAGCGGAAGACGAGGCTCAAACTCGCGACCCTCAGCTTGGAAGGCTGATGCTCTATCAACTGAGCTACTTCCGCATTAGGATTGTTTTGTGGGCGAAGATGGATTCGAACCACCGAAGGTATAAACCAGCAGATTTACAGTCTGCCCCATTTGGCCACTCTGGTATTCGCCCTTTCGTAAGTGAACCGCCGAGCGATTCGCTACGTTGTTAGTTTAGTTGAGCCTCTTGTCGGATTCGAACCAACGACCCCGAGATTACAAATCACGTGCTCTGGCCAACTGAGCTAAAGAGGCAACAAGTTATTGTGCGCTTGCTTTTGGAGGAGCGTTCCCTTTCAAAAGCGATGCAAAATTAGCGCAAATATTTTTACCGTGCAAATTTTTTCACATCTTTTTCACAAGAAAATTACAACTTTTTCGCAGCAAAAAGCGCACAATCACACACATCTCGCTAATTAGCAACTGATTAACGGCAGTGATTTTTTATCCACTCATAGTGCGCTTTTTCGGTCTGCGGAGTGGTCCAGTGCTCATTGATCGGTGTAAGATGCGCTTCCTTGGGGGTGGAGACGGCGTTGAACACTTCGTAGCTCGTGGTCGGCGGACAGGTGTTGTCATTGAATCCCCAGGTCATTCTGACCGGACATGTCAGATGGCGCGCGAAGTTCACCACGTCGTAATACTCCAGTGTGCGGATCTTCTCAGGAGTGGCAGTCTGCGGATCTTTGCGGAAATGATGCGGGTATCCGCCGGTCTTGTCGCCGAGATAGCCTGTCATATCGGAGAGCGCCGGATGATTCGCCACACATCCGTTGACTCTTTCGTCGAGCATCGCGGTTGTGATGGCCAGCGCTCCGCCCTGCGAGCCTCCCTGCGTAAAGAGATTTTTTCCGTCCCATTCAGGAAGCGATGTCAGCAGATCGAGGAATCGTCGGCATCCGAGATAGACGTCCTTCATATAATATTCATCCGGGTCATCGAGGCCGAATTTAAGATAATCGCCCTTGACCTTGCGCTCGGCGGCAAACTCAGCCTCGCTCAGTTCAGGATGCAGACCGTGGATTTCGATTTCCAGTCTGATCATCCCACCTTCTCCGTAGTAGCGGTGGGCCATCGGGTCTTTGATTGTCTTCACTCCGGCTCCCGGAGGGGTCAGCACGGCAGGATATTTGCCTCCCCCTTTCGGGATGAAGAGATAGCCATACATGGCCCGGCCCCGGTCATTGAGCTGCAGACGCACCAGCTGACAGGTCATTTTGTCAGTTGAGTATTTTTCTACCGGCTCGGAAGTATATTTCAGAGGATATTTCTTGTCTTCATCCACGGCTTTTTTCCAGAATGCGGCAAAATCAGTCGGCTCCTTGACAAAGGGCTGAAGTTTTTCGGGCGAGAAGCCCACTTTGACATGGTGGGAGAATTTATGTCCGCCAATTACGGTTTCAAGTCTCAGATCCCGGAACCCCGGCTTGTCCATAGTTCCGATATTGAGCACTCCCCTGCCATTGCTGTCAAGCACAAGACTGCCGTCGGTATCAGCCTGGAGCATATCGGGGCCGATGGAATAGTTTACGGTCATTTCCGAGGCAGGCACACCGTAGCGGTAAAGTTCGATTGAGATCCGGGCGCTGTCTCCGGTCTCATAAAGCCAGTCGGGATGATCTGGATTTGTGACCCACAGCATATCGCTGCGCGAAGGGTAGTTTTCAGCACTGACTCCGGCGGTAAGAGAGGCTCCTAATATAATTAAGGTGGTAAGTCGGAAAAGTTTCATGGTAAATCTGGTGTCAAGTCTCTTATTTTATAAATATGTAGCAAAATTAGCGATTTTCCTCAAAATGGCGTAATTTTGCCTTTAGAATATAATCATTACATGAAACGACAACTCATACTCGCCGCATTGTGCTGCGCCGCCGCAGGCGCCACCGTAGCCCAGGTCAACAGCCCTGATGCCGGAGGTTATCTCGAAAGAGGCATCCTCATGTTTGACGACCGCAATTATGAAGGCTGCATAGACCAGCTCGCCAGAATCCATAGCCTCAGCCCCACCCCGGAGCAGGCCGAACGTGCCCTTTATTATCTCGGACTGGCTTCCCAGGGGCTCGGAGATGACGAAGCTCTCGCATTGTTCCGCAAATTTCTTGCCGACTACCCAGTCTCGCCGCTCAGAGCCGACGTGATGATGTCAGTGGGCGACTACTGGTTCAACCGCGGCAACTATGCCGAAGCGCTGCAGGAATATGCTCAGGTCAACCCTCTCGCACTCACCGGAAACCGCTGCGATGACATGAGTTACCGCACCGCCTATTCCTACATGATGCTCGGCGAACATGCCACGGCGGCCAGCCAGTTCCGCACCCTCCAGAGCTCGGAGGAATACGGCAATGTGGCCCGCTTCTATCTCGGCTACATAGCCTACGTCAACAAAGACTACACTCTGGCGCTGCAATATTTCCGCAACGTCGACACCTCGCGCGAGCCTGGCAACGCGGCGCCCTATTACGAGGCGCAGATCGCATTCGCGCAGGGCGACTTCAACCGGTCGCTCGACATCTCGCGCCGCCTTCTGGCCTCAGGCTCCGTGCCGGCATTCACTGCCGAATGCAACCGTCTTGCCGGCGAATCGCTCTACAACCTGGGCGATGAGAGCGAAGCTCTCCCCTATCTCTGGAAATATTGCGCCGAAGCATCTGACCCGCAGCCTTCGGCATTCTACATACTCGGTGTGAGCGAATACCGGCGCGGCGACTACGATGCCGCCATCAAACTGCTCCAGCAGTCCATCGGGACCCACTCGGCAATGGAGCAGAGCGCCTACCTCTTCCTCGGACAAGCCTATCTCAAACGCGGCGACAACAACTCGGCCCTGATGGCTTTTGAAAACGCCTACCGCGTGGACTACGACCGCGAAGTGCGCGAAACCGCCTTCTACAACTACGCCGTGGCCCGCATGGACGGCGGACGTGTGCCCTTCGGCAACTCCGTGGCCCTGCTTGAAAACTTCCTCCAGGAATATCCCAACTCAACCTACAGCGCCGACGTGCAGCGCTATATCGTCAATGGCTACATGTCAGACAACGACTATGAAAGCGCTCTTGCCGCACTCGACAAAATACAGAATCCGTCAGCCGAACTCATCCAGGCCAAACAGAGAGTGCTGCTTGTACTCGGATCGCGGGAATACACCTCCGGAAAAATCTCCCAGGCCATAAGCCATCTCACCCAGGCGCGCCGCCTCGCCTCTGACAATCCATCAATCCGGCGCCAATGCGACCTTTGGCTGGGCGACTGCTATTACACACGCGGCAACTACGACGAAGCTGCCTCAAGCTACCGCTCATTCATAGCATCGGCACCGAAATCCGACACCCGCAACCGTGCCATAGCCTATTACGATCTGGGCTACACCCGCTTCTGTCAGGAGCGCTACTCCGACGCGCTGACCGACTTCCGCGACGCCGTGACAGTGATGCAGTCAGCACCTGCCGACATCTCGCGCTCGCTTCTCGCAGACTGCTATAACCGCATAGCCGACTGCCACTACTATCAGACCGACTTCACCTCTGCCGCCGAGGCCTACAACAAAGCCTATGACCTCAACCCCTCGTCAGGTGACTACGCACTCTATCAGCTCGCCATCATGAAGGGTCTCCGCAAAGACCACGCCGGCAAGATCGAAAGCATCGACGCTCTGTCAGAACGCTTCCCCTCATCGGGCCTCATACCCAACGCCCTGCTCGAAAAAGCCGAAAGCCAGTCAGCGCTCGGCCAGACCGACCAGGCGATAGCCACCTACCGCCACCTTGTGCAGCAATATCCCAATACCGCCCCCGGCCGCAACGGCTATCTGCAACTCGCCATCACCTATATCAACCGCGGCGAGCGCAGCCAGGGCATCGAGACATACAAGAAAGTCATCTACACCTTCCCTTCAAGCGAGGAGGCCCGCATCGCTGCCGACGACCTCAAACAGCTCTATGCCGCTGACGGCCGTCTGCAGGACTTCGTGGCATTCATCAACTCCGTGCCCAACGCACCGCGCTACGAAGCCTCCGAGCTTGAAAAACTTGCATTCCAGGCCGCCGAAAACGACTATGTGAACTCCGGCGCCACGTCCAAGCTCTCGGCTTACATAGCCGAATATCCTCAGGGAGCCGACCGCGCCCAGGCCCTCTACTATCTCGCCGATGCCGCCTGGAACGAAGGCAAGCCGGCCGAGGCCCAGGGCTATGCCATGCAGGTGATACAGACCCATCCCGACTCCGAAGTGGCCGAAGACGCGATGCTCATCAAAGCCGCAGCCGAAAGCTCGCTCGGCAAGACAGAGATAGCCTACTCCACCTATCAGCAGCTCGAAAACCGGGCTTCAGGCTCAAACATGCTGCGCGAGGCCCGCATCGGACTGATGCGCACTGCTGCCGACCTTGGCAAATATGCCGAAGTGGTCAACACCGCCGACAAGCTTCTCGCATCGACAGCCGCCAACTCGCCGGCCGACCTCAACGAAATCAGATTCATGCGCGGTATGGCCAACAACAGCCTGGGCAACTACGACAAGGCCTATGAAGACTGGTCGGAACTCGCCGAGAACCCCGCTGACATCTTCGGAGCCAAGAGCGCCTACTACATGGGCAACTCACAGCTCGATCGTGGCCTTGTCAAAGGCGCTAAATCGACAGCCGAAAAGCTCATCGACTCCGACACCCCGCACCAGTACTGGCTTGCACGCGGATTCATCCTCTACAGCGACATTCTGCGCAAAGAAGGCAAAAAATTCGAGGCAGACGAATATCTGAAATCACTGAAAAGCAACTATCCCGGCACCGAAGCCGACATCTTCCAGATGATCGACTCACGCCTCTGAACCTGACAGCAGGAAGCTGCCACGAACCATCACCACCCTTCACCACCCATTCATTTCAGACTCAAAGCAACAATGAATACAAGATCAACCATATTTTCACTCTGCCTCGCACTCGGCACCCCGCTCTTCGGCCAGGGGCTCCACAAGGAAATCAACGTAGAGCAGGAGATAGTCCCGGTCAAGCGCGACGCGGCCCGCATCACAATACTCCCCACCCTTCAGCTGCCAGCCGTCAGCAAACCGCAGCTGGCATTCAGCAACCGCGTGGTCACCACCCGTGTGCCCAACGCCATCTCGACTCTTGAGCCTGTGGCCTATGGCGAAAACCTCTTCTCGTCGCCCTACCGCGGCTATGTGGCCCTCGGCCTCGGCGCTCCGCTCTTCAACGGAGCCTTCTCGGCCGGTTACCGCATTCTCGACACCGACCGCACCCGCCTGAGCGCCTGGGGGCAGTATGACGGTGATATCTACACACAGAAAACAGACGAGCGTAAGGAATACTGGCGTGACCACAGCGCATCACTCGGCGTAGACCTCCATCAGGCCATCGGAAGCAAATCGTTTCTCAATGCCGGCGTGGACTACACCTACGGCTATCACACCATCCCCTCTGCCTGGGACTCATTCTCGCAAAGCATCAGCCGTTTCAACCTTTCGGCCCTTTACACTTCGCGGGCACAAGGCCTCGACTGGACCGCAGCCCTCCGCTACCGTCATTTCGGCTTCTACAACTCAAATGCACCGCAGAGGCTACACTTCATCTCATCTGTACCTGACACAGACTTCCCCATCCACATCTTCACTCCAGGCCAGACCGGCACAGCAGACTCGCCTGCACCCGGCCAGACCGAGGTCTACGCCGTGCCCGGCGAATCACCCGTACGCCAGAACCTCTTCGGCGCATCGCTCACCGGCAAGCTCTCGTTCGGCGACAACACATCGCTCGGACTTGACGCTGACGCAGACTTCCTGCACACCGGCAGCCATCTGAGTCCCCGCTACCCTTATCTTTCCTACGGCGACTACTCAGCCAAAGACGGCTCGACAGTCGGCCTGATAGCCCTGACCCCCCATCTCGACTACTCGTCGGCCACGGTCAAAGCCCGCATCGGCGCGCAGGTGGATGTCAGCATCAACAACGGCCGCGTCTTCCACATAGCCCCCGAAGCCTCCCTGGCCTGGACACCCTCGCAGCTCGTGGGCTTCGAAATCAAGGCTCACGGCGGCTCCGACCTCAACCAGCTTTCGTCGCTCTATAACGTGACCCCTTACCTCAACTCCTCGATGGCCTATTCGCAATCACACATACCCTATGCTCTTGACGGGCGCGTGACCGTGGGCCCCTTCTTCGGTGCCTACCTCGAATTCTTCGGAGGATATGCCAAGGCAAATGACTGGCTCATGCCCGTGGTAGCCGACAGCTATCTCGGAGGCGCAGTCTTTGACCGCATCGATCTTTCGGCCTGGCATGGCGGTGCCGCCGTCGGCTACGACTACCGCAAGCTGCTCTCGGCCCGTATCAGCTACGAGACAGCGCCCAATGACTATGACAACAGCTTCTATGAATGGCGCGACCGTGCCCGCCACGTGGTCAACGCCGAACTCAAGCTCCGCCCACTGACACCCCTGCAGATCACTCTCGGCTGGCAGTTCCGCGCCGGACGCCGCTGCTACGGCATGGCCCACAATCTCTCCGGCGCTACCGGAGATCTTCAGGTCTACTCGCCTCAGGCCCGGTCGCTTGGCTGCGTGTCAGACCTTTCGCTCGGAGCCTCCTATGCCGCCACCGACGCCCTCTCCATCTTCGCCGGCGGAGAAAATCTGCTCAACCGCCGCTACTACCGCATAGGCGACCGCTACTCGCAGGGCATCCGCTTCATGATCGGCGCATCACTCAAATTCTGACCACACAATTCTAAACAAATATCAAATCTCCATGAAAAAATTCGCAATGACACTGCTGGCGCTTCTCGCTTGCGCCACATCAGGAGTCCAAGCCCAGTACAGCACCTATTATAAAGATATGCCTGTGGAAGTCCGTCAGGTAGAACCGTTCGCCATAGCCGACCGCAGCGTGAACCTTGCCGAACGCGGAGCCACCGGTGACGGAGCCACACTCAACACCGACATAATACAGAAAGCCATCGATGAGCTCTCACAGGCCGGCGGCGGTCATCTCGTAATCCCCCAGGGTGTATGGCTCACCGGCCCGATCGAACTCAAGAGCGGTGTGGACCTCCATCTGGAGCGCAACGCCATACTCTATTTCTCGCCTGACAAGGCCCTCTACATAGACTCCAATCCCAAAGCATCGCGCGTACGCGCCTGCATCAGCGCCAACCGCTGCCGCAACATCAGCATCACCGGACTCGGCACCCTCGACGGCAACGGCGCGCAGTGGCGCCCGGTGAAACGCTCCAAGGTCAGCGACGTGGAGTGGAAACGCTTCCGCAAAATGGGCGGCGTTGAACGCCAGAACGGCTCGCTTTGGTATCCCTGGGAACTGAAATCAGGCTATCCCGACGTAGCAGACACCCCTGAGAAACAGGAGAAAAAGCGCAACGACCTCTTCCGCATAAACAACTGCGAGAACGTGTTGCTCTCCGGAGTCACTTTCCAGAATGCCCCGAAATTCCACGTCCACCCCTTCAACAGCCGCAACATTATCATTGACGGCATCACCGTCCGCTGCCCCTGGAACGCCCAGAACGGAGATGCAATAGACCTTAGCGACTGTCACCAGGCTCTCGTGGTCAACTGCACGGTCGATGCCGGCGATGACGGCCTCTGCATGAAAAGCGGCGAATACAAGCCCAAAGCACTCGTCAATGGCTGTGAAGACATACTCCTGCAGGACAACACCGTCTACCACGCCCACGGCGGCTTCGTGATCGGCAGCGAAGATATCTGCGGCATGAAACGCATAGTGGTGCGCAATTCGACTTTCTCCGGAACCGACACCGGTCTGCGTTTCAAAAGCGCTGTGGGCCGTGGCGGCAAGACCGAAGACATCTACATCAGCGGCATCATGATGGCCGACATCCAGGCCGAAGCCATAATCTTTGAATGCAACTACGCCGACCGCCCCGCCGGATCGAAAGACAGCGACATAGCAAGACCACAGGAAATGGTGAAGGTGCCCGAATTCACTGACATCCATATCTCCGACGTGGTCTGCCGTGGCACCGCCACCGCCATAGCCGCAAGCGGAATCGCCGGCCTCAACTGCGTTCATGACATCACGGTAGAAAACTCCACCTTTATATATACAGCCAACGCAACTGAAATCGACAGCGCGACAGCATCGGTGACTACCAAAAATGTAAAATTCATCAAAGACAAGAAGTAAGAGACCATCAGTAGGCCGGCAACCGTCCTAAGACCGTCTCACAAAACCTCATAGCCAGACAGTACACAGCAGTGTGCTGTCTGGCCGAAATGATCTACAACGAAGCCGAGGCCCTCTGTATGCTCGGAGGCAATGAGACCAAAGTGCGCAGCCTCCTTGAAGAAGCCGTGCGCCCCTATCAGCCCGGCTACAGCTGCACACTCTCAGGCGATGCGCTCCTTAGGCAGCCCTCAGGCTGTCTGACAGAAGGAATCCATACACGTCCCATCCGGTGGTAATGCCGGATGGGATTTTTAATTTTCCTGAATTTCAGACAAAATTCATTTATATTTCCACATTTCTCATCTGATATTGCAAATAATTTGACATTAATTTCGTACTTTTGCAGACATTTTATTATTTTCAAAAAAGTATTTATTTATAGCAGTTAGATGAACAATGATCAGATAAAGGTGATCTTTGCCGAAGAAGAGCATACAAAATATGCCGAGCAGATTGTCACCCTAATCTATGAATCAGCCCTTCAGCGCGGCACCGGCATAGCCCGCCGCACACCTGAATATATCGCACAGAAGATACGTTCGGGGAAGGCTGTCGTTGCTCTCTGTGATGACCGTCTCATCGGCTTCAGTTACATTGAGAGCTGGGAACATGGTGATTATGTGGCCACTTCAGGCCTTATCGTCGATCCGGAATTCCGACGATTGGGGCTCGCAGCACGAATCAAGGCCAAGACATTCGAACTTGCCCGCCTCCGCTTCCCGTTCGCCAAACTGTTCAGTATCACCACTTCTCTGCCGGTGATGAAGTTAAATTCACAGATGGGCTACAAGCCCGTCACCTTCTCGGAACTTACTGACGACGAGGAATTCTGGGCCGGATGCAAGGGCTGTGTCAACTATGACATACTCCAGCGCAACAACCGCCGCATGTGTCTCTGCACAGGCATGCTCTATGACCCCAAAGCCAAACTCGAACGGCCTTCCAAGCGAGCCCCCTACGTAATGTGGCTGCACAACCGCGTCAAAAAATTGCTCCACCTGAAATAATCTCCTCCGCGCGAGAGCCTGCAGGGCCCCATCACCCCTCTCCGGCGCTCTCCCGCCGACATCAAATTTAACAACATCATCCCCCCTAATCCAATAGATTCAATATTATGGAAAAGAAGAAAAAAGTGGTTTTAGCCTTCAGCGGCGGTCTCGACACGTCATTCGCTGCAAAATATCTTTCAGAAGACCTCGGTTATGAAGTGCACACCGCAATCGCCAACACTGGCGGATTCTCTGACGAGGAACTGAAGACCATCGAAGAAAAAGCTCTGCGCCTTGGCGCCGCATCTCATGCATCTCTTGACGTCACCGGCGACTACTATGACAAGAGCATCAGATATATGATAGCAGGCAACGTACTGCGCAACGGCACCTATCCCATCAGCGTGTCGTCAGAACGCATCTTCCAGGCTATCGCCATCGTCGAATACGCCAAGAAGATCGGAGCCGATGCCGTGGCCCACGGCTCGACAGGCGCCGGAAACGACCAGGTGCGTTTCGACCTCACATTCCAGATCCTCGCCCCCGAAATCGAGATCATCACCCCGACCCGCGACATGACTCTCACCCGCGAGTATGAGATCGACTATCTGAAGAAACACGGCATCGAGGCCGATTTCAAGAAGATGGAATATTCCATCAACAAGGGCCTCTGGGGCACCAGCATAGGCGGCAAAGAGACTCTCCACTCAGAGCAGACTCTCCCCGAAAGCGCATATCCCAGCCAGATCACCGAAAAAGGCGAGGAACACATGACCATCACCTTTGAAAAGGGTGAGATTTCGGCTGTCAACGGCAAGACTTACGCCGACAAGATCGACGCCATCCGCGAAGTGGAACGCCTCGGCGCCCGCTACGGCATAGGCCGCGACATGCACATCGGCGACACCATAATAGGCATCAAAGGCCGCGTAGGCTTCGAGGCCGCAGGCCCGATCCTAATCATCGCAGCCCACAAGATGCTCGAAAAACACACCCTGACCAAGTGGCAGCAGTACTGGAAAGACCAGATCGGCACATGGTACGGCATGTTCCTCCACGAGTCGCAGTATCTCGAACCCGTCATGCGCGACATGGAGGCCTTCCTTGAAAACTCTCAGCGCAACGTCAGCGGCACTGTAGAGATCATCCTCCGCCCCTACAGCTACACCCTTGTAGGCGTAGACTCACCCTTCGACCTCATGAAGACCGACTTCGGCGAATACGGCGAGGTCAACAAGGCCTGGAGCGCCGATGATGTCAAAGGATTCACCAAGATCCTCGGCAACCAGATGAAGATCTATCACAACGTGCAGAAACGCAACGGAGCCGAGGAGTAAGCCGATGAAAAAAATAGGAATCATAGGAGGAGCCGGCTACACAGCCGGCGAACTCCTCCGCCTCCTGATCAATCATCCGGAGGCTCAGATTGTATTCATACATTCCACCAGCAATGCCGGGCGCCCGGTCTGCGAGATCCACGAAGGTCTGACCGGCGACTGCGACCTGCACTTCTCTGACAGCTACGATCTCAATGCGGTCGATGTGCTCTTCCTCTGCCAGGGCCACGGCTTCAGCCGCAAGTTTTGGGAGGAAAACGAGCGCCCCGAAGGCCTGAAGGTGGTGGACCTCGCCCAGGACTACCGCGACGAGAGCGAAGGCTACACCTACGGACTCCCCGAAGCCAAGCGCGAGGCAATCCGCGAGTCATCGCTCATAGCCAATCCCGGCTGCTTCGCCACAGCGATCCAGACCGCCCTGCTCCCCCTCGCCGCAGCCGGACGGCTCGGCGGAGAGATCCACGTCACCGGCATCACCGGATCGACAGGCGCAGGCGTGAAACCCGGAGCCACAACCCACTTCAGCTGGCGCACCGACAACCTTTCGGTCTATAAGGCATTCGAACACCAGCATCTGGCCGAAATACGCCAGACACTCCGTCAGCTCCAGCCCGGCTTCGACGCAGAGATCAGCTTCATACCCGTGCGCGGTGACTTCGCAAGAGGCATCTTCGCCATGACCTATATCGACACCGATCTTTCAATCGAAGAAGCCACCCGCATCTACAAGGATTTCTATGCCGGAGCCGCATTCACTCATGTGTCAGACCGTCCGGTCGACCTCAAGCAGGTGGTCAACACCAACAAGGCGCTGATCTCGCTTGAAAAACACGGCTCGAAGCTGCTGATAATCTCCGCCATTGACAATCTTCTGAAAGGAGCCTCCGGCCAGGCCGTGCAGAATTTCAATCTCATCTGCGGTCTGCCCGAAGACTGCGGCCTGCGGCTGAAGCCCTCGGCATTCTGATGCGGTCACCGCTTTGGCTGCTCTCTGACACTCGACCTTTTTTGCTACCACACTCTCCCGTTCAAAAAATCATTTCTCTGAAAAAAGATGAATCTCTTCGACGTATATTCACTATATGACATCGAACCGGTCAAAGGACTCGGCTGCCATGTCTATACAGCCGACGGCACGGAATATCTCGACCTCTACGGAGGCCACGCCGTGATCTCCGTGGGCCACGCCCATCCACTCTATGTGTCGGCCATTTCCGACCAGGTAAGCCGTCTGGGCTTCTATTCTAACTCCGTGCAGAACTCCCTCCAGCAGAAATTCGCCGACCGACTGGGACGCATCTCCGGCTACGATGACTATGCCCTCTTTCTCTGCAACTCCGGAGCCGAGGCAAACGAAAACGCCATGAAACTCGCCTCGTTCCACACCGGACGCCGCAAGATCCTCGCCTTTGACCGCGCCTTCCACGGCCGCACCTCCGGAGCCGTAGCCGCAACTGACAATCCCAAGATCCAGGCCCCTTTCAATTCGACCGAAAACGTGGTCTTCGCCCCGCTCAACGACGTCGAGGCCACAGAGCGCCTTCTCGCCACCGGCGAATTTGCCGGAGTGATCATTGAAGGCATCCAGGGAGTGGCAGGTATCCGCATGGTCGATGACGACTTCATGCGCCGCCTGCGCGAACTCTGCACAGCCACCGGCACTCTGCTCATACTTGATGAAATCCAATCGGGCTACGGACGCACCGGACGCTTCTTCGCCCACCAGTACACCGGCATCCGCCCCGACATCATCACCTGTGCCAAAGGCATAGCCAACGGCTTCCCGATGGGCGCGGTGCTCATCTCTCCATCGATCCCTGCGGTCAAAGGAATGCTCGGCACCACCTTCGGAGGCAACCACCTTGCCTGCGTAGCCGCCATTGCCGTGATCGATGCTCTTGAAGGCGAGGCCATGATAGCCAACGCCGCCGCCGAAGGCGAATATCTGATGGAAGAGCTGCGCCGCCTGGCCACCGAGTGTGACGAAATCACCGAAATCCGCGGCCGCGGACTCATGATCGGCATCGAGATCAAAGGCTCGGCATCGGAAATCCGCAAGCGCCTGCTCTTCGAACACCATATCTTCACCGGAGGAGCCGGCGAACACACCGTGCGTCTGCTCCCAGCCCTCTGCCTGCCGCGCTCCCACTCGCGCCGCTTCATCGATGCATTCCGCCAAGTACTCACAACTAAAAAACCTTCCTGAAAAATGCACAACTTCACTAACGTCACAGACATAGGCCCTCTTGACCTCGCAGTCAAAGAGGCACTCGAAATCAAAGCCAACCGTTTCGGATTCAAAGAACTCGGACGCGACAAGACTCTGATGATGATCTTCTTCAACTCCAGTCTTCGCACGCGCCTGAGCACCCAGAAAGCCGCCATGAATCTCGGCATGAACGTCATAGTCCTCGACGTCAACCAGGGAGCATGGAAGCTCGAAACCGAACGCGGCGTAATCATGGACGGCGACAAGGCCGAGCATCTTCTCGAAGCCATCCCGGTGATGGGTTCCTACTGCGACATCATCGGGGTCCGTTCGTTCGCCGGTCTCAAAGACAAGGCCGAAGACTATGAGGAGAGAGTGATCAACCAGTTCATCCGCTACTCCGGCCGCCCCGTCTTCAGCATGGAGGCAGCCACCCGCCACCCACTCCAGAGCTTCGCCGACCTCATCACCATAGAAGAGTTCAAGACCAAGGAGCGCCCCAAGGTGGTAATGACCTGGGCGCCGCATCCGCGCGCGCTTCCGCAGGCCGTCCCCAACTCCTTCGCCGAATGGATGAACGCCACTGACTATGAATTTGTAATCACGCATCCTGAAGGCTATGAGCTTGCCCCTGAATTCGTGGGCAAAGCTCGTGTAGAATATGATCAGCGCAAAGCCCTCGAAGGCGCTGACTTCGTATATGCCAAGAACTGGTCGGCCTACGCCGATCCGAACTACGGCAAGATACTTTCGACCGACCGCGCATGGACAGTCGACAGCGAAAAGATGGCCCTGACAGACAACGCCTTCTTCATGCACTGCCTCCCGGTGCGCCGCAACATGATCGTGACCGACGATGTCATCGAGTCAGACCGCAGCATAGTCATTCCGGAAGCCGCCAACCGCGAAATATCCGCCCAAGTGGTCATCAAACGTCTCCTTGAAGGTCTGAAATGATGGAAGAGACAATCAAAGTGATCAAAATCGGGGGCAACGTGGTTGACAACCCCGAAGCCCTCGGCCGCTTCATAGACGACTTCGTGAAGCTGCCGGGCAAAAAAATCCTGGTCCACGGCGGCGGCAAGGAAGCCACCCGCATGAGTTCGCGCCTCGAAATACCCACCACTATGATAGAAGGCCGACGGGTCACCACCCGCGAGACCCTTGACGTGGTGACGATGGTATACGCCGGACTGGTCAACAAACGAGTGGTCTCCATGCTTCAGGCGGCCGGATGCAACGCGCTCGGACTGACCGGAGCCGACGGCAACGCCATCCGCGCCACCCGCCGCAAGCCGGAGCCGATCGACTACGGCTTCGTGGGTGACATAGCTCCGGAAGGTGTCAACGCCTCACTCATAGGCTCTCTGCTCGATGCGGGCGTCACCCCGGTGTTCTGCGCAATCACCCATGACGGCAATGGATCGCTTCTGAACTGCAACGCCGACACCATAGCCTCAGCTGTGGCTACCGGAACAGCGAGTCTCTCACCGGTCGAGCTGATCTATTGCTTCGAACAGCCAGGCGTGATGGAAGACATCGAACGCCCCGACTCCGTGATACCGCTCATCACGCCTGATATCTACAAGCGCCTGCGCGCCGAGGGTGTGGTCAGCAAAGGCATGATCCCGAAAATCGACAACGCATTCGCCGCAATAGCTGCCGGCGTCAGATCTGTAACCATAAAACATTCCGATGCCCTCAACCGGACCTCAGGCACTGTCATCAGAGATTGATCTGCTCAGACGCATGATCGCCACCCCGTCGTTCTCACGCGACGAGGCTGCCACCGCACAGCTCATTTTCGACCATCTCGCCGAAAATGGAGCCGCACCGAGACGCTATCTCAACAATGTCTACGCACTTTCGGAGGGTTTTGCCCCCGGCCGGCCAACCCTGCTGCTCAACTCCCATCACGACACCGTGCGGCCGGCTGCGAGCTACAGTCTCGATCCATTCAGCCCTGACATGCGCGAGGGTTGCCTATACGGACTCGGCAGTAACGATGCCGGAGCCTCAGTGGCCGCACTGACCAACACATTTCTCAGGCTGCGCACTGCCTCTCTGCCCTTCAACCTGCTCCTGGCCGTCACGGCCGAGGAGGAAGTAGGCGGCGAGAACGGCATGAGAGCTTTCCTCCCACATCTGAAAGAGGAAGGCATCGAGATAAGTTGTGCCATAGTGGGCGAACCGACAGGCATGCAGCCGGCCATAGCCGAACGCGGCCTCGTGGTGCTCGACTGCATAACCACGGGAGTCACCGGCCATGCCGCCCGCTCGGAGGGGATCAACGCGATCTACCGCGCTATGGCCGACATAGAAGCTCTCCGCTCGTTCCGCTTCCCGGATGAATCGAAGATACTCGGACCGGTCGGGCTGAACATCACCCAGATCAACGCCGGATGGCAGCACAACGCCATTCCCGACGAATGCAAATGGGTGGTCGATATCCGCACCACCGACGCATATACCAACGAAGAGACCGTCAGCCTTCTGCGCACTGCCGTCAGCCCCCACAGCTCGCTCACCCCGCGTTCAACCCGTGTGCGGGCCTCCGTCATCAGCAGTGACCATCCGCTGGTCAGTGGAGCTATAGGCCTCGGCCTGGCTCCATTCGTCTCGCCGACCACCAGCGACATGTCGCTGATGTATGACTTCCCCTCGCTGAAAATCGGGCCCGGAGAGTCATCGCGCAGCCATTCGGCCGATGAATTCATCCGCCTCAGCGAAATCGAAGAGGCCATTCCGGTCTACCACTCCCTCATCACCGGTCTGCGGCTCTGATAAATCCCCCCACACACAATCTCACACAACAAAACCCCGCAATCCACACATCAAGATATGAAACTCTGGAGCAAGGGCTTCGAGCCCGACAAAATGATAGAAGAATTCACCGTAGGCCGCGACCGCGAACTTGACCTGCGTCTGGCCCGATATGACGTTGAAGGCTCGATGGCCCACATCAGAATGCTCGAAAGCATTGGTCTTCTGAAAGCCGATGAACTCGAAGTGTTGCTGAAAGCCCTCGGAGAGATCGCCGAAGTGATCGAGCGCGGCGAATTCACAATCGAGCCGGGAGTGGAGGATGTCCACTCGCAGGTGGAATTCATGCTGACCGCAAAGCTCGGCGATGTAGGAAAGAAGATCCACTCAGGCCGCTCCCGAAACGACCAGGTGCTCGTAGACCTCAAACTCTTCATGCGCGACGAGCTGCGCCGCATAGCCGACGCTGTCAGCCGTCTCTTCAAGCGCCTGCAGTCTCTGAGCGAGGAATACAAGGATGTGCTGATGCCTGGCTACACCCATCTGCAGGTAGCCATGCCGTCGTCATTTGGCCTCTGGTTCGGAGCCTATGCCGAATCTCTTGCCGATGACATGCAGATGCTTGTGGCAGCCTACAACATAGCCAACCAGAATCCGCTTGGCTCAGCCGCTGGCTACGGATCATCATTTCCCCTCGACCGCGAGATGACCACCAGTCTGCTCGGATTCGAAACCCTTCATTATAATGTGGTGGCCGCACAGATGTCGCGCGGAAAGACCGAACGCGCCGCCGCGATGGCCATCGGGGCCATCGCCTCGACACTCGGCCATCTGGCTATGGACGTCTGCATGTGGATGTGTCAGAATTTCGGCTTCGTCTCCTTCCCTGACGAGCTTACCACCGGATCTTCTATCATGCCCCACAAGAAAAATCCGGATGTATTCGAGATCATGCGCGGAAAATGCAACCGGCTGCAGAGCATCCAGAACGAGATCGCACTGCTCACTGCCAATCTCCCCCTGGGCTACAACCGCGACCTGCAGTTGCTCAAAGACATCATATTCCCGGCCACGACCGAGATGACCGATTGCCTTGACATGGCTGACTTCATGCTTCAGCACATACGCATACGCCGCGACATCATCGATGACCCGCGCTACGACTATCTCTTCACCGTTGAGGAGGTCAACCGCCTTGTGCTCGGCGGAATGCCGTTCCGCGAAGCTTACAAGAAAGTAGGGCTTGAAGTGCAGGACGGCACCTACCGTCCGGTCCGCGCCGTCAGCCACACCCACGCCGGATCAATCAACAACCTCTGCAACCCCGAAATAGCACTGAAATTCCAGAAACTTTACGACCGTTTCGGTTGTCAGGCCTCTTGTAAGGAATCGTAAAAAATATTCGGTTCTGCAAGGCTTTTTTTACAAAAAGTTCTTACTTTTGCTTTCTGAAATTTATAAACCCAAATCAAGCACAACAATGTTAAACAACAAAGTTCAGGACGCAATCAACGCCCAGATCAACGCCGAATTCTGGAGCGCATATCTCTATCTGTCAATGTCGCTTCACTTCCAGGCTGAAGGAATGCCAGGAGTGGCAAACTGGTTCAAGATCCAATTTCAGGAAGAACAGGCCCATGCCACCATCTTCATGAACTACGTTAACCAGCGCGGAGGCCGTGTGGAACTGAAAGCCATCGAAGCCGTTCCCACCAGCTGGGCATCTCCGCTTGAGGCATTCAAATCTACTCTCGAACACGAAAAGAAAGTCACAGCCCTCATCAACGACCTTTACGCACTGGCCGAAGCTGAAAAAGACTATGCAACCCGCGATCGTCTCAACTGGTTCATAAGCGAACAGGTAGAGGAAGAAGACAACTGCCGCACTCTTATCGACAAGTATTCGCTCATCGGCAACGACGGCATGGGACTCTATATGCTCGACCAGGAACTTGGAAGCCGCACCTACACCGCGCCCTCCATCCTCTCTGAATAAGCCGGAAGCCGCGCAACAGACACACGTGTCGGCGAGAGCTGCCGCAAAGCAGCAACACCCGCCGCCCCCGATAACACAATACTCCTTCAGACCAATGAGCTGAAGGAGTGTTGTGTTATAGAAAGATATTTTATAGAGCTCAGTTAAATTATGTTAAATATTTCGGGGGGGGTAATTTTTTTAATTATTTTTGCTAAGTAACTCTGAAAAAATTAATTTATACTATATGCGGAATTTATTCAGAGGCAGAATCGAGGAATGAAGAGGGAGTTTATAGACATAAACGACCGATGAAGAACTTGATTCTGACCGGAATAAAACCGCAGAGAGTATAAAAGATCCTCCATAGGAGATACTAATGTACATTATATCGTTTAATTTTGAAGAGTTACTTATCATAAAATTAGAATTTAATTCGATTCTACATTCATATAGTTCAACCACAATTTTCAAAAGATATCTAAATTCTATCACCGCATTTCCACAAAATCTTTTAATCCAATTAACCTCAAAATGATTTTGTGGTTCCACTATAACTCATATAACCACTGATTTTACGTGTGTCTTGATCCTCATGGGCTACTTGAGGCCTGAAATCTACAATCGGAATGGATCTAAGACTATAATTTTATAATTTTTTTACAGACAAATTGTTACTACCGACGGAGGACATCGTGATGATGCCCTTCGTTATTTTTCATATCGGAAATGCAATGAATTTAGAGTAACTATTCAGCGAAAACAAAGGATGCGAAGATATAGCCCGTCAGTTTAGACGAGCGCCAATATAGCATCGAGAGGAGATTGTCCGTTTTTCCAGGCCGTGTCAGCAATGGAATGTAGTGCGTGGAAGGCATCGGCACCGGTACCGGAGCGGAAGCATCCGGATATTTTCTGCTTGACCTTGAGTTTTCGGATTCCACGTTCTGAAGCGTTGTTGTCAGATGGTATGGCCGGATTTTCAAGGAAGTTGAAGATGTAGTCCCTGCATTTTATTATCCCCCTCTTCAACTCATTAAACTCTTTGCGCAGACTGTCAAGATTCCGTTTGAGCAAGCCATCAAGCCTTGTGAGCCAGTCATCTTTCGGTATTATATCGACCGGTTTTTCGTTTCTCTGATGAATGGCCTCGCGTAATAAGGTCTGTACTTCCTTTGCCCATGTCTGCTCCTTGTCAATATCGTTAAGGTATTCCAGGTTTCTCAGCAGATGAGCCAGACATATCTGATTATTTAGGAAGTCGATGGCAAAGTACGCGCTGTGGCGGTCAGTTACGGCTGTCATTTTCTTCAATGAGTCACCAAAACGCTCTTCAAGCACTTTTGCACTACGGCCCGCACCGCGGAACACGAGGGTCAGATACGCAGTCTGTGCAATCCACGACCAGTTGAGCCTGCCTTTGACATAGCATCCGGACTCGTCAAAGCCGACTACGGATGATTCTCTGAGCAGACGCTCTATAAGTTCGATTGCCGGGCGGGATTTGTCAAGCGTCTCACGGACGATATTGACAAGCGTCCCCTGACTGATGCGTACATTGAACATCGTGGCGAACAGGGATTGCAACCGCTCGTAAGGCACGCATTGCACCACACTCAGATAAGTCGCAATGGCTCGTATGTTTTTGCCGAAAGTAATGGCATTACCTCCCCTGCGACGCGGTGCATAATCACGATTGCAACATCCGCAGATACAGACTTTTTTATAGAATCTGCGTTCACGATAAATTGGCCGTATCTGAGGCAGATCTATCTCTTGGCTGACATAATCAAGTTCTCCTTCAACATCCGACAGATCGCGCCCGCACTCACTGCAATAGCTGGATGACATATCCTGAATTTCGTCAGGCGTCTCCACCATTTTGCGTGTAGTTCCCTCATGCCCGTATTGACCGCCTACGGGTCTTTCCGATCTCTTCCGCAATGATTTTGTCCGGCGTTCCACCTCAGCCTTTATCGGTTCTTTCGATGGTGGAGTACTGCTGTTGCCGGAGTCCATCGGCGGCTTTTCATACTTCTCCAGACGCTTGCGTAACTCACGGTTTTCCTTAAGAAGTCTATCAACATTACGATTTAGCGAACATATCTCGGCATGCTGGGAATCGATAGTGCCCTGCATGGACTTGAGTTGTTCTGACATTCCGGATAGAATGGATGATATGTCGCTAATCTGTTGTTTCACAGATACAAAGATAGCTAATTTATTTGACATTTGCAAATACAATGATTCGGTAAAAATTACAGAAGTAGTTGAAACTTAAGTTAATATAACGAATTGTCAAATACAAATGAATCGCCAAAGCGTTCATTATAAAAATCTTAGCGTATGAACGTATTGACGATTCTCAAAGACTTCACCTTTCGGTGTAAGTCGGTATTTGAAAATACTACAACCAAGATGAGCAAAAGGTTCCTCAACTGGCTGATTTTAACAATACGCACTGTGGCGTTGATTCCGGGCAAAGTCAATTTTACCCGGCTGTCGCGCTATGGCGGTCGTACAGCCAAGACCTTTGCCTCCAATTTCAAGACACCCGTAGACTGGATGAAAGTCAACATAGGTATGGCACAGGATTGTTTTGGACCGTCCGATGACATGGCAGTGGCAATCGATCCGTCGTTTATCTCCAAATCCGGCAGCCTGACGTATGGCATAGGCCGTTTCTGGTCAGGGGTGGCACAACGTGTCAAACGCGGTCTGGAGATAATGGCGATCGGGGCAATAAGCCTGAGTAAACATACATGTGTGATGCTCGGTGCTGTTCAGTCACCGAACTTCAGGACTCTTGAATCTGAGAAACAAATGTCAATGCTTGACTGGTATGTGGCACTTGTCAGGTCAAAGGCGACAGAGCTGCTCTCACTGACGGATATTCTGGTTGCCGATGCCTTTTTCTCCAAATATGAATTTGTGAATGAAGTGGTTGGCATGGGCTTCCGGTTTGTCGGGAGATTACGTGCCAACTCATATCTGAGGTATCTGGCCATGCCGGATTCCTCCGCCCCGCGAAGACGCGGCAGAAAGAAAAAGTATGGAGAGAAAGTGGATTTCTCCAGCCTTGATATGTCCGTGTTCACTTCATTCATATATGAGGATTCCAAAGGAAACAAAACCCGATGTCACACGGCGGTCGTACACTCGAGGGCATTGAAACGCGACATCCGTATCGTGGTCTGTCCGGTTGAAAACGGAGAGCCTCTCCTGTACTTCTCCACCGACACCGACATGAGGCCTGAAAAGATCATCGGTTTCTACCGCACCCGCTTCCAGATTGAGTTCGGCATACGCGATGCCAAACAGTTCACAGGACTCCAGTCTCAGCAGACCCGGGACAGGGATCGGCTTGACTTTGCGTTCAATCTTTCCTTCACTGCCCTCAATGTCTGCAAAGAGGTCATAAGGAAAGATTATCCGGGTCTTTCGTTAGCGCAGTTCAAACGGCTTATGTTTGAATCTTATCTCGCCTCAACAATTATTTCGACTTGCGGAAAATCTCCGCATCTCAAAATAATTCAGAAAATAAATCATCGGTTGGCTCAGTTAGCGGCTTAGCCAAGGCTGAACAACCTCAAATTTTACCGAATCATTGCAAATAAATTAGCTATTAAATTACTGAAAGATCACGGCTCTTTCATTTAAGATTTCGTCTCATTCTCGACAAATGTGTTATTTTATAGCGAGAGCAGTACGGGCGGAGAGGCTTTAACCTCTGATTTTCAAGAAAATAAGTGCAATGAAAATTTGGCCAAGTGGCAGATTTTTAGTAACTTTATAGGTGATAATCAAAGAGTTACGCCAAAAATGAAGCCACTTGACCAAGTCTGTTCGACTGACGCCTATGCGCCTGATCATACTGCAAAAGTACACAATAAATTTGACACAAGGCGCAGTATTATGGAAGAACTTCGAGCGTTTGCCTCATCCGTGCCGGATTTCCGTAGATTGGACAAAGGCAATTTCCGTCACAGCCTCAACGATATCATCATGCTGATGATACTCGGACGTATGGCCGGATGCATCGGACGAGCCGAGATATTGGAGTTCGGCAGATACAACCTCAACAAATTACACAAAATGGGCCTGTTAAGGAACGGCGTACCATCTGAGGCCACGCTTTGCCGTGTGGAGAACGGCATCAACGATATGGATATGGCCGACAGGATGCAGCAGTTCGCAGACATATTCCTTGAAAGACTTACTTGCGCCAGCCGCATCATTGAAATAATCTGCATTGACGGCAAAGCCGAGCGCGGCACCGTTCAGGAAAACGGGCGAAGCCCGGATATCGTCTCTGCCTATTCGTTCAGCACCGGCATAACAATCGCCACCGAAGCCTGTCAGGAAAAGAGCAACGAGATAAAGGCCATACCGATACTTCTTGATAAAATAGATGTCGCAGGAAAGATTGTCACAGCCGACGCAATGTCTATGCAGAAGGATATTGTCGAGAAAATCAGAAAGAAAGGCGGAGACTTTCTGATAGAACTCAAAGCCAACCAGCCGTCATTGCGATACGGCATTGAGGACAGGCTAGTGGAACACACACCGGTATATTCTTACACCGAAGGTCCCGAACTGGCCCACGGCAGGATAGAGACGAGAACCTACCGCGTATATGACGGACTGGACATTATCGCAG
Source organism: Duncaniella sp. C9 (assembly GCF_004803935.1). Classification (GTDB taxonomy): domain Bacteria; phylum Bacteroidota; class Bacteroidia; order Bacteroidales; family Muribaculaceae; genus Duncaniella; species Duncaniella muris. The sequence goes on from NZ_CP039547.1 coordinate 451,599, forward strand.
ACAAGAAGAAATGGGGCGGAAACATGACCATCATAGAGTATGAATCGTCCACAGTCAAAAAGTCAACAGGAGTACACACCTCAGAAAAACGCCTGTACGTCAGCAGTATGCCCACGGATACTCCGCAGCCCGGAACCATCGTACGCAACCACTGGTCAATAGAAAGTATGCACTGGGGGCTGGACTACAATCTTCAGCAGGACAATATAAAACGCAAGTCGTCGAGAGCTGCCCGAAACCTCGACACCATACAGAGAATCGTTTACTCGGTGTTCTCAATATGGAAAGGACTTCGCAAAAAACAATCGGATAAGAATAAAGGCATGGCCGAACTGATCAGACATATCTCGATGAGCTTTACCCGACTAATGCGATTTTTAAGCCAAAAATGAAAAAAATAAGATTTTAACGAAGAGATAAACAACTGAAATACAGATACAACAGATTACCCGCTTCAGCTCGAAACGGGTAAGGGCAGGTATACACTTTATTTTATCTTAAATGAAAAAGCCGTGCTGAAAGATAAGATCTTAATTCAATATCCTCAAGATTTGGTGCCTATATCTTCCATTCGCTGAATAGTTACTGCTAAGAGGGTGTTTCATAACAATAGTTAAAATCTTTCGGAGGCGATTGTATTGTTTTTTTGTAAATAGTATATTCCATTTGTGAAAATTTTTAAGTTACCTGAGCCTTGATGTCTCTTTTGCTAAATTGTTGAAGCTCGTCAGTCGCATAGCTCGCTATGCTTCTTCCTCTCTTGCAACAATTTATCTAAAAGATACACCACTCAGATTTTAACTCTTGTTATGAAACGCCCTCTTAGTCATTCGACTTGCTCCTCAGAGAGCCAGGCTGCATAGTCAGCGTCAATCCTGATCGCCTGCAGCCTGATAGGCTCCGAGGTTGGGGGCCTCCTGTAGACGGCTGACTCCATAGAAATCAGCCGAAGCCTCCGGCAGAATCAGTGCCGGGTCGGCTGCTCCGAGCGCCGGAGAGTCCGGCTTCAGGCGATAGTCGAAATAGTAGTCGCTGCGCACGGTGTAATAAAGCGGATCGGTGTCCCAGATGCAAGCGATGAAATTGTCATCGTCTTCTCCGTTGCTCTTCAGCAGGCAGCGGCGCAGAGTGACCAGAGAGCCTGAGAAGTCGCCAACTGACAGGTCAGTTCCGTTGCCATAGATGATGCAGTTGGTAAAATCTGCTGTCAGATAAGGCATGGACGAACCGTTGTCACTTTCAGCATCGTAGTGATCAAACTGCACAGAGGGCCCGCGCAGGGCGGCGAAGAGATAGTAATTGGCTATGGTTGTGTGATTGACCACTGCTTTTCCGCCTGTGAGCGAGAGGACACCGTCAGCAGCCTCTGCAAGCTCGCAGCCCACGATCCGCAGATCGGCATATCTGGAGCGCAGTGTGTAGCCGGCGCTGTTGCGCAGACGGCAGTTGACCAAGGTGACCTGCGAAAGCGAATCGGCCAGGACTCCGCTCACGGTGTTGCGGACAATGGTGTGGCTGAGCCTGTTGCCGCGGCTTTCAGGAGCAAACTCCAGTCCGCGCCACTGTGAGGCCATGAGGTCAAAGGAGATCTGCCCTACTACATTGCCGGTGCGGTCACCGCAGAAATTCACCGGGAGTTCCGGAGTGCCTTCGCTGACGAGAGTACCCTCCACGCGGCAATAGGCTTTGTCATGGAAATGCAGAGTGGTGCCTGGAGCGAGAGTCAGAGTGGCTCCGGGGCTGACCACGAGCGAATCGAAAATCTGGTAGGGGTAGACGGCATCGAAGCGGGTGTCGGTGTCAATGATCTCACCGTTCAGCTGTCTGACGTCTTGCCCCTCGGCGTTGATCACCACGCTGCGGGTCACACCGTTAGTGGTAAAGTCGATTGTCTGGTTGATTTCCGTAAGTTCAGGGCGTCCGTTAGGCGCGAGTGTAGCCTCGACAAACACGAAGATCGAATCCTTGGGCCGTATCTCCACATTGTGGAAGTTCTCTCCGGCAAAACCGTCGACGTTCAGGCGGAAAACCCGGCTCCCGCCACGGATGGAGATGTCACTGATGCTTATAATCCGGTTATGCCTGTTGTAGACCTTGAAGCGGCTGGTCGGAGTAGGCTGACCGGTAAATACGGTACCCATATAGAGGGTGTCCACTGAAAAATCGGGCTGCGAGGAGGGAGATGTGTCGATGCCGTCCTCTATACATCCGCCGAGGATGAGAGCGAGGGCTGACATGAGGACTATGCCGAGGAGTGTTTTCATTTTCTAAATTCAGATGTCATGTTATGGTAATCATGCCTACACATAACGCTCTGCAGCCCCTTTTTATTGTCTGTCTTACAGCCTGCGTGTCAGTCGGCTATGGAATCAGCCGGAGTCTCGTCTCTGAAATATGGCGCCAGACGCGAACGCAGAGTGTCAGAGGCCGCGCTGACCGAGCCTCCGCGGTAGACCTGATGACCAAGACTGTCAGTCACGATAAAGAAGGGCACATAAGGCACCTGGACAGCTCTCACGGCGTTGTGAGCCACGCCGCCGGGAAGCCATGCCTGGACCCACTTGGCGCTGTCGCGGCGAATCGAGGCCGCCCACGTGGCGCTGTCAGACATCACGGTCATCTCAATCTCCGTGAAGCGTTTCTTGGGAAGCGTGGACTGCATTTCACGGAGCACCGAGCGTATGCTGTCATGCTTAGACCTGCCAACGAAGACCAGCAGACTGTAGCTCTGCATGGCCGGGACATAGCGGACCACCGTGTCAGGCGCGGCACGGAAAGTCATGGTGCGCACATCGCCGCGCACTGCGGGCGTGAGCTGTTCGCCTACCAGCCCGGCAAAACCGCCTATGACACCCTCCGGACGCGCTTCGGGAGTCAGAGTGTTGATGAGCGAATCGGCAAGCAGTTCATAACCGCGGGCATTGAACCTGGTGGCAAGCAGCATAGCTGAAGATATATATGACGGATTCGCACGCACCTCGCGGGCTATCAGAGCATTGACAGCCGCCGCATCGCCGCTGCGCAGTATCGAGTCGTTGGCCGACAGGAAAGCGGCATAGCGCCGGGAGTCATCGTTTCCCTTGATCTCTATCTTTGAAGGATCGGCAAGTGACATCTTCACCTCCAGATCGTCGCCGTTACGGGCCACACAGCCGAACAGCCACTCACCGTCGACCGTAAAGACATCCACAAATACCGGCTCCTGCGAACTTCCGCGCAATGTCACCTTGTCATCGGCCGGATGGAAAGATGCACGGTGCAGCCCGCGGTCGGCATAAAAGATCTCGACCCCCTTGTTGCCGAGCCCCTTGATGTCACATTTGATAAGAAACTCTTCATCGTTGCCGCATCCGGTCAGCAGGCCGAGCAGCACCAACGGCAGCAGCATGAGTTGGACGAAAAGGCGCGGAAATATGTAGGAATAACGCATAGTGTCAGATTTTTGAGGCAAAAATACGAAATTATTCTTAATTTTGCATCCGGCTGACAACTCTTGTTTTCAAACTTCTTAGCCCCTCCGGCCCTCTGTAACGGCCATAGCCCACCAGACCAATCAGATGAAAAAACTCCTGCGCTTTGCCCTGACCGTCACCGTACTGACTCTGATTTCCGTCGCTGTCCCGCTGCGGACAAGCGCCCAGATAGTCAACATCAACAATGACGAGCTCGACTCCGACAGCGTCAGACGCGCCTTTGACGACGGCCCGTATTTCGGACTCTACAAGGACAACTACTTCATATTCGGCTGCCCCGTGGGCCAGCGTGTCACCCGCGAGAACACCAACATCAAGTTTCAGATCTCCATTGCCCAGCGCCTGACCCGAAGCACTCTTCCGGGGGGCACATATCTCTTCCTGTTCTATTCTCAGAAGTGTTTCTAGAATGTGCTTGAGAACTCATTGCCGATGACCGATCTGAATTTCAATCCGGGCATCGGTCTGACCAAACCGCTTTTCGTCAAAGACCGCTTTGTAGGCAAGATAAACCTTATAGCCGAACATGAGTCAAACGGCCGCGACGGAACCGCATCACGCTCCTGGAACCGCATCAGCCTCGGCGGAAGCATCATGATCGACCCGCAGGTGGTAGTCCACGGCAAAGCCTGGATTCCGATCATCGACGGCGTAGAGAACAAAGACATCCTCGACTATTGCGGCATCTATCAGGTCGGCACGAGCTTCACCTCGCAGAACGGGCGCTTCGGCCTCGCCGTGAACCTGGTCAAGCGCAAAGGCTGGAAACTGAACTATAACACCACGGTCGAACTCAACTACCGCATTTTCAAGCGCGACAACCAGTTTCTGTTTCTGCAATACTACAACGGCTACGGCGAAGGGCTCCTTGCCTACAAGGAATTCCACTCCACGGTGCGCGTAGGCCTCGTGATCAAGCCGCGTCTGTTCAGCGACTACTGATCTGCAACATCATCATCAGCCCCCTGACATAAACAGACATCCCCGATCCGCAGCATCCGTGAAGATGCCACAGCTGAAAAATGGGCAAAGATGATGCGGGAATTCATTTTTTTTGTATTTTTGCACTTATGAGATTAGTTATACAACGTGTAAAAGAGGCTTCGGTAAGCATCGGAGGCTCGCTTCACAGCGCTATCGGCCCCGGACTGATGGTGCTTGTCGGTGTGGCCGACGGCGACAGTGCCGATGATGCCCGCTGGCTCGCAGCCAAATGCACCGCCATGCGCATCTTCGCCGACTGCGAGGGTGTGATGAACCTCTCGGTCATTGATGCCGGAGGCGACATTCTTGCCGTCAGCCAGTTCACTCTGTGTGCATCGACCCGCAAGGGCAATCGGCCGAGCTACATCCATGCCGCCGGCCATAATCTGGCCATTCCTCTCTATGAGCTTTTCTGCTCTGAATGCCAGAGTCTGCTCGGACGCGAGGTCAGAAAGGGTGTGTTCGGCGCCGACATGCAGGTGGCGCTGGTGAACGATGGCCCAGTAACAATTGTTATAGACTCAAAACTACGTGAATAGAAACTACGCGGACAGAAGCCATGAAAATCAATTCTACACCAGATGATTCGATCTCTCTGCGCTCGCTGCAGGCAGTTGTCGACGAGTGGATCACCACCACCGGGGTGAGATATTTCTCCCCGCTGACCAACATGGCCATCCTGGCTGAAGAGACCGGAGAAGTGGCCCGCATCATGGCCCGCAGATTCGGCGACCAGTCATTCAAGCCCGGCGAAAACGCCGATGCCCTTGCCGATGAGCTCGCGGATGTGCTCTGGGTGCTGACCGCCATTGCCAACCAGACCGGCATAGACCTGACCGAGGCCTTCCGCCGCAACATTGAGAAGAAAAGCGTCCGCGATGCCACCCGCCACGCCTCCAACCCGAAGCTGCGCGATGACTGACAGCCACCGACACCTCAGCCTCCACCACCAACCAGTATTAATAAACTTGAAATATTAACCATAAAACCCTGAAAAATATAATCATCATGGATAAGTATCAGCAAGTCATAGCTGACAGCCGCGTGACCACATCTGACGCGGAAGTCGCAGCAAAGGTACAGGAGATTCTTGACAAGCATCTTGACGAGAACCGCACTCCTGAAGTCCTTAAGAAACTTTTCAGTTCCATTGACCTCACCACACTGAAATCCACCGACTCACAGCAGTCAGTGGCTAATTTCACTGAAAGAGTCAATGCCTTTTCCCACGAATATGCCGATCTGCCCAACGTGGCCGCCATCTGCGTCTATCCCAACTTTGTGCCCGTAGTGCGCACAGTTCTCGAATGCAGTGACGTCGACATCGCGGCTGTGGCCGGCTGTTTCCCCAGCGCCCAGAGCTTCATCGAAGTGAAAGTGGCTGAAATCGGTCTCGCAGTAGAAGCCGGAGCTGATGAAATCGACATTGTGCTCGGCCTCGGCGACTTCCTTGACAAGGACTATGAGGAAGCCTGCGACCAGATGATCGAGATGAAACACTCCTGCCGCGACTCCCTGATGAAAGTCATACTCGAAACCGGAGCCCTCAAGACAGCGGAAAACATCCGCAACGCCTCGATCCTGGCTCTCTATTCCGAAGCCGACTTCCTCAAGACCTCAACCGGTAAGGAATATCCCGGCGCATCGCTCGAAGCCACCTACATTATGTGTGAATGTATCAAGGAATACTACGAGAAAACCGGCCGCATGGTAGGCTTCAAGGCAGCCGGAGGCATCTCGACCACCGAAGACGCTCTGAAATACTACACCATTGTCAAGACAGTTCTTGGCGAAAAATGGGTGGAAACCGCTGAGTATTTCCGTCTGGGCGCATCGCGTCTGGCCAACTCCATCCTCTCCGACATTCTCGGCAAAGAGATCAAATTCTTCTGATCGGATGAAATACTGGATAATCATAGACAGCGTGCAGAAAGGCCCGCTGTCAGTCGAGGAACTTTATGCCATACCGGGTCTCAGCATGTCGACCCCGGTATGGCATGAAGGCCTTGCCGACTGGACCACAGCAGCAGCCATCCCCGAAATTGCCGCTATCATAGCTTCGCGTCAGAACGGATTCAGCAATCAGCAGCCTTACGGCCAAAACTACGGCGCCGCACCTCAGCATCCCTACGGCACCCCTTACGGCAATCAGTATTCACAGCCATATGGCGGAGCATACAGACAGCCGACATACGGACAGCCCCAATACGGCCAGGAACCCTTCGATCCTGAGCGTATGCCCCCCATGCCTGACAACTATCTTGTCTGGGCCATCATAGCCACCATCTGCTGCTGCATTCCCGCCGGAATCCCCGCCATCATCTATGCCTCGAAAGTCTCACCCGCCTACATGCGCGGTGACTATAACGGAGCGCTTGACGCCTCGTCGAAAGCACAGATGTGGATCATCATAGCCTTTGTGGCCGGCCTGATTTGGGCTCCGTTCTCGATGTTGCTCGGCCTCTTATGACAAAACCGCCGGTCTACATACCGCCCGAACCGCCTGCCGGCCCTCAGCCCACAGTCAAAGCGCGCGTCACTCGCCGCATGATACTGACAGCCGTCATCCTCATTGCCGCCACAGGTGCGCTTATCCTCTATGCGTCAGTAGACCCTTCGACCAATCTTTATCCGCGCTGCAGCTTCAGGATGCTCACCGGGCTCTCATGTCCGGGATGCGGCTCCCAGAGAGCGCTCCACGCATTGCTCAACGGAGATCCGGCCGCAGCCCTCCGCTTCAACGCTATCCTTGCCATCGAGATCCCGCTGATAGTGCTGCTGATAGTCTCGCGCCTTGCCGGCAACCGAGCCCCAAGGCTCCGCAAATTTCTCAGCGCGCGGGCATTCATCCTGCTCCTCCTCTCGACCATCATTATCTGGACCGTAGTCCGAAACATTTTAGAGATATGAACAAACTGCCATCCCGACAGCTTACATTCCGGGCTTTGCTATTCGTCATCGTGGTATCTGTCTCCGTCTACTTTCTTCCACGCACCAGCGAAAACCATTATGTTTTCGAGGAAGGACGCCCCTGGAGCTATGCCCTTCTCACTGCTCCGTTTGATATCCCCATCCACCTCGATTCACTGAGCGCGGCCAGGATCAGAGACAGCCTGCAGACTCATTTCGAGCCTGTGTTCACCCGCGACGTCACGGCCGAGAAGACCATCGTATCGGACTACACCACCAGGCTCAATTCCACCACCGGACTTGACATCACCCCCTCACAGCGCAACCAGATCATACGCGAGATCCGCAACATCTATGAAAACGGCATCGTGGACCGCGACACCTATAGCAAAATCGCATCAGGCCGGCTGCCGTCAGTGCGCTTCATCCATGACAACGTGGCCATCAGCATGCCCACTTCAGCCTACCTCTCGGCATTCCGTGCCTACGAACATCTCGACAGCATCTTCCGCGACAAGGGGATGCACCAGGCCCTGTCAGCCACACACCTGTCTGAAATTCTTCAGCCCAACATACTGATAGACACCGTAACCACCCGACGTCTTCTTGAAGAAGCACTCCAGAAAGCAATGGCCCCGGTAGGCATAATCCAGCAGGGAGAACGAATCATTGACAAGGGTGACATTGTGACCACTCGGCTCGCCACCGTACTGAAAACATATGAGGAGATTGCCGATGAAAGAGGCAAAGGCACCATCAGCCAGCACTACTATCCTCTGGCCGGACAGATTCTCTATATGGTGATCCTCTTCGGCGCTCTCTACGGCTATCTCTACATCTTCCGCCGCGACTATTTCGATGATGACCGCACGGTGCTCTTCATAATGACCATAATGGGGCTCTTCACCCTATTTGCCTTCGCCATGCAGGCGGCATTCAGAACCGGGCTCTACATCACGCCGTTTACCATCGTGCCGATTCTGATACTGGTCTTCCTGGACTCGCGTACGGCATATTTCTGCCATCTTATCCAGGTGTTGATCTGCGCTATCATCACATCATTCGCGCTGGAATTCGTGTTCATCCAGTTCATAGCCGGAGTGGTGGCCATCGACTCACTCAAAGACCTCTCGCGGCGCAGTCAGCTCATACGCACCGCCGCCCTGATCTTCATTGCCTACGCTGCCTGCTATGCGGCCGTCGAGATCATGCAGTCAGGCTCGCTCTCAAAAACAGAGGGCCGCATTTTCGGCTGCTTCGCCATCAACGCCATCCTCATATCGTTCAGCTATGTCCTGATGTTTCTCGTTGAAAGAGTGTTCGGATTCACCTCCCGCGTGACACTGGTGGAGCTCAGTGACATCAACAACCCGCTGCTGCGCGAACTTTCAGAAGAATGTCCGGGCACATTCAACCACTCTATGGCTGTCAGCAATCTCGCTTCTGCGGCCGCCGGCCGCATCGGAGCCAACGTGCAACTGGTGCGAACCGGAGCCCTCTACCATGACATAGGCAAAATCAAGAATCCGGCATTCTACACCGAAAACCAGCACGGAGTCAATCCGCACGATGCCCTTGACCAGATCCAGAGCGCTCGCATAGTCACCGGCCACGTCAGAGAAGGCCTCGCCCTTGCCGAAAAAGCCAAACTGCCCCAGATGATACGCCGTTTCATTTCCGAGCACCACGGAGCCGGCATGGCGCGCTATTTCTATACCACATACTGCAACGCCCATCCCGACGGAAATGTAGATCCGGCCCCGTTCAGCTATCCTGGCCCGAATCCTCAGTCAAAAGAGACTTCACTGCTGATGATGGCCGACGCTGTCGAGGCAGCCTCAAGGTCTATGCCCGAACACTCGCCGGAAGCAATTTCAGCGCTCATCAACAAAATCATCGACAGCCAGATTGCCGAAGGTCTCCACAACGAATCGCCGATATCGTTCCGCGATGTAAGCACAATCAAAGAGGTCTTCGCACAACGCCTGCGCACCATGTATCACTCGCGCATATCCTATCCGGAACTCAAAAAGGCATCTTCGGCAGAGGCTGACAATAAGAAGTTGTAAAAAAACGGCATCTAAGAATACAAATCAACCTACAAGTTAATAGACTCTCATGCTACGCAAATCACTCCTTCCACTCCTGGCCCTGGCCCTTCCGGCTTTCGCCTACGAACCGATAACACTTCCGGTCATCCCCTCTGATCCGGCAATCGAGAAAAAAGTCAGCGAGACCCTCTCCCGAATGACTCTCGACGAAAAAATAGGCCAGATGACCCAGATACAGCTCGATATACTCGGTGAAAACGGCCCTGACGGCTTCCGCCTCGTCCAGGCCAAACTCGACACTATCTTCGGGGTCTACAAAGTTGGCTCCATTCTCAACGCACCCTATTCCTACTGCCTTGACGCGGAGGCATGGAACGTAGTCATACCTCAGATTCAGGAAGCTTCGATGAAATACATGGGCATCCCCTGCATCTACGGTCTTGACCAGAATCATGGAACAACCTATACCAACGGAGGCACACTCTTCCCCCAGAACCTCAACGTTGCAGCCTCGTTCAACACCGAAATTGCCCGCAGGGCTGCGGAAATCACGGCTTATGAGACCCGCGCGAGCGACTGCCCCTGGACTTTCTCGCCGACTCTCGACCTGGCCCGCGACCCCCGCTGGCCGCGCTTCTGGGAAAACTACGGTGAAGATCCGCTGGTCAACGCCCTGATGGGCGCCGCTGCTGTCAGAGGTTTCCAGGGCGATGACCCGAACCACATCGACGGCAATCACATAGCGGTATCAGTCAAGCATTTCATGGGCTACGGAGTGCCATTCTCCGGCAAAGACCGCACACCGGCCCATATCTCACCGTCAGACCTACGTGAAAAGCATTTCGCCCCCTACCTTGAAGCCATCAAGAACGGAGCGCTGACCGTGATGGTAAACTCTTCGTCAATCAACGGCACTCCGGTCCACGCCGACTGGACTCTGCTGACCAAGTGGCTCAAAAACGACCTGCAGTGGGACGGCCTGATTGTCACCGACTGGGCCGACATCAACAATCTCTACACACGCGAGAAAGTGGCCCGCGACAAGAAAGATGCCATCCGCATAGCCATCAACGCAGGCATCGACATGGCGATGGAACCCTATAAGGTTGACTACTGCACCATTCTCCGCGAACTTGTGGAGGAAGGCAGCGTCAGCATGGAGCGCATCGACGATGCTGCCGCCCGCGCGCTGAGACTCAAATACCGTCTGGGGCTCTTCGACCATCCCAACACCACTCTCAAGGAGCATCCCGACCACGCTTCGAAAAAATTCCGCAAAGAAGCTCTTGAAAGCGCTGTCGAGACTATGGTCCTGCTCAAGAACGAAAACAGTCTCCTGCCGCTGAGTCAGGGCACACGCCTATTGGTGACAGGACCTACAGCCAACTCAATGCGCTCGCTCAACGGAGGCTGGTCATACACCTGGCAGGGCCATCTTACCGACAGCTATGCCAAAGATTACAACACAATCCTCGAAGCCCTCAGTGCCACCTTCGGAGCGGCAAATGTAAGCTATGTCCCGACTGTAAGCTTCAACAACGAGGGGCATTATGAAGACGAAACTGTCAGCGATTTCGCACCGGCGCTCAAGGCTGCCGAAAAGGCCGACGTGATCGTGGCATGCATCGGCGAAAACTCCTACTGCGAGACTCCCGGCAATCTGACCGACCTGCATCTCTCTGCCAACCAGCGCGAAATGGTCAAGGCCCTCGCCAAGACCGGCAAACCGATACTGCTCGTCATCAACGAAGGCCGTCCGCGCATACTGGCCGACATCGAACCACTGGCCCAGGCTGTGGTCGACGTGATAATCCCCGGCAACTTCGGCGGCGATGCCCTCGCCCTGCTCCTGAGCGGCAAGCGCAACTTCTCGGCCAAGCTCCCCTTCACCTATCCGCGTGAAATCAACTCGCTCGTCACCTATGACTACAAGGTCAGCGAGGAGGTAGGAAAGATGGAAGGTGTCTATGACTATGACGCCCGCGTCAACGTGCAGTGGCCTTTCGGCTATGGAAAAAGCTACACCACCTTCTCTTACTCAAACCTCCACGTAGACAAGCATCAGTTCGGCCCCTCTGACATGCTCACCGTCACAGTCGACATAACCAATACCGGATCAGTCGACGGCAAGGAAGCCGTGTTGCTCTACTCTTCTGACCACGTGGCATCCGTAGTGCCTGACAACAAGCGCCTGCGCGCCTTCGACAAACTCGCCCTCATGCCAGGCGAAACCCGTGCGGTACGCTTCACGATTCCAGCCTCCGACCTCGCGTTTGTCAACGCCCAGGGCCTGTGGACACTCGAAGCTGGCGACTTCACCCTGAGCATTGGTCCGCTCAGTGCCACTGTGAGCTGCTCCGAGAGCTACACCTGGACAAGCCCGAACATCTGATCTCCCCTCCTGACACATTAATATAGAAATATTATCTGACAAAATGAAGACCATCTTTCTCATCGGCTACATGGGCTGCGGCAAATCCACCCTCGGAAAGGCGCTTGCCCGGCGTTGCGAACTTGATTTCATAGACCTCGACGATTACATCGAGGCCCGCGCCGGCAAGAAGATCCGCGAAATTTTCGCCGAGGAAGGCGAGGAAGCTTTCCGCGACATGGAACGCCGGATGCTGCGCGAAGTCAGTGCCGACGGCAAGCGTGATGTTGTGGTGGCCTGCGGAGGCGGCACTCCCTGCTTTGCCGGCAACATGGAACTGATGCAGTCAAGGGGTCTGACAGTGCTGCTCGCAGCCTCCGAGGAACGGCTGTTTGAAAGGCTCAAACGCGGACGCCACAAACGACCGCTGATCGCAGCCCTCGGTGACAGCGAACTGGAAGAGTTTGTCAGAAAGCAGCTGGCCGCCCGCATGCCTTTCTACAGCCGTGCGGCCGAGATCTTCGACAGCACCTGCCTCGAAGACGAAGACCAGATAGAAGAAAAATGCCGGGCCTTCATCAGCCGTTTCGGTCTGCGGCTGAAAGAAAACGGATCTCAGGACTGAACAAAGTACAAGCATATGCCACAGTTCACCCACACACCCCAGGAACAGCCCCAGGAGACTCTGACTGACCGCCAGAGCCTCACCATAGGCCTGCCCGCCTGCCAAAGCCCCTCGGAACGGCGCTTCCCGCTGACACCAGAGGCGGCCGCCGAGCTGACTGAACGCGGTTTCCGCATAAAGATGGAAGCCGGAGCCACGGCGGCGATCAACTACACCGACAACCAGTATATGCGCGCCGGTGTCAGCGTAGGCACCCGCAGTGAGGCCTTAGGCTGCGACATCGTCATACACCTTGCCCCGCTTGAAGCTGCCGATGTGCGGAAAATGCGTCGCGGAACCATGCTCCTTACCCTGCTCAAGCCGCAGAACCAGCATACCGATGCCATAAAGGAACTTCTGAAGCGCCATATAATCGCCATAGCCCTCGACCTCATTGAAGACTCAGGCGGCTGCACTCCGTTTGCCGATATCCTTGCCGAAATCGACGGCCGGGCCTCGGTGGCTATGGCATCATCGCTGCTTGCCGACGCCACACGCGGAAAAGGGATACTGCTCGGTGGCGTGGCCGGAATCATACCCTGCGAAGTGCTTGTCATCGGGTCTGGCATCGCGGCCTGTGCGGCAGCACGGTCGGCAGTAGGGCTCGGCGCAACCGTCAGAATGTATGACAACGACGTCTATTCCCTGCGCCGCGCATCGCAGCAGCTCGGCCCGTGGGTGATAACCTCCACGCTGCATCCCCACACACTTGAAAACGCGCTTCGTGCGGCCGATGTGGTGGTGGCCACTCCCACCACAGAGCCTTTCAGCGCCGGATCAGAGCTTACCTCGGTGATGAAACGCGGCGTGCTTGCCTTTGACCTTTCCTCTGACAGCGGCAAGGCGTTCCCGGCCATGACACCCGTTGATCTCGCCGACGCATTGGCAGTAAGAGAATCGGCCTCTCTGCGTGAACGTATCTGCTTCGTACATGCAGGCTGCGCCGTTGCCCGCACAGCCGCAATGGCTCTCAGCAACACGCTGATCACCCTGATGAGCTCAATTGTCAGCTGCGAGGGAGTGAGCAATGCCCTTAAACTGCTGCCGGGCATGCAGAAAGCCACCTATACATTCTTCGGGCGCATTGTCAACCCACAGGTGGCCAAGGCTGCCGGGATGCGCAGTGTAGACATCAGCATTTATCTAACCCTTTCATAAGCTTCCTCCTCCACCTATATAATATGGCCCCACGCAAAAAATTCTATGTAGTCTGGAACGGCTTTGCCACCGGAGTCTTCGACTCCTGGGAAGAATGTCAGTTACAGGTCAAAGGTTATCCCGACGCGCGCTTCAAGAGCTTCGACTCGCAGGAAGCGGCTGTAGCAGCCTACCGCGGAGATCCGGCCGAACAGCTCGAACTTCTCAGCGCCATAGCCAAAGGCCCCTCCCATGAGCATGTCAACTATGAAGCCTTTCCGGAAATCCGCCTGGATGCTCTGGCAGTCGACGCCGCCTGCTCGCGCAATCCAGGTCCAGTGGAATATCAGGGCGTGTGGGTTCGCACCGGCGAGCGCATCTTCCATTCCGGACCGTTTGAAGGAGGTACCAACAACATCGGCGAGTATCTCGCGCTGGTCCACGGGCTTGCGCTTCTCACGCAGCAGGGACGACACAATGTGCCCATCTATACAGACTCGCGCACAGCCCGCTCATGGGTGCGCAACCGACAGCCTAAAACCAATCTGAAACCAACCGCCGCCAACGCACCTCTGTTCGAGATGATCAGACGCGCCACTCTGTGGCTTCAGACTCATGAGATCACCAATCCGATACTCACCTGGGACACTCCCGTCTGGGGAGAAATCCCCGCCGATTTCGGCCGAAAATAAAGCCAATCAAGGCCTGCGGCAAAACAGAATAGTTTTTCGCCAATTTGGGATAATTATCGTAAGAAAAAATTAAACATTTAATCTCCAAAAGAGGTTATATTTGCAGACCCGTTTCAGACACACATTTTACGGGCCAGGATCTCACGTTTTTCAACTAAGCTCCCAATCATGGCAAAACGCAGACTTTTAATCGCCTTGCTGGCACCTCTGGCGCTCGGCGCCGCCGCTGTCTCTCCCTCTGACATTCCTTCGGAAGGAAGCGTCATGAGCCTTGAACAGTGCCGGCAGCTGGCATTGGCCAACAACAAAGAACTCCGCCGTTCGGCCCAGCAGATCAAGGTGGCCGGTTACGAGAAAGACCAGGCATTCGCCGCCTATCTGCCGTCACTTGACTTTGCAGGCGGCTATATGTATAACCAGAAAGGTATTTCTGTATTAGAATCAGACCAGCTTCTGCCCATCAAGTCGTTCAACCCGGAGACCAAGGGCTATGAATTCGATTTCGTCAAGAACCCCATTGACGGAAAGCCGGTGATGGTCGACGGCAAACCCATCCCCTCACAGGTGGCCTATCTGCCCAAAGAAGCTCTGAGCTATGACCTGCACAACGTGTTTTTCGGCGCCGTCACCCTCACCCAGCCTATTTTCATGGGCGGAAAGATCGTGGCGATGAACAAGATAACCGGCTATGCCGAACAGCTTGCCACAGCCATGCACGACAACTCGGCGCAGGATGTCATCTACGCCGTCGATGCCGCCTACTGGCAGGTGGTCTCGCTTAAGGCAAAGCAGAAACTCGCTGTGAGCTATGTCAATCTGCTTGACACTCTCAGCCACAACGTCAGTCTGATGGTCAAAGAGGGCGTGGCCACCAAACGCGACCAGCTCACAGTAGATGTCAAACTCAACTCCGCCCAGATCGACCTGACGAAGGTTGACAACGGACTGGCGCTGTCGCGCATGGCCCTGGCCCAGGTGTGCGGTCTGCCTGTACACACTGTTTTCACTCTCGCTGACGAAGATACCGAAACCATTAGCACAACCGCGCCTGTAGCCAAGAGCTACGACATGCAGCAGGTCTACGCCTCGCGCGACGACCTCCGCGCCCTTGAACTCGGAGTGAAAATCTACAAGGAAAAAGAAACCGTGGCCCGCGCCTCAATGATGCCAAATCTTGCACTGGTAGGAGCCTACTCGTTCTCGAACCCCAACATGTTTGACGGCTTTCAGAAAAAATTCAACGGCATGTTCTCTGTCGGAGCCATGCTGACCATTCCTATCTGGCACTGGGGAAGCAACTACAACAAGCTCCGTGCAGCCAAGGCTCAGACAGTGGCCGCCAACCTTCAGCTCGACAACGCCCGCGAGATGGTAGACCTGCAGGTCAACCAGGCCTCGTTCAAAGCCGATGAGGCATTCAAGACTTTCAGCATGACTGAATCCAATCTCGCCAAAGCCGATGAGAACCTGCGTTGCGCTCAACTCGGATTCCGCGACGGAGTGATGACCGTTGACAATGTCATGGAAGCCCAGACCGCATGGCTCAAGGCACACTCCGAGAATATCGACGCCCGCATCGACGTATATCTCTGCGATGTCTACCTCAACAAAGTGCTCGGACGGCTTGACGTTCAGGCCGCACAATAAGTGGCTGAAACCTCTGAAAAGCCATCCGGAACTCAAGAATTCAAAATCAACATCATAACAAAACCACCTACAGTCATGTCAGACAAGCAGAACATATCCGCCGCCAATGCCCAGCGCAGCGAGAACCGTATCCTCATGACGGCTCTGGCCGTCATGGTAGTAATCTGTATCGTCCTTGCCATCATAGGATTCTGTTTTCTTAACAAACCATCGGAGATAATAGAGGGTCAGGCCGACGCCTCTTCGATCCGCATCTCCGGCAAACTTCCAGGACGTGTGGTCAGACTCTACGTCCATGAAGGAGACATTGTCCATGCCGGCGACACACTCGTCCACATCCACTCCTCACTTGCCGATGCCAAACTCATGCAGGCGGAAGGCATGGAAACCGTGGCCCGCACCCAGAATCAGAAAGTAGATGCCGGCACACGCAAGCAGATCATTCAGTCGGCCCGTGATCTTGCCGCACAGGCCGAGGCTGCTGTCACCATCACCCAGAAAACCTACAACCGCATGGAAAATCTCTTCCGTGAAGGTGTGGTTTCAGAACAGAAGCGCGACGAGGCCAAAGCCGCCTATGACGCAGCCGTGGCCGCACACCGTGCCGCACAGAGCCAGGTAGATCTCGCCGTGACAGGCGCTCAGAAAGAAGACAAAGAGAGCGCGGCCGCGATGGTCAACGTGGCCAAAGGCGGAGTAGCCGAAGTGGAAAGTCTGCTGGAAGACCAGTATCTGCTGGCACCGTGTGACGGACAGATCGACCAGATCTACCCGGCAGAAAGCGAGCTCGTGTCGCTCGGAGCACCGATCATGAGTCTTCTGAAACTCAGCGACAAATGGGTCACATTCAATGTGCGTGAAGAACTCCTTAACGACATGCCTCTCGGCGGCGAAATCGAGGTCATGATCCCGGCCCTCGACAAGAAGACCGTGAAGGCCAGAATCTACTATGTCCGCGATCTCGGCAGCTATGCCACCTGGCAGGCCACAAAGGCCACCGGGCAGTGGGACAGCAAGACTTTCGAAGTCAAGGCCCATCCGCTCGACACCATAGCCCAACTGCGGCCCGGCATGAGTGTGGTCTACTTCAAGAAATAATCCTCCCCTTTCAATCTGTTAATCGATGGTGCTTCTCGACATAATCAAACGCGAACTCCGGCGCTTGACCTCCCGCAAGATCTATGTGGTCATGATGCTGGTGGTGCCTCTTGCATGTTCATTCTTCTTACTGAATCTCATGCACGAAGGTCTGCCGCTGAAAGTGCCCGTAGGGATGGTAGACCTCGATCACTCTTCAATGTCACGCCAGATAGCCCGTTCGCTCAACGCATCTCCACTCATTGACATTGACTCTGATTTCGAAAGCTATCATGAGGCTATCAACGGAGTGAAAAGCGGAGATATATACGGTTTTTTTCTCATCCCCTCCGACTTTCAGCAGAAAGCGATAGCAGGAGAGAAACCCACGCTGTCGTTCTTCTCCAACATGACAATCTTCGTGCCCGGATCGCTCAGTTTCAAAGGCTTCAAGACAATAGCTGTCACCACAGCCGGAGGCATCGTCAAGACGACACTTGTCAGCGCCGGTGCCGACGAAAATATGGCAGGAGCCCTGATTCAGCCGCTTGTCATCCGCACTCATCCGCTCAACAACCCCTGGACCAACTATTCAATCTACCTCTGCCAGTCGTTCATCCCCTGCCTGCTGGCTCTGATAATACTACTCGTGACAGTGTTCAGTATCTGCCAGGAGCATAAAACCGGCACTTCGGTCGAATGGCTTGAGGAGGCTCGCGGCCATATGGGCATAGCCTTGCTCGGCAAACTCCTGCCGCAGACGGTGATCTTCACCTCCGTCGGACTCGCCATCCAGGCCGTGATGTTCGGTTTCCTCGGCTTCCCGCTCAACAACCATCCGGTCCACATGGTGCTGGCTATGCTGCTTCTGGTGACAGCCACCCAGGGATTCGCCGTGTTCATTACCGAGATGCTGCCAAACTTCCGCATAGCGCTCTCAATCGTATCACTGACCGGAATTCTGTGCTTTTCCGTGGCCGGGTTCTCGTTTCCGGTAGAAAAGATGTATGGCGGAATAGCAATATTCTCCTATATCGTCCCGATCCGCTACTACTTCCTGATCTACATCGACCAGGCCCTCAACGGAATCCCCATCTACTATTCGCGATTCTACTATGTGGCCCTGCTGCTGTTCACCCTCCTGCCTCTGATAGGGCTCAGACGGCTCCGCCGCCAATGCGAGCATCCGGTCTATATACCCTGACCTCCGCTCCGGGCCTCACTACTGATTCCTAAAGCACTCAATCCACCCCCTCCTACCTCCCTGACTGGTATATTCACTTCCGAGACTATGAACTGGTTTAAAAGCTTATTCCGCGTATGGCGCCGCGAGACCCGCCTGGTCTTCACCGACATCGGCGTCCTGCTCTTTTTCTTCGCACTGCCACTGGCCTACCCGATCGTCTACACCCTCATCTACAATCCTGAGGTTGTCAAGAAGATCGACACCGTTGTGGTTGACAACTGCCGCACAGCCGACAGCCGCGAGTTCGTGCGCAATCTCGGAGCAACCCAGGGGTTCAACATCATAGGCTATGCGTCAGACATGCAGGAGGCCAGACGCGCATGGATGGAAAAGAAAGCCTACGGAGTGGTGGAGATTCCGGCCGACTTCTCCCGCAAGATAGGCCGCGGCGAGCAGGCCGTCTGCTCCTTCTATTCCGACATGTCACTGCTTCTGCGCTACCGCCAGTATCTGTTTTCGCTGACCGACCTGCAGATGCATGAAGTCACCGCCATCACCGCCCGGAGGCTTGCCGACGGCGGCCTTCTGACGAGCACCGTGGGCGGACTCCCGGTCAACACCCAGGCCAACTTCCTCGGCGACGTCTCTCAGGGCTTCGCATCGTTTGTCATGCCGGGAATTGTAGTTCTCATTCTCCAGCAGAGCCTTCTGTTAGGCATCACCATGATAGCCGGCACCGCAGCTGACCGCCGCCGCAAAAACAAAGGCTATGACCCGCTCGACTATGAGACCGGGACACTCGCCACCGTCCTTGGCAAGTCGCTGTGCTATCTCATGATCTATCTTCCACTGAGCTACTACATACTCGAACTCATCCCCTGGATGTTCTCCCTGCCCCACATAGGCCGTTTCATGGACTTCATGCCTCTGATCTTCGTGATGCTTCTGGCCACCAGCTTCCTCGGTCAGACACTCCAGGTCTTTGTCCGCGAGCGCGAGTCATCACTGCTTGTCATAGTGTTCACATCTGTGGTATTCCTCTTCCTCTCAGGTCTGACATGGCCACGCTACGCTTTCAGCCCCTTCTGGAAAATGATCTCTGATCTCGTGCCGGCCACATGGGGCATGGAAGGATTCATCCGCATCAACAGCAACGGATCGACTCTCGCCGATGTCAGCCACTATTACATGGGACTGTGGGCTCTGACCGGACTCTACTTCATAAGCGCCGTGGTGCTACGCCACTTCACCTCAAAAGCGCATGCCGACTGTCAGC
This sequence comes from Duncaniella sp. C9, assembly GCF_004803935.1. Lineage (GTDB taxonomy): Bacteria > Bacteroidota > Bacteroidia > Bacteroidales > Muribaculaceae > Duncaniella > Duncaniella muris. The sequence continues at coordinate 471,067 of NZ_CP039547.1, forward strand.
GTCAGGGAAGAGAATGTGCTGAAGTGAGTGAAATTTGAGTTGTAATACAGTGAGCCCGTTGACCGCAGCTGAGCCGAAGCGAAAAGCTTGCGGTGGTTGTAGACACAGCTCAGACAAGCCTTGTAGTTATTGGCCAGCAGGTTGCGGCTTGCGTCAGTAGCGTCCTCATATGTACGCTTGTAGCCTAGCGCGCCCATCAGAGTCATGTTCAGAAGCCATCGCCTCGGCTTGAGCACCCAGTTGCGGGCATAGCCGCCAAGCACCGCTATGTCGCGGTGATGAAACTTGAAATATGGCTGCTCAAGCGGCAAAGCATCGCGCATATCCTCAGGCAGCCCTGAAAAATCAAGATTTGAATCCATCTCGGCGAGATTCAGCCCCACGATGGCCGTGCCGGCCGTGCGCAGCTGATATTTCGAAAAACTGTAGGCCGCCGCATGTGAATACCGGCTGTGGTTGAAGAAATAATAAGCGTCGATATTCGTATTCTTGATGCTCACGCCGTCAAAATCATATCTGAAATCCTTCCCGTCGTTATAGTCTCCGAGACTGGTCAGAATCATGCCGCCTTCTGACGACACAGAACTATAGTTGATCGAGAATCGCGAACAGGTGAAATCGAAATTAAACGTGTGGCGCTTGGTGTTATGATCGAAAAGCTTGTCCATGTTCCACATATAGCCCACGCTGACAGCCATGAAACTGATATAGGCACCAGCATCGGAATAGAGATTCGAGTGCATGGACAGCAGCGAGTTTTTCGGAAACAGCATGGTCTGCGTCTCGGCCCAGCCGTAGGCCTTGCCCTGAAGCTTCCAGTTCGTGCCCGTACCGACCACATATCTCTCGTCATAAGAATTGAACGTGCGGTCACCCCAATTGTAGATATCAAGGATCACACGCGGAAAAGCAGGATAATATATAGTGGAGTCATGTATCTGGAAACGGTTATCGATCAGCTGTCCGATCCAGCGCGTCTGGCTCTTGCTGCCGGATACGGAATCAGCCGGCATTTCCAACGCCGACATTCCCAAGGGCGCTGCAAGTGTCATGACCGCCAGCAATATATGCCTTACTCTTATCCACATAACCTGTTTGAGACCTAAATTGAATGCAAAATTACGCAATTTTCCTGCAATTTCCTTGCGATTCAAGAGTCATTATCGTAAATTTACCAACAGTATATCCCATCATACATTTCAAAATTTCATTGTAAATCATTGTGGATTGGAATTTTATTACTACCTTTGCAGCGCCTTGACCTCCAGTGGGTCCGGGCAGAGTAATTAACCATATTTATTAACCCAATTAGTTTAATGTCTAACGAATTAAAAAACTCCCCTATCGAAGATTTCGATTGGGAAGCCTATGCCAACGGTGAGACCAAGGGTGACAAGACCCGTGAAGAACTCACCAAAACCTATGATGAATCGCTCAACACCGTGCGTGACAAGGACGTAATCGAAGGTACCATCATCTCGCTCAACAAGCGCGAAGCAGTGGTTAACATCGGCTACAAGAGCGATGGCATCATCCCCATGAGCGAATTCCGCTACAACCCCGACATCAAGGTGGGCGACACCGTTGAAGTCTTCATCGAAAACCAGGAAGACAAAAAAGGCCAGCTCATCCTTTCTCACCGCAAAGCCCGCGCAGCCCGCTCATGGGACCGCATCAACGAGGCTCTGGAGAAAGACGAAGTCATCAAGGGCTACATCAAATGCCGTACCAAAGGCGGCATGATCGTCGACGTATTCGGCATCGAGGCCTTCCTCCCCGGATCACAGATCGACGTGAAACCCATCCGCGACTACGACATCTTCGTAGGCAAAACTATGGAGTTCAAGGTCGTGAAGATCAACCAAGAATTCAAGAACGTCGTTGTCAGCCACAAGGCACTCATCGAAGCCGAACTCGAACAGCAGAAGCGCGAAATCATCGCCAAGCTCGAAAAGGGTCAGGTGCTCGAAGGTTCTGTCAAGAACATCACTTCTTACGGTGTGTTCATCGACCTTGGCGGCGTAGACGGCCTCATCCACATCACTGACCTCTCCTGGGGCCGCGTAAGCCACCCCGAAGAAGTGGTTCAGCTCGACCAGAAGCTCAATGTCGTTATTCTCGACTTCGACGATGAGAAGAAGCGTATCGCCCTCGGTCTCAAGCAGCTCCAGCCCCATCCCTGGGACGCCCTCGACGCAAACCTCAAGGTTGGCGACAAAGTCAAGGGCCGCGTAGTTGTCATGGCTGACTACGGTGCATTCGTTGAAATCGCACCCGGCGTAGAAGGCCTCATCCACGTAAGCGAAATGTCTTGGAGCCAGCACCTCCGCTCAGCTCAGGACTTCCTCAAGGTTGGTGACGAAGTTGAAGCTGTCATCCTCACCCTCGACCGCGAAGACCGCAAGATGTCACTCGGCCTCAAGCAGCTCAAGAACGATCCCTGGGAAAACATCGAAACCAAATACCCCGTCGGAAGCAAACACACTGCAAAAGTGCGCAACTTCACTAACTTCGGCGTATTCGTTGAAATCGAAGAAGGCGTTGACGGTCTCATCCACATCAGCGACCTCTCCTGGACCAAGAAAGTCAAGCACCCCAGCGAATTCACTCAGATCGGTGCCGACATCGAAGTGCAGGTTCTCGAAATCGACAAAGACAACCGTCGTCTTTCTCTCGGCCACAAGCAGCTCGAAGAAAACCCCTGGGATGTATTTGAAACCGTATTCACCGTTGGTTCTATCCACGAAGGAACCATCATCGAAATGGTTGAAAAAGGCGCTGTCATCGCCCTCCCCTACGGCGTTGAAGGCTTCGCTACTCCCAAGCACCTCGTCAAGGAAGACGGCTCGAAGGCCCAGGTTGACGAAAAGCTCAACTTCAAGGTGATCGAATTCAACAAGGACAGCAAGCGCATCATCCTTTCTCACAGCCGCATCTTCGAAGATGAGCAGAAGGGCGAACGCGCTGAAGCTCCCAAGAAGCCCGCTGCCGCACGTCGTGGCGCTGGCCGTCGCGAAGAAGCAGCTCCCGCGCTGACCACTCCGCTTGAAAAGACCACCCTCGGCGACCTCGAAGCTCTCGCTGAACTCAAGCAGAAATTCGCAGGCAAGTAATAAGCCTCAGTCCATGCGGCTGAACGCCTCCGGCGCTTAAGCCTGCCGACACAATATTTAAGAGCGATGATTCGTTATAACAAATGATGAATCATCGCTTTTTCATATCCCTGCGTCTGCTCGTCATCCTGCTTGCCTCAATAGCCGGATGGCAGGCCACAGCATCAGCCCAGAACCTCAACGACAAGCTGATGAACCGCCCCTATGCCGACCTGCGAAGATGGCATCTGGGCTTCTCAGTAGGCCTCCACACTCAGGACCTGACATTCACCCACAACGGATTCGTCACCGAAAACGGCGAATCGTGGTTTGTAGACCAGCCCGGTTTCCAGCCCGGTTTCTGCGTCAACGGCCTGATAGACTTCAGGCTCGGAACCTACTTCAGCCTCCGCTTCACGCCCGGAATGTATTTCGGCAACCGCGACGTCACCATGCGCGAATACAACAGCGGCACACAGCTGCGCCAGAACATCAAGTCAGCCTTCCTCGTATTTCCCTTCGACCTTAAATTTGCCGGACAGCGCTACCGCAACTCACGCCCCTATGTAACGGCAGGCGTAATGCCCACAGTCAACCTCGTGCGCAAATCCGGCGACTATCTGCGCACCAACAGCGCCGACTTCTATCTTACCTGCGGCTTCGGCTGTGACTTCTATCTGCCCTACTTCAAGCTCAATCCGGAAATCAAATTCTGTTTCGGCCTGTCAGACGTCCTTGACCACAAACGCACCGACATAGCCGAAGAGCCTGAGAAGTTCAAAATCACACAATCGCTCAAAAAGGCCGTCTCACGCATGGTCGTCCTAACCTTCTACTTCGAATGACACAGCCGCTCCGCATACTTTCAAAAATCACCTTTGCCATAATCCTCGCCCTCGCCGCCGGCATCCCGGCCGCAAGAGCACAAGGCGATGCCATGCTCACGCAATACTGGGCACTCCCCACCTATTATAATCCGGGAGCCGCCGGCGACACCGACAACCTGCGCCTGCGCGGCGGCGGCCGTCTCCAGTGGGTCGGCATCGACAATGCTCCCAAAACCTTCGTCCTGGCCGCCGACATGCCATTCAAACTCTTTGACAAGCGCTTCGGAGCCGGACTCGTGGCCCAGCAGGAATCAATGGGCCTTTTCAGAAACCTCACCGTCAACGCCCAGATAGGCTACAAGGTAAAGATCCTCAAAGGCGAGCTGACAGGATCACTCCAGATAGGCTTCCTCAACGAACAGTTCAGAGGATCGGAAGTCTACATACCCTCTGACGACGACTACCACCAGCCAGACGACGACGCCATCCCCAACCGCGACGTGGCAGGCAACGCCCTCGACCTTGGCGTGGGCCTCTTCTACACCCACCGCCGCTTCTGGGTCGGAGTATCGCTCCTCCACGCCAACAACCCAACCGTCACCTTCACCTCCGACGGCCAGTCGGCATCAGGCTCCACATCGGCCCCTTCAGGCGACGGACTTGCTAAAAAATATCAATTCACCGCAAAGCGTACAGCTTATTTCATGGCCGGCAGCAATATTCCGGTGAAAAACACGTTATTTGAAGTGATACCATCGCTTTTAGTCCGAAGCGACTTCAGCATCACAGACTTCGAAGTCACCGGACGCCTGCGTTACAACAAACTCTTCACCGCAGGCATCGGTTACCGTCACAAAGATGCCGTCTCCGTAATGCTTGGAGCCGAAATCAAAGGCATCTTCATCGGCTACAGCTATGACTATCACACCTCCGATATCTCCAGAGCCTCCTCCGGAAGCCACGAGATAGTGGCAGGCTACAACCTTAAACTCGATTTCTCCGAGAAAAACCGCAACAAACACAAGAGCATCCGCATAATGTAACCTATGAAAAAAATAATCCACCTCATCATAGTCATCACACTGCTTTCGGGCGCCGCATCGTGTGCCACCGGAAGCCGTAGCGCCACCGGCGGTGAAGTCACCGGCGTAGGCGGATCGTCATGGGCCGAACCCATACCCTACGGCATGGTCCTCGTCTCCCGTGGATCAGTCAAGATGGGCCCCGCCAAAGACGACTCCCTGTGGAACATCCGCGCCAACTCGCGAGGAGTGTCTGTCGACGCCTTCTGGATGGACGAGACCGAGATCACAAACTCGAAATACAAACAGTTTGTCTTCTGGGTGCGCGACTCCATAATCCGCGAGCGCCTTGCTGATCCGGCCTTCGGCGGCAATGAAGAATTCAAGATCGAGGAAGACCGCGAAGGCAACCCCGTCACCCCACATCTCAACTGGTCAAAACCGATCCCCTGGCGCAACGCCAACGAAGACGAGCAGCGGGCCATCGAAAGCCTCTACCGAACCAACCCGATCACCGGTGCACGCGAACTCGACCCCGAACAGCTCAACTACCGCTATGAGGTCTACAACCACACCGAAGCCGCCCGCCGCAAACACCGTCTCAACCCCGCGCGCCGCGAATATAACACCGACCGCCCCGTCCCCACAGCCACTCCTCTCATCTCGAAAGACACTGCCTGGATCAGCGACGAAGGCGAGATCATCCGTCAGACCATCTCACGCGGACTGACCGGCGACTTTGACTTTGTCAACACATATATAGTAAATGTGTACCCCGATACAACAGCCTGGATCAACGACTTCGACAACGCCTACAACGAACCCTACGTCCGCCTCTACTTCTCCCACGGCGGCTACAACGAATATCCCGTGGTAGGTGTCAGCTGGGAACAGGCCACAGCCTTCGCCAACTGGCGCACAGACTTCCTCCGCCGCTCGCTCGGACGCGAAGGCGTCTACATCGAGCCCTACCGCCTACCGACTGAAGCTGAATGGGAATATGCCGCCCGCGCAGGAAAGAGCGAAAACATGTATCCCTGGGACGGCGACCTGCCCATGACAGAAGACCAGGGTTGCTTCTACGCCAACTTCAAGCCTCAGGAAGGCAACTTCGTGCAGGACGGACACCTGATCACCTCGCGCGTAGGCACCTACTCGCCTAATGACTTCGGCCTCTATGACATGGCCGGCAACGTCAGCGAATGGACCTCGACGGCCTACACCGAGAGCATCGACAAGCTCACAAGCGACCTCAACCCCGAATACCGCTATAATGCAGCTCTTGAGGACCCCTACAAAATGAAGCGCAAGATTGTACGCGGCGGTTCATGGAAAGATGTGGCCCACAACGTCCGCTCCGACCTGCGCATGTGGGAATACCAGAACGAACAGCGATCCTACATAGGCTTCCGCTGCGTCCGCACCCAGATAGGCTTTGCCAAAGGCACAAAAGCCAAGAAATAAAAAAGCTCAACCCTCAACCTTAAAACATCCATCAGCCGTGACAAAAGAAAAGTTACAGACAAAGATAGAAACCATCATGCGGTGGGAAGGCGGACAGCGCCTTTTCAACTTCGCTTACAGCATAGGCGCCGCCATCGTGATCTGGGGTGCGCTCTTCAAGATCCTGCACCTCCCCGGCGGCAACACCCTCCTGTGCATCGGCATGGGCACGGAAGTCATCATGTTCATCCTGACAGCCTTTGACCGCCCGCCGAAAGAATATCACTGGGAAGACGTGTTCCCCGAACTCGACGGCGGCGAAAGCCGCGAACTTCCGCTGCGCGCTCCCGCCGCCGAACGCCAGGCCGCCACAGAAGAGATCGCCGCTACCGAGACCTCCCGTCCCGCTCCCGTAGCAGCTCCGGTGGCCGAAAGCGCCGACCTCTCGGAACTCACGGCAGCCACACAGAACTATCTCGCTCAGATGAACGCCATTTCCGAGCAGATGGAGCTCCTGCGTTCCACAACCGAAGCCCTCAACTCCGTGTCAGCCGTCCTGCTTGACAGCTACCGCGCAATCACCGAAAACTCAGCCTCCGTGACCGAAAACTCACGCGGATACATCGAGCGCATGGCCGATCTGAACCGCAATCTCGGCGGACTGAACACCATCTACGAGATACAGCTGAAAAGCGTCTCCACCCAGCTCGAATCAATTGACCGCGTCAACCGCGGCATCAAGGACATCCGTGACATGTACGAAAAAAGCGCCGCTCAGAGCGCCCGCTACTGCGAGGAAACCGAAAAAATGGCCCGCAACATGCAGCAGCTCAACTCGGTCTATGAAAAGATGCTCCACGCCATGACCGTCAACATGTATCGCCCGATGATGAATGACATCCCCGGCGCACAGTCATCAGGCACCGTCTGATCCACGTCACCCGCACGTCACACCATCCGCCCAGCCGTTCCACCACACTCCACCACAGTCCAACCCCCATCAAACACCATAAATGGCAGAATCAGTAGTCAGGCTCTCACCAAGGCAGAAGATGATAAACCTCATGTATATCGTCCTCACAGCCATGCTCGCCCTCAACGTCTCCAGCGATGTCCTTGACGGCTTCGTGCAGGTCGAGGACGGCCTCGCTCGCACCAACTCCACCGTGGGCCGACGCAACGACGCCGTCTACTCCTCGCTCGAATCGTTCACAGCCCAGAATCCCGAAAAAGGAACACCCTGGCTCGAAAAGGCCTCACAGATACGCCGGCACTCGGCCTGCCTCTACGCCACGATCGACTCCCTCAAGCTCGCAATTGTCCGCGAGGCCGACGGCGCTGACGGAAACCTACAGGAAATAAACCGTCGCGACGATCTTGAAGCCGCCGCAGTGGTCATGCTCAGCCCCTCGGCAAACGGAGGCCGCCGCCTGCGCGAGGCAATTGACGCCTACCGCAGCCATGTGACATCGCTCGTCAGCGACTCGGTCAAACGGGCAAGCATCAACGAAGCCCTGTCCACCGATCCCTTCCGCCGTCCGGGCACCGTCAGCCCGCAGAAGTGGGAAGAAGCCAAATTCGAGAACCAGCCGGTGGTAGCCGCCATCACTCTTCTGACAAAACTCCAGAATGACGTGAGATATGCCGAAGGCGAAGCCCTCGCCAACCTCCTCGCGGCTGTCGACGCAGGCGATGTCCGAGTCAACGAGATCAACGCATTCGTCATCCCGCAGTCACGCATGGTAATGCGCGGAGGCAAATACTCAGCCAATATAGTCCTCGCCGCTGTCGACACCACAGCGCGCCCCGAAATCTTCATCGGAGGCAAAAAACTCACCGATGAACACGGCCTCTACGAATTCGTGACCTCCTCCACCGGCACCTTCGACTACAGCGGCTACCTTGAAGTCAGCCACGGCGACGGCACCTCCACCCGTCATCCATTCTCTTCAAGCTACACCGTCATGGAACCCACGGCAACCGTCTCGGCAACCATGATGAACGTGCTCTATGCCGGAATCGACAATCCGGTCAGCATCTCAGTGCCCGGAGTGCCCATGAATGCCGTAAGCGCCGCAATGACCAACGGCACCCTCACCCGCAAGGGCGACGCCTGGGTGGCCCGCCCCTCGAAGATCGGCGAAAACTCCACCGTGACAGTCACCGCCACAATCGACGGCCGGCAGCAGACGGTCTCATCGACTTCATTCCGTGTGCGCAAACTCCCTGATCCGACAGCATTCATCTCCTACACCGCGCCAAACGGCACCAAGGAGCGCTACAAAGGCGGATCTGGCTTCTCAAAGACACTCCTGACCTCCGCTCCAGGCATCGAAGCCGCCATTGACGATGACATGCTTAACATCGGCTTCACCGTTCTCGGCTTCGAAACCGTGTTCTTCGACCAGATGGGCAACGCCATCCCAGAAGTCTCGCAGGGAGCCTCGTTCTCACAGCGCCAGAAAGACCAGTTCCGCCGTCTTTCACGCGGAAAGCGCTTCTACATCTCCCGCATTCGCGCCAAAGGTCCTGACGGCATCGAGCGCACACTCAATCCCGTCGAAGTCATAGTAAACTAATCACCCCTCTTGCATATACAATCCATGAAGAAATATCTTCTCACCGCCATAGTAATGTTGATCTCCGCCGCCGCTTTCGCTCAGCAGTCAAGCAGCAGCAGTGTAGTGCGCAGGCGTGGTGCCGATGACCGCAATTCAGCCAAATCGGCCACCGGTGTGACCCAGCGGATGCAGGCCCACTACGAAGACCGGGCCACCTCCGACTCCGAGATGCAGTGGATGCGCGTCATGTACCGTCAGCTCGACCTTAAAAAAGATGAAAACGCCGCCCTCTACTATCCCGACGAGCCGGTTGAAGATCAGGAAAACCTCTTCCGCATCATCATGCGCCACATGGCCTCAGGCAACCTCACCGGCTATGAATACCTTGACGGCCGCGAAGTCTTCTCTGACAACTACAAGGTCAAGATGGCAGATGTTCTTGACCGCTTCCACATACTCCACACCCAGGCCAAGGGTTCAACCGAAAAGAATCCGCGCTTCACTATCGAAGACGCCGACGTGCCCGCCTCGGAAGTCCTGAGTTACTACATCATTGAGCGCTGGGAGTTTGACAAGCGCTCAAACCGCATGCGCACACGCATCGAAGCTCTCTGCCCCGTGCTTCACCGCGACGGCGATTTCGGAGCCGAAGCCATCCGCTACCCCATGTTCTGGGTGCGCTACGCTGATCTCCGCCCCTATCTCTCCACCCAGAACATCTTCACTAACGATGACAACAATCTTGCCACCTGCACCTATGACGACTACTTCCAGCTCGGCCTCTACAAAGGCGAGATCTACAAGACCCGGAATCTGAAAAACAAGTCGCTCATGCAGCTCTACCCCGACCCAGACGCTCTGGCTCATGCGCAGGACAGCATACAGCGTCGACTCGAAACATTCGAAGACAAACTCTGGGTGCCTTCGCTTGAAGAACTCGCAGCACGCCGAGAAGCCGCCGAGAAAGCCGAACTCGCAGCAGCCGGCCAAAACTCCGCAGCAACTGATGCAGCAGCAAGCGAAGCTCCGAAAAAAAAATCAAGCGTCCGATCGAGCCGTTCGAAACGCGGATCTTCCGAGGCAAGCAAGAAAAGCAAACCGGCTAAAGTCAAAAAAGCCAAAGCCCCGAAAGCCTCATCATCGTCATCAGCGGTCAGATCGGTCCGTAACCGCAAACGCTGATACCCACCCGAAGCCCAAGGCAATCCTTGTCTCCAAAAGAACCCTGGATTCCAGCGCCACGGGTCCACCCAAAGCATTTCCCCCCTCCAGTCATTTTACTCCCGCCGGGCGTCTCCCCCACAAAGACCTTTCTCACAGCTTGCCAATTCAAAGGTCCGGAGCGCCAGGCGGGAGTCTTTCTGTAAACAATCCTGCCGCAACGGTTGTTATTCGTGTATATCTCCAACATGCACCCACCAATTTCAACTGTTATGAAGGCTAAATTATTCGCTATGGCACTGGCGCTGACCACCCTGCTTGGCGCACAGCATGCCGAAGGCTGCTCACGAGTGCTCTACGTCGGCTCCGACAGTCTGCGCATCGTAGGCCGTTCACTTGACTGGAAAACACCTATCCCCACAAACATATATGTCTATCCGCGCGGCATAAAAAAAGCCGGCAACTCTCTGCCCGGATCTGTGGAATGGACTTCGAAATACGGCTCTGTCTACGCCGTAAGCTATGAAGGCGGCATCACCGAAGGCATGAATGAAAAAGGACTTGTGGTCAACGGTCTGTTCTGCAAAGGCACCGTCTATGTCAACGACTCGACCCGAAACCGCCCGCCGATGTCGCTTGCCATGTTCCCCGCCTGGATTCTCGATCTCTGCGGGACCACAGACGAAGCCGTGGCGATGCTCGCGCGCCAGAACTTCAACATCTCCGGAGCCACATTTGACGAAGGCACCTCCTCGACACTCCACTGGGGCATCACAGACCCCTCCGGCAAATCGGCAGTGGTGGAGTTTGACCACGGCACAATCAAGATCTATCAGGGCCAGGACATGCGCGTGCTGACCAACGACCCGAATTATCCTGAAATGAACGCCATCAATGACTATTGGGTCAAAAAAGGCGGCTCACACACTCTGCCGGGCACCGTTTCGAGCCCCGACCGCTACGTCCGCGCCGACTTCTTTGACCGGAATGTAGAAAAGACCGGTGACGCAGATCTCGGAGTAGCCATCACACGCTCCATACTGTTCAACGTATCGGTGCCTTACACCTATACCATCCAGGGAGATGGCAACATCAGCTCCACCCAGTGGCGCAGTTTCTCCAACATCCGTGACCGCCTCTACTACTTCGACGTGGTCACCAATCCCGGCCTCTTCTACATCGACCTCAAGAAATGCGACCTCCGTCCCGGAGCCCCGGTAATGAAGCTTGACGTCTCAAAGAGCAAGGACTACATCGGCGATGTAACTCACAAGATGTTCAAGTCCAAACCCTTCACCCCGATGTATTGATCAACACAGAGACACTACTCTATCAACTATAAAAAACACACACTTACTGTTATTAACCCCTCATTCGCATAAGCTCCGGATGAGGGGAATTTTTTGTGTGGTGGATTTTTTTTATTACTTTTGTAATCCATATAGGATAATTTCAACCGGAAAACATGCGAAAACTGCTTGTCATACTGATTCTTGGACTGACATCGCTCCTCTCCGAAGCCGCCGCGCGCTGGGAGACGGTCGATGCGCCTGACCGCATGTTTACTGAAATGCGCTCCGACCCTGAGGCCCAGGCGGAGATGGCCGTCCGCGACAACTTCATCTACATCGCCGCACCGCGCCCCGTCACCGTCAAAGTGTTCACCATTCTCGGTCAGCTTATCTCGCAGACCACACTCCCGGCCGGAATCCACAGACTCCCCATGAGCGCAAAAGGAATCTACATTATTAAAATCGGAAGCTCCACCCGACGTGTAACTATCTGATGCCCAAAGCCCGACTAATTATCAACCCAATTTCCGGAACCAGAAACAAAGCCGGACTTGACCGCATGGTCCTTGATGTTCTCAGCCAGCTGGGCTGGGAGGTAGAGGTAGCATATACCAAAGGCCACGGCGATGCCACACGCCTCGCCCTCTCAGCCATTGAAAAAGGTTGTGACACGGTCATCGCCGCCGGTGGCGACGGAACCATCAACGAAACTGCCGCGGCTCTGTGTGGCACGGGGGTTATTCTCGGCATATTGCCCTGCGGATCGGGCAACGGCCTGGCCAGACATCTCGGCATACCTGTCGACCTTAAGGAAGGGCTGAAAGTCATCATCGAAAACCATGCGATGGAGATAGATTACGCAACCGTCAACGACTGCAAATTTTTCTGCACCTGCGGAGTCGGCTTCGATGCGGCAGTGAGCGCGGCTTTCGCAAAAAAGAAAACACGCGGCAAACTGACCTACATACAGAGCACCTTCCAGACATATGCCAGCTATGAGCCTGAACACTACACCATCATGGCCAACGGAAAGACTCTGACTGAAAAAGCCTTTCTCGTGGCTGTCTGCAACGCTTCCCAGTATGGCAACAACGCCTACATCGCTCCAAGCGCCTCGATCAACGACGGTCTGCTTGATGTCACCATCATCCACGCAGGCAATACCCTGTCAACCGCCCTTGTCGGAGTAGACATGCTCACCGGATTCATAGAGCGCAATATGCTCATCCACACCTTCCGCACCGACAACATAATCATCGAACGCGAGCGCAAAGGAGCCTCGCACGTCGATGGCGAACCAATGGAAATGGACCGCAGACTCTCGATCCGCTGCCACCACAACGGACTGAAGGTTTTCACTCCTACAGTCGTACATCCTTTCAGACCGATTCTCACACCGGTCTCAGCCATGTTCAACGATTTCAGGATCGCTGTCAACAATTTGTTTCAGAAATAAGAGGTTGTTTAAAAACAATAGTTAAAATCTGAGTGGTGTATCTTTTAGATAAATTGTTGCAAATGAGGAAGGAGCATAGCGAGCTATGTGACTGACGAATTTCAACAATTTAGCAAAAGAGACACCAAGGCTCAGGTAACTTAAAAATACTCAAACATGAAATTACTGAAAGAAAAAAGACAATACCCTCGCCTGCGAAAGTTTTGGGCGCCTATGACTCTTCATCTCAGTCACATAGCTCGCTATGCTCCTTCGATTCAGAGCCATATCCACCTCAAAACTTTCGCTCAGATTTTAACTATTGTTTTTAAACAACCTCTAACACATTTTATCATAGCGCCGGGTGAACACTACTGCCCGGCGCGACGTTTTTATAATGAACGTCAACTATTGTTTTTTATGAAAGGGATCGCAAGATTGTTAATGGTGTTAACAGCGTCATATCCCTTGGGCATATCCGCCCAGGGGATAGCTGATATTGTCTCAAAACTTGAATCAACAGGTTGCTACGAGTCACAGGCACGCTTCAGCGTCACACTTCCCCAGAGCGAAAACGATGTGGTCTACACCATCAGTCTCGCCTCTGCGCCGGCTCCGGCTGACCCGCTTGCTCCGTGCGACTATCTGACTGACTGGAGCCTTGAGACCCCTACAGGCACAGTCAACGGCTTCTCCGCCTACTTCAACGGCCATCACTACCGCTATCACAACGAACGCCTGCAGGAATACCACATGGAGTGGGACTCGATTCCCTTCATGCCGTCAGCACGCTCGGCCGGAGTGCAGGGAAGCGCCCAGTTCGCCGATCTCTACCCGGCCTTCATAGCCCGCGAACTCCGGAACATGGAAGCAGACCCGCGCTACAGCATCTCGGTAGCCGCTCCGGCAGTCTTCAACGGACGCAAGGCCATAAAGGTATCCACCACTCTTACCGTCAGTGATGTTGTGGCAAGCGAAAAAGACTTCATATTCGATGCAGAGACCATGCTCCCGCTGCGCATCGACACCGAAAGCAACCCCGGACAGATCACCGAGCAGACCATACTCGTCAGCTACAATTATCCGGCTGAGATGCACTGCCCGGAACTGTCAGACAGCTCCATGACAGCCCGCTACCCTGAGATCTTCGAAAAATATCGCGAAAACAACTTCCACATCGAGAATCTCGCAGGTGCTCCGATGCCCACTTTCACACTCCCCACCACTACAGGCGAGCGCTACACCCACCACCGGGGCGAGAAATTCGCGGCACCCACAGTAATAGTCCTCCTCGACCCGAACTCAGGCTTCAACTCCGAGATAGTAGAGGCTGTCCGCGGAGCCGCCGACTCACTCCCGAAGGCCTTAGACATCATCTGGGTCTTCAACTCGACAAACATTGATGCCATCGAAGCCGTGATACCCTCCATCCGCCCCGGAGAACATCTGCTGATGAACGGCAAATCGCTGACCCGCGACTGCGGCGTCACCTCTCTGCCGGTGATAATCATGACCGACAGCAACGGCACTGTCAAAAATGTCAACCTCGGACTCAACCGAGAGCTGCGGAATGTTGTTTTACAGACGATGGCCCTTGCCGACTGACAGAGTCACGGCTTTCCGCCTACAATAAACAAACGCAAAACTAAAAAAACAATATAAAGATATGGAAACCGTATTTTTCAAAGGACAACCCTGCCATACCTGCGGCACCGTTCCGTCAGTAGGCGAAACCGCACCCTGCTTCCACCTCTCAGGTCCGGATCTTTCACAGATGATCTGCACTGATTTTGCCGGAAAGCGCGTTGTGCTCAACATCTTTCCAAGCCTTGACACCGAAGTGTGCGCCATGAGTGTGCGCCGCTTCAACGAAGAAGCAGCCAGACTTGACGATGTGGTGGTCATCTGCGTCTCTATGGACCTGCCTTTCGCAATGGGCCGCTTCTGCACCATCGAGAATATCAAGAACGTGATGTTCGGCTCTGCTTTCCGCTCGCCTCTTTTCGGACAGAAATACGGTGTGCAGCTCGTTGACGGCCCATTGGCCGGACTGCTCACCCGCGCCGTCCTCATCCTCGATGAAAACCGCCGCGTGATCTTCCGCGACCTGGTGGAGGAAATCACTCATGAACCTGACTATGAAGCAGCTCTGAAAGTGCTTTCCGCAAAGGCATAGAAAGCACCGGACCGGCTCTAAAGAGTCAAAAGATATCACCGGGTGACTGTTCAACAGACATCACCCCCAAAAAAGCAATCACTCCCTGCAGCAGTTGATCCGCGCATACAGAGAGTGATTGTTTTTTTCTGTAGATATTACCGGGTGGTCAGGAGACCGCATCAATAGGCCACCACCTGCCAGAGGTCGCGGATGCGCTTTTCAGGATCCCACTTTCCATCAAAAGTCCACCGGGCAGTGACAGCATGAAACTCCGGAGAACCTTCGGCAGACGAGATATTGTCGGCCAACCAGCCGCTGTGACCGCCTTCGCGCACACAGCCGTAGTAGTAGACACGGTGTCCCCAGGGGCAGAGATCGAGATTCTTGCCCTCGGCAAGTTCCGGCTGCCGCTTGTAGGCATGATCGATATCTGAGTCAATGATGTTGCGCGACATACGGCAATTGAGGATCAGGAACTGCGAATCGTGGTGATAGCGACCGAGAGGCGTTGGCTTCAGGGCGTCGAATTCGGAGTTGGTCACAACGAATTTGTTGTTTATATCTCCGCGTCCGTCATGCCAGAGAATGGCGCGTGTGTCGCCGATAAAACGGCAGCGGGTGGCATAGCAGGTGCCACGCGGACAGATGAAATCCACTCCGGGACAGCGCAGATAGAGATCTGAGTGGTAATAGAGACCACCTCGGCCGTCTTCTCCCTTGCCCCAGAGCGAAAGCGCGTCATTGCCGTCGGAAATAATGTTGCTGTTTATGATTATGGTGCGTGTGGCTTTGCCGAATACGGCAAACTGGTGAGAGGTTGTGTTGGAGACCGTCGTGCCGTAATTATTGATGACCGTGAGGCCGCTTATCAGGCAGTCATCGGCCTTTTCAGTAAGACTGATGATGCCGCGCGGAGCTTTCTCGCCACGGAATTCACTGACCATCACTGAACCCTGGCCTTCGGCACCGACTATGATGCAGCTGTCACGCTGTTCGCCTACAAGAACTATGTTCGGGCGGTCAATGATCACCTTCTGATTGTAGAGGCCCTTGCGCACAAGAATCCTGTAAGGCTCCGAGCCGTTTTCAGGCGCTTTGTCAATGGCTGCCTGAATGCTCTCGCCACGGCTGACTATCGCATCGAAATGCGACTCCCTGACTTTAGGCTGCACTCCGAGGGTGAAAGTTCCGTTCTCGTTGGCACCCTTGGTCCGGAAGCTTATGCTGACCTTGTTCTGCGGATCATAGCGGTCGGCCCACTTGTCATAGAGATCGTAGAGTTCGGCCGGACGGTTGCCGAACCAGGCATAGCCGTTGCGGCGCTCGCTGCCTATGTCCTCAAGACTGCGGCGGGGAATCCCGTCACGGTCACAGACAAAAGGCACACAGTGGTCAAGATCGTAGTAACGCGCCCATATAGGCCCGGCAAGCGAATCCGAGGTGAGCACAGCATTCCACTTGCCGTTCTCCATAACCCTGCGGTAGCGCAGGCCTGTCAGTTTATACTTGTCAAACCAGGCCATAGCGGCATGCACTGCTGCTTTAACCTTTTTGTCAGGATCAGGGATTTCCATGAGCATCCTGACAATCCATGCGCTCTCCTGAGAGCAGTATGACGGCAGTTCATATGCGCGGGCAGGCGCAGGCTTAAGAGTCTCGCGGTCGTGTTGCTGACACCACACTGTCGCCACTCCGTCAGTGACGATTTGGGTTGCGAGAATACATTCCACTCCCTTATCAAAGGCCTTCTTCATTTTGTTTTTTCTCGTCCGATCGCAAAGATCGCCGCCGAAAGGTTCAAGGCCGAGACTGATATCGCGCAGCAGCACCATAGTGTTGACCATCGCATCATCATTGTAGGTGATATGAGGCTGATAGTCACGCTGCACGGGCCAGAACTGAGGCCAACCCCCGTTTTTATACTGTCCGGAAAGAAGATAATCCACTCCGGCGCGGAAGCCGGCGCGGTATCTCACATCGCCAGTGGCCTGATAGAGACGGGCGAGATAGATCATTTGGGTTGTGGTCGCGTCATTGTCGGTGGTCGAATCGTAGCGGCGCTCCTTGTTGGCAAGCACGGCGGCTTTTTCCTCCTGAGTCATCGGAGTGACCATGTCGATGTTCTTGGGCCATCCGCCGGTCACACGCTGCCAGAGCAGCACCTGATCACCGATGCGCCGGGCCTCGTCTGAACGGAGAAAGTCAGGGTCAGAGATGCGCAACATGCGTTTGGAATAGCGCGATCCCTTACCGACCTCTTTTGCACCACCGTCAGTGGCGGCGACAGCCTCTCCGAGACCGCCCATGAAGTTCGCGGCCCTCACTGACCAGCAGTCAGCCGAAGAGTCAGAACCGATATTGTAGACCGTATCGGTTGTAAAGGCCACTACTTTGCCATGACGACACACGGCATAGAGCAGAGCTTCGTCACTACCGGTCCATCTGAGCTGATTGTTTTTAACATGCACATTCTTTGGCAGTGGTGCGGCAGCTATAGCGGCATCAGGATTCCAGCCGTCGAGCACTGCGGTTTTGGTATATGAGCGTGCTTCGGCTTCTGTCAGCACCGGGCTGTTTGAGTGATCCTTTCCCTCGCGGTCCACATAGAGAGAGCGGCGTCCGGAAAGATCGAGGGCTTTGCCGGAGGTGAGGCAGGTATTGTATTCGGCGAAACGTGCCGGCCAGCCGCCGCTCATGTCGGCCCAGCCGTTATAGCCGCGCTTGTCTTTGGTGATGGGCGAGACATCGACCGTGGTGTTGATCCAGATAGCGGTCGGGGTGCCTTTGCCCCAGGGACGTCCGAGATAATATGTGACATCAGGTGTCTCGCTCTTTATGTAGCAGCTGTCCATCACATAGCCATACTTGCGCGGCACAGAGGGCACGGCCAGATAGCCTCCCTGGCCGCACTGCTGGAAAGTCACTCCGTCATAATAGACATCGCCTTTGCCGCAGATATAGTCAGTGCGGCCGCGGATGACTCCACCGTCAAAGTAGAAGCGGCCGTCTCTGTTATTGGAGACGTAGGTATCCTGATAGCCCCAGATGCAGATATTACGGGCTATGGTCTTGTCTGAGCGGTCATGGAGCACGATGTTGCGGCCTGTGTGGTCGGCCATGCCGCTTTTCATGGTCAGATCCTGAAGATAGGTGTCATGGGCGGGATATTCGATGATCAGCACATCGCCCTTGCCGATTCCCTCAAGCGGGCAAGAGGGACCGAATCCGTTGTCCCACGTGGCAGGAGGAGTGGTGTTGACAAGCACTGTCCCTTCACGGCTCTCGCCGATAATGGAGACATTAGGGGTTTTGAGCCATGAACGCGGATCGCCATATTCCTTGCCGTCACCGCCGGTGGTCTTTCCTGCTGTCGGGATCACATAGTCACCGTCCATCAGGAATATGCGGAACCGCGCTGTGGTGTCAGCGCGGTTATTGGCGGCTTCAATAGCCTCGCGGAAAGAACCGTCGCGCGGAACCACGAAGTCATAAAGTTTCTTCCCGGCGGCATCGGCACTGAAAGCAAGAGCCAAAGCCGCCACTAAAGGAAATAATCTCATAAATAAGTAATTCTTAGATTTAGAGGTGTTTAATTCCAAATGTGAAGACAAATCAGATCCGAACCCTATCTCAGGCTTCTGACCTTACGGCGCTCTTCCCTTATGAGTCTGGGAAGGATGCGGATGAATCCCCAGTATCTGGGAATGTTCTTTTTAGGCTGTTCAAATGCCCTGTAGAGCCACTCCAGCCTCATCCGGAGCATCAGTTTCGGAGCGCGGCGCACCTCTCCCACTCCGGCATTGAAGTTGAAAATGGCACCATAGCCGAACATCACGCCTCTTTTGAGATAGGGTTTCAGACGGGCCATGAACATCTCCTGCTTGGGAGCTCCGAGGCTCACCCATATGATGTCAGGATTGTCGGCATTGATCATGGCGGCGATCCCTTCATAGTCAAAATCATCGACGCTGCGAAACGGGAGGGTTTCGAAGCGCATACCGGCAATGGCAGGGTCAATCTCCGAGAGATTCTTCCTGAGCCCGTCAAGCACCTCGCGGGTATTGCCGAGGAAGAACTGGCGGAAACGCTTCATCTTTATATATTTGATAAAGATGTCGGCCCCGATGTAGCTGTCGATCGGCTCCTTGTGAATCCATGCAAGTATCTTGGCCAGCACACTTCCGTCACAGTTGTTGACGAGCGCGCCGTTGAGCACTTCAAGGAATTCCGGATTGCGGTTGGCCACGGTCAGATTGTTAGCCTCGACCGAGCAGCTGTAGCCGGTCTCGCCGGTCTCTATGGCCTTGAAGATCTTCCGGTCAAGGGCATCGCGGTCAAACTCGATCCTTACGTTGAAATATTTTTTCTCACTTGTCATAAGCAATCCCTATAGTCATAAATTTCATTTCAGTCAGCGCCTGCAGTTCGTGAAGCGATCCGGCGCCCACAAGGAGATAATCGCCCGGACGGCATTCATAGCTTTGGCCATCGACGGTCATCAGCCCTTCTCCCTCTATGAAGAGATAGTGCTCGTCCATAGTCGGATGACGGTGGCTTCCGGCTTTCTCTCCGGTCCGGAAGGTGGTGACGGCTATCTGGGTGACCGCGCTCCGGGTCTCTCCGGCCGAGAGGAGCACTTTCTTCAGTCCGACCGCATGGGCCGTCGGAGCAGCCTCGATCTCAGACAGACGGCGGTAAACAGTCTTTGCGCCGTCCATCACTTGCCGAGGCGCTGTCTGATCCATTCATACTGCTGGCGCAGTCCGTCCTCAAGGCTGACTTTCGGTTCCCAGCCGAGTATCTCGCGGGCTTTCGAATAGTCGGCGCTGCGGGCCTTGTCGCCCTCCGGCTTTGAGGTGTCGTAAAACGGTGTGATCTCTTTACCGCTGATTCTGATCACAGTCTCGGCAATCTCGGCTATAGAGGTGCACACCGAGGGACCTACCTGAATCCAGCCGTGGCCCCAGCCTTTTTCAAGCGCGAGCATCAAGGCGCTGACCACATCGTCGACATGTATGAACGCGCGGCCCTGCTTGCCGCTGCCCCAGACGTTGAACTCCTCCTCCGGATAGTTGATGGCCTTGCGTATGAGAGCCGGAATCACCTGGCTGCGCGCTCCGAAATCGCAGGGCGAGCCGTAGACATTGTGAAACTGCAGTGTGCAGCACGGAATTCCGGTTTCTTTTTCTATATAACCTATCTCAAGCTGCCCTACGAGTTTGCTCCAGCCATAGGCCGATTCCGGAAGGGCCGGGAAGAGTTCGTCTTCGCGCAGAGGCACTACGTCAAGCGAGTTCTGGCGCGTCAGCGGATAGCTGCATGCCGTGCCGACGTAGATGAGGCCCTTTATCCGGTCCTTTCCGGCCTTGCGCACAGAGTGAAAAAGATTGGTGTTGATCAGATTGTTCTGACGGAAAAGGTCGCCCTGATTGCCGAACACGTAGTCAATGCCGGCCACAATGTCGGCCAGATGGATCACGTATTCATTGGCGCTGACAATCGAGTCGACCTCCGGGCTTTCTTTCGAGAGGTCTATGCAGTGGAAACGTGAGGACGTGTCAATCACCGGCTTACCGTCGGGCCCGTCAAGATATTCAAGTTTCCCTCTCCAGAGATTGTCAATGACTGTCACATCGTGACCTTCGGCAACGAGTCGCTTCACGAGATTGCTGCCTATCATACCGCAGCCTCCGGTAACAAGTATCTTACTCATACATCTGTTTTATTCCTGCCGCAGCAGAGAGTCATAGATCTCTCCAAGCCGGCGGCCTATAGTTTCAATATTAAAATCTTCATCCGCAAGGCGTAGTGACTCCACCTTCATCCGCTCGCGCAGACCACTGTCTGACATCAGTTTCTCAAGTTGCCCGGCAAGAGCCTCGCAGTCGCCCGGCTCAAAGAGCAGAGCCTCGCGGCCGTCAGTCACGATGTCGGGCAGACCTCCGACAGGAGTGGCCACAACCGGCAACCCGTAGGCCCATGCCTCCAGCACCGCCATAGGGAATCCCTCGGCATAGCTTGGAAGGCAGAACACCGAAGCTTTGCGAAAAAGACGGTCCTTGGTCTCGCCTGCCACCCATCCTGTGAACTCGACCTGAGATGCAATGCCTAATTCTCCGGCCAAAGCATTCGCATGGTAAATCTCACCGCTTCCGGCAAACACCAGTTTCCAGTCAGGGAAACGCGGTGCTATGCGAGCGAAGGCCCTTATCAGTTCCGCATAGCCTTTACGTCTGTTTAGCACTCCGGCGTAAAGTATTCTTCGGTATTCGACTGATGCATCCGCAATGCCGTCCTTGTCGATTTGCGGGCAGGGATTATAAAGGACAGTCATTTTGCCCCGGAGATCAAAGACGGAACCCACAAGCCGTTCCCATGTGGGTGACAGCAACAACAGCCGATCAGATTTTCCGAAGAGTTTCCTGTAGACTTCCTTGTATGAACTTTCGATGGTCGACTGCATATCAAAGGCGTGAAAATGCACCACCACCTTTTTACGGGCAAGAAGCGCCAATCGGGCAAACAGCCATTTGCGTCTTGCCGACGGGGGCTCGCTGGTGTGGATATGGACTATCCGACACCAGGGGAGAAAGCAGAGATACTGCGTCATGCCTGCTGCAAGATAAGCAAGCTTGGTCAGCATCGAACCGCTGCGGTGAGTAGGAATCCAGCGGCAACGGTGTTCCCGCCATTGGCGTGTACGCTCATGGGCCATCACCACAGAGGAGATCCCTCCGTGACTATGGCGCGAGGTGGCAAGCACCAATACATCCGGCATTTTGAATTTCATTCCTAAAGATACTCTCGATTAAGAGGTTGCTTAAAAACAATAGTTAAAATCCGAGCAAAAGTCCTGAGGAGAAAAGGCTTAAAAAGCAAACTATGGCATCTGATCAGTGTTAACTGATATTAAAACGCTTTACCCTACACTTATATTGCATGGCATCAGCAGGTAATCGCACTGAGAGGTCGTTTAAAAACAATAGTTAAAATCTGAGTGGTGTATATTTTAGATAAATTATTGCAAATGAGGAAGGAGCCATATCCACTTCAAAACTTTCGCTCAGATTTTAACTATTGTTTCTAAACGACCTCTGAAAAATTTTGGGGCCGGCTTCATTCACATGGAGCCGGCCCGATGGGTTCAATTGTGTGCTCTGCCTGAGAGCTACACATGGTCAGGATTTAAGGCGATTCTACAGATTCATACCAATTGTGTATTGTTCATCAATTTTCTTTACCTTTCTCTATACCATCATATCTATCATCTTAATATTGCTCTTATCTATCTTCTTTTCTGTAGCCGTTAATCCCGGATGACGAAACCCGAAGGTGTTATCACCCGGCCGCAAATTTACAAAAAGAAACCAATCTACCAAAATAAAATTTCAAATTTTATAATTTTAATTTCGAAACGAAACCACAATCTTACTTCACTAAATCTGCAATCGCAACCATCATTCTGTGTTACAATCAATTAAAAAAAGAAACCCGATCTGTCTGGTGTGACGGATCGGGCTGTAAGACGGCATTCCGGAAAGCTGGAGCCAAGAGGCTATCAAAAAAACAACCTCTAAAGCAGCAGTCCGGCAGCTACTTCGTCGGCCTTGGCCTGCGAGTCAAGAGCCTTGATGATTGAAAGCGCGAAAGGAATTGCTGATGACGGCCCGTTGGCGGTGATGACATCGCGGTCCACAACCACACGCTGGTTCTTGTGGCGGGCACCTCCGGCTGCCAGACCTTCCTCGAATCCGGGATAGCAGGTGGCATCATAGCCGTCTATGATTCCGAGCGGCGCGAGCACCACAGCCGGAGCGGCGCAGATAGCAGCAATCTTGCCTCCGCGTTCATGCTGGGCTGAAAGCAGTTCACACACTCGCGCATTGGCAGCCAGATTTGACGCTCCTGGCATACCGCCGGGGCAGATAAGCATCCGCGCTTCCGGCTCACAATCGGCAAGCATCGTATCGGCAGCCACTTCTATGCCGTGGGCGCCTCTTACTGCAAGAGTCTTGTTGATCGACACGGTTTCGACTTCCACTCCGGCACGGCGCAGAAGATCGACAGTGGCAAGGGCTTCGACTTCCTCAAAGCCGTCAGCGAGGAAAAGATAAGTCTTTTTCATAAGCAGCTCTTATTTAGAGGGTGTTTCATAACAATAGTTAAAATCTGAGCGAAAGATTTGAGATGGATATGGCTCTGAATTGAAGGAGCATAGCGAGCTATGTGACTGAAATGAAGAGCCATAGCCACTCAAAGCTTTCGGAGGCGATTGTATTGTTTTTTTGTAAATAGTATATTCCATTTGTGAAAATTTTTAAGTTACCTGAGCCTTGGTGTCTCTTTTGCTAAATTGTTGAAGTTCGTCAGTCGCATAGCTCGCTATGCTTCTTCCTCCCTTGCAACAATTTATCTAAAAGATACACCACTCAGATTTTAACTCTTGTTATGAAACACCCTCTTATATTATATATTATGTATTGATGATTATATCCGGCTATTGAGAAACACACGGGGAAGACAAATTTATTGATTATTTTTAGATTCTTTGTAATTTTGAAGAAAATTTACCACTTATTCATGAAAACCATAAGCCGCTACTGCGCCGTCATACTCCCGATTGTATCCGTCATACTCAGCCTTGCAAGTTGTCAGGGAGGGAAATCCTACCGCACACTTCAGGGAGGAGTGTGGAACACCACCTATAATATAAGCTACTGCGCCGACCGCGATCTGCAGGATTCGGTCATAGCCGTGATGCGCCGGGTTGAGCTATCGCTCTCGCCCTTCTGCGACAGCTCTCTGATCTCGCGCATCAACCGAGGCGAAGACCTTACCGCCGACTCCATGCTCAGGCGCATATTCCTTGCCTCTGTCCGGGTCAACGCCGAAAGTTCCGGCGCATTCGACCCTACTGTGGCCCCGCTTGTCAACCTCTGGGGCTTCGGCTACCGCAAGACAGGCATTGAGCCCTCGCAGCAGGCCATTGACAGCATTATGCCCCTGGTCGGCATCGCGGCCTGCGCCATCGACTCCGCAGGCCACATCCGCAAGAAGTCACCGCAGACCGAATTCAACTTCTCGGCCATCACCAAGGGCTACGGCTGTGACCTTGTAGGCGAGATGCTGCGGCGCAACGGCTGCACCGACTATATGGTCGAAATCGGAGGCGAGATCGCACTCGCCGGTAAAAATCCGCGCGGTGACAAGTGGCACATCATGGTCGACGCCCCGGTTGAAAACGACAGCGCCGTGGTCCACGAACGTATGACCGTCATCGGTCTGACCGACGCCGGAATCGCCACCTCAGGCAACTACCGCAACTTCAAGACCACATCGGCAGGGCGAATCTGGCACACTATAAGTCCGGTCAGCGGCAGTCCGGCCCACACAGATCTGCTCTCCGCCACCGTGATAGCTCCCAATGCCATGCTTGCCGATGCCTATGCCACCTCATGCATGGCCATGAACTCCCGCGAGGCACTCGCCATGCTCGAACGGCTCGACGGTGTGGAGGGTCTGCTCGTCACCCTCAACCCTGCTGATTCAAGTTTCGTAGCCTCCGCCACCTCCGGATTTCCCGCCGGAAAATAGCGAATCAGCGATTTTAAGATTACTTAACATTGTTAATTAACATTTGCAAATCAGCTGACAGAGCACCTTTTTAGCCCGATTTTATGTTAAACAACATATTTTTATAGCATAAATTCAGAAATTTAATCTAACTTTGCACCGGGTTTAAGCGTATATAGTACAGAAGCGCCTCTCAAGAGGACGCACAGAATAAATAAATTAGAGCAACTATATTTTAAGATTGTTTTTAGGTTCAATTTAAATTTCTGCAACTATGACCAACATGCTTAAGGTTCTCAGAGCAGATGTCAACAACATCTTCCGCTCACTCGGCTCAAGTGACAGTTTCCGTGTCACCGGTGACTGTACCATCCGTATCAACGAAGAGACCAAGTAGAAAGATCGCTCTGAAGCAGAGTTTTTTCGGAAGCGCCACCTCACCGCGCATTCCACAATCAATTAACCCATGTATGTTAAACTTTTAAAATGAACACATTATGAAAGTAACAAAAATGGTAAAAAAAGCCATCGAGTGGTATTGCGAATCAGCAGCCCTCATGTATCACCCCGACCACAACAACGATCGCCGAGAAATCTGGTAATCGTAGAGTGCGGAGTGATACCCCTCCTCACTCCGAGGGACATTGAACGTCACTGTCAGAGGACAGAACAAAGCGTTCAGATTCGTTCCCACCGCAACACCGTCTGATAATCAAGCAATTATCGAAAGGACACACGAAAAAAATACACGAAGCGACCCCGAAAGTCACATTTCCGGGGTCGCTTTTTTTGTGTGAGTAACCACTCACACAAAAAAAGAAAACTTCCGACAAGCTGCCGGGCGAATTGTCATTGTTCCCCTTTCGGGGCTTTCGCAACAATGATGTTGCAAAGGTAAGAGGGTGTTTCATAACAAGAGTTAAAATCTGAGTGGTGATCTTTTAGATAAATTGTTGCAAGGGAGGAAGAAGCATAGCGAGCTATGCGACTGACGAGCTTCAACAATTTAGCAAAAGAGACACCAAGGCTTAAGTAACTTAAAAATTTACACAAATGGAATATTCCATTTACAAAAAGACAATACAATCATCTCCGAAAGCTTTGAGTGGCTATGACTCTTCATTTCAGTCACATAGCTCGCTATGCTCCTTCAACTCAGAGCCATATCCATCTCAAATCTCTCGCTCAGATTTTAACTATTGTTATGAAACACCCTCTAAAAAAGTCAAATGTAGGGTGTAAGATTAAAAATTAAGTCGTACTTTTGCGGAAAGGCTATACAAGAAGCCTCATTTTTTCAATCAAATCATTATCTCCCCAAAGCACCATGTCACTTTCCCGTAATTTAGCTTACGCCACTATGACAACCTTGGCTTTAGGCACATTAGCCGGATGCTCCAATCAGAAACAGCTCGCTTATCCGGCAGCCCCGTCTGACAACACAGTCGACACGATCTTCGGCATGACAGTACCTGATCCCTACCGTCCGCTCGAAAACGACACCGCAGCCGAAACCCTCCGCTGGGTCGAAGCCGAGAACAAGGTGACCGAAGACTACCTCTCGAAAATCCCATTCCGTTCGAAAATCAACTCCCGCTTGACCGAACTCAACAACTACGTCAAGCGCGGCATGACCTATCGGGAACATGACGGCATGTTCTATTTCTTCGAAAACGACGGCCTGAAGAACCAGTCGGTGCTCTACCGCAAACCCACCGTTGACAGCACCGAGCGCGAAGTCTTCCTCGACCCCAATACCCTGAGCGATGACGGCACAGTGGCCCTCACAGGAGTCTTCCAGTCAAAAGACGGCAAATACACAGCCTACACCATCAGCCGCAGCGGTTCAGACTGGACCGAAATCTTCGTGATGGACACAAAGACCAAAGAACTCCTTCCTGACCACATACTCTGGGGCAAGTTCACCGATGCTTCCTGGGACGGTGACGGCTTCTACTACAGCGCCTACCCCGTGCCGGAAGAAGGAAAGGAATTCTCCAACGCCAACCAGAACCACCTCGTCTACTATCACAAGCTCGGCACTCCCCAGAGCGAAGACACCATAGCGTTCAGCGACCCGCAGCACCCATTCCACTTCCACAGAGCACAGGTGGCCGAATCGCAGCCTGTGACCTTCGTTCACATCGGAGGTGCCGGTGTGGGCGATGCGCTTAAAGTGCGCAAAAACGGTGTCTGGACCGACATGCTCCCCTCTCAGGACTATAACAATAGTGTCATCGATGTAATCGACAACAAAATCTACATCGTAACCTCCTACGGCGCTCCCAAAAACCGCCTAATGGTGGCCGATCTCGCCAACCCGTCTGTTGAAAACTGGAAAGAGCTCGTCCCCGAAGCCGACGGAGTGCTCACCGGCGCGCAGTTCTCAGGCGACAAACTCTTCCTCACCTATGAAAAAGATGCAGCCAACCAGGTGGCCATCTATGACATGAACGGCAAGAAGGAGGCAGACGTAAAGCTTCCCGGCTACGGATCGGTATCAGTCTACACCGAACGCAAGCATCCCGGCGAAGTCTACTACAGCTTCTCATCATTCACAGCTCCCGCCGCACAGTATGCCTATGACATGGCAACCGGCGAAAGCAAACTCATCTTCCAGGCCGAGATCAACGGCGTGGACCTGGGCGAATACGTCACAGAACAGGTGTTCTATCCCTCGGCTGACGGCACAAAAGTCCCCATGTTCCTCACCTACAAGAAAGGCCTTGAGCGCAACGGCAAGAATCCCGTCTATCTCTATGGCTACGGAGGCTTCAACGTCTCGCTGACTCCCGGCTTCTCGGCCAACCGCCTCTTCCTCCTCGAAAACGGCGTGATCTACGCCCAGGCCAACCTGCGCGGCGGCTCGGAATACGGCGAGGAATGGCATCAGGCCGGAACCAAGATGAACAAGCTCAACGTGTTCAACGACTTCATCGCAGCAGCCGAATATCTCGTCAAGGAAGGCTGGACATCTCCTGACTTCCTCACCATAGAAGGCGGCAGCAACGGCGGTCTTCTCGTGGGAGCCTCAGTCAACATGCGCCCCGACCTCTTCAAGGTAGCCATTCCACGTGTAGGCGTGATGGACATGATGCGCTACCACCTCTTCACCATCGGCTGGAACTGGGCTTCGGACTACGGCACAAGCGCCGACTCGCCCGAAATGGCAAAATATCTCCTTGACTACTCGCCCCTCCACGCCATACGCAACGACGGCACTCCTTATCCGGCTATCCTTGTCACCACGGCCGATCATGACGACCGTGTGGTGCCCGCCCATTCCTTCAAATATGCCGCCGCCCTCCAGGCCGCCGACACCGGTGACGCTCCCAAACTCATCCGCATCGACTCAAAGGCCGGCCACGGAGCGGGCAAACCCATAGCCAAAGTGCTCGAAGAGTACACCGACATGTATTCTTTCATGTTCGAAAACCTCGGAATCGAGCCTAAATAAACCGAACCCATTCACACCTCTCCGAGGATCCAACACTTGATGAAACCACTGAACCGGCTCCCGCTTTTCATAACCGCAACATTACTCTCCATAGCACTTCACAGCTGCTTCACAGGCGTGGAATACACACCTAAAGTCTCGGAGCGCGATGTGCGGCGCGAAAACATAGTTTCCACTCCGGAGGACACCTTTCTGGCCAACGTGGCCGACAGCCCCCTCCCGGAGTGGAAGCCGGGGAAAAGGTTTTTCGTCACGGACGACAAAATCCGTCTCATCTTCGGAGCAACCGCCACGCCCTATGATTCGCTCGGAGGAAGCACCATCGAGTTTCTTGACGTGCATGAAGCCCCCTCGATAGTCGGCACTTCTGTGACCGACCTGACATTCGTTGCCCCTGACGGACGCCGCTTCGTCTACCGCATCAACCGGCCGCTTGCATCAGTCATGAACCAGGAAAACCTGCATGTGCCATTTACCATCCAGGAGAGCCTGGTAAACTCGGCCGACTCTCTGCTCCGGGGCAAAAAACTCTATGTCATGACCCGCACCTGGCGCGACGACGCCGACAACTCGGTCAGCGGACGCCAGTTTGTAGAGATCCGCGTCGACTCCGTGACTCCCGGCAACGACATCTACCCGATCAAGGTCTCTTTCACTGATCTTCTCGGCAACTCGGCCCGTATCTTCCTCCATCCCGGCCCACGCGGCCACACCCCACGCTCCTTCCCGGTATTCTTCTCTTTCACTGACCCGCGCCTGAAATATCCCGCCATCAGCGATGCCGTTTGGGAAAATATCATCAACGGCCGCGTGGCCCTCGAAATGACCCGCGAGGAATGCCGCCTTGCCCTCGGTGCACCACACGAAGTGGACCGCGGAGCCGACAATTCCTATCTGCGCGAAGTCTGGCTCTACGAAAACGGCATCTACCTCGTGTTTGAAGACGGACTCCTCAAACGTTTCCGCCGCTGATCCCAAGGTCTGACAGACCTCTCCGCTCTCTCTCCTCTCCCCGCTCTACACCTGACCTCCTCTCTCGTTCAACTGCAAACCGACAACCCGCCTGACATTCTTACCTTAAGAGGGTGTTTCATAACAAGAGTCAAAATCTGAGTGGTGTATCTTTTAGATAAATTGTTGCAAGGGAGGAAGAAGCATAGCGAGCTATGCGACTGACGAGCTTCAACAATTTAGCAAAAGAGACACCAAGGCTCAGGTAACTTAAAATTTTTTACAAATGGAATATCCTATTTCCAAAAAGACAATACAATCGCCTCCGAAAGTTTTTAACTGTTGTTATGAAACACCCTCTAAATTATAATCAATCCTTCTCATGTTTCTACGCTATTACCTATTTTTGCTATTCACATTGCTACTCTCGTCAACATCGCTTGCGCAAGAAGACGTAATCATCGTCAAGCAAGGCACCTGGAACGTTGATCCTACCGAAGCCGGCCGCCTATACCCGACGGGCAACAGCCAGTATGTCGGCAACATTACCGACGGCCACCTGTGGGCCTTGGAATATCAGGGGACAACCTATAATCCGGAAGGCTGGGAAGACTACTACAACAAGTCGCCCCTCAACAAGACTTTCACATTCAAGAAAAACGCCTCCGGATCATTGCAGACAGGTCAGACCGGCCAGAAATACAAGCTCCGCGCCACTCTCTCGGCCGACAAGAGCTCGATCGACCTGGAATTCCTCGTCCCCGACCCCCCAAGACCCATCACCACCACCATAGACTCAAAAAACATCACCCTCATAGATGACAGCGGAATAGCATCAGCCACGTTCACCTGCAACAGAACCTTAAACCGAAACAAAAAAGACATCACAATCGGCGCACTCTCTTTCGAGGGGCAGACCTACGGCATCGCAGAGCAGCCATCATTCACAGACTCACCTGATTCGCAGAGCCGCACACTCCGCCTCACCCCCGGCACAAACGCAGG
Source organism: Duncaniella sp. C9 (assembly GCF_004803935.1). Classification (GTDB taxonomy): domain Bacteria; phylum Bacteroidota; class Bacteroidia; order Bacteroidales; family Muribaculaceae; genus Duncaniella; species Duncaniella muris. The sequence goes on from NZ_CP039547.1 coordinate 501,044, forward strand.
CATCACACTCTCGGTCATCGGCTACTACACTCTGTCTGTCCGCACAGTCAATGGAGTTCCCGTAGAGCTTACTGTCCGCAAACTCGCCGCCGATGAAGAACCGAACACCCCGCTTTCCGCAACCTTCCCCGAAGCCATGCTCGGATGCTCCAATGCTCTGCCATACATCCCTGATGAACCGCTGACCCTTTGGTCAAACGAAGAGGGCTATGGCAGAAACCCCGTCGATGTAGGCAATTACGGAGCCAATTACAGCAATGTTTTCCTCCTTGGCAACGGAAGCCTCGGCATAGCCACCGAATGCAACCAGTCGGAAGGCATACTCATAAACGAGAAAACTAACTATGACTCCAACCCCGACCCTGACCACAAATATGTAAACACCGGCACCTACTGTCCGATCGGCGCACTCAAGATTACACGCGGCGGCGAAAGCCCGGCCCACGGAAGCACCTTCCTGCGCCAGCTCGACCTGACAACAGCCGTGGCCTCGGCCATGAACCGCTGGACAGCAAGCGGAAAAGAAAAAATCTACACCCGCGAATATCTCGTCAGCCGCGCCAATGACGTCGGAGTGCTCCACTTCACCACCAACGGCGAGGTCAAACTCAACTACTCTTTCGAATCAAGCATAGCCGGCAGCGGCTCTGAAGGTCTCGTCTCTGCAACCTCCGGCAACACCTCCAACTGCCGAATACGTTTCAACCTCACCTTCAAAGTGATTCAGAAAGGCGGCTCGCTGACCACCTCAGGCAGCACCGTAAGCGTGACCGATGCCGATGAGATCACCGTGGTCTTCGGCGTAGGCACAAACTATGACATCGACTCGCCCACCTTCTACTCCGGCGAGAGCGACAACCGTCTTGCCGAGCGCGTCCGCTCAACCGTAGAAAGCGCCGCGGCCCTCGGATGGCAAGCTCTATATGACAATCACATAGCTGAATACAGCCCCCTCTTCAACGCCGCCCGCTTCGAACTGGCCGAAGCCACAAACAACGCCCCGACCTCACTGCTCAAACAGCACTACGAAGGCGCTTTCACAGCCACAGCCGCTGACTCCGACGACCGGACCCGAATGATCGACATGCTCCTCTTCGCAATGGGCCGCTACCTCAACCTCGCCTCCTCACGCGGCGATCTCGCCCTCCCCAGCAACCTCCAGGGCATCTGGGCCAACCAAAGCCCGCAATGGAACTGCGACTTCCACGCCAACATCAACCTCCAGATGAACTACTGGGCCGCGGAAAACACCAACATCTCCTCAGCCCACATGCCCTTCCTCAACTACCTCAAAAAGATGGCGGCCACACAGTGGAAAGGCTATGCCGACAAACTCGTGGCAGGCACAGGCGGATGGACCCACCACTTCGCCACCAACACCTTCGGGGCATCAGGCGTCTACAACGGCGAATACACCGAAGCAGCCGCCTGGAACTGCACCCACATCTGGCAGCACTATCTCTACACACAGGACCGCCAGTTCCTCGCCGACTTCTTCGACACCCTCTACGGAGCCGCCCGCTTCTACTTCGGCTATCTGCGTGACACCGACGGCGACGGACTTCTCGAAATCCCCAACAACTACTCGCCCGAACTTGCCGGAGGCACATCTGTGGCAGTCCACGCCCAGCAACTCGTCTATCAGCACCTCTGCAACACCCGCGATGCGGCCGTCATCCTCGGCAAGACTGCTGAAGCCGCCAACTGCCAGTCATATATCGACCGCATGTACAACGGCATCGACATTGTCAACGGCGAACAGTGCGAATGGAAAGGAGCCCTCACCTCCGAGCCGACCCATCGTCACCTCTCCCACCTGATGTGTCTCTACCCACTGGGCCAGGTATCGCCCTATGACAGCGACCCCACTAACTTCAATGGTTCCTACAAGGCCCTGCTCAAACGCGCCGATGCCGACGGCGGTGAAGACGCCGCATGGAACACAGCATGGAAAATGTGCTGCTACGCCCGCTCGCTCAAAGGAGACCTCGCCCTGCGTCAGCTCGCCTACGGAATGGCTGAACGTATCACCCCCGACCTCCGCACCACCTGCAAACACACCTTCCAGATCGAAGGCGGAGCAGGCATCTCGGCCGCGATCGGCGAAATGCTCCTGCAGAGCTACTCCGGCACCCTCGACATTCTCCCCGCCCTCCCCTCCACATGGCCCACTGGCTCTGTCAAAGGACTCAAGGCCGAAGGCAACTTCACTGTCGACATCTCATGGGAAGAAGGAGAGATCACAGAGATCCGCATCGCCGACGGCCTGAACCAAGCCATCCGCGAAGGCGGTGTGCAGCTCCGCATCCATGCCGCCAACATGTCGGACAACGGCATCTATATCGACGGCAAACCCTATCAGAGCCGTTCATCAGCCCTGCTCTATGAACCCCGGACTGACAGCTACCTGCTGACAATCCCCGCCGGCACTCCCAACAACGCCTCAATAACACTCGGCGCCTCCACCACAACCGGAATCGACACTCCTGAGCTCGGCACCCCTGACAGCGAAGCGCCCGTCAGACTCTTCGACCTCCAGGGCTGTCCGGTCAGCGGAGATCCGCAGCCGGGCATCTACATCCGCCGCCAGGGCAACTCCGTCAGCAAAATCCTCATAGGCGGCTGCTGACAGCCGTTGAACTCCGCAGGGCGCGTCAGCGTTATAGTTGCAGTACTCATTGACAAAAACAGGATTCCGGACCTGTCCGGCATCGAATTTTAACAACCAACAATTATGATTACTGTAACATATCTCGACCACAGCGGTTTCGCGCTGACCACCCCCGGAGCGGTGATGGTATTCGACTACTACAAGGACCCTGACAAAAAACTTGAAAAAGTGCTGCGCGACTCGCCTGAAAAGCTCGTGCTCTTCTTCGTCTCGCACCATCATCCCGACCACTTCAACACCTCGATCTTCGAACTGGCCCAGGACCGCAAGCGCACCTACATCCTGGCCAACGACATCTTCTCTAAGTTCGTCCCGAAGACGGGACTCTCAGTTGCCTGGATGTCGGCCGGCGACGTGATCGACAGCATCCCCGGCACCACCCAGGTCAAAGCCTACGGATCGACCGACACCGGCGTAAGTTACGCCATCACCCTCACTGACGGGAGCGTCATCTTCCATGCAGGCGACCTCAATGACTGGCACTGGAGCGAGGAATCGACCGAACGCGAAGTGGCCAAGGCCGAAGAGCGGTTCAAGGTCATAGTAGACCGCATAGCCGAAGAGATCCCAGAAATCAAGATCGCCATGTTTCCGGTCGACGCCCGCATGGGAACTGACTTTGCCAAAGGCGCGCAGATCTTTCTCTCGAAAGTCAAGGTCGACAACTTTTTCCCGATGCACTTCTGGGGAGAGCCGCAGAAAGCTTGTGACTTCAACACCTATGTCCCCGTAGGCAACGCCACCCGCTGCTACTGCCTCGACCGCCCCGGCATGAACGTCGAGATCAAAGGCTGACACCCATCGGATTCTTCAAACCATACCGGCTCGAATGGGCTCTCTAAAGCCCATTCGAGCCCATGAAAATGTTCTTTACAAAAATTTTACTTTTGTAAGGAACATTTTTTGTAACTTTGTGCTCTTACCATATTATAATAGTTGCCTTAAGCAACATAACCAACCCGCCCGATAATGAGAAAGCTGATAGTCCTCCTGGCCGTAATAGCCTCAAGCGCCATCATAGTTACCTCCTGCGGAGGCAAAAAGACTGCCGAGATTCCCGCAGCCACCGCCGAAACAGTCGAAGGACAGAAATCGCAGCTCGCCGAAGCCCTCTCCACCGGAAATCTCCGGCAGGCATCAGCGATGGCTGACAGCATGTCGCTCTTCGTTGACGACTTCACCCCCGAACAGACCGTGCAGGTGCTCAGTGCCTTTGTCAAGGTCTATTCCGACGCCCAGTCGAAGCGTGAATCGAGACGCGCACTGGAAACCGTGCGCAAATACGTCGATGTCTATGACATAGCCCTGAGCGTCAACCCCAAAGACACCCGTGCGGCTTTCGAGAAAGCCCGCCGGGCCGGCACCGGACTCGATTTCGACTCCATAGCCCGCGCCTTCCGCGAAAAACTCTCCAACTATGACGCCATGCAGGACGGCTCGCTTACAGCGCAGAGCAGCGAACCCGCTGACACCGCCAAGGCCCAGGCCGACACCGTCAGCGCCACGGCTCCGGTAAAAGAAATCCCGCTCGAACACCGTCCCGCCGAATAAGAGGTTGTTTAAAAAAACAACGACCTCTAATCATCCACCAACACCCAACCACGTTCCACGCACACCCAACTCATGCAGTCAATAATCAGCCGTTATAAATCTCTCTTCACATTTCTGGCCGGCATCATAGTCATAGCCGGCATAGCATTCGCATTCTTCTACCCCGACGCCGCCGAGGGCAACCAGCTCCGCCAGCACGACATGCAGCAGGGCGCCGCCATAGGCCAGGAAGCAAAAGCCTATGCCGAAGCAACCGGCGAAGTTTCCCGCTGGACCAACTCGCTCTTCTCCGGTATGCCCAACTTCCAGATCTCGCCGTCATATCCCTCAAGCCGCCTCTTCAGCTGGATCGGATCAGTGATGAGCCTCGGACTCCCCTCCCCCTCGTCGCTCCTGGCCATGATGATGGTCGGATTCTTCATTCTGCTGATAGTCATGAAAATGCGCTGGTATGTGGCACTGCTCGGAGCCATAGCCTACGGATTTTCGTCATACTTCATAATCATCATCGGCGCGGGCCATATATGGAAATTCGTAACCCTCGCCTACATCCCGCCTACAATCGCCGGCATAATCCTCTGCTACCGCGGACGCTACCTTGCCGGCGGCGCTATGGCCGCGGTATTCGCCATGATGCAGATAGCATCGAACCACGTGCAGATGACCTACTACTTCCTCTTCGTCATCCTCGCCATAGTCATCGCAAAACTCGTCGCTGCCATTCGCGCCAAAGAGATGCGCCGCTGGGGCATAGCCACCGGAGTGCTTGCCATTGCCGCCGGACTGGCTGTGACTGCCAACTCGCCAAGCCTTTATCTGACCTACGAATACTCCAAGGAGACCATGCGCGGACGCCACAGCGAACTGTCGCAGCCCGCGACCGACAATTCGAACTCAACTGCAGGTCTTGACAAGGACTACATCACACAATACAGCTATCAGCCATCCGAAACATTCTCGCTCCTCATCCCGAACATAAAAGGCGGAGCCTCGGCAAAACCGGAGAAAGGACGGATGACAACACTGGGTCTCTCAGACCTGCCCGATGCCAGAGAGATGGTGGCCAATGGAAAGATCGACTCCATGCAGGAACAGTATCTAAGCTACATGAGCCAGTATTTCGGCGATCCGGAAGGCACCAACGGCCCGGTCTATGTCGGCGCGCTCATTTTCGTTCTTTTCATTCTTGGCTGCATGATAGTCCGCGGCCCAATGAAGTGGGCGCTGGTCATACTGACAGTATTTTCCATAGTCCTCGCCTGGGGACGCCACGCGATGGTCTTCACCGACATCATGCTCTCGATAGCTCCGATGTATTCCAAATTCCGCACCGTGGAGAGCATCCTCGTCATAGCCGAGTTCACCATGCCACTACTCGCAGTCATGGCTCTCCAGCAACTCGTGGCTGACCGCAGCCGTCTCGACTCCTACCGCCGCCCGGTGATCTGGAGTTTCGGCATCACCCTCGCCATCTGCGCCATAGCCTTCATAGCCCCCTCGATGTTCGGAAGCGTCATCACTGACAATGACCGCTACATCGACAACATGATCACCTCACAGCTCATGCAGCAAGGCTACGACGCCGCTACCGCCCGCCAGTTCAGCCTCCAGAATCCGGCCATCTACTCCGCCATCGAGAGCCTGCGCGAGGGGCTGATCTCAACAGACGCCATCCGCTCATTCGTCATCACAGCCCTCGGCTTCGTGATGATCATGCTCTACATCCGCCGCCGCATCTCGGCCGCCATCTCAATGGCAGTCATAGGTGTCATAGTCCTCGCCGATCTCTATTCGGTCAACAAGCGCTATCTGAGCCACGACAGCTTCGTGCCGCGCCAGCTCACTGCGGGAGCACCGATTGAAATGACACCGGCTGACCGGACCATCCTCCAGGACACCGGCATGAACTACCGCGTCATGGACATCCCCCGTTTCTACAGCGCCGATCCGTCGTATTACCATAAGATGATAGGCGGCTACCACGCGGCCAAACTGACCCGCTATCAGGATCTTATTGACCGCCATCTCGCCAACTTCACCCGCGGCACCGAGTCAGATGCCGACTGGAATGTGCTCAACATGCTCAACGCCCGCTACATAGTCGACATGCAGGGACAGCCGCTGCGCAACCCGGAGGCTCTCGGCAACGCCTGGTTCGTTGACCGTGTCAGCTACGTCGGCACTCCTGACGAGGAAATGGCGGCTCTCTCGGTCATCAACCCCGCATCGGCAGCCGTGGCCGACAGGAAATTCGAGTCAGCACTCGGCTCCTCGGCTCCAAAAACGCCCGGCGACACAATCATCGAAACCTCATATGCCCCCAACCGCCTGACCTACACAGCCAACAGCGCCAAAGGAGGAGTAGCCGTATTCTCTGAAGTTTACTTCCCCTGGGGATGGAAGGCCACAATCGACGGTCAGGAAGTGCCCCTGAGCCGTGTCAACTACGTGTTGCGCGCACTCCCCCTCCCCGCCGGCAAGCATGAGATCGTGATGACTTTCGACCCGCAGTCGCTCCACACCACTGACACAGCGGCCACCATAGCCGTCTTCCTCATCTATCTAGCAGCGGCCGGAGCCATCGTCACAGCGCTGCGCAAAGGCGGCAGGAAGCCGGAATCCGAGACCCAGACAGCAGAGACCGATGCCTCTGAAAGCTAAACTGCGCCTGACACTCCGCAGACTCTGGCGTCCGCTCGGACGCGCCCGCCGCAGCCGTGGCTTCGGTGTGCATTCGCCTTTTGCCTTCCGCTTCATCACCCTGGTGCTGCGTGACAGCCGCAGCGTCTACTATTCCACCGGAAAAATCCGCGACTTCGCCGCAGGTCGCCGCCGCCGGCGCAATCTGGCCATGCTCTTCCGCATAGTCTGTGACCGCAAGCCTCAGACTCTGGTCCTTCCGCCTGACCTGCCTGAAGCGGAGCGCCGGGTGATCCACATGGCCGATTCGCGGCTGCAGCCCATCACTCCGGCCGAAGCTCTGACACTGCCTGCCGGCTCCTGCCGGCTCTTCATCTGTCTTCCGGAACTTTCAGCTGAGAATCTTCAGGCCGGCCGCCGGGTGCTTTCTTCTGAAGACTCCACACTCGTGCTTCTTCGCGCCGACTCACACCGGCTCGCCACTCTGAAAGACGGACTTGACCACATCATGACTTTCACCAACGGAAAATATGCCGTGCTCGTAAGCCGCCACGGTCTCCCGATGCAGAATTTCGAGATCAATTTCTGACCGTCAACACCCACTCTGACCCCGATGCGTGACATCACTGACATACAGCGCATACTAAATGACTACGATGCCTATCTCTCCGTGGAGAAAGGCATGGCAGAAAACACCCGCGAGGCCTATCGCCGTGACATAGACAAACTCCATGCATGGCTCACGGCCGGCGGACTGTCGCTGCGCGATGTCACCATCGACATCCTGCGCGAATTTCTCGGCGACCTCCACGATGTAGGCATAGCCGAACGCTCCCAGGCCCGCATCGTCTCAGGCCTCCGCTCCTATTTCTTCTTTCTGAGCATAGAGGACTATCTCAACCCCAACCCCGCCGAACTGCTCGAACAACCCAAAACCGGACTCCATCTGCCCGAAGTGCTGACTCAGGAAGAGATCGACTCGATGATCAGAGCCATCGATCCGGAAAAAGCCGAAGCCTCGCGTGACCGCGCCATCATCGAGACCCTCTACGGCTGCGGCCTGCGCGTCAGCGAACTTGTCAATCTTGAGATCTCGAAGATCTACGGCCAAGAGGGCTATCTGATAGTACGCGGCAAGGGCAACAAGGAACGCATGGTACCCATGTCAGAAGTATCGCTCTTAGAGATCAGCGACTATCTGATGGACCGCATGCATCTTGACATCAAGTCTGACAGCCGCGACATACTCTTTCTGAACCGCCGTGGCGGACGCATGACCCGCGTGCGCATATTCCAGATAGTCAAGGACCTCGCCGCCGCCGCCGGCATACGCAAGACCATCTCGCCCCACACCCTGCGTCACTCCTTCGCCACCCATCTGCTCGAAGGAGGCGCCAACCTGCGCGCCATACAGCAGATGCTCGGCCACGAAAGCATAGCCACAACCCAGATCTACATCCACCTCGACCGCTCGACACTCCGCAGCGACATCCTCACCTACCACCCCCGCAACCACCCCCGCAGAGATTAGCCAAGCGTCATCTGTCTCGCCATCCTTCTATTCCTCTTTTCTCAAAAAATCGTTAGCGCAGAAAATTCAGAGGGTGTTTCATAACAAGAGTTAAAATCTGAGTGGCGTATCTTTTAGATAAATTGTTGGAATGGAGGAAGAAGCATAGCGAGCTATGCGACTGACGAGCTTCAACAATTTAGCAAAAGAGACACCAAGGCTCAGGTAACTCAAAATTTTTCACAAATGGAATACTCTATTTACAAAAAGACAATACAATCGCCTCCGAAAGCTTTGAGTGTCTATGGCTCTTCATCTCAATTCTTTCGCTCGGATTTTAACTATTGTTATGAAACACCCTCTTAGCAGTAACTATTGTCTATATCTTCCCAGATAGCCTCCGGCAACCTCTGCTCCATGATCCAAGTAAACTTCACGGCATTTTCAAATGTTATTCTTGTGATTACCAAATATTTTTCCTATCTTTGCGCGAATTGAAAAAATTAAGCAATGGGGAAACAGATCATTCTTTGGTTATTGGCAAACGCGCTGTTGCCGATTGCTGTTCCGGCTTTATTCCTTGCCGTCGTAGCATGGTTTATTGACGGATCGTTTCCTTTTGGGGATCTAATGATACAGTTGATCAAAGAAGGTTTCTACATTTTCTCCGCTCTAACTCTTGTTTTCAGCCTCTATGAAGAATACGACCTGCTAAAGAAATGTGTGGGGCCTCTTATGCAGACATGGCTCGTGCTGATGGCAATAGCTACACTTGGCATGTTCTATGTAATGAGGAAAGATGCCACCACCAATTATGTTGCAGCCCATCAGTTTCAATTCTATGTTGTCTGGATCGCAACAGCAATTTCTGCCATTGTTATAAAATTTAAAATTTTAAGATTAAAGACAAATCTCGGTTTATGAACTTCGATCTCACATACATAATAGATATTATCGCTATAGTAAGTTCCATTGTATCGGTTGCTATACTGTGGAACACAATCCGCGATGTTCGTAACACTAAGAAAAACTTGCGTCTGAAAAAGACTCAGACCGAGATCAACCTGTCTGACTACGATCAGATACTCCGCGCCACACATGAAATAGAAACCGAACGTCAAAGAAATCAGGGTTCGCATTTTGAAGATGAAACCGTCTATCTGAACCGAGCGAAATTAATACGGGAAAAATCGGCTTTCTTTTCATGGGTTAAATGATTGTCTATCACTATGGCCACTGAAACTCCGATTATCCAGCCTAACGCCGATGCTATCCGCAAACGCTATGAAACCCTTGTAAATCTTTACGTGGATGAGTTCTCCACAGGGTTAGGTGAAAAGTATTCGGAATACCTCTATCTATCCAAAGAGCTGCTTCACTGTGCTGTCAACGCTTACTTTGATGACATTGCCAAATACAAGGCCTATGCCGGCTCTCAATTTGCAGACCGCCACAAGCAGGGGGCTTTCACTATGATCTGGATTTCACGCTTCAAGCCCATACAGATCAAAGCCGGAGCCGAAGTGAATACCACATTCCTCACCATTAACGAAGCTTTTGCCATATACGCCGGATTAATGTTTCTTGATCCGGATGTAATGGAAGGCATGACCGAATCTTTTTATAATCATTTAGTTTATACACTTACCTACCGGCCTATAGCAGGTCGCGGATTGGCCACTGTTCTCTATCTGATGGAAAAAGCGGCACTCAAAGGTGTGAAATTCTGATTTCATCCAACCTCTTGGGTTCTTGTGAAACATTAGCCAATTAATGTTAAATAGCCTCCGGTCAGATTGGCCAATCCGATTATTCTCCCTATCTTTGCAGAAGTCAACAATTGGCAACCGTACATATCAAAATCAACAATATTCATTAGGGGTCTCGTAGCCGCAAGCATCGGGATTCTTTATTTTTTAACTCCCTCTTTAACAAAAATCCACAGCAATCATGGCTATAACTTTCATGACCAAAGAAGGTTACAAGAAAAAAATGGAAGAAATCGCGTTCCTCGAATCAGTTGAACGTCCACGTATATCAGCCGCAATCGCAGAAGCCCGTGACAAGGGCGACCTTTCGGAAAACTCCGAATATGACGCCGCTAAAGAAGCACAGGGCATGCTCGAAATGAAGATTTCGCAGCTCAAAGACCTCGTTGCAAACGCCCGCATCATTGACGAAAGCAAGCTCAACAACGAGGAAGTGCAGATTCTCAACCGCGTGAAAATCAAAAATACCGCCAACGGCATGACAATGGAATATACCATCGTGGCCGATTCCGAAGCAAACCTCAAGGAGAAGAAAATCGGTTCAAGCACCCCGATAGCCCAGGGCCTGCTCGGCCACAAGCTCGGCGAAGTGGTCGAGATCAAGGTGCCAGCCGGACTCATGAAGTTCGAGATCGTAGAAATCAACTACTAATCCACCTCACAAACTCTCAATCAAAATAGAGCTATGTCAACAATCTTCAGCAAAATCGCCGCAGGAGAAATTCCCTCCTACCGCGTGGCAGCCGACGAACGCCACTATGCATTTCTTGACATCAACCCCGTGGCACCCGGACATGTGCTTGTGATTCCCCGAAAGGAAGACGACTACATATTCCATCTCTCCGACGATGACTACCAGGCTCTGACTCTGTTTGCCAAGCGAGTGGCCGAAGCCATCCGCGAGGCAGTCCCCTGCAAGCGCGTCGGCGTGGCCGTCATAGGTCTGGAAGTGCCCCACACCCATATCCACCTTATTCCTATCAACACCGAGGCCGATATGAACTTCAACCATAAAGTGGAGCTCCCGGCCGAGGAAATGGAAGCAATCGCAAAAGCAATCGCAGCAAAATTCGACGAACTCAACGCTTAACCCGGAACCACAGACAGACCTGCTACAGATGAGCGCGACCAAGAGATCAAAAACCGCCTGCTGGATCGAAGCCATGCGCCTGCGCACACTCCCGGTGTCGCTCGCCGGGGTGATCTATGCCGCCGGACTCGGACTCCTCTCATGGCGTTTCAGTCTTGTCCCCGCGCTGCTCTGCCTGCTCTTTGCACTCCTGGCCCAGATAGCATCGAATTTCGCCAACGAATATTATGACTTCAAGGGCGGCCTTGACCGCGCAGGCCGTCAGGGTCCGCGCCGCGGAGTCACCGAAGGCGACATCACTCCCGGAGCCATGAAGCGGGCCACATTCGCCACGCTTGCCTGCGCCTGCCTTGCGGGCTGCATACTCGTATGGCTCTACGGCAGCTGGTGGATGTATCTCGTGGGCATCGCCACGGCTCTCGGTGTCATGGCCTACAGCGCCGGACCTTACCCGCTCTCCCACCACGGATTCGGAGAGGTGGCGGTAATCTGTTTCTTCGGCATCATCCCCGTCACCCTGACTTACATGCTCATGGGCGGTCCGTTCGGATGGTGGCTGGCAGCCGCAGCGGCCGGAATCGGACTGATGGGCGCAAACGTACTGATAGTCAACAACTACCGCGACATAGAGGATGACCGTGCGGTAGGCAAGCGCACTCTTGCCGTGCGCCTCGGCCTCCGCGCCATGTCAGCCATCTATCTCGCCAACGGCATTCTGGCCCTGATCCTTACCCTGCCGCCCTGGCTTGCAGCCGGTCCCGGCTGGTGGATAGTCCCGGCCCTCTACCTCTGCGGCCACACCGTACTCTATTTCAGACTCACGCATCTCAGCGGTGCCCGGCTCAACCCGCTCTTAGGCATGACCGCGGTGCTGATGCTCATCTATGCCGCAGGCTTTGTGATTACCGTAACCGCATCAGCCTGACATGCGGAAACTCCAGTCTCTCATCACACTTTACTTTTTGACATGAGCAACTTCTACGCCTGGTGCAAACGTTATCTCTCTCTGACACTTCTCGCCTCACTGGTGATAGGCTCTCTCGTGCTCTTCTTCAATGAAAACTCCCTGCTGCGCACGGTAGAGCAGGAACGCCGCATCACCGAACTCGAAGCCAGCATCAGCGAGGCTACTGACACCCTCAACTATTACCGCGACCTCAACCACTCCCTTGACACCGACAAGGAGACAATGGAGCGCATAGTCCGCGAGCAATACCACATGCAGCACCCCGATGAAGATGTCTATATCTTCGAATAACCCCCTCCTCTCTCACCCACACCAACCTCCCACACAACTCATCAATTCAGCTAATGGACAGAACATCAGCCTCCAACATAATGGTCACTGCCGGGCTCCTCGCCATCATGGCAGCCGCACTCTTCCCCCTTCTCCACATGGCCACCCAGTGGGGACGCTATCTCTACGCAGCAGGCTCTCTCATACTGCTTGCCGGACGCTTTGTGGCCCCGAAAGTCAAGGACGCCCCCCTGCGTCTGCGCCGCCTAATACGGGTGGAAGTCTGGACTGCCCTGATTTTCCTTGCCGGGGCAGTCTTCATGTTCATACCGTCAGCCGGAAAGACAGACTGGCTGGCCTTCACTCTCGCCGGCGGACTGCTGACCATCTACACATCCGTCATGATTCCAAGGCAGAAAGCTGATAATAAACGTTAAAACACCCGACTTATCCGGCACTCCGGAAGAAGGCAAGTGCAAAAATAGCCGTATGATGGCCGTGAAATTGCCACATTATTAGTAATTTTGCCACGCAAATAGAAAAAGCCACCGTCACTGAATGTCGCAATATCTGACAATTGATCAAGGCAACACCGAAGCGAAGATCTCGCTCTGGGAGGATAAAGAGCTCGTTGACACCGTCATCGACACACGTCTCACACCCTCGTCCGTCGAAGAATTCGTAGGCGGGCGCCGCCTCAAAGGGGCCATCTATTGTTCTGTGGTTCAGAACAACGGCCCTGTCATCAACAAACTCAGCCATCTGGCGCGCTGTGTCTACCGCCTGTCACCCTCCACCCCTCTGCCCATCAAACTCGACTATGCGACTCCGCAGACACTCGGAGTGGACCGCATAGCATCGGCCGTAGGAGCCTGGAGCGATTTTCCCGGACGCAACATCCTCGTGGTCGACGCCGGCACCGCCGTGACCTACGACTACGTAGACTCCACCGGCACCTACCGCGGCGGCAACATAGCCCCCGGCATCAACATGGAATTCAAAGCCCTCAACCAGTTCACCGCACGCCTGCCCCTCGTGCCGTTTCCGGAACACATGCCGGAGCTGCGCGACAAGGTGATAGGCCGCGACACCGTTGAGGCCATAACGCTCGGTGCTGTCTACAGCGTCGTAGCATCAATAGGATATTATCGCAGCCGCCTGCCGAAAGACACCGTGATAGTGCTCGGCGGAGGCTGTGGCCATCATCTCGCTTCTCTGTGCGACTTCGATGTTCTCCCAGACGAACATCTCGCCAGCAAAGGTTTAAACAGAATTTTGCTTTACAATGAAAATTAAGTCATTTCTCCTCCTCGCCGTCATGGCCATGACCGCAGCCCCCGCCGCGCTGGCCCAGACCACAAGTCCATACTCAAAATTCGGCTATGGCCTTCTTGGCGACAATGCCACTTCCGCACAGCGCCAGATGGGCGGAGTGGGCTATGCCATGCGTTCCGGAAGGCAGATCAATGTCATGAACCCGGCATCATATGCCGCCATTGACTCTCTGACATTCCTTTTCGACATGGGAACCGATGTCTCCATGTACTGGCGCAAGGACAACACCGGCAGCTCCAAGGACTGGGGAGGCGGACTCGAATATGTCACAATGCAGTTTCCCGTCACAAGCTATATCGGCGTGAGCGCCGGCATACTGCCCTACTCATCGGTGGGCTATGCCTTCGGATCTGACATTGAAAACGGTGTGGCCACCCACCAGGGCACCGGCGGCATCAACCAGCTCTACCTCGGAGCCGGTGTCAGACCGTTCAAAAACTTCACCGTGGGTTTCAACGCGAGCTATCTTTTCGGCAACACGTTCAACGACGTCTATGCCGTAGGTTCAACCTCATCGCTCTTCGAGCAGGTGATGGAAGTCCAGGATTTCCACTTCCAGTTCGGTATGCAGTACACTCTCAACCTTTCGCGCAAGAACGACCTGACTCTCGGCGTTACGTATTCGCCCGGCAAGACCCTCCTCGGCAAGACCTATGTGCTCAAATATGACACCTCGCAAGACAGCAAGCCCGACACCGTGGCTTCGACAAGTCTCCGCAACAAATTTTCGATAGCCGACACCTGGGGCGTGGGCATCAACTACGAATGGAACAAACAGTTCCAGGCCGAAGTCGACTTCACCTACCAGAACTGGGCCAAAGCCAAATTCACCGAAATAGAAGACTTTTCGTCGACCAAATTTGACAACCGCTGGCGCATCGGAGCCGGTGTGAGCTACATCCCCAATCCCCACGGAGGCTATTTCAAGCGCATCACTTACCGTGCAGGCGGATTTTACAACCGTGACTATGTCATGGTAAAGAGCAAAGACACCTATAATAATGTACGTGACTACGGATTTTCATGCGGTTTCGGTTTCCCGACCGTAAAATCAAAAAACGTCATCAATCTCGGTTTTGAATATCACCACCGCCAGTCGACCCCAAACGCACTGCTGACCGAACAGTATTTCAACATCACACTCGGCATAAACTTCAACGGCCTTTGGTTCTTCCAGCCCAAGCTCCGTTAAAGACCGCCGGGCCTCACCACCACTGATCCCTCAAGCCCCAAAAGGCCGAATCACACCAACCCTACAGCCACACCATGACGACCTCAACCGTCACCCGCCTGCGCCTGCTTCCAGCCTTGATCCTCGCGACCATCACCGGAGCCTCGTTTGTTGTCAGCGGATGCAAAGACAGCGACCCTGTGGCCACCGGCTCTGTCGATCCGACCCACACACCGACAATGCTCACCCGCGACGTCGAAACCCTCATCTCTGACTCAGGAGTGACGCGTTATCGCATCGTGACCCCGATATGGTATGTCTATGACGAGACTCCGGAACCGTTCTGGCGTTTTCCTGAGGGGCTGAGACTTGAGCGCTACGACAACTTTTTCCGAATCGAGGCCACTGTCACAGCCGATTCGGCCACATATTTCAAGAACAAGCAACTCTGGCGGCTTGACGGAAACGTCAGCCTGACCAATGTCATGAACGAAAAATTCCAGACCAACCAGCTATTCTGGGACCAGCGTCAGGAAAAACTCTACTCAGATTCGTTCATCCACATCGAGCGCCCCGACAAGGTGCTTGAAGGCTATGGCTTTGACTCAAACCAGAACCTGACGCGCTACACCATCCGCCGCGTTTCAGGCATCTTTCCGGCCGGAGCCTTCACTCCGGGCGGTAACTCATCAGCCCAGAGCCCGAAAGCTCCACAGCCTGCGGCTGATACTCTGCCGGCAGCCTCACGCCCGTCCGGAGCCAAGCCTGACAGAAATACCGCGGCACCGAAGATGCAAATCCAGCAGCCGCCACAACAAAAGGTATCCGCAAGCACGTCTGAAAGCCTCCAGACACAGACAACCCGCTTCTAAACCGCAAGCCAATGACACTCACCGCCTGGATTATACTCGCACTGATCTCTCTCTGCTTCTCCGCCCTGTTTTCAGGAGTGGAGATCGCCTATATTTCAGCCGACCGTGTCCGCATCGGTCTCGACACCAGCCGTGGAGGCATCATCAACCGGATAATAGGCCGCTACTATTCACATCAGGACTTTTTCATCTCGACCATCCTTGTGGGCAACAATATCATGCTCGTGATCTACGGCATGGGGGCGGCCGCTCTGCTCGAACCCTGGATAGCCGAACACATTTCGGACAATCAGGCTGTCATTCTTATTCTCCAGACCATTATCTCGACCCTTGTCATACTCTTCACCGGTGAATTTCTGCCGAAATCCGTGTTCCGCATCAATCCGAACACCTCGCTGAAGGTATCGGCTCTTCCGGTCTACTTTTTCTACATAGTGCTTTACCCGATTTCCTGGTTCACTTCATGGCTTTCAAAAATGCTCATGCGCATGGCAGGGATCAAGGCCGAGGACACCCGTCTCGGAGTGCTCTCCATCAATGAGCTCAACGATTATCTCGACACCAAGATCGACGATCTGGAAAATCCTGAGGAAGTGGAGGTTGATAACGAGGTAAAGATTTTCCACAACGCTCTCGACTTCTCGACCACACAGCTGCGCGACTGCATGGCTCCCCGCAACGAACTTGTGGCGGTGGACATCGACTCCACCTCGCGCGATGAGCTTTCGGAGCTCTTCACCTCGTCAGGCCGCAGCAAGATCCTGGTCTACCGCGATGACATCGACAATGTGGTGGGCTATGTGCATGTGTCGGAACTCTTCGATCCGACGAGTGACTGGAAGGAACATATCAAGGAGGTGCTCTATGCCCCTGAGACCCTTCTGGCCAACACCATGATGCGGCGTCTGCTGAGCGAAAAGCGCTCGATGGCGGTAGTAGTCGATGAATTCGGAGGCACCGCGGGCCTTGTCACTCTCGAAGACCTGGTAGAGGAAATCTTCGGGGATATCCAGGACGAACATGACAAGACACGGCTGACGGCATCTGAGGTAGCTCCCGGTGTGTTTGAATTCTCAGGCCGGATAGAAGTGCGGACTCTCCGTGACGATTTCCGTCTTGACATTCCTGAAGATGACGAGTACCAGACCCTTGCCGGCTATCTGATCAACTCGACCGGAACTCTCCCGGCACAGGGCGACACCATTGAGATCGACGATCTGAAATTTACAATCCTCGGACGGTCGGCCACACGCCTTGATCTGATCCGGGTGGAAAAGGCCCAGACTGAGCAATCATAGCGGATGTTTCATACCCCTGTTTAGAAAAAACAGCAAGAGCCCGTTCACACCGATGTCAACGACACCGGGAAACGGGCTCTTATAGCATCCCACAAAGAAACCCCGGTCAGGAGCGGGTTGCGGTGGTGGAAAGAGCAACACGTCACGCGAGAGGACCGGGGAATTTGTAAATGTGTTGGATTTATGATATTAGGGGGATCTCAGTCGAGTTTATCGGCCAGATTCGATGCAGTATCGGCTATCGAATTGAGCGCGCTGGCAGCTCCTGATTTGATCTTGTCGATCAGCGGAGATGATTTTTCTTTAATATCGTCAAGTTTATCTGCCAATGTCTCTTTGGCGTCTGCAATCTTGTCGGCAAGGTTTTCCTTGGCTTCAGCAAGTTTTTCTTTTGCGTTTGCCTGAGCTTCAGCTGCAGTAGCTTTAATTTCAGCCTTATCGGCTTTATACTGGGCTTTGGCGGCGACTTCAGCGGCTTCCGCGCTGACTTTGGCAGCCTGAGCGGACACCTGGCCCGCCTTGTCAGCTATGTTCTGCTGCATTGATTCCATAATTCATTAAGCTTTAAAGGTTGTTTGTTATGTTTTTTCTCACATCTTTATAACAACCCTTAAGAAAGGGAGTTGCAGCAGAGTGTCTTAAATGAGCTTAAAGAATGTTTAGAGGGTGTCAGCTACAGAACCTACAGTACCGTCGGTGAGAGTGGTCTCGATCCTTACGCCCGGCGCGATATCGGCAACCGATGTCACTGCACGGCCGTTGACACGGGTGATGGAATAGCCGCGGCGAAGAGTGGCCAGGGGCGAGAGCACATCAATGAGCCGGCCGGCTGACTCAAGGCGCGATTTCTGTCGGTCGACAGCCGCCCGTGCAAGAGCTGGAATCCGCTCCGAGATCATATCGAGCTGCGATATGCGCGGACGCAGACGTCCGCGGACGGTTTCTGAAAGAGCCATCGCATAGCGGTCGAGCCGCCGCGATGAATTTTTGAGAGCTGTAGCCGGGAGGTGCGGCAAAGTCGCTGAAATGTATGAAAACTGCTCACGGGCTCCGCTGAGCATGGCTGAAGCTGTGTGATGGATCTCCGAGGCAAGCTGATCGAGACGGTCAAGGGCTTCTGCGCCACGGCCAATCAGCCATTCGGCGGCTGCTGTGGGGGTCTTGACACGCATGTTGGCAACATAGTCAAGCACCGTGACATCGCGTTCATGCCCTATCCCTATAATGACCGGCAGCGGGAACTGGGCAATGTTGGCGGCAAGATCATAGTTTTCAAACGCGGCAAGATCGCTCGTGGCTCCGCCGCCGCGTATGATCACCACCCCATCCCACATTTCCTCGTCGGCAGCTATCTGTTCAAGAGCCTCGATTATAGTGTAGGGAGCCTCACGCCCCTGCATCAGCGCCGGATAAAGGCGGATGGCAAAACGCAGATGACGGCGGTTGGTGTAGAGCTGATGGATGAAATCGCCGTAGCCGGCCGCTCCGGGGGCGGAAATCACAGCGATACGCGAAGGCACATCGGGCCACTGCAATTCACGGTTCAGTTCCAGAACTCCCTCTTTCTGGAGCCGTGAGAGGATTTCGAGACGCAGACGCATCAGATCGCCCATAGTGTAGGCCGGATCTATATCTGTGATATTGAGCGAAATCCCGTAGGAGGGATGGTAGTTGACCGAAACAAGGACTCTGACTTTCATGCCGCTTGCAAGACGGCTGCCGGTAGCGGCTGCGAAATCAGCGTCAATCCTGGCAAGAGCCGAGCGCCAGACAGTGGCGCGCATCCGGGCTACCGGCTCACCGGTCGACGGATTTTTCTGGACCAGTTCGAGATAACAATGCATGGCACGGCGCACGTCAGAGGTCTCGGCCGTGACCCAGACATTGCGTAGCGACGGTTCGGAGGCAAGCACCGCACCCAGACGCGAGGTAAGTTCTTCAAGAGTCAGCGTTTCAGAATTCATAAGTGCAAAATTACAGAAATTCATATTATCCACAGTCACCCACACTGCAAAAATACATCCCTGCGCCGGGCATTTCAGTGCGATAATGCGGAGCGGGAGGATTATTTTTTCGCTTTTGAGAGATTTTGTTTATCTTTGTGATTGCAAAATTATACATTAGCCAGAACGAATGAAAATCAAACGACTGCTTCTCTGCCTCATGGTCTTCCTCGGCGTAAGCCTCGGAGCCAAGGCCGACACATATTTCCAATATCCCATAGTGCCTGACTCGATCAAGCTCTTTCAGAGCCGTTGCGACTATATGGCTCGCCATTTCTGGGACTTCTGCGAGCTGAAAAAGGCCTTCTCGGCCAAACACAAGATGGCCCAGGAGTTCAATGTCTATATCTCGATACTGCGCAACGCCACTCCCGATTCGGCAATAGCCTCGGTCAACCGTTTTACCAAGAAGCTTGAAAAGCAGCCGGCTGACCAATTGTTCATGGCCGAATGTGCCGAAAACCTACTCTATGGCGATACCGCCGAGATGTGGATCGATGAGCTCTATCTGCCCTTTGCCGAGGCTGTGGCTTCAAACAAGCGCATTGACAAAGCCTCAAAAGCCCGCTTCGCGCATCAGGCCAAAATACTGAAAAACTCTATGACCGGCAAGCGCTTCGCCTCTCTGCCCTACACTACCCGCGAGGGACAGAGCAGGAATCTCGACAGTGACTCGGCCCAGGTTCTGGTAGTGTTTTTCAACGATCCAGACTGCGATGACTGCAACATGGCCCGCATACGCCTCGACGCCGACATATCAATGACCGAGCTTATCAGCGAGGGCAAAGCCAAAATAGTGGCCATTTCGCTGACAGAACCTTCGGATGAATGGAAACAGTCCGTGGGTTCCTACCCGTCGGCATGGAGCGTGGGAGCCAATCCCGACGCCGACCTTACTGTAGACCTCAGAAACGGCACTCCGGATTTCTACATCATCGACAAGAATCACAACGTGCGCTTCAAGCATCTTACCATAGACCAGGTGCTTGACGTGGCCCGACAGTTAAAGAAACGCTAATCAGAGAGATCAAAAAAATCTATGAGTTGGTATAATTCCTGGCCGGTCAACTGCTTCGTAAAGCTTTCCGGCTACACTTATTCGAATCTCGCACGACTGTTTATCCGTCTCTTTGTGGGCATGATGCTGCTGCAGTTCGGCATACGCCATCTGGTAAACTACAGTGTGCTCTGCAACTCTTTCCCGACGGTTCTGAACATGTCATCGGAATGCTCGCTGATCATCATGATCACCATCGAGCTCGTCTGCTCGCTGCTGATCATGGCAGGTTTCATGACCCGTCTGAGCACCCTCCCGCCTATTTTCGCCATGATCGCCGCCGAGTACTACATACTCCACGATATGGTGCCCTTCCTGCCGGTCTACGGTCTTGACAGCACCGACCCCGGCTATCTGCCCATCATGTTTATCGGCATCTATTTCTACCTGCTCATAGCCGGACCGGGCAAAATATCACTCGACTATTTAATATCACTCTATATCATCAACCTCAAAGGCAAATCAGAGGAAGAAGAGATGGAGGAGGTCTGATCCTCCCCCTGAAAACCCTACCGATGACTTTAGCAAAACCAAAGAACGACTGAATGAAGATTGCCGCACTGATATCAGGAGGCGTTGACAGCGCCGTGGCCGTCCACCGGCTTGTGGAGGAAGGCCATGACCTGCACCTTTTCTATATAAGAATCGGGCTTGACAACGGCGAGGGCGACTGCTCGGCCGAGGAAGACATCGAGATGTGCTCGTTCATAGCACGCCGCTACGGACTGCCATTTGATGTGGTGTCGCTCCACCAGGAGTATTGGGACAATGTGATGGACTATGCGCTCCGGACCGTGCGCTCCGGACTCACTCCGAACCCCGACATCATGTGCAACAAGATGATCAAATTCGGCTTCTTCGAAGAGCGCTGGGGCCATGAATTCGACAAAACCGCCACGGGCCACTATGCCACTACCCATGAGATCGACGGTCTTGTCTATCTCGGCACCGGCATTGATGCCGTCAAAGATCAGACCGATTTTCTATGCCGCATCAGCTACCCTCAGCTGAGCCATCTGATGTTTCCTATCGGCGACCTGCCCAAAAGCCGCGTAAGGGAAATTGCAGTGACCACACAGCTGCCCAACGCATTCCGCCGCGACAGTCAGGGCATCTGCTTTCTGGGCAAGATAAACTACAACGACTTCATCCGCCGCCACCTTGGCGAAAAGCCGGGCCCTATCATCGAGATCGAGACCGGCCGCAAGCTCGGAGAGCACCGCGGATTCTGGTTTCACACCATAGGGCAGCGCAAAGGCCTTGGGCTGAGCGGAGGCCCGTGGTATGTGGTGAAGAAAAACGTCAATGACAACGTGGTCTACGTCTCGCAGGGCTACGACACCGAAAAGCAGTATGGCAAACTGATCCATCTTGACGAGATGCACTGGATCACCCGCGATCCGTGGCCCGATGACTGTGACGGCGTTGAGATCCGGTTTAAAAACCGCCACTCGCCCGAATTTCTGCCGGCCCGCCTGAGCCGCATGGGGCAGGGCGAATATATCATCGAATCCGAGGTCCCGGTCCAGGGCATAGCCCCCGGCCAGTTCGGAGTCATCTATGACCGCGATGCCCGCCTCTGCTATGGCAGCGGAGTGATCACCGGCCGCAATATCTCATAGACTGAAAATAATAACCGAAAAACACCTCATATATAATATATATAGCAAGAGCCCATGTCAGAGAACGATGAAAACCGGGTAAGGCTCAAAGTGATGGGCCTTTCCTACAGCCAGATCCAGTCAGGAGCCTACGCGCTGATTCTCGCGCAGGTGGGTGGTCCGATGCGCATTCCGGTGGTGATCGGCGCGGCCGAAGCCCAGTCAATCGCAATGAAGATGGAAAACATCACACCGCCACGGCCTATGACCCACGATCTTTTCGTGAGTTTCGCCCACGCTTTCGGCGTGAAACTGACCGAAGTTTTCATCTACAAATTCGAAGACGGTATTTTCTCTTCGGAAATCACATTTTCTGACGGTGACCGGACTGTGACCATCGACTCCCGCACAAGCGATGCCATAGCGATAGCCATGCGCACCGGCGCACCTATCTATACCACTCCTGACATACTCGAAGCCACGGGCTTCGAAATGGAAATAGCCGATGAAACGACAGACGATGGAGACGTAGAAGCTCCGGCCTTCGGCGATGAAGACGGACACAGCGGCAGCCATTCCGAGCCCAAGCTGGAAAACTACGCCATAGAGGAACTCGAAAAAACTCTCGCCCGCCACATAGAGCGTGAGGAATACGAGGAAGCCGCCCGCGTAGCCGAGATATTGAAACGCAAACGCGCCAAAGACACCGATCAGGCCTGACAGAATCACACTGACGTCAGAAAAACATGACTCCCAATAGCTTAAATTATCTAAACCATGCAACTATAAGTAATTCATACAAGTTACTATAAAACAGAATTTAAAACTACACGGATATGGCAACAGCAAGATCCCTACAAGTAAAACTGGCTCTCCTCAGCTTCCTTGAATTCGGAGTCTGGGGCGCTTACCTGATTTCATTAGGCAACTATCTGGCTCGAATCGGACTGGCCACTCAGATCGGCTGGTTCTACACAGTCCAGGGAATAGTCTCTCTCTTCATGCCAGCTATCATAGGCATCCTTGCCGACCGCTGGATCCAGGCCCAAAAAATGCTCAGTCTCTGCCACATCCTCGCCGGTTGCTTCATGGGGGCCGCAGGTGTCTACTGCCTTACCACATCTCAGGTGGAGTTCGGACCACTCTTCGCTCTCTACACCCTCTCAGTGGCCTTCTTCATGCCGACAATCGGCCTCGGCAACTCAGTTGCGTTCAACGCTCTGACAGAAGCCAATCTCGACACCATCAAACACTTCCCGCCGATCCGCGTATTCGGAACCGTAGGCTTCATCTGCTCGATGCTCTTCGTCAACTTCACCCAGTTCCAGACCAACGCCTACCAGCTCATAACCTCGGCGGCCCTGAGTTTCATTCTCGCGGCCTACGCTCTGACAATGCCCGCCTGCAAAGTCAAGAAAGGCCAGAAAAGTTCTCTGGCCGACAGCCTCGGACTGAAAGCCTTCAAACTCTTCAAGCAGAAGCGCATGGCCATATTCTTCATTTTCAGCATGTTCCTCGGTGTCTCGCTCCAGATCACCAACTCTTACGGCAACACGTTTATCACCTCATTTGAAAATCTTGCCGAATTCGCCGACACCTGGGGTGCCCACAATGCCAATGCCCTCATATCCCTATCGCAAATCAGCGAAACCCTCTGCATACTCCTCATACCCTTCTGCCTCAAGCGCTTCGGCATCAAAGGCGTGATGCTGATGTCGATGTTCGCATGGGTGCTCCGCTTCGGGTTCTTCGGAATCGGCGACACCGGCAGCGGCCTCTGGCTCCTGATTCTCTCCTGCATTGTCTACGGCGTGGCCTTTGACTTCTTCAACGTCTCAGGCGGTCTCTACGTCGACAAGGAAACCACCAGCGACCTTCGCTCAAGCGCCCAGGGCCTCTTCATGATGATGACCAACGGGCTCGGAGCCACCATCGGTACTCTCTGCGCCCAGGCGGTAGTCAACCACTTCGTATTCTCACAGACCACAGCCGAAGCCCAGCACGAAGGATGGGTCACCTCTTGGATGATCTTCGCCGGCTATGCCCTCGTAGTGGCCGTGCTCTTCATGTTCATCTTCAAGGATGACAGCAAGAAAGCGACCCCGCAGATGGAAGAAGCCGTCATCGACGGAAACGGCTCGGCTGCCGACGGCATGGTCAACGACTGACCCTCCCCCGCCCGCGGGGAATCGCCTCTCGGTCTCAACCGGCAACGGCCCCCCAGGGCCTCTTATAAACCAAGAATTTCACTGACAGATGATACAATTTTTCGCTCCTGACATAGCCACCTCTCCTGAGCTGCCCGAAAGCGACTCACGACATGCCGTGAGAGTGCTGCGAATGCGCGAGGGCGACGAACTCCAGGTGATTGACGGCCACGGCAACGCCTACCGCTGCCGGCTGGCCGACGCCCACCCGAAACATGCCTCGGTAGAGATCCTCTCCGTCAGCCCCATGCCCCTGCCCTGGAGCCAGCAGCTTGCAGTAGCCGTGGCACCCACCAAGCATCTGGACCGCATGGAATGGCTCGTGGAAAAGATGACCGAGGTTGGAGTCAACACCATCATTCCGCTGCTCTGCGACCGCAGCGAGCGCCGTGAGATCAAGATCGAAAGACTCGAAAAAATCGCCGTGGCCGCCATGAAGCAGTCACTCAAAGCCACCCTCCCCACCGTCATACCGATGACACCGCTCCGCGAAGTAGCCGCAATGATGCCCGGAGCACAACGGCTGATGGCCTACTGCGACCCCGACATACCCCGCAGAGACTTCACGCAGGTCTACCGGCCGGGGCTCGACACACTGATCCTAATCGGCCCCGAAGGTGACTTCTCTCCTCAGGAGATACGCCTCGCCCTTGACTCCGGATTCAGCCCCGTCACCCTCGGCAACAACCGCCTGCGCACCGAAACCGCCGCCCTCTACGCCCTCTCGGCCTGCCACATCCTCGACCAGAGCAGCGCTGCGCCGGAAAGCTGACCGCCGGCACTCCTCAGCTGAACCATAATATATCACCGTCAACTATTTTAACGGTGTCCCCTCGCCAATCACCTCCGGCCCCTGCCGGAAGCAAGCCGGACACTCCATCATATCCAATTCTGCAATGAACCTAAGAAAAATCGCAATCTCACTCCTGCTCTCAGCCGGTGCATTCAGCTTCACCGCCTCAGCCGAAGCACCCAACCCGATGAAAGAAGCGCTCATGAAGGCCTACCAGGCTCTTCTCGACGAAGATCCGCACGATGCGGAGACCCTCTTCCGCCGGGCCAACGAATATTACCTCCGCAACGACTACATCAAGGCACTCGATGACATTAACAACGCTCTCAAATATCTCCCGGAGGAAGACCTTGACACCCGCTTCCAGGCCATACAGCTGCGGGCCAACATCAACATGATGCTCCACCGCTACGAGCAGGCCATCGGCGACCTCAACTCCGAAATCTCGCTCGACCCGCAGAACTATGTGGCCGTCTACCAGCGAGGCACGGCCCTCTACGAACTCGGCCGCTACCCCGAAGCCAAAGCCGACTTCCGCCTGCTACAGCAGCGCAATCCCCGCAGCCAGGAAGCCCTCTTCGGGCTCGCCCGCGTGGCCGTCAAGGAAAACAACCTCGGTCTGGCCGACGAACTCTGCGACCAGGCCGTGGAACTCTCCCCGTCAAACAGCCAGGTCTACCTGCGCCGCGCCTCAGTGCGCACCCTTGCCGGAAATGAACAGGGCGCTGTCGACGACTATATCCTCGCCATCTCAACCGACCAGGAAAACACCCCGCGGGCACTCCGCGAACTGGTGGAAATATCCAAAACCAACTACCCCGTAGTTATAGCCGGCCTATCGACCGCCATACGCCAGGCCCCGCGCAACGGCATGTACTACTTCATCCGCGCCATGATAGCCCAGGGCCACTGCAACTACCTCGCAGCCATAGCCGACTATGACCGCATCATCAACGAAAACCTCGACTCATATCCCGGCCTCAACGCCGCACTCGCCGAATGCTACTACGCCCTCGGCAAGTTCGACACCGCCCTGCTCAACATCGACTATGCCATCAGCGCCACCCGCGACAACGAGCGCTACTATGTGATCAAATCGCAGATCCAGCGCGCCTTAGGCAACTATGACAGCGCCCTCTCCTGCGCTGAAACCGCCCTTGAGAAAGAACCGGACTCAAACGAAGCCCTCATAGCCAAAGCCCTCGCACAACTGCGCCTGGGCAACAGCGCCGATGCCTCCGTATGTCTCAGCGAAGCCACGATGAACGCCCCTGAAAACCCCTATCTCGCTATAATCCGCGGATGGGTGCTCAAAGACTACCGCCGGCAAAAGAAAAACGCCGACATGAGCTTCGAACGTGTGCTCGACATGGACCTGGCCCACGACCAGATAAAATCATACCGCGGATTCGCCCTCCTGCAGCTCGACCGCAAGGAAGAAGCCGACCGCTGGATAGAACGAGTGCTCGCCATAGCCGATGACTATGACGGCGAAGTCAACTATCTCGCCGCCTGCTACTACGCCCAGGCCGGCAACAGCGACAAAGCCTTCAAGTGCATGGCCGCATCGCTCGAAAAAGGCTATGCCAACTACTATAACTGGGCCGTCAATACCGAAGCCGATGTCAACGTGGAGCCCATCCGCAAAGACCCGCGCTTCAGCGCGCTGCTCAAAGCCAACGGCGCCATATTCGGCCGCTGATCCGCACCCACAGGCAAATTGTTAAACCGGGGGCTGTCTGATTTTCGTCAGACAGCCCCCTTGATTTGTGGCCGGTCTTTAACCCAAAGACCGGCCACACGTGTGTTTCGGAACCGTAATTCTCTTGCTTAGAGATCTCCAACCCGCACAACATATTATATAACAAGCCCCTAACCATGCAGCCGGAAAAAATATGTGAAACATCTTCCGACATATTAACATATCGTTTTAACCAATAATAACACTTTAATACCCAGAATTTCATTTTTTTTGCTTAATTTTGCCGAATATTTAGTATCTCTAAGCAAGAGATACGCCATGCTATATGCCATCGCATTTCATACTATCACAGTAGCAAAAAGGGAAATAACAAGTAATTAAATAAATATCCAAATCTAAACCATGCGTGTATGAATTTTAGTCAGAAACTCCGTTACTGGTTTGTCTTCTTGCTGACCGTAACCTTCTCACTTTCAATCTGCGCCCAAAACATTTCCGTAAGCGGAACAGTTGTTGACGACACCGGCGAGCCCCTGCTCGGCGCCACCGTCATGCAGAAAGGAACCCAACACGGTGTTGCCACCGACCTTGACGGCAACTTCACTATCAGCGTTCCGGCCAAAGCCGTCCTCGTTGTGAGCTACATCGGCTATGACAACAAGGAAGTGCCCGTCAACGGCCAGACTCACCTCGACATCACCCTCTCCACCAACGCAACCATGCTTGACGAAGTAGTGGCCATCGGCTACGGTACAGTCAAGAAAAAAGACCTCACCGGCGCCGTCAGCTCCGTGTCAGGTTCTGAACTCGCCAAGGCGCCCGTGACCTCCGCGGCAGCAGCCCTCCAGGGCAAAGCCGCCGGTGTGAACATCGTGTCACAGAACGGTGCTCCCGGTGCTTCGATGAACGTCACTGTCCGCGGCGGTGCATCTCTGACCCAGAACACAAAGCCGCTCTACATCGTCGATGGCTTCGAAATGTCTGACGCACTTGCAAACATCGACATCAACGACATCGAAACAATCGACGTGCTGAAAGACGCCTCGTCGACCGCCATCTACGGTGCCCGCGGCTCAAACGGCATCATTGTGATCACCACCAAATCAGCTGCAGCCGGCAAAACCAAAGTCGATTACAACGGCTATGTTTCTTTTGACAGACTGTCAAAAAAACTCAGCATGATGAAAAATGTCCGCGACTACGTCGGATATCAATATGAACTTGCAGAGCTCCAAGGCAAAATCAACAACTGGTCTACAGTCTATGACGATGACTATGGAGTAGATATGGACGACTTCTACACCGGTGCATTTGACCGTATCGCATCACGCTATGGCAACAATCCTTACTCTGTCGACTGGCAAGACGAGGCTTTCGGCGGCCACGCAACCACCCAGAACCACAACGTATCTATCTCGACAGGCACTGAGAAAACCAGAGTCCTGCTTTCTTACAACCATGTCGACCAGGACGGTCTTCTCGCCAACCATGACTATCGCCGCAACTCCCTTCGCGCGAAAATCAACGCCGAACTCTGGAAAGGTGTAAAGATTGATTTCAACTCATTCTTCTATGACAATCTTACTCATGGCGGCGGTAACTACGGTCATATGGACTACGTGCTTCTTCAGCCCATCAACGGCGGCACACTCTTCACTCAGGACGAGCTCATGAACTCAGAGACTTCAATCCAGTTCAAAAAACTTGACTCCTTCTATAACCTTAACAACCCGCTTGTCCAGAATCTTGCATCTGTTTCATCAAACCACACCAAACGCTTTGAAGCCAACGCCGGCATCACCATTGACTTCCTCAAGTATTTCTCATGGCGTACACAGGGCAACTATACCACCTCATGGGGCAAAGGCACATCTTTTGCCGATGAACGCTCTACCGGCTATCTCTCAGATCCCGAAAACACCGGAATGCAGGGTTCTATCAAGAACTCAAGCAGTTCAGCCTGGCATATCTCCAACACCCTCAACTTCGTGAAGACCTTCGCTGAAAAACATGACCTCACAGTCATGGTCGGTCAGGAATACTCTTTCTCAAAGAGCGACAAAAACAACTGGTCTATGCGCAAGTTCCCCTATCCCAACCACGGGCTCAACGACATCAAGAATGTCGAAGTCTATGAAAAGGAATCAGGCTACTCAGAAGGCAACATGCTTTCTTTCTTCGGCCGTGTGAACTACGTTTATGACGACCGCTATCTTCTGACCGCCACAATGCGTGCCGACGGTTCTTCGAAATTCGCCAAAGGCAACAAGTGGGGCTACTTCCCCTCAGCATCAGCCGCATGGCGAGTGAGCCAGGAAAAATTCTGGCAGGAAGCAGGAATCAACAACTGGTTCAACAACCTCAAATTCCGCGTAGGCTACGGTGTCACCGGTAACAACGGCATCGGTTCAAACCTCTACGTAACCAACGCTTCGATGACAACCTACCCGATGGACGGCGATGTAAACTCACCCGCCTATGTGGTCGGCTCAACCCTCGGCAACAAAAAGCTCAAATGGGAAACCCTCCATGCAACCAACGTCGGTCTTGATATCGGCATGTTCAACAACCGCCTGAATCTTACAGTGGAATGGTATAACAACCAGATCTCCGACATGCTTATGAACTGTGTGATCCCCACTTCGACCGGCTACTCCAAGCAGTATCAGAACGTAGGCAAGATGCGCAACCGCGGTTGGGAATTCCAGCTCAACACCGTCAACATCGCCACCCGCGACTTCCAGTGGACATCATCACTCAACATTTCACTCAACAAGTCAAAAGTCATCTCCCTTGAAAGCGGCGAAGACCACAAGACATTCGGAGCCGGCGGCAGCCGTGCAGGCACAGTCACATATTATGCTACTGTCGGTGAAAGCCTCGGTGACATGTATGGCTACAAATATGAAGGCATCTACACCACTGATGACTTCGAGATCAATGAAGACGGTACTTACGGTGCCCTTAAAGACGGCGTTGTGCGTCCCTATTCAGGCACACCCAAACCCGGTGACATGAAATTTGCCGCCGACACCGAAAACGAAGACGGCACAAAACAGTTCACCCGCAAGCTCGTCAAGATCGGCAACGGCACTCCCGATGTGATCGGAGGTTTCAGCAACACCTTCACATACAAAGGTTTTGATCTCAACGTATTCATGAAGTTTAATATCGGCAACGACATCTACAATGCTACCAAGCATGCCATGAGCCCCTATGCATCGTTCGAGAACGTACCCACCGAGTTCGGCAACAACTACTACCGTCTCATCGATCCGTCAACCGGACGCGAGACCAAAGACGTGGCAACCATCAAGGCACTCAACCCCAATGAGTCAGACCGCACCTGGAGCTTGACAAAGACCAATGCCGAATATATCTCCTACCCGAACTCCTACTTCGTTGAAGACGGCAGCTACCTGCGCCTCGCCCAGGTTACTCTCGGCTACACCTTCCCTGCAAAATGGATGAAGAAAGTCCATGTAAGCAACCTTCGTCTCTACTTCACAGCCAATAACCTTGCCACTATCACCGGTTATTCAGGCTATGACCCAGACGCATCGTCGAAGAACGACAACATCATCTGTACTCCGGGCTACGACTCATCGACCTACCCCCTCTCACGCAGCTATGTTATCGGTCTCAACCTTTCGTTCTAACCTTAGTAGTCTAACATCAAGAATTCAACATGAAAAAGAACAAAATATATAGCATCCTCGCGGCTGCCCTTCTCTTCGGTGCCGCCCCGGCGCTCACCTCATGCGAGGATCTGCTGGAGAAACCGTCATTCACTGCTGATGACCTTGATTTCGTTTTTTCTGACGAAGACAAGGCAGAACTTTACGTGAAAGGCTGCTACCGCGCACTCGTCTTCTCTGAACTCTGGCGTCCATTCATTGATCCGGGTGTCACTGTAATCAGCGAGGACGCGATTGACGGCGGACGCCCCCGTTCAGCAAACTTCGCCTATGACCCCATCCTCCCCGCAACAGCCACTACCGTCTACAGCCAGTCATACAAGACCATCGAATCCTGCAACGTTGCGCTCAAACGCCTTGCCGGACTCCATGAGACTGCTAAGCTCAAAGCATTGAAAGCTGAGGTGACTTTCATCCGGGCTTTCGCATACAACGAACTTATCCGCTTCTATGGCGATGTGCCTGCCGCTTTTTCACCGATCAGCGAACAGCAGGACCAGTCATGGTATCCTAAGCGCACCAGCCGCGATGAGATCTATGACCGTATCATCGGAGAGATGCAGGACTGTGTGGACGATCTCCCCTGGTTCTCTGAATCAAATTACGGTTCTGCCCCGGAACGTCTGACCCGTCAGGCCGCAAAAGGCATTCTTGCACGTATCTGTCTGTATGCAGGCGGTTACTCTCTGCGTTGGGACCTTGAGACCAACGATGCCTCTTCGCTCCACTTTGACCGTCGCCCGGATGAAGCCCGCGTGAAAGAACTTTATGAAATCGCAGATGCCGCTCTTGCAGAGGTAATCGGAAAAGGTGAAAACAGCCTCATCACCCAGGGTCGCGACGGCATGAGCCCCTATCATACTCTTTTCTACAACTACTGCCAGCGCAATTTCGGTGTCAGCTCTCAGGAAATGATGTGGCAGATAGCCCAGCTTGGCGAATCAACCAACTCGGATTTCGGTATCTACAACGGACAGCCCGGATGTATGGGTGGCCCCTTCGGCGGCCGCAAGACTCTCCAGGTCAAACTGCCTACGTATTACCTTTCGTTTGATCCGGCAGATATGCGTCGCGATGTGATCTGCGCCAACTACTCTATCACATTCCTTAGCGATGCTGAAAAGTTCGATGGTACAAACTGCGCTACCACTTTCTCAAGCATCATGCCCGGCAAATACCGCATCCAGTGGTGTCAGGCTCCTCAGGCTGCTGCAAAACGCAACGTTGACGTGCCTCTTCTGCGCTATGCCGACATACTTCTCATGTATGCCGAAACCCAGAACTACCTCCACGGCCCCAATGACGCCGCCAAAGCTGCTCTAAAGCAGGTTCGCGACCGAGCCGGAATCGGAGCCATGCCTATCGCAGCCGCTAACAAGGAAGAATTCCTCGAAACCATCATGCAGGAACGCAAATGGGAACTTGGCGATGAACTTCTTGTCCGTGGCGACCTTATCCGCATGAACCTTATCGAAAAGGAAGTGCGCCAGGCTCAGCAGGACATCAAGGATCTTTCAGACCGCACAGGCAAATATGCCGATGTCCCCGCTCTGCGCATTGTCAAACTCCAGATGAGTTCATGCGAATATGGCGAAAAGGCTCTCACAGTGCCATATATCGAAATCTCAGATCCGGCTGAAATTTCCAAACTCACAGCCATGAAGAATGCCTCGACCGCAAGCAACCGAAACAAGCACAATCAGGCTGTGAAGGAAGTTCTTGCAGCACACGGCATAACTCCCTCTGACAGCGAAGTCTGGTACACTGTAAACATGTTCCAGGCCTGGACAAGCACATATAACAAGAACTCCCGCCGCTGCGCCGGTTACTCTCCCGCCGCGATAACCGCCCTCAACATCGGCTCTACAGTTTATACCAAACCGCTTGCCAGTTCCGAAAACAACGGAGCATATCCCGACTGGGTTGCAGGAGAATACGGTATTTATCACGGTTTCGTCAAGAACAAAACCGAGATTTGCCCGTTTGCCGGCAAGAGCGCAGGTCATCCGCTGATCGACAACCCCAACCTTACCCAGCATCCCGCCTACAAGTAAGGACGGTCTCAATTAGCAACTGAGTACTAAAAGTCTTTCATGACCTCTGTGTTAAACAGCGGTCAAAAACCGCAAGCAGAAACGGAGTTCTGACACTCCGGCATCCGGCTAATCAGAATTCCGTTTCCGCTTTCATATATCCAGATCATTATTCACCAAATAATTTTATATTCTATCAAACATTTCTACACAATGAAAAAATCATTAATCCTTTCCGCCGTTATGATGGCGGCTCTCGGAGCTAATGCAGAAGTCTTCACTTATGACTTCAATAACACTCCTCTCTACTGCAAGGCTATCTTCAGCCCCGCCGGCGAAATCGTTGACGAAGCAACTGAACTCGAAGGCCTCGGATTCGGATCAAACTATGATTTCATTGACAAAACCGGCATGGCTCTCAACACCTGCGGTTCAATGTTCAATGTAAAAAATGCAGATGGCAAATGGGAAGCTGTCAAAAACCGTTGCATCGACCTCGTTGACGGCCAGACCTACACTCTCGAAGGAGAAGACGGTGACTTCACTGCTATTGACATGACTCATCCTTTCATCTGCTGGAACCAGGATGGTGTTGGCCCGGCCCGTACACTCCTCATGAAAGGCTGGGGTGGAAATCATGGCGTAGATACTGACTACGGTGCAGCTTCAGAAGCTGATGCAGTGGAAACTACTCACGCCATCGCTTTCAACCGTAACTCAAACACCGGCAGCCGCACAGGTACTTACATCCAGTTCCCCGCTATCGGCAACCCGACCAAGCTCACTATCTGGATCGGCCATGCAGGTGGCAAATACATTGACAAAGGCCTTTACGCAGAAGTAACTCCCGTTGTCAACGGTGTTGTAGGCGAAACAATCGCAGTCAACGGTCCCTCTGATGCAAAAGAAAAACGCTACTACAAGCAGGAAGTCGCTCTCCCCGCCGGTCTCACAGGCAACGTTGCATTCCGCATCGGTTGTGGCGGTAGCGAACTCGGCCTCTACCATGTGGTAATGGAAGGTTCTGCACCTGAACAGTCAGGCATCGAAGATATCATTGCCAATCCTGAAACTGACGAAAACGCACCTATCTACAACGTGCTCGGCGTTCAGGTTGACGAAAACTACAAGGGTATCGTCATCAAAAACGGTAAAAAGTACATTCAGAAATAATCAGTCAGTACTGATAATCTAAAAAAATCTGAAATTGCCCCGCAGGGTTGCTTATAAAACCTTGCGGGGTTTTCAAAATCTAATCCAATCAAAATTTAACCATGAAATTTCTTAAAAAACTTGCTATTGCCTGCTGTGCGCTCTCTCTGAGCACAGGAGCGATGGCTGCTGACAACGGCATCCTCGCTTTTCCTGGTGCTGAAGGTTTCGGTAGATTCACCACCGGCGGCCGAGGCGGAGAAATCTACCACGTGACCAACCTTAACGATTCCGGAACCGGATCTCTGCGCGATGCCGTCAGCAAACCCAACCGCATTGTAGTCTTTGACGTCAGCGGCGTCATCGAGCTGAAATCAGTCCTGGTTTTCAGCAGCAACCTCACAGTCCTCGGCCAGACAGCTCCAGGCGAAGGCATACAGGTATATGGCAATCGCGTCTCATTCTCCAACGCAAACAACACTATCATTCGCTACATCCGCTTCCGCATGGGCATTAAAGGCGATAACGGCAAAGATGCCGCCGGTGTGGCCAGCGGTCATGACATGATCTTCGACCATCTTTCCGTGCTTTGGGGTCGTGACGAAAACTTCTCGATCTCATCAAACTCAAAAGGCACTGGTCCGCAGAACATCACTGTCCAGAATTCAATCATCGGCCAGGGCCTCCTGTCTCACTCCTGCGGAGGTCTGATCCAGACTGACGGCGGTGTGACTCTATACCGTAACCTCTATATCGAAAACAAGACCCGCAACCCGAAAGTCAAAGGGCTTAACCAGTATGTCAACAATGTGGTCTACAACTGGGGTGACGGAGGATGCTATATCATGAGCGACTCCGAAGGTGACTCCTGGGCTGACATTCAGAACAACTATTTCATGAGAGGCCCCTGGAACGGTGCGACAAAACCTTTCTCACGCGGCAAACAGGGATTCCGCTTCTATGGAGCCGGCAACTACTATGACGACAATAAAGACGGTATTCTCAACGGCTACCTCATGCCCGTAGAGGAGATGCTCGGCACTCAGTCAGACGGATCTCAGAGCATATACCTTGAAAGCATTGATGCCGTAAATGCTACAATTGATGAATTCAATGCAGCAAACGCCGATAAGATCGCAGCCGGTACTCAGATTGAAGTCCAGCACATAACTCCGATACAGAACATGATGACTGCGGAAGAATCTTATGCCTGGATTCTTGAGAATGTAGGCCCGACGCTTCCTGTCAGAGATGAAGTGGACCAGTATATTATCGACGAACTCGCATCATACGGCTCCAAAGGAACCAAAAACGGCATCAGCAGCGAATCGCAGCTTCCCCACAGAGGCACAGGCACAATCTCAGGCGGCGTGAAGCCCCTCGACACTGACGGTGACGGCATTCCCGATTCCTGGGAAACAGCAAACGGTCTCAACCCGAATGATGCTTCCGACGCTGCAAAAATCGATCCTGCCACAGGTTACGCCTGGATAGAGCTTTACGCCAACTCCATCACCGAGGCTTTCCCCTACATCAAGAAGCCCATCAAGTTCGCCATCGGCACTCCCTCAAAGACCTCGCTGTCTCTGAGCTGGGATGTCAACAAGAACACCGAACACGGTTTCGTTATTGAAGTCTCCACCGACGGCGGCCTCACATTTACCGAAGTGGCCACTGCCCCCGCCGGCGCCACTACCGCCGAGCTGACAACACTCCAGCCAATGACTGCCTATCAGATCCGCCTGCGCGCAACTGACGGCAAGCGCCTCTACTCGGACTACACCGACACCCTCTCGTTCGAGACCTCAGGCGACCCGACCGTGCCCTTCGCTTCTGAACTCATCTTCCCTGCCAACGGTGCCAAGGAAGGCATTGCCAACGGCATCAACTTCACCTGGAAGAACGACCGCAAGGCCTACGGCGGAGATGTGACCTACAGCCTCTTCCTCGGAACCGATGCCGAAAACCTCACCGAAGCCGTTTCCGGCCTCACTGCCACTGAATGGAACTGCACCACTCTCGAAGCCAACAAGACCTACTACTGGCGCGTCGATGCCACCAACTCTCTCGGCACCACCCCAGCGAAGTCTTCAGCTTCACCACTACCGCAGGCGGTGTGCTCTTCTACACCGACTTCCACACATGCCCCGCATCTTATGCAGAAAAATTCGGTTCGAGGACAGACAACCCCAACGTGTTCAACGCCGCAAACCAGCGCGTGGAATTTGACGGCATGGTGATCGGCTCCGGCTCCAACGCCATCCGCGTCGTAGCTATGAGCGGCTGCTTCTCTGAAGACCTTAACGAGAACTACGGCCCGGCTTCTGAAGAAGACCGCGGAGCAACCGCAAAGGCACTCCAGTTCTACACCACCAAGGCTGGCGGCTACATCGAGACTCCCGAAGTGCAGGGTCCCTGCGTGCTGACCGTCTACTTCGGCAACACCGGCTCTTCTCAGCAGACCGTCAAGATCGTCACCATAGCAGGCGGCGAGGAAAGCACCGAAAGCTACGCCATCGGCGCCAAGAAGCGCATCTTCAAATACACCAAGACCTATACCAACGCCGGTGCAGTCAAGTTCCGCATCGACGCCAACGGAAAGAAGTTCAACATCAATGACATCCTCGTGGAACGCTACATTGCCCCCGAAGGAGACCAGCCCCTCGAACTCACCTCAGGCGAACAGAACAACTCGATCGACTACACCGACGGCAACATCAGCCTCGGCTTCAACCAGGAAGTCAAATATAACGGCGGAGCCACAATCTCCGGCATCAAGAGCTACGAAGACATCACAATTGCAGCCGGCGGCACCCGCATGACCGTCAGCTACGAAGCTCTTGACGCAAACTCCGAATACGTTATCAACTTCCCGGCAGGCGCTCTCACCGATGCCGGCGGAGAGAAATCATTCGTAGGCGAAGTGAAACTCACCACCGGCGACTTCCCCCGCGCCAAGCAGAGCGGCGAAACCCACTGGGGCAAAGCCATCAAGACCCTCCCTGTCAACTTCGCGCCGTTCAACACCGTGGCACCCTTCGAAACCGTAGGCGGCCTCGTGCAGACCTCGCAGAACGACTACCCCCACTGGTGCTACACCGCCGGCGGCTCTAACGCAGGCGAAGTAACCGCCGACCACGTGACCTTCCGTTCAGCCTCAAGCAACGACAAAGTGATGGCCTACTTCGACGGCACTGCCAAGAAAATCTACCTCGAAGTATCGGCAAGCGAAGGCTCGGCCTGCCGCCTCAAGATCCAGGAGACCCGCAACGCCGACATCGCACCCACCTGGCGCACAATCCGCGTCCTCTCCCAGGACGAACTTCCCTTCAAGGGCGAACTCGAACTCAACCCCGAATCGCGCTTCGTGAAGATCGTCCCCGCCTCTGTCAGCGGCGACGTCACCCTCAACGCCTTCCGCATCTCAGATGCCGACGGCAACTTCGGCCCTGACTTCAGCGGCATCGCCGACATCATCGCCTCAGACCTCAGAGTAAGCACCACCGCCGGAGGCATCCGCGTCAGCGGCCTCGCAGCCGGCATCCGTGTCAACGTATATGACATCGCCGGCCGCACAGTGGCAAGCGCTGTTTCTGACGGATCAGACACCGAGCTCGCTCTCGCCAAAGGCGGATTCTATCTGGTCAACGCCGCAGGCAAGACCTTCAAGATCCGCTTCTGACAACCGGCCTGCCGCCACACTGACGGCATGACATCCATCAGCGCCGCCTCCGCTCACCCCGGAGGCGGCGCTTTGGTTAAATAATGTTTCATAGATTTAATTTCCGTGTCAAAACTTCCCGCCGTTCGGGAATTAATGCTTACATTTGTGATATAATTCAGACAAGCATGGCCGCCAACCTTCAGCATCGGGTCGATAAAATCGAATCAAAGGCCGCGCTCATCCTTGAGCGCTACAGGCTGATATCGCAGGCCAGACAGGAAGCCGAAAACCGCATGAGAGAGCTCACCGGCACTGTGGAGCGCCTCGAACGCACCATCGGCGACCTCAACAGGCAGATTGAATACCTCAAAGTGGCCTCAGTGCTCACCCCAGACCACAAAGACGTTGAAGCCACGCGCGCGGTGCTTTCCGAATTAGTGCGCGAAATCGACAAATGCATCAACCAGTTAAGCATTTGATGAACGAAAAGATACTCAATATATCAATCCGCATAGCCGACCAGCCACGAATGGCGCTGCGAATCCCCGCCTCACAGGAAGAGGTGGTCAGAAGAGCCGAGGCCAACATCAACGAACTCTGGCGAAAATGGTCAGCGATGGCGGAATTCAAAGATAAATCCTCAGCCGAGATACTGGCAATGGTGACCTTCAGGTTCGCCCAGCTTTATTTCAGCGCCGAGGAAGCGTCAGTCAGAGCCGACAAGACCCTGGAGAGCCTGGAGAGGAGCCTCGACCGCATCATCCACAATCTCCCTGACACAGCTGACTGACACGCTGACCACCTCATCTCTGACCCGCCCGGCCATGCACGACAAGAGAGCCGGATAAGACATCCGGACGGATCAGACCCGAAAAAAACGAATTCACGCACGCTCAACACATCTGACGAGCGCCTCTCCCGCGGGATGCCGCGGCGCCTGAGAGGTCCGGATGGTTGACACGTGCATTTTTTATATACATACATTTTTCATACCTTTTTGTAGTCCTTAAATTTATGGATATATTATTCTACATCTGCGCCGCCCTCATAGGGGCCGCCATCGGAATAGTGATCATGGTAGCCGTCCAGCGATCAACCGCCCGCTCGCGCGCCAAAACGATAATCGACGATGCCAACCGCGAGGCAGAAGTGATCATGAAAGACAAACTTCTCGAAGCCCGCGAACAGGAACTCCGCATCAAGACCGAAGCCGAAAAGCAAGCAAATCAGCGCTTGCAGCGCATCCAGAGCGAAGAGTCGAAACTCAAACAGCGCCAGACTCAGCTCAACCAGCAGCAGAGCGAAAACGCCCGCGCCAGAAACGAAAACGAGCAGACCCGCCAGAATCTCGAAGCCCAGCTCGCCGTGGTCGACCAGCGCAAGGAAGAACTCGACCGCCTGCGCCGCACCGCCCAGGACACCCTCGAACACATCTCAGGACTCTCAAGCGAAGAAGCCAAGGAAAAGCTCATCGAATCGCTCAAGGACGAAGCCAAGACAGCCGCAAGCGCCTACATCAACGACATCATGGACGAAGCCAAGATGACGGCCAACAAGGAAGCAAAGCGCATCGTGGTCCAGTCAATCCAGCGCCTCGCCACAGAGACCGCCATTGAAAACTCCGTGACAGTCTTCCACATCGACAGCGACGAGATCAAAGGCCGCATCATAGGCCGCGAAGGCCGCAACATCCGCGCCCTCGAAGCCGCGACAGGGATCGAAATCATCGTCGATGACACCCCTGAAGCCATAGTGCTCTCAGGCTTCGACCCCGTGCGACGCGAGATAGCACGCCTCGCCCTCCATCAGCTCGTGGCCGACGGCCGCATCCACCCCGCCCGCATCGAGGAAGTTGTGGCCAAAGTGCGCAAACAGATCGAGGAAGAGATCATCGAAACCGGCAAGCGCACAGCCATTGACCTCGGCATCCACGGCCTCCACCCCGACCTCATCCGCATGGTCGGAAAAATGAAATACCGCTCAAGCTACGGACAGAACCTCCTGCAGCACTCGCGCGAGACCGCAAACCTCTGCGCCATCATGGCCGCCGAGCTCGGACTCAACCCCAAGAAAGCCCGTCGCGCAGGCCTGCTCCACGACATAGGCAAAGTGCCCGACGAAGAGCCCGAACTGCCCCACGCACTCCTCGGCATGAAACTCGCCGAGAAATACAAGGAAAAACCTGAGATCTGCAACGCCATCGGCGCCCACCACGACGAAATCGAACAGACCTCGCTCCTGGCCCCCATCGTCCAGGTCTGCGACGCAATCTCAGGCGCACGTCCCGGCGCCCGCCGCGAGATTGTCGAAGCCTATATCAAGCGTCTCAACGACCTCGAACAGCTCGCCCTCAGCTATCCCGGCGTGATCAAGACCTACGCCATCCAGGCCGGCCGCGAACTGCGCGTGATTGTCGGAGCCGACAAGATCGACGACGTCGAGACCGAAAAGCTCTCATCGGAAATCGCCCGCCGCATCCAGGACGAAATGACATATCCCGGACAGGTCAAAATCACCGTAATCCGCGAGACCCGCTCCGTAAGCTTCGCCAAGTAAGGGAGGGTCTGCGCCATGGAAGAAAAAGACAGAAAATGCCCCCGCGGAAAGCTCCATTGCTTCAACTGGATGGAGGATATTCCCGGCGGAGTGACAGACTTTGACATAGTCGAAGTCCAGTTCAAGAACACCCGCAAGGGTTTCTACCGCAACTCGGCCAACATCGACCTGGCCATCGGCGACACCGTGGCCGTCGAATCGGCTCCCGGCCATGACATCGGCGTGGTCACCCTGACCGGCAAGCTCGTGGCCCTGCAGATGCGCCGCGCCAACGTAAAGCCCGACGCCGAGATCAAGCGCGTGTTCCGCAAAGCCAAACCCGCCGATCTTGAGAAATACGAAGAGGCAAAGGCCCGCGAGAACGACACCATGATCCGCGCACGCAAGATAGCCGAATCGCTCAACCTCAACATGAAGATCGGCGACGTCGAATATCAGGGCGACGGCAACAAGGCCATCTTCTACTACATAGCCGATGAGCGAGTGGACTTCCGCCAGCTCATCAAGGTCCTTGCCGACACCTTCAAGGTGCGCATCGAGATGAAGCAGATCGGAGCCCGCCAGGAAGCCGGACGCATAGGCGGCATCGGCTCCTGCGGACGCCCGCTGTGCTGCGCGAGCTGGATGACCAACTTTGTTTCTGTAGGCACCAGCGCCGCCCGCTATCAGGACATCTCGCTCAACCCCCAGAAACTCGCCGGACAGTGCGCCAAACTCAAATGCTGCCTCAACTTCGAGGTTGACACCTACGTTGAGAGCGCCCGCCATCTCCCCGGCCGCGAGATTCGCCTCGAAACGGCTGACAACACCTATTTCCACTTCAAGACCGACATCTTCAAGAAGGAGATAACCTACTCGACTGACAAGCAGATCGCAGCCAACCTCGTCACCATCTCCGCAGCCCGCGCCTTCGAGGTCATCGACATGAACCGCCGCGGCGAAAAACCGCTTCAGCTCCAGGCCGACGATGCCGAAAAGAGCTCGGCCAAGGCCAAGCCAATTGACCTCGCCTCGCAGGACGACCTCACCCGCTTCGACAAAGCCAAAAAGAAAAAGCGCAAAAAGAAAAGCGGAGGCGGCAACGGACAGAAGCAGGAAGGCCAGCAGCAGAAACCTCAGGCCGAGAATCAGGATGCCCCAAAAGCGCCAAAAAACGCCGGAGAACAGCCCCAGAAGCAGCAGCGCAGACGCAACGACAACCCCGAAGCCAACGCCGCTACCCAGCAGCCCGGACAGCAGAAAAACCAGCGTCAGCGCAACAAAGACAACCGCCGCGAGCCAAAAGCCCAGCAGCCACGTCAGCAGAATGCCCCTCAGACTGAAAAGCCCGACGCTCCCGCCGAACGCCCCAACCGCATCCCGAAAGCCTTCCGCGACAACCAGGAATAAGCGATCGTTTTGACAACGCCTCCAGAAGAGATTATCCAGATGCGATCAACCACCTATATTATTATAGCAGCAATCTCAATTCTCGCGCTTCTCGCAGCCTGTGGCCGCGGGAAGCGCGATTACAGCAGCTGGCAGCAGCTTCCGGCTGACGGATGGGCCTACAACGACACCATCAGCCTCCTGCCGGTCGACACAACGCTCACCGACAACGACTCGATACTCAACGGCAGCACACTCCACGTGGCTCTGCGTCACAGCAACGCCTATCCCTACTCCAACATCTGGCTTGAACTGACCTACCACGGTGACGGTCCTTATCTGCTGCGTGACACCATCAACATGCCCCTCGCCGACCTCTACGGCCGTTGGCTCGGAAGCGGTTTCGGCGCCGGCTACCAGCACGAACTCATTGTCAACCCCGACACCCGCATCGACCTCACGCGCCCCGTGGCCCTGCGCCACATAATGCGCATCGACACCCTCCGCGGAGTCGAACAGATCGGAATCCTTGTAGAGAAAAATTAGAGAGCAAATCATAACAGAACACCCTCTCCCACCTCCCCACAAATGCAGAGGCTGCCTATCGGCTCCAAAACCGAAAGCAGCCTCTGTCTGTTTATCGTCCCTCACTTATCTTTTCACCTCCTTTGAAAGGTTATGAAAGAAAGCAATCAGATAGCACAAAAAGCCGATTGTCAGACATCCGAATGGCACCGATGTCAAAGATCCTCTGACAAAAAACACGACCGTCACAACGTAGATCAAGCTCCAGATAGCGAGCAGAATATTCTTATAAAGTCTCATGCGCAAGATGTCACATTAGGTTCTTCAAGATGTTGATTCTGACAAGATGAGAGGAAGCAACTACACATCAG
The DNA here is from genome assembly GCF_004803935.1 of Duncaniella sp. C9. Taxonomy (GTDB): domain Bacteria; phylum Bacteroidota; class Bacteroidia; order Bacteroidales; family Muribaculaceae; genus Duncaniella; species Duncaniella muris. Next base: position 542,918 of record NZ_CP039547.1, read on the forward strand.
AATACTAAAACTTAAAAACGCAAAAGTGCGAGGCCAAAAATACTAAAAATTTCCGGTATCTCCGCATTATCGCACTAAAACCGGGCATTCCCGGCATTAACTTTGCAAGCACAACCCCTCCCGCCCGCACACACACAACACTCCATTTCCAACAACAACCTCCAATTCTCCCACTCCCATGCGCACCATCACCGAAATCATCATCCACTGCACCGCCACACCCGCCGGCCGCCACGTCAGCGTGGCCGAAATCGACCTCTGGCACCGCCAGAGAGGCTTCCGCACCATCGGCTACCACTATCTCATCGACCTTGACGGCACAATCCACACCGGACGCCCCCTGAGCGAGACAGGCGCGCACTGCCTCGGCCACAACTCCCACAGCATCGGCATAGCCTACGCAGGAGGCCTCACAGCCGACAGCACCCGTCAACCCGCCGACACCCGCACAGAAGCCCAGAAAACCGCCCTCCTGAAGCTCCTGAGCGATCTCCGCCTCGCCTATCCCAAGGCCCGCATACATTCCCACCGCGATTTTGCCGCCAAAGCCTGCCCCTGCTTCGACGCCACCGCCGAATACGCCTCCATCTAAAAACCGCTTCACCCCTCCCCCTCTCGGCCACCCCTGAAAAAACAGACAGTCCCGGAAGATTGCTCTTCCGGAACTGTCAATATAATCAAGATGTGATGAATAGGCTTAGTCGATTTCTTCGTCAGCCTCGTAGCCACCCATTTCGCGGATAGCGTTCTTCAGCATGGTGTACTGCTGGAAGAGGTGGTTGACGGGCACTTCACCCTTGGTGTAGTCATGCATCGGGCTCTTGAGGAAGAAGCTCAGGAAGCGCTGGATGCCGTGACGGCCTGCACGTGCGGCGAGGTCGCTCAGAAGCACGAGGTCAAGGCAAAGAGGAGCGGCAAGGATAGAGTCGCGGCAGAGGAAGTTGATCTTGATCTGCATCGGATAGCCCATCCAGCCGAAGATGTCGATGTTGTCCCAGCCTTCCTTGCTGTCGTTGCGCGGGGGATAGTAGTTGATGCGCACCTTGTGGTAGTAGCCCTGGTGGCCGCCTTCCTCAGCACCGCCGCAGTTTGCGTTGTAGAGATCGGGCTGATCTTCGGGAACGAGGATTGACTCAAGGGTAGAAAGCTTGGAAACCTCCTTGGTACGGAAGTTTGCGGGTTCGTCGAGCACGAGACCGTCGCGGTTACCGAGGATGTTGGTCGAGAACCAGCCGTTGAGACCCAGACAGCGGGTGCCGATGATGGGGGCGAAGCCTGACTTCACGAGAGTCTGGCCGGTCTTGAAGTCCTTGCCTGAGATAGGCATGCCGGTCTTTTCGCTGAGTTCCCACATTGCGGGGATGTCAACGGTTGTGTTGGGAGCGCCCATGATGAAGGGAGCGCCCTCGCAGAGGGCTGCGTATGCATAGCACATTGAGGGTGCGATGTGTTCCTTGTCGTCAGCCTTCATTGCTGCTTCGAGAGCTTCGAGAGTTCCGTGGATCTTTTCGTCAACCGGAACATATACTTCAGTTGAAGCTGCCCAGAGCACAACAACGCGGTCAACACCTTTTTCTTTCTTGAAGTTGCGGATATCTTCGCGGAGCTGCTCTACCATTTCCCAGCGGGTCTTGCCGGCCATCACGTTGTCACCGTCGAGACGCTTTGCATAGTTGTGGTCGAAAGCGGCCTTCATCGGAACGATCTTTTCGAGTTCGTCCTTCACAGGCTCGATATCCTTGGGCTGAAGCACTTCAGCATAGACTGCGCTCTGATAAGCATTTGCAGGATAAACATCCCATGCGCCGAACACAATGTCGTTCAGGTCGGCCATCGGAACGATGTCCTTGTAGTGGAGATATTTTTTATCAGCTCCCTTGCCAACACGGATCTTGTCATATTGGGTCATTGAGCCAACAGGTTTTGCGAGACCTTTGCGGGCCATGAGGACGCCGGTCATAAACGTGGAAGTCACGGCGCCAAGTCCTACTACGAGTACGCCAAGTTTACCATTGGCGGGTTTTACAGTAGATTTAGTCATGATTGTTCGTTACTAACTGAATAGTAGTTTATTAAGGTTAATTTTTGATATCTGGTCTTTAGCTCGTCGCAAAGAGAGTTTCCAACTTTACATTTGAGCTTTCAAAAGTACTGAGTTTTTTCGGATTGTGAAATTATTATTATTTAAAAATTACCTTATTAATTTTAAAATATGCAAAATAGAGCGCATAACACTCAATTTTCATTAAAATCTGCACAAAAACACTGATTATTAGCAAACATATGTTAACACAGCCCCGAAAATCCGTCATAGCCACTCCTCCAGACCGACAGATATAACAGACCGCCGGCAGAAATCCTTCTGCCGGCGGTCATTGCCTTTCACGTCAGGCCGGAAAACCATATCCGGCCATGAATTTTAGAGCTTGCTCAAAAACAATCTCTTATTGAGAATCTGCTTATTCCACAGTCCAGGTCTCGCCGGCGAGAACCATGCCACGCAACGACGAGAAGTTCTTGCGGCCGCGCACCTCTTCGATCTGAGCGTCGATCTCTTCATTATAGACCGGAGAGTCAACATCGCGGATCACACCCAATGCCAGCGGCAGATCGTGGCCGTCCATCATGGCGAGCTGCTGGTGCAGGAAGTTCGACTGCGTGTGCGCGTCATGAACCAGCACATCATCCATCGTATAGCCGTCTTCGCCCACCTTCACTGCTTTCAGCAGGAAGCCGTCGCGCACGAGGCCCATCTCCTTGTCCTTACCGAAAAGCATCTTTTCGCCGTGCACCAGATGGATGGTGCGTTCAGCACGGTGTTCGCGGTCGGTGATGAAATTGTGGATACCGTTGTTGAAGATCACACAGTTCTGAAGCACCTCTACAACTGACACTCCCTTGTGGAGAGCGGCGGCCACAAGCACCTCCTGCGAGATCTGAAGCTCTACGTCTATGCTGCGGGCAAAGAAATTGCCGCGGGCGCCGAACACGAGTTCTGCCGGGATGAACGGATCTTCGGTTGTGCCGTAGGGCGACGATTTCGACACGAAGCCGCGGTCGCTCGTGGGCGAATACTGACCCTTGGTCAGACCGTAGATCTTGTTGTTGAACAGAATCATGTTGATGTCCACATTGCGGCGCACAGCATGGATGAAGTGGTTGCCGCCGATGGCGAGACCGTCACCGTCGCCTGAAATCTGCCAGACACTCATGTCCGGGCGGGCCACCTTGAAGCCGGTAGCGATAGCGGCCGCACGTCCGTGGATGGTATGAAAACCGTAGGTGTTCATATAGTAAGGCAGACGCGAGCTGCAGCCGATACCTGAGATGACTGCCGTCTTGTGGGGAGGCACACCCACGGTTGCCATTGCCTTGTGGAGTGTGTTCAGGATCGCATGGTCACCGCAGCCGGGACACCAGCGCACTGATTGATTGCTCTTATAATTGGCGGGGGTATATTGAGTCTGTTCCATGATTATTTGTCCTCCATGATTTTTTTGACACCGTTGACAACTTCGCTTACGAGGAATGGCTGTCCCTGAATCTTGTTGATGCGCTCTATGTGCAGATCAGGGAACTTGGCCTGGAGATAGTCGGCAAACATGCCGGTGTTGAGCTCGGCCACGATCACCCGCTTGTAGCCGCGCAGCACTTCGGCTGTGTTGGCGGGCAGCGGATTGATGTAGTTGAAGTGAGCGAATGCCACAGGACGGCCTTCGGCACAGAGTTCGCCGGCGGCAGTGCGCAGATGGCCGTAGGTACCGCCCCAGCCCACAAGAATTGTGTCAGCGCCCTTCGGATCGAGCACTTCGAGCGCAGGGATGTGGTTGGCTATGCGTTCTATCTTCTCGCGGCGGGTCTGCACCATTTTCTCATGGTTGACCGGATCGGTCGAGATAGCGCCGGTGTTATAGTCTTTTTCAAGACCGCCCACACGGTGTGCGGCTCCTTCGGTTCCGGGGATAGCCCAGTAGCGGACCAGATCCTCGTCCTTGCGGGTGTAAGGCTGCCAGGCTTCGTCGATGGCATTTGGAGCCAGCAGCGGAGGATGGATTTCGGGCAGATCTGACGCTTCGGGCACACGCCATGCGCTCGAACCATTGCCGATGAAGGCATCGGTCAGGAGAATCACCGGTGTCATGTGTTCCATTGCTATTCTCGCGGCCTCAAACGCCATAGTAAAGCAGTCGGTCGGAGTCGATGCGGCCACTACTGCCAGAGGCGACTCGCCGTTGCGGCCGTAGAGAGCCTGCATAAGGTCGGTCTGTTCAGTCTTGGTGGGCAGACCGGTGGAGGGACCGCCGCGCTGCACGTCGACAATCACCAGCGGAAGTTCGGCTATCACAGCCAGACCGATGCCTTCGCTCTTGAGAGCAAGACCGGGGCCTGAGGTCGAAGTGACCGCAAGATGGCCTGCGAATGATGCGCCTATGGCCGAGCAGACTCCGGCAATCTCGTCTTCCATCTGCAGAGCCTTCACTCCGAGATCCTTGCGCTTTGCAAGTTCCTGGAGTATGTCGGTGGCGGGAGTGATGGGATAGCTGCCGAGGAAGAGCGGACGCCCGCTCTTTTCAGAGGCTGCGATGAAGCCCCATGCGGTGGCGGTGTTGCCGTTGATGTCCGTATAGACGCCGGGCACAGCCTCTTCGGTCTCGATGCGGTAGGTGCTGACACTGGCGTGGATGTTGTTTCCGTAATTGTAGCCGGCCTCGATAACCTTGGCATTGGCTTCATAGATAGCGGGCTTCTTGGCGAATTTGCCCTTGAGCATACGGAGAGCGCCTTCAAGCGGACGGTCGAAAAGCCAGCAGACAAGACCGAGGGCGAATATGTTGCGGCACTTGAGGATGCTCTTGTTGTCCAGTCCCGACTCGGCCAGCGCGGATTTGGTCATCGAAGTGACGGGCACTTCCACCACCTGGGCCTTGATGTCGAGTTCCTTGAACGGATCGAGAGTCTCGAAAAGCGCCTTTTTGAGATCTGATTCCTTGAATGAGTCGATGTCGACAATCACCACACCGCCAGCCTTGAGAAACTTGATGTTCTGCTTGAGAGCCGCGGGGTTCATGGCGATGAGCACGTCGCAGAGGTCACCCGGAGTGTGCACGTCGACACCTACACTTACCTGAAAGCCCGACACTCCGCTGAGCGATCCCTGCGGAGCTCGAACCTCGGCAGGATAGTCGGGGAAAGTTGACACTTTGTTTCCTAACCCTGCGGAAACATTTGTGAAAATGTTGCCTGCAAGCTGCATGCCGTCACCGGAGTCTCCGGAAAAACGGACCACAACCTTGTCAAGGGTCTTGACATTGGTCTTGTCTAACATAATTAGATTGGTTTGATTAGATGAATGTGGTTATCATGGTTGATTATAAGTTCCTGTTTCAGGGCTTTTCGCCGGTCGTGCCGAATTCGAGCGCCATAGCCGCGCCGCTCTGCGGATCGGAACCGGCCTCGTAGACCACCGTTCCGTTGACCATTGTCATCTCGATCCGCGCCGGCAGAGTCATTCCGGCGAGCGGAGTCCAGCCGCAGCGGCTGATCACCTCCGAATCGCTCACCGCAGTCCGGCATCCGAGAGGATCCACCAGCACCAGATCGGCCCAGTAACCTTCGCGGATATAACCGCGCCCTTTGATGCCGAACAGATCGGCCGGACGGTGACACATCAGTTCCACCACCCGCTCAGGTCCGCAGCCTTCGAGTTGCGGATCTGACGCCACAAGCTCAAGCATGGCGCGCAGCGAAAACTGCACCATAGGCATACCCGACGCGGCAGTCAGCGCATCGCCCTCTTTCTGCGCGGGCAGATGCGGAGCATGGTCAGTGGCAATGGTGTCGATGCAGCCTCCGGGCTGGATAGCGCGCAGCAGCGCTATGCGGTCAGACGGTTCCTTGATAGCCGGATTGCACTTGATGCGCGCGCCGGCTCTCTGAAAATCATTCCGGTCAAAAAGTAGATATTGCGGGCAGGTCTCAGCCGTCACCTTCACTCCCTCGGCCTTGGCTTCGCTGACAAGCTGCAGCTCCTCGGCAGTGGACAAGTGGCAGATGTGCACACGCGCACCCGTTTTCCGGGCAAGTTCTATAGCCTTGCGTGTGGCTTTCACGCAAGCCTCGCGGGGCCTGACATCCGGATGTCTTTCAACCGGAATCGAGCCGCCGCATTCCTCCAGCAGCCTTTCGCGGGCCGCACGGATCGTCGCCTCGTCTTCCGCATGCACGGCTATCAGCGCCGGAGCGGAGGCGAAAAGTTCTTCAAGTGTATTGTTGTCGTCAACAAGCATGTTGCCCGTCGACGATCCGAGAAACAGTTTTATGCCGGCCGTCCGGCTGTAGTCGGCCTTCAGCAGCTCATCGGCATTGTCATTTGTGGCGCCGATAAAAAAGCCGAAGTTTGCAGCCGAGACTTCAGCTGCGCGCCTGATCTTGTCCCCAAGCGCCGCGCAAGTCACAGTGGCAGGCTTCGTATTTGGCATATCGACAACCGAGGTGACACCTCCGGCCACCGCCGCACGGCTTTCCGTGGCCATGTCGCCCTTTTCCGTCAGACCCGGATCGCGGAAATGCACATGCGTGTCAATCACTCCGGGTATCAGCAGTCGCCCTCCGCAGTCAACAGCCCTGTCGGCTGTCTGCTTCAGGCGCATACATTCGGCGCCGTCGGCCGTGCCTTCGCCCACTCGGCCTATCTTCTGCCCGTCAACAAGCACATAGCCTCTGAACCGGCGGCCTTCGTTGGCAATCTCTGCATTATATAATAAGGTGGTAGCCATCTGCAACGCTTGAGTTTAAAATTTATCAGATAGAGGAGGCTTACACTGTCTTGCGTTCATATTTCGTAAACAGACTCGACCATTTCAGCCTCATCACCCCGAAAAATCCCTCGCTGAAGATACCGGAGCTCATTTTCGAAGTTCCGAGCACACGGTTCACAAAGATGATGGGCACTTCCTTGATCCTGAATCCATACTTATAGGCCAGGAATTTCATCTCGATCTGAAATGCATAGCCCTTGAAACGGATACCATCCAGAGGCAAGGTCTCAAGCACCCGGCGGCGGTAGCAGACAAATCCGGCCGTAGCATCGTTGATCGGCATCCCGGTCACAACCCTCACATAGCGCGAGGCGTAGTACGACATCAGCACCCTGCCCATAGGCCAGTTGACCACATTGACACCCGTCACATATCTCGACCCGATGGCCAGATCGGCGCCGTCCCTGGAGCAGGCGTCATAGAGCTTCAGCAGATCGGCGGGATTGTGCGAGAAGTCGGCGTCCATTTCAAACACAAATTCATAGTCCCGCGCCAGAGCCCACTTGAATCCGGCTATATAAGCCGTGCCCAGTCCCTGCTTGCCGGCGCGCTCCACCAGATGCAGGCGTCCGGCATACTTCTTCTGGAGATCTTTCACTATCGCGGCTGTGCCGTCAGGAGAATTATCGTCAATTATCAGCACGTCAAACTCACGTGGCAGTCCGAAGACAGCCTCGATAATCGCAGCCACATTCTCCTTTTCATTATAGGTGGGAATGATGACCACGCTGTCGACAATATTTTTTTCAGAAACCGGTCCGGTCGCCAGTTGCTGGCCGCCTGCCGGCTCTTTCTGTTCCTGCTGCATGATGTCAGGCCTTAGATTTTTATAGATTGGTTAAATTCCAAATTACACTTGTAGATTTCCGTTTAAAAAAAGCTCTGCAATTAAGAATTTTTGCAAATTTAGAAAATAAACTTTGATCCCTCCAACCTTTCCTTCAAAAAAATCCACACCCATGCAATCTTTTTTCACTACCCCTTTCATATCATTTTTAACTGTCAGGGCCAACCATTATCATCCACTCGCCCGCTATTCCGACCAATAATTCTACGATTTCTCCCTTTTAAGCCCTATTTTTCAAAAAAAATCGAAAAAACTTTCAAAAACATTTGGTCGATTCAAAAATCCTCTCTACCTTTGCAACGCTTTAAGCGAGAAAGGGCGCTTAGCTCAGCTGGTTCAGAGCGTCTGCCTTACAAGCAGAGGGTCGGGGGTTCGAATCCCTCAGCGCCCACCAACTCAGAAACTTTCTCGCATCTAAAGCAAAACCGGATAGCGCAAGCGGCGCAATCAAAATCCGGGCGCTTAGCTCAGCTGGTTCAGAGCGTCTGCCTTACAAGCAGAGGGTCGGGGGTTCGAATCCCTCAGCGCCCACCAAAGAAACCCACGGTCAGATTCATCACCCCCTTGAATCAGGCCGTTTTTCTTTGCTCCTGGCGGCAAATGTTAAAACAAGACCTTCCCGAATTACAATATTTTACATAAATTCACACGCAAAATCAAAAGCCGAAACCGCCCGACATATTTTATAGTATTTTCACATTGACGTCCAAACACCTGACAAACAATCCGATACAAACCGAAATTAAACTCTGTTTCCCAAAATTCACACTTTTTATCCCGCCCGATTTTTTTCAATCGCCTCAAAATGACTAAATTTGGAAAGTGCTTACGAAAACCGTAAACATCTGTTAATCGTCACTCTAAATGGAACAGACTCTAATCATATTCAAGCCATCAGCAATCGAGCGCGCTCTTGTCGGCAAAGTTCTCTCCCGCTTCGAGCAGAAGGGCCTCACCATTACCGGCATGAAAATGATGCAACTCTCCGAAGAGCTTCTGCACCAGCACTACTCTCACCTCGTCAGCAAACCATTCTTCCCTTTGATACTACATTCGATGACCGCATCGCCCGTCATCGTCATGGTCCTCCAGGGAATCCAAGCCATCTCTGTGGTCCGATCGCTCACAGGCGCCACTAACGGACGCGAAGCTCTTCCCGGAACAATCCGCGGCGACTTCGCAATGTCGAATCAGGAAAACATCATCCACGCATCCTCCTCACCCGAAGATGCCGAAACCGAGATCCGACGCTTCTTCCGCCCCGAAGAACTCTTCCCGCGCACTGCAGCAGCCACCCCATTCATCAATTCAACCGACGAGCTCGGCATCCCGGCCAGTCCCCCGCAGGGAACCGACAGCCAGGATAAAAAAGCATAACCATCAACTCTCCATCTTCTTGCCGGAAAAAATTTTGAATACTCCAATGAAATTACTAAAATTCAATACACTCCTCATCTCACTCCTCGCTTCAGCGGCAGCATTCACCGCACAGGCACAGCTAAAACTCCCCGAATTACACACCAACCAGCACAACTCTCTGATAGCCAACCAGCGGCCATCAGTCAACCCCTTCAAGATCGAAAACAACGACCTTCTCCTAAACCAGATCAAAGCTCGCGAAGCCGCCATTGACAACGAAATCTTCAACTCTTTCTGGAACAGCGAAAGCGTCAACCCCTACGGAACAGCAGTCACAATCCCTGACCATCATGACATCGACGTCTCGGAATTCGTGTCACCTTGTCCCGGCCACATCACATCAAACTACGGCTACCGCTCTCGCTTCGGACGCATGCACTACGGAACTGACCTCAAGCTCCAGGTTGGCGACACCGTCCGCGCAGCATTCTCCGGAAAAATCCGACTCACGAAATATGAAGGACGCGGCTACGGCTACTACGTAGTGATGCGCCACGAAAACGGCCTCGAAACAGTCTACGGCCACCTCAGCCGCTTCCTCGTGAAACCCAACCAATACGTCAAAGCCGGCGACCCCATAGCTCTCGGAGGCAACACAGGCCGTAGCACCGGACCACACCTCCACTTCGAATGCCGCTACCTCGGAATCCCCATCAACCCAGCAGCAATCATCGACTTTGAAAACCAGGTGCCCCACAAAGACATATTCGCCTTCGACAAACGCACCTACGGAAAATCTCAGAAATACGCCCCCGCCAAAAAGCGCAAAGCCAAAACCACAGCATCACACAAACGCAGAACCAAACGAGCCCGCAAATAACCCAGGTCCCAAAAGAACCCTCAGGCCACCACCCTTGACCAGAACACCCTGGCCACCTCAAGCCACACCGGAAGTTTCAGACCATCCGGAGCTACCGGCACTTCAGATCCTCATCGTCTCCTCTTTCTTGGCTAATTTGCAAATATTTTGTAATTTTGCAACCAAACCGGAGACTTTGATGTTTATTTGACACAAAACACATCAAATCGACGGCTCTAACGCAAATCCATCTTACAATTTCTTTATGTCATCTGAGCACTTGCGCGGCATGGGAGTTGCACTCACCACGCCATTTCTCGAAAACGGAGATATCGACTTTCAGACACTTGACGCCCACCTTGATTATCTGGTCGACGGCAAAGCCGACTACATTGTAGCCCTCGGCACAACAGCAGAAACACCGACACTCACCCCCGACGAGAAACACCGCCTCGCGCTCCACATACTCGACCACATCAACCACCGTTGCCCCGTAGTGCTCGGAATCGGCGGAAACTCAACCCGCTCCGTAGTCAACGAACTCCTGACCACAGAGCGCCTCGACGAATTCGACGCAATCCTCTCAGTGGTCCCCTACTACAACAAACCGACCCAGGAAGGCATGTACCGCCATTTCGCCGAAATAGCCAAGGCATCGCCAATCCCCGTAATCCTCTACAACATACCGGCCGCACAGGAGTCAACATGAACGTTGACACCATCATACGCCTTGCCCGCGAATTCCAGGGCAAAATCATAGGCATCAAAGAAGCAAGCGGCAACATGGAGCAGGCGCAGAACGTAATCACCCGCCGCCCGGAAGGCTTTCTCGTAATCTCAGGCGACGACTCCCTCGCCCATAGCATGATCCGAATCGGCGGCGACGGCGTAATCTCCGTGCTCGGCAACGCCTACCCCGAACGCTTCACCGAAATGATCCACGCGAGCATGACCGACGAAACCCCCGATCACGCCGCCAAACTCCACCAGCAATTCTCAGCCCTCTACTCCCTCCTATTCAAAGACGGCAACCCCGCCGGCATCAAATGCCTGCTCCACATCCTCTTCCCGCGTTACAAAGAAGTCCTCCGCCTCCCCCTTGTCCCCGCCACCGACGAAACCCGCCACGGCCTCGAACGCGAAAAACTCTAAGAGATTGTCTAAAATCTATATCACTTTGCTATTGAAGGCCTTGTCGGTGTCTTTTTACTTATTCTTAGACAATCTCTAAAGATAATTTGCACTTTTTTTATATGGATGACCTGATTATAATAATCGCTTTAATACTTCTCAACGGTGTATTCTCAATGTCGGAGGTCGCCCTTATATCAGCACGAAAATCCAAGCTGTCGGCAGAAGCCAAAGACGGCAATCGTAGTGCCGCCAATGCCTTGAAACTCCAGAGTGAGCCAGATCGGTTCTTATCGACCGTACAGATAGGAATAACACTTATCGGGATTCTTACCGGTTTGTTTTCAGGTGCTACAATAGCAACGGAAGCAGGCAATTATTTGACATCAATAGGTCTCGCCCCAAAAATGGCGATGAATATTGCGAAATTTGTCATTGTCGCGATAGTAACTTATCTGTCGATAGTTGTTGGTGAACTTGTGCCGAAACGAATCGGCATGGGACATGCTGACGGGATTGCCAAACTGGCGGCGGGTCCAATGAGACTGCTTTCTCTAATAACATATCCCATTGTATGGCTGCTGTCTGCGTCAACATCGGCCATTGTCAAGATTTTCAAACTTGGAAACAATACATCAAAAGTAACTGAGGAAGAAATCAAATCTTTGATTCAGGAAGGCATAGATTCCGGAGAAGTGCGTGAGGTTGAACAGGACATCATGGAGCGAGCATTAGTTATGGGTGACAGCCGTATCGGCGCGATTATGACCAGTCGTAAAGAAGTGGCGACTCTGACTATTGATATGGATGAAGAGAGCATCCGGAAAGTATTATGCGATGACCTTCATTCCTCATATCCCGTTTTCGACAGAGATAAAGAAGACATCTGTGGTGTTATATCTCTTAAAAGTCTCGTGCTGTCGCTCGGCAAGCCCGACTTCAATATCGAAAAAGCGATTATACCTCCTATGTGTCTTCCTGAGTCCATGACGGTATATGACGCGCTCGAAACGTTCAAAACCACCGACAACCACTTTGCTCTTGTTTACGATGAGTTCGGTAGCTTCCAAGGCATTATAACACTCCGCGACATACTCGACGGTCTTGTTGGCAATATCGCCCAGTCCGGAGAAGGGCCTATGATTGTGAAGCGTCCGGATGTGGACGAATGGCTCGTTGACGGGCAGTGCCCCATATATGATTTTCTTGCATATTTTGACTGTGAGGAGCTGTACAAACCGGCAGGATATACGACAATCGGAGGTCTGATAATGGAGACTCTGCGCAAAGTACCCACTGAGGGCGACACAATAAAATGGCATTCTTTCAAAATTGAAGTCGCGGACATGGACCGTGTTCGCATCGACAAGGTCGCGGTGTCCCGTCTTACTGCCGGCAACCTATAATCATGTCCGGACGAAAGATTCCGTTTTTTATACAAGCCCTTCATAACACTTCAGCCGTACGGTTCTTATGAAGTGCCTATACCGAACTCACGTTAAATAGGAGTATTCCATTTGTGAAAAATTTTGAGTTACCTGAGCCTTGGTGTCTCTTTTGCTAAATTGTTGAAGCTCGTCAGTCGCATAGCTCGCTATGCCTCTTCCTCACTTGCAACAATTTATCTAAAAGATACACCACTCAGATTTTAACTCTTGTTATGAAACACCCTCTTATAGTTCATTACACCCGAACGATTGGTCCGAAAAGTCATAACTCGCCATCTGTCAAATGAAGTGCTTCAAGAAATCGGCACACTGTTGCTTCATCGCCGGAATATTTGCCTTTGTCTTCGCTTAACTTACATGTGCTGCAATAGAATGTCCATGATTCGGTAATCTTCACCGCGACAAGTTTGATGACTATGTTACGTGGTCTGACATCCTCGAAATCATTGGTAAAATGAGTGCCAATGCCAAATGATGGTATGCACTTGTCTTCGGCATATCTCTGTATCTCGATTGCTTTATCAACATTCAAGCCGTTACTGAACACAATCTGCTTGGTGCGTGGATCAATGTTAAGACTCCTGTATTTTTCGACAATGAGATCGAGTTCATGGCAGTTATCGCCGCTGTCCACTCTCAGCCCCTTGAACATATTGGCATAATCCTCAGAGAAATTAAGGCTGAAAATCCGCCAGCCATAGGTGTCGTAAAGGAATGTGCCCAACGCACCCCGATATGTAGATGCCCATGTTTTCATGGCAAGATAATTTGCCATCTGCGGACCATACATTCCGGCAATGGCACATATAAGTTCATGGGCCATCGTCCCTATTGGCACGAGATCATATTTCATGGCGAAATACACATTGCTGGTGCCTATGAATCTTCCGGGGCCAGACATTGTGTCCTGACAATCTTTCATTGCCTTGACCACCGTGTCCTGAGCCTGAAATGATGCTCGGCGGCGGGTGCCGAAATCACTGAACGTGCAACCGGCCTCAATCAGTCTCCGTGCTTTGTCATGCGATTTTCGGTAGTATCCTTCATAATCGAGTTTCTCTGCTTCTCCCGTCATTATATAATACAGTTCCGAGATGATTGCGAGGACTTTCACTTCGAGAAGTATTGTGTTGCTCCAACAGCCTTCGAACTCTATGTCAAGATGTCCGTTTTCATCTTGATTTATCCTTACCCATTTGCTGTCATACCGAAATCCTTTGAGATAGCTGCAAAACCAAGCGGGGATATAGCTGCATTTTTCTTGCAAAAACGCAATTTCCTCTTCGGTGATTATCACGTCTTCAAGCATTTGTATCTGACGAAGGAGCTCATCGGCAAAGCCATCAGGATAAACGGTATTGTCCCGGTCATTAAATTTGTAACGTACCTGTGTGCGTGGGAAGTTTTCAATTACCGCGCAGCACATTGTGAACTTATACAAGTCGTCATCAGTAAAATGTCGTATTATCTGGCGCATATAATTTATTTTTGGAGATTAGCATATCTTTATGCAATTGTTTATTGCAAATATAACAATCCGGAACAGAAAAACGCGACACTAAGAGGGTGGAAGATTTAATTTTTGTTAATTCATAGTACTATGTATTGCATAGTACTTTGCCAATCCCTACCTTTGCAACGTCCGAGAGACAAAACCGGTAGTCACTCCGACAGAAAAACATCCAAAAATCATGAACATAGACAATCTGAAATCCCAGATGCGCAAAGGAATGCTGGAATTCTGCGTACTGCTCATACTCCGGCGCGGCGACGCCTACGCCTCCGAGATGATAGCCCGGCTAAAAGAAGCGCATCTAATCGTAATGGAAGGCACTCTCTATCCGCTGCTGACCCGCCTCAAAAATGACGGACTCCTCGCCTACCGATGGGAAGAATCCCTCCAGGGGCCGCCGAGGAAATACTACTCCATAACCCCGCTTGGGCTCGAATTCCTCGGACAGCTCCAGGCCTCCTGGGACGAGATCAGCAACTCCGTCAACCTCCTCCTCGCAAACCCTCCTATTATAACACCCATCACACCCAACCCTCTCAGACTCAAAGACTGACATGAAAAAGAGCTTCCCCGCCAACATAAACGGCAAAATCTTCTACATCGACGAAGACGCCTACACTCTCCTCCTCGACTACCTCTCCCAGCTCCGGGCCACTTTCGCCGACAACGAAGCCGACGAGATAGTCAACGACATCGAACAGCGCATCTCCGAACACTTCGAAGAACGCATTGCCCGCGGAGCCAACGTAATCGTCATTGACGACGTCAACCGCGTCATCGAGACAATGGGCCGTCCCGAAGAACTCTCCGAAGAAGACCCTGACAGCACCTCCCGCCACAGCAGCGAACCGACCGGCGCCACCCCTCCCGACCCCAAAGCAGCCCCACAGAGCCGCCACAGCACCGGTCAGGCCACACCGCCCCCGCCGCCAATCCACAAACGGCTCTACCGCGACGTGCGCCATAAAGTGTTCGGAGGTGTCATAGCCGGCCTCGCGCAGTATCTCGGCTGGGACGTAACCGTCATGCGCATCCTCGCCACCATCCTCACCGTCTGCACCTATTTCTGGCCCTGCGTAATAGTCTACATGGTGGCATGGATGATCATCCCCGTGGCCCACACCCCGCGTCAGATCCTCGAAATGCAAGGCCAGCCCGTCACACTTGACAACATAGGCCAGACCGTGATCAACAACTCCACACCCCCCGCAGCCCCCGTGCCTGACGAAAACTCATCGTCATTCGCCACCTTCATCAACACCTTCTTCTCCATAGCCGCCAAATTCATCCTCGGATTCTTCGGAATGGTCTGCGCCATAGTAGCCTTCGTGATGCTCTGCCTCATCCTCTCGCTCGTAGCAGGCATAATAGTCTACTCCGTCACCGGCAACCCCAACATCCTCGACGGACTCGACATATTCTCCGAAAACTCACCCGTCACCACCGCCTGGGCCTTCATCTGCCTCTTCTTCTCCATCATGCTCCCCTTCATACTGATAGCCCGCTACGCTGCCGTCCCGCTCCTGCGCTTCAAAGTACCCTCGGCAGCAACGCTCATCACCGCCATCATCATCGAACTGCTCTTCATCACCGCCACAGTGGTCCTCTACAACATAGCCTACAACTTCGACAGCGCCGGCACCGTCTTCGCCGTCGTGCAGACCACCGGCAGCCTCGGAGCCGACCCGATCCACAGCCTGCTCCCCTTCGCCGCCGCCATACCCGCCAGCATGCTCCTCGCCCCCTCCATATCAGCCTGATCCATCAGCCTGTAGGCCCGTTCTCCTCTCTCCTCTCCCACCTTCAACCCGCACCCGCCTGAGAAGTTTCCTGCAAAATCAGCGCAAAAAGATTTGCTTCTTACAAAAACATTTCCTATATTCGCGCTAACGGCAAACCAACCGAAGCCCCGAATGTTATGGAACTGATCAATCAATTCCTCGACCACCTCAGCCACGAGCTCAACTACTCGACGCTGACAGTCAGTGCCTACCGCACCGACCTCATGGCGTGGGCCGATTTTGCCACGGCAGGCCGTCCCGAACTCCTGCACCCGCTTGACGTCACCACCTCGGATCTGCGCCAGTGGATCGGCTCTCTGGGCCGCGAAGGCCGCTCGCCCCGCACCATCCGCCGCAAGGCTTCATCGCTGCGATCATTTTTCCGCTTTCTGATGTGTCACCACGGGCTCAAATCAAACCCCGCATCGGCTCTTACACTCGCCAAAATACCCAAAGACCTTCCGGTCTACATACGCCCCGACGACACAGCCCGCGTTCTTGACGACGCCCCGACCGACACCTTCGCCGAACTCCGCGACCGTCTGATCATAGACCTGCTCTACTCCACCGGCATCCGCTGCTCTGAGCTGACAGGCCTGCTCGACCGCGCCACCGACACCTCCAGAGGTGAACTAAAAGTGCTCGGAAAGCGTAATAAGGAGAGAATAATCCCGATCGGGCCCGAACTCTGCCAGGCAATAGAAGACTATCGGTTGACGCGCGACTCCTCTCCGGCCACCGCCATCTCTCCGGCCGACCCGACAGCACCGCTCCTGGTCCGCGACGACGGACTTCCGCTCTACCGGAAATTTGTCTACAACGTGGTCCACCGCACCCTCTCCGAAGAGGGAGTCCATGCCAGCCGGCTGAGCCCCCACGTGCTGCGCCACTCCTTTGCCACTGACATGCTCAACTCCGGAGCGCCTCTCACCTCAGTCCAGACCCTGCTCGGACACCAGTCTCTGACATCTACACAGGTCTACACCCATGTGACCTACAGTGAACTTAAACATAATTACCAACTCGCACATCCGCGTGCATTAAAAAAAGGAGGAAAAAATGGAAACTAACATCAAAGCCATCCACTTCGACATCAGCGAAAAACTGACCTCTTTCATCAACAAGAAAATCGAGAAGCTGACCCGCCGTTATCCCGAAGTGATGAGCGCCGAGGTTTCGCTTCGTGTGGTAAAACCCGAAACAGCCCTCAATAAACAGGCCATCGTCAGCCTGAGCGTACCCCAGGAACGCGAACAGGTAGCCGACAAGACCGCCGACACTTTTGAAGAAGCCATTGACCTCTGTCTCGAAGCCCTCGACCGTCAGCTCGAAAAAATCAAAAACAAGAAATAAAACAATCGTCCCCGGATGCCTGGCAGCATAGCATAGGGGATACACTGAAATCATAACGCCTCCGGATGCCTGGGTTTTCCGCATCCGGAGGCGTTTTTTTGGGCCAGCAGCAAAACCCGGCTGAAACGTAAAAAAACTATCCGAATGTGAAATGATTTAGGCACAGCGGATTCCGGGTGCCGCGAATTCCGAGACCATCCGGAACGGTAAATCGGTGTCCTCAACCGGACACCACATTGGTTTTAATGTCTTCTCCCCGACACCTACGCGCAATGCGCTACGGTGTCGGGGGCTATGAGTAAATCGGTGTCCTGCCGGACACCCGCCGACCACGGCCAAGACGAAACCCGCATTGCCGGAAACCCGACATCAACAGCCCGGACGGAACACATCTCGTCTGACATGGGAACTATCCGGATCACGCTGCGCGTACTGAGGCCGGATGGTGATGTCCGACAGGACATCGGTTTACTCATAGCCCGTGACACCGAAGCGCACAGCGCGAAGGTGTCACGGGGTTGCCGTCTTCCCCTGCATATGGTGTCCGGTCGAGGACACCGATTTACCGCTCCGGACGGGGGCTCTCCGCATTATCGCACTCCCGGCGGATGTTTTAAATTCTTTTTCAACAACCATTTTTACCATTTCCCCCTGACCTGACGGCCCTGACAATAGCCTCGGTGGCCGGGGTAGAGAAGGTGCATGGATAGCTCTGAAGTCCTCTCACGGCTTTCAGCCCCTTCTGATGATAGCGCCATACTGACAGCCGTGAGGCCCAGCCAAGCAGAGGATGGCGGTCAAGAAAAGCATTGACCCGGCGCTTGAACAAAACGGAAGGCTTGTCGGCAGGCGCCGAAACCACACGTCTGATCAGAGCCTCGGACTCAGACTCCGGCATCCCGGCGCACTCCGAAAGCAGAAGTGTGAGCCCGCGGACAAAGCCGTCGAACTCCGGCCGGTATTCCGGCGAATTCTTGATCACCGATGACGGCACGGTGATCTGCGCCGCAGAATTGCGTATCTGCTCGCGGGCACTGTAGAAGCAAGGCAAGGTGGCATAGCAGCCGTGGATCAGCATCGAGTTATGAAAAAACTCCTCTGCGAGATACAAATTGCAGAAACGCGGCTCCCCCTTGTCGAAACAATATTGATAGGTGCGGATGAAAGCATCGGTCCTCACCACCCCGTAGAGCACCGAAGCATACATTCCGAACTGACCGGTTAGTCGCTCCACAGCGCTGTCACCGTCCACACGGCTGTCGAAACTGCGGATATAGCGGGGAGTGAAGCGCACGCCGTCACCGCAGGGGGTGAAGGTCAGATAGTGGCCCTGCGCGCAGCTGTATGACGGATTCCGGTCAAGAAACTCCGCAATCTCACAGACCGCTTCGGGCACTATGAAGTCATCGTCGGCACAGTAAAACACATAGCGCGTGCTGATCATGGGCAGTATCTCCCTTATCTTAAGCAGGAAATGCAGACCCGGACGGTGGAGATAGACCACCTGTTCCGGATCCATACGCCCGGTAAACAAAGCGTCTGACGAGTCGGGGACAATCACCCGCAGGCCTGTGCCTCTGTAATAATCGAGCAGGCGCTGCAGACGCTCCGGCCGGTTGTGGGCCGGGATTATCACCGTGACATTCTCAAGTATATCCATATCCTTTCAGAGTTATTGCAAATAGATTTTTTCAGAGTTTCAGGCGCCCTTTGGTCAGATAGCCTATGCTCTCGCGGAACACTACGGATTTCAGCCTCCACATCAGCAGACCGTAGAGCGCGGCGGCCATGAAGATCTTGGCAAGAAGCGAGACAATGGCGCTTTCGATCCGTGCGGTAGCAGCTACCGTGACGGCCATGACGGCAAGTGACACAGCTATGTAGGGCATCATGCTCTTAAGCACCCCGGAGAGGCGCAGCCCGATGTGTCGGGCCGCAAAATAGTGCCAGACAAAAAGCCAGCATACATTGACTCCGGCATAGACCTCAAGCATCACCGTCAGCCCGTAGGGGTAACTGAGCATCACACAGAGAAGCTGCATGAGCCCCAGCGAGATAGTGTTCCACATATATATGTTCGGACGGCCAATGCTGTTGAAGAGGTTGCCGTAGAGAGTAGCCACAGGCATGAATGCGCCCCAGACACAAAGAATCTGCATCACCGGCACACACGGAAGCCACTTGGCCGTCACGCTCAGCACAATCAGTTCTCTGGCCACGATTGCCAGGCCGAACATGGCCGGAAAGCAGACAAAGGAGGTGAAACGGAGCATTTTGAGAAACACCCGGCAGAGGCGCTCACGCTCTTCGGATGCCTCGCGAAACACCGGCTGGGCCACACTGTTGAGCATTCCGGAGATGGTCGAATAGCCCATAGTGGTCCACTTGCTGCCCTGCGTATAATAACCCGTGGGCTGCATTCCGTAGAAGCGGCCCAGCAGCACGGAGAAGAAATTGTTGTTGATGTGGGTGAAGAGCGAGGTCATCAGCTGCCGGGTGCTGAACGGTAGCATCTCGCGCAGCGGGGCCATGCGGAACGATAGCGTGGGATGCCAGGGCGAACGCAGCCACAGCAGCAGCGCGTTGCAGCCTGAATAGGTGACCGTCTGGGCCGCTATGCCCCAGTAGCCGCATCCGAACGCGGCGCAGGTGACACCGACGGTGCCGGAGAGAAGTATGGCGCAGATCTGTATCTGGCTGCGGAGCTTGACATTGAGACTGCGGAAGAAGTAGGCCGACGGCGCGGTGGCTATTCCTCCGAAAAGGAAGCCCAGGAAGAGAAAGCGCGAGAGCCACACCATTTCGGGCTGATTATAGAAGCGGGCTATCAGCGGGGCAAGCGCGAAAAGCAGCCCGTAGAGGCCGAGTCCGGCCACAATGTTGAACCAGAACACGGCGTTGTAGTCGTCATGGCCGATGTTTTTCCTGTTGACTATAGCCAGAGTGAAGCCGCTTTCGGCAAAGAGTCCGGCCATAGCCGAGAATATGGTCAGCGCCCCGACCACACCGTAGTCGGCCGGAGAGAGAAGTCTTGACAGGAATATGCCGAAAAGCAGATTGAGCAGCTGCATGGTGCCGCTGCCTATTCCGCCCCAGAGAAGCCCCTTGGCGGTTTTCTGTTTGAGTCCGCTGTCTGACATTCGGTTGATGTGATTGTTGGATTGGTTCAGTTTGGTTTTGGTCGACTGTTGTTTCCCAGAGCTGGGAGAGGGATTCAGACCTGCCGCGAGGTCAGCCAAGGCTGTCGAGAAGCTGCACGGCGGTCAGTCCGAGGAGCGGATGGCGCCACGACGGATCGAGTTGCGACAGAGGCCGGAGCACAAAGTAGCGCTCATGCATGCGGGGATGCGGGATGATGAGCTCCGGAAGCGAGACCACAACTGAACCTACGGCTATCAGATCGATGTCTATGGCGCGGTCAATGTAGCGGCCCTCGCTGTCGCGGTGGGGCGAGGGGTCGATTCCGCACTCAATCTCTCTGAGACGCCTCAGCAGACCTATGGCAAATGCTTCCATGTCGGTGCTGTCAGGCAGGGAGACCACGGTCATGAGACCAAGGTTCAGAAAGGTATTGTCTGACTCGAAGCCCCAGGGTTCGGTCTCGATGATATCCGAGCGGAGCACCTCTCCGCCCAGGGCGGAAGAAACGGCGGCTGCCGCGCGCTCGATCAGAGCGTGGCGGCAGCCGCTGTTTGAGCCTATGTTGATATGGATATTGTGCGTCATAGAGCTGCGGCACTTAATCCTTTCATTTTCCTTTCACTCTCCTTTCAGGGTCCGTATCAGTCCCCCAGGTCAGAGAGTCTTCTTAACCTCGACTTCTTCGTAGGCTTCGATGAGGTCGCCTTCCTGCACGTCGTTGTAACCGGCTATCGAGAGACCGCAGTCATAGCCAGAGGTGACTTCCTTGACATCGTCCTTCATGCGCTTGAGCGATCCGAGCTCACCGGTGTAGCGCACAATGCCGTCGCGGATCAGGCGCACTTTGCAGCTACGCTTGATGCGTCCTTCGCGGACAATGGCACCGGCGATTGTGCCGACCTTGGAGATGCGGAATGTCTGAAGCACTTCGGCGGTACCGATGACTTCTTCCTTGATTTCGGGGGCGAGCATGCCTTCCATCGCGTCCTTGACCTCCTCGATGGCCTGATAGATGACCGAGTAGAGGCGGATCTCCACACCGTCACGCTCGGCGGCACGGCGGGCGGCCTGCGAGGGACGCACCTGGAAGCCGATGATGATGGCATCAGAGGCGGCTGCGAGGGTGACATCGCTTTCGGAGATGGCGCCGACAGCCTTGTGGAGCACGTTGACTTTGACTTCTTCGGTCGAGAGTTTGATGAGCGAGTCGGAAAGAGCCTCGATCGAGCCGTCGACGTCACCCTTGACGATGATGTTGAGCTCGTGGAAGTTTCCGATGGCGCGGCGGCGGCCGATCTCTTCGAGAGTGGTGCGCTTGGAGGTACGCAGACCGAGTTCGCGCTGGAGCTGTTCGCGCTTGGTGGCGATCTCGCGGGCTTCCTGCTCGGTTTCCATCACATTGAAGGTGTCGCCTGCAGTCGGAGCGCCGTTGAGACCCAGGATGAGGGTAGGTTCGGCGGGACCGGCCTCGGTGATGCGCTGGTTACGTTCGTTGAACATAGCTTTCACGCGGCCGAAGTGGGTTCCGGCAAGAATGATGTCTCCCACACGGAGTGTGCCGTTCTGCACGAGCACTGTGGCCACATAGCCGCGGCCCTTGTCAAGCGACGATTCGATGATCGAACCGGTGGCGCGGCGGTTCGGATTGGCCTTGAGGTCGAGGAGTTCGGCTTCGAGAAGCACTTTCTCCATGAGGTCCTCTACTCCGATGCCCTTCTTGGCAGAGATGTCCTGCGACTGGTATTTGCCACCCCATTCCTCTACGAGATAGTTCATCTGGGCCAGCTCTTCCTTGATCTTGTCAGGGTTTGCAGCGGGCTTGTCGATCTTGTTGATGGCGAATACGATGGGCACACCGGCAGCCGAGGCATGGTTGATGGCCTCGATGGTCTGCGGCATGACATTGTCATCAGCAGCGACGATAATGATACAGAGGTCGGTCACTTTGGCACCGCGGGCACGCATGGCGGTGAAGGCCTCATGGCCCGGAGTGTCAAGGAAGGTGATGTGGCGGCCGTCCGAGAGTTTCACGTTATAGGCACCGATATGCTGGGTGATGCCGCCGGCCTCGCCTGCGATCACGTTGGCATTGCGGATATAGTCGAGAAGCGAAGTCTTGCCGTGGTCTACGTGGCCCATGACGGTCACGATCGGCGGGCGGGTCACGAGTTCGTCTTCCGAATCCTCTTCCTGCTGGATGGCTTCCACAACCTCAGCCGAAACGTATTCGGTCTGGTAGCCGAATTCCTCGGCCACGATGTTGATGGTCTCGGCGTCGAGACGCTGGTTGATAGACACCATCACACCAAGGTTCATACAGGTGGCTATGACGTTGTTGATGGGCACGTCCATCATTACCGCAAGGTCATTGGCGGTCACAAACTCTGTGAGCTTGAGCACCTTGCTTTCAGCAGCTGCCTCGGCGGCCGCTTCATGGGCACGGTGGGCCACAGCCTCGCGTTTTTCCTTGCGCCACTTGGCGCCTTTCTTCTGGTTCTTATCTTTCGAGGTCAGGCGGGCGAGAGTTTCGCGCACCTGCTTCTGAACGTCTTCTTCATTGACTTCGGTGTGAACCGGACGTTTGTTGCGTTCGCGGTCTCGGCCACGTCCGCGGTCATTGCCGCCACGGTTGCCGCCGCCGTTGTTGTTACCGCCGCCGTTTCCGCCACGGTTGTTGCCACCTCCGCCGTTGTTGCCACCGGCGTTCTCACCGCCCTGGGCTGCTTTCTCGATGTCTACCTTGCCACCGATACGACGACGCTTCTTGCGGTCGCCGCCCTGCGATGAGGCATTGGCACCGGCCGCACCCTTGATGCGTTCGTTGCGGCGCTCTTCCTTTGATTTCTTTTTCGGACGGGTAGACTGGTTGAGGGCCGACAGGTCGATATGGCCCACCACTTTGGGAGCCACTACCTGGGCGTCAGACTGATAGCGGAACACTTCGTCTTCCGCAGGTTTTGCAGGAGCCGGTTCGGCAGGCTTCGCCTCGGCCTTAGGAGCCTCAGGAGCTTTCGGAGCTTTCGGAGCCGTGGGAGCGGGGGCCGCCGGCTTGGGAGCCTCAGGGGCTTTCGGAGCCTCGACTGCAGGCGCGGCGGCCTTGGCGGGTTCTGCCTTGGGGGCAGAAGTTTCAGCCTTGGGCGCGGGAGCCTCAGCCTTGGGGGCTTCAGGAGCCTTGGGGGCCTCGACCGCAGGCGTGGCGGGCTTGGGAGCTTCGGCCTTCATCTCTTCCTTCTTCACGGCAGGTTCAGCCTGAGCGGGCTCGGCAGGCTTGGTCTCAGCCTTCGGAGCCTCAGGGGCGGGAGCTGCGGGTTTCGCAGGCTCAGCCTTGGGCACAGGAGCTTCGGCTTTGGGGGCTTCAGGAGCCTTGGGAGCCTCGGCCGCCGGCTCAGACTCAGGCTTTGCGGGAGCCGCAGGTATGGGGTTATTGTTTTTGTCAAGCTCTATCTTGCCAATGACGCGGGGTCCGTGGGTGACAGAGGCAGCCGCTTCACGGTCAGATGAAGTAGCGACAGCTGATTTTTCTTTTTCTTTCTGACGCATGCGGTCGATACGCTCGCGCTCCTTGCGGTCGGGCTGGAAAGCCTCGACGAGGATATCATAGGCGCTCTCATCCAGACGGGTGTTAGGATTCGAGGCATCGATTGTGATACCCTTTTTACTCAACTGGTCAGCTAACGACTGGATAGTGACGTTGAATTCTTTAGCGGCTTGACTTATTTTTATTCTCGGCATATTGAGAGATTGGTGTTACAATTTTTATTGAGGAGGAGAGGTGCGGAATTCCGCCGGCGGAAGGCATCACAGTGCCTTGTGTGCTTATTCAGCTGGTTCTTCGGCGGGAGCTTCTTCGGCAGAGACAGCGGCTTCAGCCGAGGGAGCGGCTTCTTCGGCCGCGGGAGCCTCAGCAGGCGCTGCGGGAGCTTCGTCTTCGAATTCGGCGCTGAGGATGCGGATCACGTTGTCAACGGTGTCTTCCTCAAGGTCGGCCTTGTCAATGAGTTCCTGACGCGGGGTGCGGAGCACGCTCTTGGCGGTGATGCAGCCCATGTCCTTGAGGGCGTCGATAACCCAGCCGTCGATCTCGTCCTTGAATTCGTCGAGATAGATATCTTCGTCGATTTCCTCAGGGCTGTCGCGGTAGACGTCGATCACATAGCCTGTGAGCATCGAGGCGAGTTTGATGTTGAGACCGCCCTTACCGATTGCCAGCGAGACTTCTTCGGGGTGGAGGAAGACTTCAGCCTTCTTCTCTTCTTCATCGAGGTGGATGCTTGAGATCTTGGCGGGGCTGAGAGCGCGCTGGATGAAGAGCTGGGGATTGGCGGTGTAGTTGATCACGTCGATGTTCTCGTTGCGGAGCTCGCGGACGATGCCGTGGATTCGCGAACCTTTGACTCCCACGCATGCGCCCACGGGGTCGATGCGGTCGTCAAAGCTCTCGACTGCAATCTTGGCGCGTTCGCCCGGAATGCGGGCCACGGCGCGGATGTTGATCAGACCGTCGACAATTTCAGGAACCTCGCGTTCGAAGAGGCGGCGGAGGAAGGTCTCGTTTGTACGTGACACGGTGATCTTCGGGTTGTTGTTCTTGTTGTCGACGTTGGCGATAACGGCAAGCACGTTTTCACCCTTGCGGAAGAAGTCGCCGGGAATCGACTCGCTCTTGGGGAGGAGAAGTTCGTTCTTCTCATCGTCGAGCAGCAGAGTCTCGCGTGACCAGGTCTGATATACTTCGCCTGACACGAGCTGGCCTTCAAGTTCCTTGAACTTGGTGTAGATGGCCTCTTTCTGCAGGTCGAGGATCTTCGACTGGAGGGTCTGGCGGAGGTTGAGGATGGCGCGGCGGCCGAAGTCGGCAAAGAAGATTTCCTTGGTGTGTTCCTCGCCGATCTCCACGTCGGGATCGTCATCGGCGCGGGCGTCGGTGAGCGAGATCTGGAGGTTGGGGTTTGTGACTTCGCCGTCAGGCACTACTTCGAGATTCTGGAAGATCTGCACGTCTCCCTTGTCGGGGTTCATGATGACGTCGAGATTCTCGTCGGTGCCAAACATTTTGGCGAGCACGTTGCGAAATGACTCTTCAAGCACACTGATCATAGTGGTCTTGTCGATATTTTTCAGTTCCTTGAATTCGGCGAAACGCTCCACCATGTTGGGAGCTTCTTCTTTTCTTGCCATAGGGGTGGTTATGATATCTTTGTGTTTACTTTTTTATTCTTCTGTCTGTTAAAAAACCGGTCTGCGGCCGCTCACTTGAAGTTGATGACGTAGCAGACCTGCTTTGCCTGGGCCATAGGGATCACCGTCGGCTCGGCCACCATCACGGGGCGCTTCGCTCCGGGTTCCTTGACCTTGCGGGTGACTTCGAGGGTGAAGTCTTCGTCAGTCACGGCTGTGAGCACACCCTTGAGTTTCTTGCCGTCGCGGGTCAGCACTTCGACCTCGTTGCCGAGATTCTTCTCATACTGGCCTTTGACTTTGAATGGTGCGGTGAGCGAAGCGGTGCCCACTTCGAGGCTGTAGTCCTCATCCTCGCGGTCGAGTTTTTCGTTGAGACTTCTGTTGAGGTCGGCACAGAAGTCGAGATCTATGCCGGTGGCGCTGTCAAGCTCCACCACAATATCGTTTGCGGCCGAGACGGTCACGTCAACCACAAAGGCATCGGTTCCGGCAATGGCCTCTTCCACCAGGCGGCGGACTTCGTTCTTGTCAATCATTTGTACTTTTCGCACTTATAAAAACAATGGAGGAAGCTCGTGGCCTCCTCCGTGACTTTCTGAGTGCAAAGTTAATAAATTTTAGTTTTTTCAGCAAATCAAGCGACTTACCCACAGAGGAAGAGCGCCTTATTTAAGTTTTTTTAACCTCCGATTCGTTCTTCGGGGCGGTAGATGAGCGTGCAGGCATGGGTGGGATCGAGCACACGGCGTGCGGTGGCCACGACCGACGAGGTGGTCACCCTGCGGTAGGCCGGGACGATGTCATTGATATCCTCGCCGTGCATCTCGGCCATAGCGAGTGACTGCGCGCGCTGCAGATAACTGAGCGATGAGAAGGTGAATTCACTGGCGAAGCGGTTGATGGCGCGTTCGACCTCGAAGGGACTTACGCCGTCAGGACGGGCTTCGGCGTGGACATAGGAGAGGCGGTCGGGGCGGCCGGCGTGATAGCAGAGCCGCGAGGCCTCGTCTTTGAGACGGCTGACGGCCGTGCGGGCCGCCTGGGCCGAGTTGTCGGTCAGACGCGCCTGGAGCATCAGCATTCCCGGCTCCTCGCTTCCGGTGATCATGGCGTCGGCTGTGGCAAAGAGGTCGTCGCCGAGCACGAGGCGGCGATAGAAGCGCGACGAGTGGCCTGAGGCGAGAATGTCGGTGATAAGGTCACACTCTATATAGCCGGGCTCTCCGTAGCCTGGCATGGGATATGCCACCACCACACAGGTCTGAGGGACGGCTCCGCTTACTTCAAGCTCGCGGGGCGCAGTGACCGGAGGTTCCCGGTAGTATTGGCGCGGGCTGACCGGACGCGAGGGGATGGAGCCGAACCAGCGCTCCACACTTTCGCGCACCTGCTCCGGGCTGACGTTGCCGCTGACGGCGAGCACGGCGTTGTTAGGCGCATAGTGGGTGAAGAAAAACTGTCTGACATCAGCATCGGTCACTTTCTCGATGTGAGAGGGCTCCTTGCCGATGGTCGGGAAGCGGTAGGGGTGCGATGTGTAGACCAGTCCGCGCAGATAGTGGTGGAGATCGCCGTATGGGCGGTTGAGATGGGTTTCCTTGAACTCTTCGATCACCACGCTGCGCTGCACTTCGAGCGCCTTTGGCGAGAAGGCCAGGCCGAGCATACGGTCGCTTTCGAGCCAGAGAAGTGTTTCGAAATTGCGGGCCGGGGCCACGTCATAGAAGTTTGTGAAGTCATTCGAGGTCCATGCGTTGTCCATGCCGCCGGCGCGTTCCATCTCGGCATCGAAATCGGGGATGTTGACCGAGCCTCCGAACATGAGGTGTTCGAACAGGTGGGCCAGGCCGGTCATCGAGGGGTCTTCGTCGCGGGCACCTACGTTGTAGAGAACGTTGACGGCAACCATTGCCGTCGAGGGATCATAGTTGTGGATGACCCGCAGTCCGTTAGAGAGTGTGAATTTATGGCAGTCGATCATTTTTTTGCTGAAATCTGGACTTCAAAGTTATAAAAAAGCGCCGATATGGCATCGAAAAAAGCAAAAAGAGTGGATTATAGGGCTTTTAGCAAATAATTTTTAACAGATTTCTTGGAGATATAACTTTTTTGTCCGTATATTTGCAACATGAGCAATAGGTCATAATGGCAAGCCTATACTTTCCGGCCCTTTTACTCTCAATTATCTTTTATTAATCTTTTAATCTCAAACTCATCGCAATGAAAACTCTCGTTGAACAGCTCGCTTCCAACTTTGAAGCTTTCGCAAAAGACGCACAGGCTCAGGTTGAAAACGGCAACAAAGCTGCCGGTGCCCGCGCACGCAAAGCATCTCTCGAAATCGAAAAACTCCTCAAGCAGTTCCGCAAGGAGTCTATCGCAGCAGGCAAGTAATCAGAAAGCCCGCCTCCTGGGGGATTATCTCTTTTTGCCTCCCTTCAACAAACAAAAAGAGAGCAAAAAATATAAACCGCTGCCAGTCGAAAAGACCGGCAACGGTTTGTTTTTTTGTATAGCGGGTAGGTCTGGGCGGTCACCTGATGCAGTGGCGCAGAATGGCGTTGAGATCCTCGCGGGTGAAGCGGAGCGCCACCGAGGACTGGGTGGAGGCGTGGATGTAGAGCGAGATGGCGCGCGTCATCAGCACATCGTCATGGCAGCCCTTCATGGCCGAATAGCCGCCGTCAGGCAGGGCCTCATACTGCATCAGTTCATCGCAGGCCGTGGGGCAGCGCTCGGTGTAGGCCCCGTCGCGCACATAGGCCACGAGATTGGCTATCAGCGCCGCCTTGGTGCGTACATTGACGTGGAAGCCCGGCAGGCGCTGCCCGCTCTCGCCGCTGCGGCAGTAGAGGTAGGGATATGACTGCCTGAGAGTTTCGAAGATGTAGTGGCCGTGGCCCTCCGAGGAGCTTTCCCATGAATTGCTTTCTACAACGAGCATGGCATTGTTGAAATAGCGTCCGATGGCCGAAGCCTTGGCTGCGAGAAGATCATGGTCGATGTGGCCGCGCCACTGGCCCACTATCTCCGGCCGTCCGAGGGTGTCGGTGTGGCGGTCGAGCACGGAGATGACCGAATAGTCCGACCCGCGCGAGCGGCCCCCGATGTCGACACAGACAATGTAGGCCCCGCCCCTCCGCGGCTCTTTCCAGCGCACGAAAAGCCCTTGGGGCGAGGGTGAGAAGCGGGGCACTCCACCGGGACGGCTGACATCGCCCTGCTCCGAGAGCACCACCTCTCCCCTCTCGCCTTCCTCGCCGCAGCCTGCGCGCAGGCGCTCCACATCAGCCGGGGCGAAGACTCCGCGCGAGGTCGACTCGAAGGCCTCGGCGGCCACGGTGGGATATTCGGCTTTCATAGAGCGGTGGTCGGGGAAACCGAGCCGCTTGTCGTGATACCACTTTATGGCCTCCAGAGTGCAGCCGTGGTCGGTCCACAGACTGCGTTCGTAGGCATCGAGAGAGTCCCAGAGCTGCTGCGGATCGTCTACTTCGGAGCGATTGATGTCTATCTCATGCCAGGGCACGAAGAACGGAATCTTGTCACTGCGCCCCGGAGTGCAGGCGCGCATCCATTCGCGGTGGAAGAAGTTGCCGGTGCCGTTGGCGGTGCTTTCCATTGCTATGAACGAGAGCGGTTTGGAGGCAATGCCTGAGGTGACCGAGCGCAGCAGGTCGGCGGGATTGTGGAGCGGGGAGTCTTTCCAGAAAGCCACCTCGCTGAGATGGGCCAGCGCATAATCCTGGCCGCGTGTGGCTTCCTGATTCTCGCTCGAACAGACCGTCACCTTGCACTCGCGGCCGGGAATGACGCGGGTGTTGGTCATGCGCTCGAAGGGGCGGAATTCGGGTTTCACCTCCTCTTCCCAGTATTCTTCGGGATAGCGGGCAAGGAGGCGCGAATACATGCCTCTGATGGTAGCCGAGGTGTCTTTGACATGGGCGCAGATCAGCGAGTTCCAGCCACGGCAGTGGATTATCTGTATCCAGGCGAAGTAGATCTGTATCAGAGTCGAGCCGCCCCACTGGCGCGCTTTGAGCATGATCAGGCGCAGAGGATGTCCGGCGCGGCGCTCGGCCTCAAGAAGCGCTGCGAGCCTGCGCTGCGGACGGTTGAGGCGGAAAGGGATGTCGCGCGAGGAGATCTTGTCGGTGATCACTACGCAGCTGACGGCCCAGAAGGGGAAGTCATATCTGAACCGCAGGCGGGCTAAGTCGCGTTCAGAGGCTGCAAGACGGAGTTTCGGGTCGTCAAGCATTTCGGCCGGAATCCAGTAGGTCTTTCCGCCGAAGCTGTAGGGGACGCGGGTGGGATCCGAGGCATCGCCTGTCACCGGATCCGGATCATCGGCAAGTGCGGCATTGCGCCGCGCGTTTTCAAGGAGTATTTCTTTCATAAGTCAAGAGGTTTTCAGAGGGTGTTTAATAACAACCTCTTAGTACTGCCCGATGCGGAAGTCTCCGACTGCCACGCGGGCGGTGAGCGAGAGTGTGAAGCGGTGACGGTGGGGAGCGTGGAGTGCCACCGGAGGCAGATGGGTCAGCAACCCGGCGATCTCATAAGACGCAAGCAGATCGGAGTAGGCACCGCCGCAGCCGTTGTCGCCGAGCAGACTGACGCTGCCTTCGCCAACCTGCCCTCTGAAGGGCATCACAAATCGGCGCCAAAGCGCTGACGGTGCGCCGGGGCTGACCGAGACCGAGGCCGCAAAGGCTATCTCGCATTCCTCATCAAGCTCTTGGGTGAGATCATAGAGCCTGCCGTCAGCTCCTGCGCCCCAAAGTCCGGGCGGATGGCTCAGAAGCGAGGCAAGAGGCTGACAACTGCGGGTGAAGCGCACACGGCCGTCAGGCGAGGTGACGGCCACCGGTTCTGCGGCTTCGGCGGGGAAGCACCACAGCTCATCGGCGGCGCCTGAATAGCCGAGTCTGACGGCTCCGGCCGAGGGCCTGATGGTGGTGACACGGCGCCCGCTCACGCTGACCAGATCGCCTCCGGCAATGGCGGCGACCGAGGCCGAGGTAACGCAGACTGCCTCACTGCAGGAAGTGGGGCGCGGATCGAGGGTGCGCACCGTCAGGCGGCTGCGCAAGGAGTTGACAGTCAGACTCTGTATGCCTGACTGCCCGAAGAGATAGAAGCGTGAGCTTTCAGAGTCCCGGCCTGAGGCTCCTCCTACGGCGGCTGTGATGGCTACCGGGGCGGATCCGGCGTTTTCCACAGCGGCCTGAGGCGAAAGCGGCGAGGCAAGGGTGCTGACGGCAAGCATTCCGGGGAAACGGCGCGACACGGGGGCTGAGGCGGGGAGCACGAAGGCCGGAAGCGATTCGGTCAGCTCCACCGGAGCGGCCGAGGGGTGGAGCCAGTAGGCCATCGAGCCGGAAGGATCGGGGCGGAGGCTGACGCGGAGCACCGAGCGGCCGCAATAGAGCCTCATCTCCACCGCGTCAGGCGAGGGATAGACCAGCAGCGGCGACAGGAGGCTGACGGCAGGGCTTTTCCCTACGGCACTGCGTACCACCGACGATCCGTCGGCAAAGACAACTTTCACGGCCATTGGCTGAACCTCGCCGGAGCCGCTGTCAAGCTTCACGGCCATTTCGGCCGGCAGACTGCCGCTGAAACGCCGGGCCGACAGTCCGCCGGCCACTATGCAGTCGCCGCTGAGGCCCATGACAGATGCGCTCATCACGTGGGGCGGACTCAGCGCACGGATAGCCTCGCCGACAGGAGTCAGAGGCTTCACCGGTGCACCGGTCACAGAGCGCAGGGCTTTGAGATCGGCCCGGCAGTCGCGGCGGTCGGCATACCAGGGGTTTTCAAGCCCCTCCCACTCTCCGGCGGCGCTGTCGAAGCGGGCCGAGCCGAGGGTTTCGAGCGCGCCGCTGTCAAGACGGGCAAGGACGGCGGCCACCTGCGAGCTGAGCAGCGTGGCCGGAGCGGCCGGTGAGGCGAGGCTGTCATGCACTCCCGGCAGGCGCAGAGAGAGCACTGCCGAGGTGGCCGTGAACGAGCCGAGGGTGTGGGCGGCACGAAGGTTCTCTTCAAGCGGATGGAGCTGCGGGCTTACCTGGAGCTCGACGCTGCTGATCGTCCGGGCCCACAGTCCGTCAAGACTGCCGCGCAGACGCAGGCTGAATGTGCGGGCGGTGAGAGTAGTGGCCGCGACCTCGCTGAGAGAGCCGCCGCTGAGGCTGAAGGCGGCTCCGGTGAGCTGCGGTCCGCTGTCTGGGCCAAGGAGCACGGGCTGGGAGGTGTAGATGACACGGCCGTCGGCCCCGCGGAGGCGGTAGCGGGCTATGACGGGCTGAAAGAACACCCGCCGGGCCACTGCCCTGTCGCCTATTGCGAGATAGGCTTCGGTAAGCGCCGACTGCATGGAGGCAAGATCGGCCGACGTGAGACCGGCGGAGCGCGAGCTGTAGCTGCCGCGGAGGCTGCGGGCGTCGATCGTGGCTGAGACCAAGCCTTGGTCAATGCGCTCTATGGTCAGGGGCGGCGGGAGTTCAGAGGCACTGCGGGCGGTCCAAAGTCCGCTGAGGCTGTCGCGGCTCAGCATCTGAGGGTCTTCACCCTCGGAGGTCATTAGCAGAAGACTTTCGCCGGTGGCCACGGCACAGCGGGGAGTGCCTGAGGCTCCGGCTGGACGGTAGACTTCCTGACCGTCAAAGCAGAGGAGTCCGCTGTCATCGGCAAAGAAGAGGGTGAGCACTCCGGCGGAGTCGCAGAAAACTCCGCCGGGCAGAAGCCTGGCGCCGGGAATGACCTGGGATGTGAGGTGACGGGGCGGTCCGACAGGCACGAGGGAACTGCCTGCGGCGGCGGGACGCAGATTGTGGCAACGGCTGACTGATCCGTCATCGCGCAGCGGGCCAATAGGGAAACGGAGAGCTGGTGGAGGTGTGGTTTTCATGAGCAGGAAGCGGGTTCATTGACTGAGGCTTAGAGGGTTAATGATTCGGATTAACAATTCACGGAGTAATGGAGTCGGTGTGGAGCTGATGATTTTCTGATGCAAATTTACGGTCTCAGGAAGCGGATTTGGTGCGATAATGCGGAGAGAGGCAAAAAATTGTAAAAAAATTTCTGAGAAGCATATTGACTTGCAGGATAAAAAGTTGTAACTTTGCGTCAAATCGGCCAATTGCATAATCGACCGGAGACAATGGCAACTGATCAGCGTACACGCCCGGCAGTCGCCTGAATACCATGAAGAGTTTTATACCTTAATATATATAATAGGAATCAAAGATTATACATAACACTAATTCATTTAATACCAATTCAACTATCATTTAATTCTACACCATGATTAAAAGAATCAGGAGCATGGTCCTTGTTCTGGCATGTCTGTTGGGGGTTTCCCAGGCCAATGCAGAATTCAGGAATTTCAAGCTCAACCTCGGAGAAGAGGGCCTGCTAACAGCCGACGAAATTGCCGGCAAACAATCAGTTTCTTTTGGAGTTGTGGTCAATGCCGATGGATCGCTCACACGCGTCGATGCATCTGACACTTCAGCTAACTTGTTTTTTTCAGGCAATTACCACAGCGAACACGGCTGCACCGGAAGCACTCTGAAATTTGCCGTTGACGGCCCGGTAAAAATCACTCTCGGCACATGCCAGTTTGGCACAGGTGATGCCACCGTCACCAATGCCGCAGGCGAAACCGTGGCTTTCTTAAACAGCAACAACGGCACATGCTACCACGGCAACCGCACTGACAATGTCGTATCGGCCTATTATAAAGGTGGTGCGGCACAGCTCACTCTCACTCCCAAGAACTACACTCCCTACATCGCTGTAGAAGTGGCTGATCCTTCTGAAATCGTTGAAGACGCAACCGTCAGCTTCGATTTCGGCGAATATGCCGGCGCCGGTGTGCTCCCGGCAGGAGAAAAAGTAGAGATCGGCAAGACTTTCACAATCCCCAGCAACTACACAATCTACCAGGAAGGCAAAACCCTCGTAGGCTGGACCGATGGAGCTAAAAATTACGAGATCGGCGAAATCGTCACTGTCAACGGAGATCTGACCCTCACTCCCCGCTTCGTCAGCAACACCGTAAGCCTCGCCGACCGCACCGAAGCTCTGACACTCAAATGGAACTTCCGTCGCGACCAGGGTGTTCCCACAGTGGCTTGGGAAGGAAAAACAGGCGTATTCATGGTAGCTCAGGCCAAGATCGGCACTGAAATCATTGATGTCCAGCTCCCCATCTCTACCTCGCCAGGCAAATTCAACAACGGCAGCAACACCGACTGGGCTCAGGTTAACTCAGGAACCACATTCACCGTACCTTCATGCAAAGGAGCTATTATTTCTTTCGAATCATACAACCTCACAAATTCCAAGACTCCCGTCACTACAATTGACGGACAGACTATCAAATCAAGCAAGAATCCTTCATTCCAGATCGCAGGCAATGCCGAAACTGTTGATATCGTGGCCGGTTCTGACATCGGCTACATGCGCTACGTACAGGTTGTGCTTCCCGTCGCAGAATCAACCGGAGGCAAAACCTTCGACAACGTTGCGGGCACTCTCACCTGGGCCGTCGGTAACGAATCCGAACCCTCTGCAGACAGCGCCATCAACGGAGCCTACTCCACAGCCGGTGTGAACGCCGGATCAAGCCTCAAGGTCGAGACTGCCACTTATTTTGACCAGGAGATGGCTAAATATACTCCTGAGTCAGACAATCTCGGAACCGTAGCGGGCGCTATGATTGAATATCGCATCAAAGCCGCCAAAGGCATCACTTTCACTCCTTCGGAAGTGAAATACGATGCTGTCAAGGTCGGCACAGACAACGCAACTTTCTCCTACAGCTATGTGCTTGACGGCACCGAAAGCACCATCACCAAGGTAGATGCTTCAACCGTGCTGCGCAACAACGGCGCAAACGCCGCTACAGCCCAGCTCGGCCACTCTGTGACTATTCCGGAGAAAGCTGTCAACGAGTTCGCGTTCCGCTTCTATATCTCCAACACAGCAAGCACCAAAAACATTGCACTGAGCAACATCATTATCAACGGTGTGTTCAACGGCACTACCGAGGAAGTAGCCCTCTACACACTCAACGCATCTGTAAGTCCTGAGGAAGCAGCAGCGCTTACTGTCTACCCCAAAGCGGCTGAATACGAGGCCGGCAGCGAAATTTCACTCTCTGTAAACCCCAACTTCGGCTTCCACTTCGTGAACTGGACCGATGCAAGCGGCAATGTCGTTTCTACCGATCCTCAGTTCACCTACACTCTCAACGAGAACTCTGACCTCACCGCCAACTTCAAGTCAGTTGCAACCTATGAGCTGAAATATGACGTTGAAGGCGGTGCCAACACTTACATGGTGGAAGTCTCTCCGGCCCCGACTGTTATTGACGGCAAAAACATGTATGAGACCGGCTCTAAAGTCACACTCAAAGCCACCTCCAATTCAATCCTTACGTTTAACAACTGGAACGACGGGACAACATTCCCTGAAGTTTCACTGACAATGGATTCCGACAAGGAGATGACGGCTGTCTATTCGGCCATCGATTATATCATCGGCTGGGACTTCTACCGTCCAGGAAACAACGGCCGTCCCGCAGACTTTGCGTCGACTCCTGAAAACGAAAGCGTGGCCCTTGTGCTTTACAACCCCGAAACCAAGGAGACAAGCGGCTGGCTTGACAAATCTACAGAAGCAGCCGGAGGCTATGAATCGCTCCTGGGTGCCGCTGTCAACTGGACCAAAGGCTCCGCCGATGGCGACATAGGCCACAACTATTTCCAGACCACTGCCATCAACGCACGTGATTTCTCCAACATCAAGGTCAGCGCTGATCTTCTCTACAACTACAACGCCTATACCCGCGTGATCCTTGAATATTCACTTGACGGTGAAGAGTGGAAAGAAGTAGCTGACGTCAACATGCCGGTTGAAAAGACAGTCTACCCCATTGCAGGCACACTACCCGCTGAGGCAGACCATGCCGAGACTCTCTATCTCCGCTGGCGTCCTGACCTTTCAAGCTCTATAAACGGAACTAAATCTGCTAATGACGGCACAGCCATCGCCAACATCTATCTCACCGCCGATGCCGCTATCTATGACGATGGCACCGCACCCGTGGTTCTTTCTACTGTTCCTGCTGACGGAGCCGAAGGCGCATCTGCGACCGGCAAGATCGTCATCAACTTCGACGAGAAGATCAAACTCACAGACAATGCCAAAGCCACCCTCAATGGCGAAAGCATCGAACTCGCTGTTTCAGGCAAGACTGTTTCGGCAAGCTACCGAAACCTCGCCTACGCTACCGAACAGACTTTCGAACTTGCCGCAAACTCCGTATGTGATCCCGCCGGCAACACACTCACTTCTGCCGTGACCGTGAAGTTCACCACTATGGAACGTCCGACAGTCGAGAAGGCTCTCTACCACCACGAAGTCAGCACCACTGAAGAATTCCTTGCCGCCCTCGAAAAGGCCAACACCCGTCAGAACACAGGCGAACGTTACCGCATCTATCTCCACAACGGAACTTATGACCTCGGCAACCGCTGTCTGACCGCCATCTCAGGCAACAACATCTCGATCA
Source organism: Duncaniella sp. C9 (assembly GCF_004803935.1). Taxonomy (GTDB): domain Bacteria; phylum Bacteroidota; class Bacteroidia; order Bacteroidales; family Muribaculaceae; genus Duncaniella; species Duncaniella muris. The sequence goes on from NZ_CP039547.1 coordinate 578,937, forward strand.
TCGGACAGAGCGAAGAAGGTGTCATCATCGTCAACCATCCTCAAGATGAAGGTATCGGTGTTACAGCTACCCTCTTCAACACCAGCACCGGCCTCTATCTCCAGGACATCACTCTTAAGAACGCCTACAACTATCTCGGCACTACCGGCCGCGCTGTCTGCCTCCAGGACAAGGGCGACAAGACTATCGCCAAGAATGTCAAGTTGCTCTCATACCAGGATACATATTACAGCAACAAGTCAACCAGCCGCTTCTATTGGGAAGATTCTGAAATCCACGGCACTGTCGACTTCCTCTGTGGCGGTGGCGATGTTTACTACAACCGCGTGAACCTCGTGCTTGAAAAACGTTCAGGCAACGTTATCGCAGCCCCCAACGGTCAGCTCAAATACGGCTACGTATTCCTTGACTGCGAGATCAACGCTGTTGCAGGCGGAGAATCTACCGTAAACGGCGCTTACACCCTCGGTCGTCCCTGGGGAGCTGACTGCCGCGCCCAGTACATCAACACCCGCATGAATGTCACTCCCTCTGCCGCAGGCTGGGCTGAGATGGGCAAGAACAAGCCCCTGGTATTTGCAGAATATAATAGTACTGACAAAAACGGAACTCAGATCGACCTCTCGTCACGCAAAGTGAAATTCGACGGTGGAACTCAGGCAAGCGCCATCCTTACAAAGGCTCAGGCCGACGAACTCTCTATCGAGAACGTGATGGGCGGATCTGACAACTGGAATCCGCTTGCCTTCACCGAACAGGCTCCTGCCCCCACCAACGTAACTATCAATGAAAATGGTGAGATCAAATGGGACCGCAGCGACTATGCACTCTGCTGGGCTGTCTGCAAGGACGGCAAAATCATTGCCTTCGTGACAGAACCCACCCACACAGTTGAGGCTGAGGTTTCACGCGCGGCTGCTCCCGTCTACACTGTCCGCGCCGCCAATGAAATGGGCGGTCTCGGCGAAGAAGTCAAGGCAGTCTATACTGAAACCACCGGCATCACAGACATCACAGCCGACCAGGAAGTAGTCTCAACCGTCTACTACAACATCCAGGGCATCGCCGTAAGCCCCAACACCACCGGCCTCCTCATCAAGGTAGAGACACTTGCTTCAGGCGCAACCCGCACAAGCAAAGTGATTGTGAAATAAGTTCAGCCGAAAAATCAGACACCATCGGCAGTCAGCACTGACTGCCTCCCCCACTCCACCGCGGCCCGGCACCACGCCGGACCGCGGTCTTTTTTCAACCGAAGCTTCAATCAGACCAATCAGGCTAATCAGGCCAATTAGACCAATTGGTCAAAACCCAAAAAGAAAGCGCTTTCAGGCAAATCAATAACCTGAAAGCGCTTTATGCTTTTAAATCCTAAGGCCTTACTCCGTCACCGTTCCAAGCTCACGGACAGAACCTGTCAGCGGATTGAAATGCAGGTAAGACGGAGACTTCTTATTGGTAAACAGGCTCGGATCAAGTCCGAAGACAACTCCATACTGCGCCACATCGAAAGTATCTTCGGCAAGAGTCTCGTCGTCATAGCTCAGGGTCACACGCGCAGTGCCCGGAATGCGGTAAGCCACACCCCCCTTGGGGAAAGTCTTGGTAATGCCCTTCTCATTGACCGGCAGCTCGCCGCGGGTCTGCGGAGTGATCGAGATATAGATCGGCGCACCGGAAAGATCATTGGCGTCCACAAGGCCGTCCAAAGCCGACAGGCGAGCCACCACCTTGCGGCTCACAGCTCCGTCGTCAGGCAGATAGACCGTATAGGTGCGGACCTCGACTGACTTCTGGACAGTGCCGAGAAACATCGCCGTCAGAGCCTCTTCCTGCGAGGCAAGCTGATCAAGGGCAAGCTTCATGGCAGCGCCGTCAGAGGGCATAGCGTCAGCCTGACCGGAGATGATCTCGTTGCGGTTGTTGCGGAACTCATAGATCTTGTCGGCGGCAAGCTGTGCACGCTTGGCCAGTGACTTGCTCTGGATCATCTCAGGCGTGATGGCCTGCTGTGCCACCGGAAGCTGCAGAATGGTCGGTTCGGCCTCTACCGGCTGCGGAAGCGGCGAGAGGCTGACTGTGGCCTCGTATGACTCATCGTTGACCGACAGCGGAAAATTCAGGTCGCTCACGGTCATGTAAGTGCCGGCTCCGCCCTTGAATGTGGCCAGATAGCGTTCCTTCTCATCGGCTATGGCTATAGGATTGACCACCGCCTCGGTGATGCGCCAGCTTGTCGACGGCTTGAGGATCGGAGTCGCGTTGAGATAACGGCGCGCATACTGATAGAACTCTCCGGGAGTGCTGACGGTCTTTTCAACCGCCACTGTGACCTCAAAGGCGGTCAGCGGCAGAGTGTAGATCAGGCCATACTCGCTGGCCTTTGTCGCGCTAAGTTTTGTTGAAGTCTGGGCAGCGGCCGGAACAGCAGCGGCGGCCGCTCCGAGCAGCAGTATTGATAGTAGCTTTTTCATCTTGACTGTTATTGCTGTGAATTATGACAGATCTGTTTGTAAGAAACCCTGCGGTGCAGACTCGGCCTGACGGAATCAGGCGCCGAGAATCGACTTGATGGCCTTGCCGGTGGCGGCGGCTATGTCGCCCGCCGTGGTGCCGTACTCGCCCTCTTCGGCTGCGGCTATGTCACCCGCAAGACCGTGGATATAGACTCCGGCGGTAGCGGCTGTCTCCGATTTATATCCCTGGGCAAGGAGCGCGGTGATGATGCCCGTGAGCACGTCGCCGCTTCCGGGAGTGGCCATTGCCGACGAGCCTGTGGAGTTAAAAAACACTTTGCCGTCAGGGCGCACAGTGGCACTGTAGCGGCCTTTGAGCACAATGATCAGCTTGTATTTATGGGCCACTTCGAGAGCTTTCAGCAGACGGGTCTCCGCCGAAGCCTGCGAGCCGAAAATGCGGTCGAACTCCACAGAATGGGGAGTCAGTATCGACCCCGGAGTCAGGTGGTCGATCAGCGCCGGATTGCGGGCTATGATGTTGAGCGCGTCGGCATCGAGAACCATCGGGCGCTTGATGGTCTTGATCAGAGTTTCAAGCGCGCCCTTGGTGGCATCGTTGGTGCCTATGCCTGGACCGGCCCCGATAGCCGTGTAGTTGAAGCGCGGGGTCATGTCGGAAATTACGTTCTCCTCGCGGTCGGGCAGGAAAAGCGCCTCCGGAACTGAATTCTGAATCACGCCGAAACCACAGCGCGGCGAGTGGACCGTCAGCTTGCCGACCCCTGCGCGCAGAGCGCCGCGGGCAGCCATGACGGCAGCTCCCATCATGCCGTAGCAGCCGGCAAAGAGCAGCGCATGACCGAAATCGGCCTTGGAGCAGAAATCAGGACGGCGTTTGAGCACCCGGCAGACGTCATCTTTCTCTATGAGATAATATTTCGTGGTGGTTTCCTCGATGGCCTTGCGGCTCAGACCGATATCTACTGTCTTCCACCGCCCGACAAGCTCGGCGTTGTCGCTCAGGAAAAATGCGAGACGGGGGAACTGAACGGCTATGGTGAGATCGGCGTGGACCACATTGCGCGCGAGCACACGGGTGTTCCAGTCGCCGAACATGCCTGAGGGCACGTCGATCGACACTACCGTAGCGCCCGACTCGTTGATGTAGCGCGCCATAGCCATGTAGCCACCCTCAAGCGGATTGCGCAGGCCGGTTCCGAAAAGGCCGTCGATCACAAGGTGGTCGGGGGTAAGGGGCGGAATGTGGGCTGTGTGCACGATCTCAGTCATCGAGACATTGCCCATGCGCATCAGCTCCTCGCGGGCCATACGGCAGTCGCGCGAGAGAGAGTCGCCCTTGACATTGATGAGCACCACGTGGGGATTGAAGCCGGCCTCGATCAGCAGCTTGGCCACTATCAGGGCATCGGCGCCGTTGTTGCCCGCGCCGGCAAAGACCATAGTGGGTTTCGACTGACGCCAGCGGCTGAGAATCTCATTGACCACACCCTCGGCCACCCGATGGATAAGCTCCATAGAGCTGACACCCTCGTCGTCGATGGTGACGCGGTCAATGTGGCGTATATTTTCAGTAGTAAATATTTTCATGATCCGGAGATGAGTCTGTGAGTGACGGAAGCCCGACAGCCGGCTGTCGCTTTTCAGCCTGCGGCCCAATCACTTCTATTGCAGATTACAAAATTACAAAACAAGATTGTCATGAGCAACCCCACCCCGAAACTTTTTCATCTGATCACTACGAAGCCGCCACCGGGCTGCATGGTGACCGACGGGGCTTTTTTGCCGGCTGTCAGATCTTTTCTGACAGGATTACGGTCGGCATCGTCGCAGTAGAGCGTATAGGCATCGCCCTTGGCAAGACTGTCAAGAGTGACTGTCACGGGCTTGCCGGTGGCATTTACCCGGCTATGTACCACTTGTCGGCATGGCGGCGCGCCAGCACCACATAGCGGCCCGGATAGCCTTCGATGAAACGGGTTTCGTCCCATACGGTGGGCACCTCGCGCAGATAGTCCATGCAGACGGCCGGCGCGTCCTCAAGATTGTAGGGCGTTATGGCGAAGTTCTGCACCGGATTCTGAAACAGTACGGTTGTGGCCAATTGAAAGGCATCGCTGGTCATGCGGCGGTGACCGTCACGGTTGTTCCGGCTGATATACTTGTTCATGAAACAGCCGCCGAACTCCATGCAGCCCACACTATTGCGGATGAAGGGGTGGAGCGTGGCGTTGAAAGCCTCGTCGTCACAGGCCTGCTGGGTGAAATACATGTTCTCGCTTGCTCTCACGGCCTCGCTTCCCACATAGTTGGGATACATCCGCTCCCATCCGCGCGGCAGTGTGCAGCCGTGGAATATCACCATCAGTCCGTGGTCATCGGCATCAGACAGTATCGCCTCATACAAGCGCATGGTCTCCTGCTTGTCGCCGCCGAAGAAATCCACTTTTATACCCTTCACGCCGAGGCTGCGCAGCCAGCGCATCTCAGCCTTGCGTCTGATGGGATTGTCCATGCAGTTTATCGGGCCCTGCTCTATGTCGTTCCAGTAGCCTGAGGAACTGTACCACATTATAAGGCTCACTCCCTTCGAGCGGGCATATCCGGCAAGCTCCGGCAGACGGTCGCGCCCGATCTGAGTGTCCCACCAGTTGTCTACAAGCACATATCTGTAGCCCATCTCATGAGCGAAGTCAATGTATGCCTTCTGGTCCTCCATGTTGATGCTCTTGTCCTGCCATACAATCCAGCTCCATGTACCGCAGCCAGGCTCATAGCTGTTGGCCGAATCATAACGCGGGCTGACGAGATCCCAGGGCACGGTGGTCTCCACTATCGGCGCGAGGTCGCGGCCCACGGTGATAGTGCGCCAGGGAGTATAGCCTGGGAGAGCCATCGCGGCGCCCGCATTGCCGTTGCCGTTGTTTTCCTCCGGCATGGGATAGGCTATTGTATAGAGGCCGTCGAGCCTGTAGTCGCTCAGATGCGATCCGCAGTAATAGCCGTCGACCCCGGTTTCGGAGAGGAGCACCCAGCCGTCATCGCCAACTCTGAACAGACAGGGGAAGGTGTAGCCACGGCCGTATTGCGAGACGGCGTCCATAGGCGCATCGGCCGTGTAGACCTCCTCATACGACGGACTGGTGCGCTTCCAGTTCTCCATAGCCGTGCGCTGTGGCGTAAGGAAAGTGGTGGTGCCACCAGGAAAACGGAATCCTGAGGCCTCGGAGCTTATATAGATCGCCCCTGTATCGCCCTGACGAGGTATGCGGTAACGGAAAGCCACATCATGGTCCGACACCCTGAACTCTACCTCCCAGCGGCCTCCGCCGGGAGTTTCAAAAGACACCGTCGCTTCATTGGCCCGATAATCGACCGAGCTCTTCTTGATGCGGTCAAGCGTGTAATGTTCCTCAACCCTCCTGACCTCCGAGGGGACGATGGAGGACGATGTAGTGAAGGAGCCGATGTTTGATTCGAAACCTAAAGGCGACTGGCGGAGCATGGTCTTTCCGTCGAGAGTCACCGAGTAACACGGACGGCCTTCAGCGTCAAGCTCAACGCTGACGTCAAGTTTGCCGTCCGGGCCTGTGATGTTGAAAGCAAAAGCCGTTGATATGCCGGCAAGCATTGCGATGACCGGCAGCACTGTTCTTTTCATAAGTATGGATAGAGTTTTATAGTCCGGCAGGAAATCACTGATAGTGAGCAGTCTCTAATCAGAGACCCTTAATGAAACAGCCTCTAAGTTAGGCAATTTTTCAGAATCCGCCAACCCGTTGCGGCACTCATCAGCCTCAGCGGTCTCCTTTGATTACAAAACCCGCTCATTTTTATTACAAAACCGTCACTCCTCAAGCCAGGCAGACCTCACCGTGGCTATTCCATCCCGGCAGATCCGATTCTATATGATCTCGAAATCCAGTCCGCGGCGGCGCAGTTCTTCCGGCAGGCCCGGAGCCGGACTGACGAGCAGACGGCTGATGCCTGGCAGCAGAAGCAGTGGAAGATCATCGAGATGGTCGGTGGCCACAACGGCTATAGTCCACCCCTCGCGGGCGGCATAGTCCAGACAGAGATCTCGTTTGCGTTCACCGCGAGTCTCAGTGTAAGCCTCTCCAGCCCAAGCCGGAAGCGGAGTGGCGATGAAACCGTCAAAGCCTGCCAGAGCAGTAAGGCGCGGCAGGTAGAGGTCAGGAGCGGCCGATGCAAGCAAAATCCGATAGCCCCGCCGCCTGTAGCCGTCGAGCCGTTCAAGCAGCTTCCGGTTCAGAGCAGCGCCAAGCACCGATACAAAATTCTCCATGTCAGCTTCAGACATTGATTCAGCCGCCATGCGGTGGACCGGATGCTTCATGCCCGTGTGGCTTATCAGCCTGAGGCGGCGCAGTCCGAGCAGACCGCCCATGCGAAGCAGACGCCAAAAGCCACGCCGCCGGCGCAGCTGGGCGGCCATGAAGCGCACCAGCATGTGCAGCGAATTGCCGCAAATCAGCGTGCCGTCAAGATCTACGACCACGCAGGGCGACGCCACACACTGCACCCCCTCAGCCTGGAGTGAAACTCCGGTTGATATTTTCATGCGTCCATCGACCACGGGAAACGGATTAAAGTTCTGTCATCATAGATAGCATAGTCAGGCCTCGTCAGCGGAGCGGCTGTGGTCACGGTTATGGCAGCCGTGCGCAGTTCAATTTCAGGATTCCCGCACCTCAGCGCCTCGGCCACTCGCAGCATGGTCGTTCCGCTGTCAACGGCATCGTCCACAAGCAGCACCCTGATCTGTCCAAGCCCCGTAAGCGAAGATGGCAGCTGGAACGGAGGCAGGTCAGAGACACTCCTGTGGCGACCCGCCAAGACGTAGGCCTCAATAATTCTGAGCCTGTCAAGCAGAGGGCGCGGCAGACGGCCGAGCACCTTTCCGAACATGCGCTTGCGGCTCGTCGACGGCCTTTGGAGGCCCACAAAACCGAGAGCCGCACGCGAGAAGCACGGACGCATCTCACAGGCCACATACTCACCGCCCCGGCGTATGCCCACAATCAGCTGCGGCTCGAAGCCCGAAGCGACCACCAGCCCCGCAAGCTCCCGGCATATACGGCCAAATGCGGCGGAATCGAGTGTCAGCACTCTCATCTGATCCTCCCTTCGTAGAAACGGTGCGAGACCTGTCCGAGCACTCCGCGTCCGAGATAGCTCAGCACTATTCCGAGCTTGTTTTTCAAACGCACCCGTGGATTTGAAAGACTCTCACGGCGGTAAGCCCTGATCAGTCGCCAGCACTCATCGGCAACCGGCGCATAGCGCCCGTCAGGGTCATTCGCGGCTATCAGGCCGAACATATTGAAGGCCGCGCTCAGCCGGCGGTCACGGGCCGCAGGCAGCAGAGCGGGATGATGGAGAGCCATATGCTTCTCCATGCGCTCCGTCACTTCAAGCACATCGAAGCGACGCGGCGAAAAGCAGCCTGTCACGCTGACCGGATTTTTGCGATAGAAGTATAGGCAGTCTGGTATAAGAGCTGTCTTCCCGGCCTTTTCGGCCAGAAGATAGAATATGTCAAGGTCTTCATAGAGGATGCCTTCACGGAACCTCAGGCCGCTGTCAAACAAACTTCGCGCAAAGATCTTGCCACACACGGAGGGGCAGGCTCCATCCTGATAGAGCACCTTCTCTATATAAGCCTCCTGCCCGAACACCGTCGGCAAACCGGCCGGAGCATCCGCCCATCTGACCTGCAAGCTATCGGCGCCTTCAGTCCACCGGGCCTCAACAAACGAGGTGCCGCTCCTGCTGGCGGCCTCAAGCAGCACGGCCACGGCATAGGGCGAAAGCACATCATCGCTGTCGAGAAACATCACCCACTCTCCGCGCGCCATTTCCAGACCAGAATTGCGGGCAATTGGAAGACCTCCGTTGGAACGCCTGAGGACCCTCACCCGGCTGTCGCGCTCAGCATATCCGTGTATTATCTCCGGAGTAGAGTCGGTAGAGCCGTCATCAACCACAATCACCTCCAGGTCAGTGAATGTCTGTCCGAGAGCGCTGTCAAGACACTCCCGGATATACATCTCCACATTATAGGCGGGTATTATGATAGAAACCATGCTCTTATCCGAGATTCTCAGACTGTCAGTCCTGCCTCTGAAGTTCGAAACCGGCCGTCATGCCGTCATACTGCTGAAGGATGGCGGTGAGACCTTTGATTGTGCTGTTTCCTGAAAGAGAGCCGGCCTTTTCAACCAGCGTCATGAGCTTGGTGACATCGAAAGTGAGTTCCATTCTGTTGCCGTTCATGACAATAAAGCCCTCCATAGAGCCGACCTTTATCTTTTTGAAGGCCTTGAAATTGAAAATGAAGTTTCCAGACTCGGAGTCCCTGGTGATAGTGCCGTTCAGAGTAATCATGCGGGCCTTGAAGGTGAATGTGGAGTCGGCATTGATGGTCATGACGAGCGAAGTCAGACCGGCGGTCTTGTAATAGGGAGCCAGTTTGGCCTCTACCTGCTGTGCGGCGGCGGCACCGCCGGCCTTGAGCAGGAAATTGTCACTTTTGAACGACACTGCCGGATTGAGATATTTCCATGTTCCCACCATCTTCTCCACGGTAAGCTTCGAACTTCCCACACCGAGAGCGTTTGCCACACCTGAGAGCAGATCGCCGAGGCCGCCCCCTTTTGAAGAGCCGGTCTTGGTCGAGTCAGACGCGGTGGCTGAAGAGACTTTGCCGAGAAGGTCTGAAATGTCCCAGCCAGAGGCTGAGGCGCTCATTGAGGTTGAAAGGAATAGAAAGAGAAAGAGGATGACAGTTAATTTTTTCATATTTGCAGTTATTTGATTTCTAAAAACAGAGAAGCAGGCATCAGTAAGCAAGACTGATATTGTCAATCCATAGAGTGCTTCCGAGAGAGGCTCCTTTGACAGGATCAGCCGAGGTGACTATCGAGGCGGTCTCTTCAGCAATGGTGCCGACCGAAGCCGAGGAGGCAAACATCAGTCTCATGCCGCTTGCCTTGATGCCGAAACGGGTGTAGGACAGCGGGGCCGTGAAGGCTGTATAACTGTTGGCTATAGGCAGATATGTACGGGCCGAGGCTATCACCTGCAGCTCACCGCCGACATCGCCATAGATTTCTATAATGGCTACTCCGGTGTCTGACGGGCTGTCAGGCGAGGGTGCGTATTTATAGAATCCGTTAAGCGACCGCGGTCTCGACTTCCAGTCGACAACATCCTTATAGCTCTCCTCCATGCTGAAGGCGCTGAAAGAATACTCTCCGAGGAAAAGCTTGCCCGCGGCACGGCAGGCCACATGCGGAACCACCGGAGAATACTGCAGATAGGGTCTGCCGGTCTGCGCATAGTCCGGAATATCCTCACCGCTGAGATCAAAGCCCACACTGCGCAGGCAGACGGCGAATTCGCCGCTTTTGACCTCATCGGATACCGTGAAGACCGACGGCTGCATATACCAGGTGTTATGATTAGAGGCGCGTGTGCTGAAAGTCTTGGCGTTGGTGTTGGCCCACTTCTGTGGAACCTGCTGTGAGAATGACTCGCGGTTCTGCCAGTTGTAGATAGCGACTTCGGTCTGTGAATAGCGGCCTCCGCTCGGCAGTCTGTCATAGACCACTCCCGATTTACGGTCTTCAAAGTCTGAATTAGGAAGCGCCGGGGCCTTTTCTGTCGTGAAGCGCTGTCCGGGGGTAAAGTCAGAGGCATCCGGACGGTCCATCATGGTTGCGGTCAGCGTGTATGAGGTGTTTGGCGAAAGTCCGCTCAAGGCAAGCACTCCGCTTTCCTCGTCACGCAAGAGGACCGGCCCCCTGCGCCCGTCGACGTAGAGCATCAGCCGGCGCACCACTGTCTCGACCGTAGCCTGGTCCGGGGCCATGACCCTGATCATGGCATAGGTGGCGAAGGGATCTGCCACAAGTTCGAATTCAGGCATACAGCGCTCTACGGTGAATTCGGCTCTGATCTCCTCGCAATACAATATACGGGCCCTGATGTCGGCATTGCCGTCAGGGATAGCAAACTCAAGTTCATATGACGAATCGCCGGCCGGTCTGACCGCAAGCACAGATGCCGGCTGCCACAGACCGTCGGCATCAAGAATCTCGATCCCGACATTTGAGGCGAAGTCCACGGCCCTGGTGCTGACCGTGAGCGATGCGGATGTGGCTCCGACGGGAGCGTCACCGACCGATGTTACCGAGATGTCGACGGCGGTGGTCTGCACCTGCAGCCTCAGCGGCTCGCTGACACGTCCGCAGTCATCTTCGGCTATGAAGCTGAAACATGACAGGGCTTCATCGTCAGTCAGGAAGACAAGTTTTCCGATCAGTGCGGTAAAGTCCACCGATCCGCCGGCCGATGTCAGATCGGACATGAGTCCGACAGCAGCAAAGGCAGCTTCATCTTCCGCAGAGGGATGCAGCAGATCAACAAGCACCGGGAATGACAGCGATGAGAGATAGGCCGACGATACCGAGAGCCAAAGATGCGAAAGCGGGGCTGCGGCGGTGACGGCTGCTCTGACCGGAGTTTCCGGCTGTTCGCCCTCAGGCACTGTCAGGATGCTTCCGGGAGTCCAGCCCGAAGCGGTCAGAGATGGCGGAAGGGCTGACAGGAAGTCGGCGCTAAGTGTGAACGATGCACTCTTGCCGGGAGCCGAGCAGGTGAGCACGGGGTCAGGGCCTGAGATGTCGGCACTTACCTCACACTCATAAAAGCAGCCTGAAAGGGCTGAGAAGTCAAGGCTTCTGAATGCGGTATGCCGCCCGTCAGGGAGTATGACGTCAAGATATATCCCGGTCTGTCCGGGTGTCAGATAGAGCAGGCGCGATTCATCGGGGCTGACGCGGTGATATTCTCCGCCCGGAGTGTGGACAAAGGCTGCGACTTCACCGATACCGGCTGTTATGGCGGGGCTGAAATCGAATGAAAAGGCACTGCTGACAAGGTGCATTGTCAGCGGCCATGTCAGCCGGCGGTCCGGTTCGACTACGGCCGAGACGGAGCCTGAGTAACACGGAGTGTCAAAGCCTTCGGCTCCTTTGCCGGAGATTGCTTCTATAAGATATGAGCCGGAGTAGTAGAGATCCTGCGCGGGAAAATCACAGAGTGATTTCCATGTGTGGGAGTAGCTGCCCTCGGCGGCTATCATCGTCACGCTTATCTGCGATTGTTCGGGCACACAGGGCGAGGCCACTATGATCTCCTGCGTGAGCGGATCGCGCAAGGTGGCGTCGACGGTCACGTCAAGCGACAGGCTTCCGGCTCCGTCTGATGCCCGGTCAGAGTCATCGGAGCAGGAGGTGGCGAGCAGTGCGAGTGGTAAAAACGTGATGAATGAGTGGCGGAGAGACATAGTTTAGTTGTCGGTCAGCAGCAGGTGGAAGGTCAGAGATCTATACGGGAGGCCTTAAGAGGTGTCTGAAGGAATATTTCGGCGAGTTCGGTGAACTTGTCGGGGTTTTCGGTGGTCAGGAATTCGCATGAGCCGCCTTTGGTGCACTTGGCATCCATTTCGGGATGGCGGCGCAGATAGTCGGCGAGACTGGCGCCTACGAGTTCACCCTGGGTGACGATGGTGGCGCGCGAGCCGATTTCGCGGCGGATCTTGTCGATCAGCAGCGGATAGTGAGTGCAGCCGAGAATCACGGTGTCTATTTCAGGCTCCTGGGTGAAGAGTTCATCGACATATTTCTTCACAAAATAGTCGGCGCCGGGCGAGTCGAATTCCTTGTTTTCGACCAGAGGCACCCACATGGGGCAGGCCACGGAGACGGTGCGGAACTGGGGAAGAACTTGGCGATCTCTATGTCATAGGTGCCTGAGCTTACGGTGCCGGGGGTTCCGAGCAGGCCTATATTTCCGTTTTTGGTTATATGACCGAGGGCTTCGACCGTGGGTATGACCACGCCGAGCACACGGCGCGATGGATCCCATCCGGGCAGGTCTTTCTGCTGGATGGAGCGCAGGGCTTTGGCCGATGCGGTGTTGCAGGCGAGGATCACCAGCTGGCAGCCGCGGCTGAAGAGGGCTTCCACTGCCTGACGGGTGAAGCGGTAGACTACGTCGAACGAGCGTGTGCCGTAGGGAGTGCGGGCATTGTCGCCGAGATAGAGGTAGTCATACTGCGGGAGAGTTTCGCGGATGCCTTTGAGTATGGTCAGGCCGCCGTAGCCTGAGTCAAAAACGCCGATTGGGCCGGGTGCTGAAGGAAACATGGTTCAGTGTTTTTTTTGAAGGTGGGTGAAACGAGAGGCGAAGAGCTGTCCGGGCCTCTGTCCTTTATCAGCAATCTCCGGCTGCAAGCAAAACGCATTGCGGCCGGAGATAGTTTTATCAGATCTGGGTAATTATTCTGTTCAGGCTACGACTGTCAGGAGATAGTCATAGAAGTAGCTTACGATGCCGAGGCCGATGATGCCTGCAACGCAGATCCACATGCCGAGACGTTCGGAGCATGCCGAGCGGAATGTGGCGATCGGGCTGTCGCTTTCATTGATGAACATGGCCTTCACAACGAGCAGATAGTAGTAGAGGGAGATGATGGTGTTGATGAGGGCAATGAGCACCAGCACGTAGAGAGCGGCTGAGGCGGTTCCGTTGAGGGCGGCTGTGAAGACAAAGAATTTGCTGAAGAAGCCTGCAAACGGGGGGATGCCGGCGAGGGAGAACATGGCGAGCATCATTGTGAACGACAGACGGGGGTTGGTCTTGTAGAGACCGTTGTAGTCGGTCATGTCTACCTTGCCTGTGGCGTTTTCAATGGCTCCGATCACGCCGAAGGCGGCGAGGTTGGAGAAGACGTAGACGAGGGTGTAGAACATGAGAGCCGAGACGCCCATATTGTTGTCGCCGATGATTGCGAGCATTATGTAGCCTGCCTGAGAGATCGACGAGAAGGCGAGGAAGCGCTTCATGTTGGTCTGGCGGATGGCGAAGAGGTTACCGACTGTGATGGTAAGGATGATCAGAGCGTAGAGCATCCATTCCCATGCCTGGGCGTAGAATTGACCGAATACCTGGGTAAGGACCACAAGGAAGGCGAAAGCCGCCGAGCCTTTGGAGATGACCGAGAGATATGAGGTCACCGATGTGGGTGCACCCTGATAGACGTCGGCTGTCCAGAGGTGGAAGGGAACGAGCGAGAGTTTGAATCCGAAACCGGCCATCACGAAGGCGAGGGCTACCGAGAGCATCACGCCCATGCGGCCTGCGAGAGCTCCGGTGATGCCGTCGTAGTAGAGAGTTCCGGCCAGACCGTAGACAAACGAGAGACCCATCAGGAGGATTGCCGAAGAGAATACGGCGGTGAGGACGTATTTGATGGCGGCCTCATGGCTTTCATAGCGGTGCTTGTCAAAGGCGACAAGTGCGCAGAGGGGAAGCGAGGCAGTTTCGAGGCCGATGATGAACATCAGGAAGTGGCGGCTCGAAATCATCAGATACATGCCTAAGAGGGTCAGAAGTATCAGTTCGTAGAATTCGCCGCGGCGCACTGCGGTGAATTCGGAGTTGGCCCATTTGACGGACTGGATGAGGACGATGAACACGCCGACATTAAGAATGTTTTTGATAGCCACCATCACGGGTGAAGTGACATACATTCCGGCGAAGGCGGTCTCAGGGGCCTTGACCACGGGGCAGAATCCCCAGGCGACGAGCACACCCATGAGAACGGTTGCGATCATCGGGACGGCTTTTGCCGAACGGGGGCTGCAGAAAGTGTCATAGAGGAAGACTAATAGGAATACGATTAACAATCCTATTTCCTGCTTGAGTGCTAAAAACTGTGAGTAATCCATTGCTATTAATCTATAGATTAGTTCAGACCGATAACGGTGAAGATTTCAGGGCTGAAAGTGAACTTGATAAGATCGACGAAGAAGTTGGGGAAGAAACCGATGCCGGCCACGCAGACGATGAGTCCGGCGGTGGCTACACGTTCCCACCACTTGGCGTCGGTGAGTGTCATGTGGTGCTGGTCATAGACGGGACCGTAGAGGAGCTTGCCTACGACGCGGAGGATGTAGACGGCGGTTGTCACGATGGAGCTGCAGGCCACTATGACGAAGACGCGGTGGAAGAGGTCAGAGTGTTCGAACGATCCGACAAAGATTGTCATTTCGGCAACGAAGCCGGAGAGACCGGGGAGACCGAGGGAGGCCATGCCGGCGATGACGTAGCAGACCGAGAGATAAGGGAGGATCTGCATCATGCCGCCCATCTCGCGGATGTCGCGGGTGTGGGTTCGTCCGTAGATCATACCGATGAGGGCGAAGAAGAGGGCTGTCATCAGACCGTGGGAGAGCATCTGCATGATGGCTCCGGTCATCGCTGTGGTGTTAAGCATGAGGATGGCGAAGAGCACCAGACCGCAGTGTGACACCGATGAGTATGCGTTGATGTATTTGAGGTCGTTCTGGACGCATGCGCTGAAGGCTCCGTAGACAACCGAGATGCCGGTGAGGATGAGGAAGATCCAGGCTAGTTCGTTGGCGGCGTGGGGCATCAGGTAGATGGCCACACGGAAGCAGCCGTAGCCGCCGAGCTTCATGAGCACACCTGCGTGGAGCATCGACACTGCTGTGGGGGCCGATGCGTGGCCGTCAGGCGACCAGGTGTGGAAGGGGAACATGGCGCCGAGCACACCGAAGCCCACGAAGGTCATCGGGAAGAGGAATGTCTGCCAGCCGTGGCTGATGGCGTCGTTCTGGGCAATCTCAAGGATGTTCCAGGTGAGGGGCTGTCCGGCGGGAGCGGAGTGGTAGTAGATGCCGATGAGGCCGAGCATGAGGAATGCCGATCCGCCCATGAGCATGAGGGTGAGTTTCATCGCCGAGTAGTTCTTGTTGCCGCTGCCCCAGACACCGATGAGAAGATACATCGGGATGAGGGCGACTTCATAGAACATGAACATGGTGAAGAGGTCGATGGAGATGAAGAATCCGTAGACACCGGTCGACAGGAGGATGAGCCAGAGGAAGAATTCCTTGGGCTGCGGGATTTCCCATGAGGCGAAGCTGCCTGTGATGAGGATTACGCCGGTGAGGATGAGCATGGCTATCGAGATGCCGTCGACACCAACGGCGAGGTTGATGTTGAGCGGAGCGAACCACTGCCAGGAGTCGACCCAGAGCATGGGGTCTGTGGCTCCGGCGGCGCGGAGTGCGAGATAGTCGACGAGAAGCCAGACCGAGAGGGCTGTCAGGACAACCGAGCCTGTGACTGCCACTGCCCGGATCTGCTTGATGTTCCGGCAGAGGAAGAGTCCCAGCAGCATGACCACGGGGATCACCACGAAGTAGATCAATATATTGGAAAACATATCGCGTTACTATATTTTTCTTAACAGGTTAACAGATTCAGAGGACACAGATGGCGGTTATGATGCCGAGCACGACAGCTCCGATGAGATACCACCAGATGTACATCTGCACTTTGCCGCTCTGGAAGCCGCGGATGGCGTAGGATGCCTTGTTGGTGACATAGGCGAATCCGTCCATTGTGCCGTCGATTATGTGGCGGTCAAACCAGGCGATGGGCTTGCAGATTCCGTCGAAGATGATGCGGCGGGTGATGAAAAGGTAGATTTCGTCCCAGTAGAAGCGGCGGTTTGCAGCTGTCCAGAGCCAGCGGCAGGAGTCGGCCATGCGCCGGGGCTTGTCGTTTTTCTTCATGTAGAGCCAGGCTGAGAATGCAATCGAGAGGATGGCTACTCCCATGCTGAGTCCGGCGATAGACCAGTCTATATGGATGTGATATTCGTGGCCGTCGAAGGTGACGAGCTGTCCGAAGGGGATGAATCCGGCGATGATCGAGACGATTCCGAGGAAGATCAGCGGGAAGGTCATGGCGAAGCCGGGGTCGTGGGGAAGATGGCCGTGGTGTTCTTTCTCGTAGTCGGGGTTGTCCCACCAGAAGACGAGGAAGTACATGCGGAACATGTAGAAGGCGGTCATTGCGGCTACCATCATCATCCAGATGCCCCAGAAAGTACCGTTGGCGAAGCAGGCCGAGAGAATTTCGTCTTTAGAGAAGAAACCTGCGAATGGCCAGATGCCTGCGATGGCGAGACAGCCGATGAGGAAGGTGATGTGGGTTATAGGCATGTATTTGCGCAGGCCGCCCATCGCGGTGTAGTTGTTTGAGTGGACTGCGTGGATGAGCGAGCCGGCTCCGAGGAAGAGGAGGGCTTTGAACATGGCGTGGGTGAAGAGGTGGAACATGGATGCCATGTAGCCGAGACCTTCGTGGATGGCAACGTTGTTTTTGGATGCCACGCCGAGCGATACCATCATGAAGGCGATCTGCGAGATGGTCGAGAAGGCGAGGATGCGCTTGATGTCGATCTGAGCGCAGGCCACCATTGCGGCGTAGAATGCTGTTGCGGCTCCGACTACGGTGATGAACATCAGAGCGGCGTCTTCAAGCATGTAGAGCGGGAAGAGACGGGCCACGAGATATACACCGGCCACAACCATTGTGGCGGCGTGGATGAGGGCCGATACGGGGGTCGGGCCTTCCATCGCGTCGGGGAGCCAGATGTGGAGGGGTAGCATGGCCGATTTGCCCATACCTCCGGTGAAGATCAGGACGAGGGCCCAGGTGAGTCCGGAAGCGCCGAGGAAGGTGACGCCCTCGAAGCTTGCGAGGACGGCCTGCGGGTTCTGGGTCATCGGGAGGAAGTCGAGATGATGGGTGAAGTATGAGAGGACGAGGATGCCGATGAGGAATCCGAGGTCGGCGAAGCGGGTGACGATGAAAGCTTTCTTACATGCCGATACGGCCGAGGGGAGGGTGTAGAAGAAGCCGATGAGTAGGAACGATGATGCGCCCACGAGCTCCCAGAAGATGTACATCTGGAATATGTTGGTCGCTACAACGAGTCCGAGCATCGAAAAGCTGAAGAGCGAAAGGAAGGCGTAGTAGCGCTGGAAGCCTTTCTCTCCGTGCATGTAACCGAGCGAGTAGACGTGGACCATGAATGAAATTGTCGGGATGACAATGAGCATCATGGCTGAGATCGGGTCGAGAAGGAAACCGATGCGGATTGCGAGCGCGGGGGTGAACTGCAGCCAGGTGTGGTTGAAGATCACGGCCTGCAGGCGTGTGGTGCCGTCAATGAATTCAGGGTTTCCTGAGAAGTAGTAGGTGAACGCCGTGTAATAGGACAAGACCAACACGGTTCCCATGCCGAGCGTTCCGAGCGTACCGGCGAGTTTGTGACTCATCTTGACTCCCGCCAGTCCTAAGAGGAGGAACATGAAGAGCGGGATTGCCAATATAAGAATAGGTATTGTAATATCCATAGGGCGTGATTAATTTTTCATTTTTGTTGCGTCGCGGACGTCAATGTTTTTGCTTACCCGGAAGAGGTTGATGATGATGGCGATTGCGAGTGCGGTCTCGGCTGCGGCGATGGCGATTCCGAAGAGGGTGAACATCCATCCTTCCATCGAGGAGGGGAAGAGGTAGCGGTTGAAGACCACAAAGTTGATGTCGACCGCATTGAGCATGAGCTCAAGGGATATGAGCATGGCTATCATGTTGCGGCGGGTCAGGAAGCCGTAGACGCCGCAGCAAAACATCACGATTGCGGGAACGAGATACCAGATCAGTGTAATATCCATTGGTGAAATGTTTGAATTAGCGTTTACGTGCGATTACGACACCACCGATTATGCAGGCGAGCAGCAGTACGCTGACGGCCTCGAACGGCAGAAGATATTGTCCGTAGTTTGTGCCGAGCATTGCTTCGCCGATGCGGTGCATTGACGGGTTGGCCATAGAGGGCAGCGATGTAAAGAGGTCGGCAGAGCGTGAGCAGAGGGCCCAGGCACAGGCTCCGGCTGTGGCGAGAGCGCCGACGAGGCCGAGAAATTTTTTGCGCGAGGTTAACTGCTTGCTGTTGTCACCGGGATGAGTCGTGAGCAGGATTGCAAAGACGAAGAGGACCACTATACCGCCGGCATAGACCGCAATCTGAACCGAGCCGAGAAACTCGTAGTCGAGTTTGAAGTAGAGGGCTGCGGTCGCGAAAAGGACGAAGAGCAGATATGTGGCCGCACGCAGGATTTTGCGTGTGGTGACAGTCAGTACCGAGAAGATGACAATCGACAGGGCGATTATCCAATAAAAGATTGTACTTCCTACTGATTCCATATACTGTGATAGTAATTAATTATCGTGATTGGTGATGAAAAGAGGTTCAGTTTGCGGCACCGGCGTTTTTCTCGGCTTCGCGTTTTGCCTTGAGGGCAGCGGCTTTTTCGAGCGCGGCGCGGATCTTGGCCTCTTTTTCAGGATCGCCCTTTGCGGCGGCGAGTGCCTTTGCGGCGGCGTCGTCAGCGGCTGGAACCTGGGCTGCGGGGGCGGCCGGTGTGGCGGCTGCGCCTGCTGCGGCGGCTTTCTTGGCTTCGGCGGCTGCCTTGGCGGCTGCTATTTTGGCTTCTTTCTCGGCTTTCATCTTCTCGATCTGCTCAGGGGTGGGCTGAGGTTCGGGCTTTTCAGGGAGATAGTTGAGAAGCTTGACGAGTTTGCTGCGGGTGTAGAGCGCCTGCTCGAAGTCATTGCTGAATTCAAGGGCGTCAGTCGGACAGTTTGTCACGCAAAGCTGGCAGAAGGTGCAGCTTCCGAGATCGTAGTGATATTTGTCGAGTTTCTTTTTCTTTTTACCGTCCCATGTTTCGACGGTCTTGATGTCGAGGGAGATGGTGTTGTTTGGGCAGACACGCTCGCAGGTGCCGCAGGCGATACATTTGTGGTCGCCCTGGTCGTCATACTTGAGTGTAAGGATTGCCCTGAAGCGGTCGGCGACAGGCAGATTGTCTCGGTTGTCGGGATACTCTTCAGTGATTTTGGGGGTGACAAATTCCTTACCGGTTACCTGCATGCCTTTTACAAGGCTGGCTATGCCGGATCCAAGATTTGAGAAATACTCTTTTACACTTCCCATGTCAATTGTACTCTTTCGGTTATGTGCTGTGGATGTTATGATCGGATTATTTTTTTTGCTTTGGCGCCGTGTCAGTCTCTTACCTGTCCGCCGACTATGTCGAGAAGCTCGGTGGTGATACTCTGCTGGCGGAGTTTGTTGTATTCGAGCTGAAGCTGTTCGAGGAGTTTCTTGGCGTTGTCGTTGGCACTCTGCATGGCCATGATGCGGGCGGCTTGCTCTGAGGCGCGGTTTTCGGTGAAGATTTCCTGCATGACGGCCAGAAGGAACATCGGGAGGACGGAGACGAAGATCGTCGGGGCGTCAGGCTCGAAGATGTAGGGCCGGCAGAGGGTTTTGGCTCCTTCGGCCGCGAATGATTCGGGGCAGACGGGGAGAAGGGCGTCGCAGCGGGGACGCTGGCGGCTGACCGACTGGAAGTTCATGTAGAGAATTCTCACGCTGTCAAACTCGCCTGCGATGAAGCGTTCTTCAAGGCTGCGGGTGAACTGCTTGACGGCTTCGCCGCTTGATTTGGAATCGACTCTTTCAGCGTGGCTCACGGTGATGCCGGGCAGGGCGGTGAGGCGTCCGGCGGCTTTGACCATTTTGCGGCCTACGGGGATCAGAGTGATCCTGACCTGGTCGCCGTAAATTTCGCGGAGCTGGCCGATGGATTTGACGAGTTCCTTGTAGATATTGATGTTATAGGCTCCGCAGAGACCGTCGTCACTGCCGAGGACCACGATTGCCACCGAGGCAACGTCACGCGCCTCGGTGAGGGGTGATGAGAACTCGGCGTCGGCTGAGAGGAGGTTGCCTATGATGTTCTCTATCTGCTGGCGGAATGGCAGGAGGCGACGGAGATCGCCCTCGGCACGGTGCATCTTGGCCGAGGAGATCATCTTCATCGCGCCCGTGATCTTCTCGCTGGAAGCCACGGAGCCGATTCGTCCTTTTAGTTCGCGGAGTGTTGCCATGTGAGCTTTGGTTGCTGTTCTTCTTATTTATATGATCCCGAAATTTCAGCCGCTGCTTCGGTGAGCTTGGCGGTGATGTCGTCATCAAGCTTTCCGGCGCGGATTGACTCCATGACTTCGGGATATTTTGTGTTGACGAGCTGGAGGAAGTTTTTCTCGAACTCGGCAACTTTGTCGATGGGCACGTTTTCAAGCAGCCCTTTGGTGCCGCAGTAGATGACGGCCACTTCGTCTTCGACCTTCATCGGGGCGTACTGAGGCTGGATGAGCAGGCGTTCGTTTTTGCGGCCTTTGTCGATGACGCGGGCGGTCACTGGGTCGATGTCGCCGCCGAATTTGGTGAACGATTCGAGCTCGCGGAACTGTGCCTGGTCGATCTTGAGCGTGCCGGCCACTTTTTTCATTGATTTGATCTGCGCGTTACCGCCCACACGCGACACGGAGATACCTACGTTGATGGCCGGGCGGATGCCTCGGTTGAAGAGAGCGGTTTCGAGGAAGATCTGGCCGTCGGTGATCGAGATCACGTTGGTGGGGATGTAGGCCGAAACGTCACCTGCCTGGGTCTCGATGATAGGGAGCGCGGTGAGCGAGCCGCCGCCTTTGACTCTGTCTTTGAGCGAGGCTGGAAGGTCATTCATCTGGCTTGCCACCTGCTGGTTGTCGATGATTTTGGCGGCACGTTCGAGCAGACGGCTGTGGAGATAGAAGATATCGCCGGGATATGCTTCGCGGCCTGAGGGGCGCTTGAGGATGAGCGAGATCTCACGATAGGCCACGGCCTGCTTCGAGAGGTCGTCATAGACGATGAGGGCATCGCGGCCGGTGTCGCGGATGTATTCGCCGATGGCTACTCCGGCAAAGGGGGCGTAGTAGCGCATTGATGCGGAGTCGGCGGCGGTGGCTGCGACTACCACGGTGTAGTCGAGCGCTCCGTGCTGACGGAGGGTCTCAACGATGGCTGCTACGGACGATGCTTTCTGTCCGATGGCCACGTATATGCAGTAGACAGGTTTTCCTGCCTCGAAGTTTGCGCGCTGGTTGATGATGGTGTCAATGGCGATGGCTGTCTTGCCGATCTGGCGGTCGCCGATGATGAGCTCGCGCTGTCCGCGGCCAATGGGCACCATTGAGTCGATTGCTTTCAGACCTGTCTGGAGCGGCTGCTTGACGGGCTGACGGAAAATAACGCCGGGGGCCTTGCGTTCGAGGGGCATGGGGAAGAGTTCGCCCTGGATTGGGCCGCGGCCGTCGATAGGTTCGCCGAGTACGTTGATCACGCGACCGAACACGCCGTCGCCTACGTGGATCGAGGCGATCTCGCCTGTGCGCTTGACGGTCATGTTTTCAGTAACGTTGTTGATTTCGTTGAGGAGGATGACACCCACATTGCTTTCCTCAAGGTTGAGGGCTACACCTTTCACTCCGTTTTCAAATTCTACAAGCTCGTTGGCGCAGACATTGTCGAGACCGTAGACGTGGGCTACTCCGTCGCCTACTTCCAGAACAACTCCTGTCTCTTCGAAAGACACTTTGGAGCTGACGTTCTCCAGCTGCTGTTTTAAGACCTGAGAAATCTCGCTTGGGTTTATCATTTTGGTATGAGGGGGATGTGAAGTTGGTTAGTTGCTTAAAAGTTTCAGACGCAATTGTTTGAGTTCATCGGCCACAGAGGCGTCAAGCTTCTCGTTGTTGATTGTTACGGTGAAGCCTCCTATGAGGGAGGGGTCGACGCGATGGTGATACTCCATTGTTCCGCCGTCGAGATGGCGGAGGATGAGTTTGCGTAGCCGTTCTTCCTCGGCCTGCGCCATCGGGGCGGCAGAGGTGACGGTGACAAGGTAGATGTGATGCTGGCTGCGATATAGCTTCATGTAGGCGAGAGCTATGTCACGGGCGGCATCAAGGCGGTTGTTGTCAGCTAAAAGCTGCAGGAAGCGGGCATAGACTTCATCGTTTCCTGAGGCTCCGGCAGCGGTTGTCAGGAGTTTCATCTTGTCGGCTGCAGGGATGAAGGGGTTGCCTACGGCCTGCTGGAGCGACGGCTCGGAAGCGAAGGAGCTTTCAAGTGCGTGCATCAGGTCATAGATGCGTCGGTCGGCCTTCTTCTCGGAGGCAAACTCGAAAAGCGCTTTTGCGTATCGGCTTGGGATGAGACCTTGATTCATTGCTTGGTGGTTGGAACCTTAGGGTTAACGGATGATGAGAGTAGTGGAAGTTTAGAGGGGAGGCTGCCGGAAATGCGGAGCTGAGGTTCTTGCCCTTGCCGTTCCGGAGCTGACGGCCAGAGTGGCTGCCGGCCCGGTACGGCTGGAGGGATATCAGTTCTGTTTTTCCATTTCGTCAAGCAGAGAGCTTACGAGCTGTTCCTGGGCTTTTTCGTCTTTCATCTGGTTGCGGACGACTTTCTGTGCGATGTCGAGGGCAAATGACGAGACTTCGTTGCGGAACTGCTGCTCGGCTTGCTTGCGTTCCTGTTCGATTGACACTTTTGCTGCGTCCATCACCTTTTTGGCTTCGGTCTGCGCTGCGGAGCGGGCTTCTTCGATGATCTGGGTTTTCATCTTGTCGGCTTCGCGGAGCATGTCGGCCTGCTGGCGACGGGCGTCGGCTATGTATTTATCCGCCTCTTCGCGGGCATGGTCAAGCTGTTGTTTGGCATTTTGAGCATACTCCACACCTTTGTCGATGAGGTCGGCTCGGTCAGACACTCCTTTCATGATCGCCGGCCAGCCCCACTTCCACAGGACGAAGAAGAGGATGGCGAACGATACGAACATCCAGAATATCAGACCGAAATCAGGCGTGAAAAGTTCCATTTTTCAGATAGATGAAGCTTGGAGATCAGCCCACAAACATTGCGAGGATACAAACGATAACAGCGAAGAGGGCCACACCTTCGATAAGGGCGGCGATAACGATCATGTTACTGCGGATGTCGCCGGTTGATTCGGGCTGACGTGCGATAGCTTCCATGGCGGATCCACCGATCTTGCCGATGCCGATGCCGGCGCCAATTGCTGCGATTGCTGCACCGATGCAAACGCCGATGCCGAGGGTTCCTTCGATAGCTGCTAAAATCATTGCTAACATAATTGCGGGAGATTAAAGGGTTATTTTGATTTTTTTGGTTATGCGTGGGTTTCTGTGCCCGTGGAGGCCGGGAGGCCGGGGGCGTGGGGGTCTTCTTCCTTCTTGTGGTCTTCATGATGGCCTTCTTCCTGGCCGAGGGCTATGAAGAGGGTCGAGAGCATGGTGAACACGTAGGCCTGGATGAAGCTCACAAGCACGTCGATCAGAAGCATGAACACCGAGAAGATGATGCTGACCACGGCTGTGGCGCCGGTCACGACCGGACCCATAGCTGCGAAAATGAAGATGAGGAGGGTGAGCACGATCACGATCATGTGGCCGCCCATCATGTTGGCGAATAGACGGACTGTCAGCGCTGCGGGTTTGGTGAACACGCCGAAGATTTCGATGATAGGCATGATCGGGAGGGGCCATTTGAGCCACCAGGGCACATCGGGGTTGAAGATTTCTTTCCAGTAGTGTTTGGTGGCGAAGATGTTGGTGATCAGGAAGGTGATTATGGCAAGCACGAGAGTCACGGCTATGTTGCCTGTGAGGTTGGCGCCGCCGGGGAAGATCACTATCAGGCCCAGGAGGTTCATCACGAGAATGAAGAAGAATACTGTCAGAAGATAGGGGGCGAATTTGTTGGCCTTGTTTTTGAGGGTGGGTTTGATGACACCGTCATAGATGAAGAGGATCACAAATTCGATGGCTCCGGTCATCTTGCGTGGGGCTTTGAGGCCCTGGTTGCGGTGCCAGCGGGCAACCGAAAGGATGCTCCAGATGACCAGCAGGACTGCGATGAAGACGCCGCAGACGTTTTTGGTGATGGAGATGTCAACGGCGGGTTTCACTTCCTTGCCGTCGATTATCTCCACTACTTTTCCCTTGTAGGGGCTGTCTTTTCCGGCTATGCGGAAAAGCGCCGAGCCGTCGCGGTATTCCTTTCCGTGGTCCACTCGCGCCGAGGAGAATACGTGGAGTCCGTCACTGCCCCAGACTATTACAGGCAGGGGTATGCTCTTGTGGTGATTGAACGGCACTTCCCAGCCGTAGCGGTCGCCAAGGTGCTCGAAGATGATGCCCTGGGCGTCAACGGCTCCGCTTTTCTCCTGGGAGTCGGCCTCATGACCGGAGGCGCGGCCCGCAAGGGGAAGCAGAAGGGCCACAAAGGCCATTGCGATTGCTGCGAGAATATTTCGTTTCATCATCACCATTATTAATATATGCAGACTGACACGATGTTGCTGTCGACATCGACTATTCCGCCACTGACGCTGATGCGCTGCTCTTCGCCTCCGGCGGCCGCGGTGTAGCGGATTTCACCGGGGGTCAGAGTTGAGATCAGAGCGGCATGGCCGGGAAGGACGGTGAAGGCGCCGAGCGCACCGGGAAGATGCACTGCTTTGACTTCTCCCTGAAAGAGGATGTCTTCTGCCGAGATGACTTTTAGTATCATGCTTTATCTGCTGTTTTGAGAGATTCGGGTGGAGTGGTTTGCTGGGGAGGGAGGCTTATTTCGAAACTTCCGCAAGGAGTTTCTTGCCCTTTTCGATGGCTTCGTCGATGGTGCCGACGTTGAGGAATGCCTGTTCGGGATATTCGTCCATCTCTCCGGAGAGAATCATTTTGAAGCCGCGGATGGTCTCGCTCAGGGGTACCATGACACCGGGCAGGCCGGTGAACTGCTCGGCCACGTGGAATGGCTGCGAGAGGAAGCGCTGGGCGCGACGGGCGCGGGCTACCACGAGTTTGTCTTCGTCGGAAAGTTCATCGACACCGAGGATGGCGATGATGTCCTGAAGCTCGTTGTATTTCTGAAGAAGCTGCTTGACAGCCTGCGCGGTATTGTAGTGGTCTTCGCCGATGATGTTCGGGTCGAGGATTCGCGAGGTTGATTCCAGAGGGTCTACGGCGGGATAGATGCCGAGCTCGGAGATCTTACGCGAGAGCACTGTGGTGGCGTCAAGGAAGCTGAAGGTGGTGGCAGGCGCGGGGTCGGTCAAGTCATCGGCAGGCACGTAGATGGCCTGGACTGAGGTGATCGAGCCGTTTTTGGTTGAGGTGATTCGTTCCTGCAGGGCACCCATTTCAGATGCGAGGGTGGGCTGATAGCCTACAGCCGAAGGCATACGGCCGAGGAGCGCCGACACTTCCGATCCGGCCTGGGTGAAACGGAAGATGTTGTCGATGAAGAGAAGGATGTCCTTGCCACCGCCGTCCTGATCGCGGAACTGCTCGGCCACGGTGAGGCCTGAAAGAGCCACACGCAGACGTGCGCCCGGAGGTTCGTTCATCTGACCGAAGACAAGGGTTGCCTGCGACTGGGCCACCTGGTCCATGTCGACATCAGCGAGGTTCCACTCGCCTTTTTCCATGCCTTCTTCAAATTTCTTGCCATATTTCATTACGCCGCTCTCAATCATCTCGCGCAGAAGGTCGTTGCCTTCACGGGTACGCTCGCCGACACCGGTGAACACCGAGAAGCCGTTGTGGCCTTTGGCGATGTTGTTGATGAGCTCCATGATGAGCACTGTCTTGCCCACACCGGCGCCACCGAACAGACCGATCTTACCACCCTTGCTGTAGGGTTCGAGAAGGTCGATGACCTTGATGCCGGTGAAGAGAATTTCGGTGCCGATTGTCAGATCGTCGAATTTCGGCGCAGGCTGATGGATCGGGCGGAGTTCTTCGCGCTTCAGTTCGGGAAGACGGTCGATGGCATCGCCGATCACGTTAAGGAGTCGGCCTTTCACCTGCTCGCCGGTCGGAACGGCGATGGGACGTTCGAGGTTGTCGACACGCATTCCGCGGCGAAGACCGTCGGTACTCTCCATAGCCACACAGCGCACGGTGTCTTCGCCGATATGCTGCTCAACTTCGAGAATGAGCTCTCCTCCCTCCGGACGTGTTACCTTGAGAGCCGTGTAGATCGGGGGGATGAGATTGTCTTCACCATCGAAAATCACGTCGACCACAGGACCGATTACCTGGGCGATCTTGCCGAATTTTTCACTCATCGCGTTTATAGTTTTTTGGCGAGCAGGCCTGTCAGTTGGTCTGATGGCCGGCCGTTTGGTTAGTTTATTTTGTGTGAGAGATATTTTTTGTGTTTAGAGATACAATCCGAATGTTACAACAATTACCATGAGCACAAGGTTGAACAGATTGATCGGAAGAAGGTATTTCCATTCGAGTGTCAGCAGCTGGTCGATGCGCAGACGGGGGAAAGTCCACTTGAACCAGATGATGATGAATGAAAGTGCGATCGCCTTGCCGATGAACCACACAAACGATGGTATATAGTCCATTACGTGGTTGAAAGCGTCAAGTCCGGGGATGTGGAGAGGCATCCAGCCGCCGAAGAAAAGGAGGGCGGCGACACCTGACACGATGAAGAGGTTGAGATATTCGGCAAGATAGAAAAATCCGAAGTGAATACCGGAATATTCGGTGTGATAGCCGGCGGTAAGCTCACTTTCGGCTTCAGGAAGGTCAAACGGGCCGCGGTTGGTTTCGGCTGTGCCGGCGATCATGAAGATCACAAAGGCGATGATGGCCGGAATGTGGCCTGAGAAGATGAACCACAGATGACTCTGGGCTTCAACAATGCCTCCTACCGACATTGTGCCGGCCATGACAACCATTGTCACCACGCAAAGTCCCATCGAGAGCTCATAGCTGACCATCTGCGCGCCTGAACGAAGGGCGCCGATGAGGGTAAACTTATTGTTTGATGACCATCCTGCCAGAAGAATGCCAAGCACGCCGATCGAAGAGACGGCAAGGAGGAAGAAGATGCCGACGTTGAAGTCGATGATCTGAAGTCCATTGCCCCACGGAAGCACGGCAAAAGCGAGCATCGAGGCTATGATTACCAAATATGGAGCCAGTGCGAAGAGAAATTTGTCGATATGGTTCAGCGAGATAAGCTCTTTGATGAGAATCTTGAACATATCGGCGATACTCTGCATCAAGCCCCAGGGGCCTACACGGTTCGGGCCGAGACGGCACTGGAAATAGGCGCACACCTTACGCTCGAAAAGAATGTAGAAAAGGGCCAGGACTGCATAGAGCAGCATCAACCCTACTCCGATGAGCAGACATTCGAGGGTCACGGCAGCCCATTCGGGGATGTAGTCCGTGAGGAAAGAATGAAGCCAGGCGGTTCCTACTGATAAGTCTTGCATATTGAAAAGTTACTTATAGTTTACTCTCTGTGTTTGTTGACTCGTATTTTTTCACTTGAATTCTGTTTCTGCGGCATCAGATCCGGATCAGCGGTCGATGTCAGGAACGATATAGTCAAGCGAACCTCCGATTGTGATAAGGTCGGCGATCTTCTGGCCGTCGGTGATGTGGTCGACCACAGCTGCGGCAGGAAGACACGGAGGTGCTATCTTAAGACGATAGGGACTTGTTGTGCCGTCGCTTTCAAGATAGATTCCGAACGTGCCGCGGCAGCCTTCGACCATCTTGAACCAGTGGCCTACGGGGAGCTTGAGCACTTTGGGCACCTTCACGCAGTAATCGCCTTCGGGAATGTTGTCGACAAGCTGTGCGATGATGCGCGCGCTCTGGACCATTTCGTCCATGCGGACTTTGAAACGGGCCATCGAGTCGCCTTCCTCGCGCACCACTTCTTCGAAATCGAGTTCGGAGTAGATGCTGTAGGGGGCACACTTGCGCACGTCGCAGGCCCAGCCTGAGCCTCGGCCGTTGGGGCCTGTCACAGCCCAGGAAATGGCGTCTTCACGGGTGAGCACACCGACGTTTTCCATTCGGTTGCGGGCAATGACGTTACCGGTGAATATCTTGTTGTACTCCTTGATGTTTGCGGGGAGCACGTCGAGAAGCGCGTGGACATCTTTCACGAAGTCGGGATGCAGATCCTGCATTACGCCACCGATGCAGTCATAGTTGAAAGTCATGCGCGCGCCGCAGGTCTTCTCCATGATGTCGAGAATCTGCTCGCGGACACGGAGGGTGTAGAAGAGCATGGTGGTCGCGCCGAGGTCCATGCAGTAGGTGCCGATGAAGAGACAGTGGGAGGCGATGCGCGAAAGCTCGTCCATGAGCACTCGGATCACCTGGGCACGGCGCGAGATTTCGATGCCTGCGGCCTCTTCGATGAGCATGCAGAGACAGTGGTGATAGGGATGCGCCGAGAAGTAGTCGAGACGGTCCATGAAGTGGAGGGTCTGCGGATAAGTCAGCTTCTCGCATATCTTTTCAACTCCGCGGTGGATATAGCCGAGGTAGATATCGATCTTCTTGATGGTCTCGCCGTCAATTGCAGTGCGGAAACGAAGCACACCGTGGGTTGCCGGGTGCTGCGGGCCGATGTTGACCACGAAGTCTTCCGGCTGGAAGATGCGGCGCTCGTGCTTTTCGATTTTTCCGTCGGCAGTCTCGGTCCAGACGTCGGTGAAGTCAGTCTGGCGTTCGTTTTCAATCGAGACAGGGTTGATCGAAGGATCTTCGTCATAATCCTTGCGCAGGGGATAGCCTTTCCAGTCGAGATTGAGGAAGAGGCGGCGCATATCGGGGTTGTTGATGAAGATGATCCCGAAGAAGTCATAGACCTCGCGTTCATAGACGGTCGCGATGGCCCAGAGATCGAAAATCGAATGGATGAGCGGACGCTCACGGTCACCGGTGGCCATGACCTTCACGGCGAGGTGAGTGTTGAATTTTGTGGAAGTGAGGTAATAGACACAGCCCATACCGTTTTCCTTCCAGTCCATACCCACGATTGTCACAAGGAAATCAAATGAGAGGTCAGCGTCGTCGCGAAGGGTCTTCGCGAAATCGTGCCACTTGGCGTCGGGTACGGTCACCTGCATTATATCGCCGTCTTCAATGACAGCCTCAGGCAACAGCGTTGAGATCTTTTCCCGGATGTTGGACATATTATATGTGTATAATAATGTGGTGTATTATCAATGAAATCAGTCGTTCACTCCGGGAACCGGATGTGCTTTAAGAAATTCGGCCTGCTTTTCCTGGCGGTTGACACCTCCGAAGAACTTCTCGACCTTGATCTTGCGTGAGAGCTGCATGATACCATAGATCATGGCTTCCGGACGGGGAGGACAGCCGGGGATGAATACATCTACCGGGACAATATCCTCAATGCCCATAGCCACGTGATAGCTCTTCTTGAACGGACCGCCGGAGATGGCGCAGCTGCCGCAGGCAATCACATATTTCGGCTCTGCCAGCTGATCATAGAGACGGCGGAACACGGGCACCATGCGGTGGACAATCGTACCGGCCACCATCATGAAGTCGGCCTGACGTGGCGAGGCACGGGCAACTTCCCAGCCGAATCGCGCCATGTCATAACGGGCGGCTCCAAGCGACACAAATTCGATGCCGCAGCAACTGGTGGCAAAGGTGAGCGGCCAGATAGAGTTGGAACGCCCCCAGTTGATAAGTTTGTCAAAAGAACCGACAACCACGTTGGTGCCGCTCTCCTGAAGTATCTTGACAAGATCCTCGATGTATTCGTTGTCCTTCCATGCCTCGTAGGGCATGCCTTGAGTAGTTACTTCCATTCAAGAGCTCCTTTCCGCCAGGCATAGACAAGGCCCAGCACAATGATTCCAAAAAAGACTGCGATCGCCGTGAGGCCTGAGGTTCCAAGCTCATGGACTCTCACTGCCCAGGGATAGAGAAACACGGTTTCTACGTCAAACATCAGGAAGAGTATGGCAAAAAGATAATATCCCACCTTGAACTGAGCCATAGACTCACCTCTGGTAGGAATACCGCACTCATAAGCCTCACCCTTCTGCGGGTTGAACGAACGTGGAGAAATGAGACCCGCAAGCCATAAAGCGATGGCGACAAGAGCAACGCCCGTCAAGAGCGCCACAACAGCAAGGGTCACATTCTGAATTGCCAATGCTATCATAAAGTAATTAATACGGTTTCTTTACTATAATACACTGTATTCCAGTGCGATAAGCCAACATTAGGACTCCAACGGGCACAAAAATCCCGAATCGCAGTGCAAATATAGTCAAAATTTCCCAAAACTCCCCAAACTTTTTTAGATGCTTTATAACAATATATACCTAAAACCGACAATCTTAGCCAAAGCGGCCAAACCAAAAGGTGGATGCCGGAGCGCGGGGGGATTGCGATTGGTGGGGGATTGCGGTGAGGATTGCTGGGGGGGTGGGGATATCCCGAAGCAGAGTAATTGCAGAAGAAGGGATATAAAAAAAGCGGGCCGGAAGCTGTCGCTGTGACAGGATCCGGTCCGCGGTTTAGAGGGGGCGGTTATCTACTTTCCCACTTTCGTAGTATCATCGACGTGGTGAGGTTTAACTTCTCTGTTCGGAATGGGAAGAGGTGGAGCCCTCACGCTATGGCCACCTTAGTATCGTTAAAAAAGAGGTGACT
Source organism: Duncaniella sp. C9 (assembly GCF_004803935.1). GTDB lineage: Bacteria > Bacteroidota > Bacteroidia > Bacteroidales > Muribaculaceae > Duncaniella > Duncaniella muris. Next base: position 609,833 of record NZ_CP039547.1, read on the forward strand.
GGAAGCGAAGCTGATGTTCTTCAGCTATCTCGCGAGTTTGTATTTCAGACGCTCTGAACTGAACCAGAGGCTTTGTTATCGTTTGCCGTTGCTTTGATGTTCTGCCGGCTGAAATTGTTTTTGTGTGTTTGGGATTGCTCCCAAGAAAGGGTTTGGGCGATTAGTATCGCTCGGCTGTGTACGTTACCGCACCTGCACCTGCGACCTATCTACGTCTTCGTCTTAAACGGCCCTTATGTGGAGATCTTATCTTGAGGGGGGCTTCGTGCTTAGATGCTTTCAGCACTTATCCTTACCCGACGCGGCTACCCGGCGGTGCTCCTGGCGGAACAACCGGTAAACCGGAGGTCGGTCCAACACGGTCCTCTCGTACTAGTGTCGGGGCCTCGCAAATCTCCTGCGCCCACAACAGATAGAGACCGAACTGTCTCACGACGTTCTGAACCCAGCTCGCGTGCCACTTTAATAGGCGAACAGCCTAACCCTTGGGACCTTCTCCAGCCCCGGGATGTGACGAGCCGACATCGAGGTGCCAAACCACTCCGTCGATATGAGCTCTTGGGAGGGATCAGCCTGTTATCCCCGGAGTACCTTTTATCCTTTGAGCGATGGCCCTTCCATGCGGAACCACCGGATCACTATGCTCTAGTTTCCTACCTGTTCGACTTGTCTGTCTCTCAGTCAAGCGCGCTTGTGCCATTACACTCTGCGGCCGGTTACCAATCGGCCTGAGCGCACCTTTAGAAGCCTCCGTTACGCTTTTGGAGGCGACCACCCCAGTCAAACTACCCACCAAGCAGTGTCCGCGCCGATGCGCGTTAGAAACCAGATGTGCAAAGGTCAGTATTTCAACGTCGACTCCACGATGACTGGCGTCACCGATTCTCTGTCTCCTGACTATCCTACACATCGCACACCCGGTCACAGTGCTAAGCTGCAGTAAAGGTTCACGGGGTCTTTTCGTCCCGTTGCGGGTAATCGGCATCTTCACCGATACTACAATTTCACCGAGCTCACGGTTGAGACAGTGTCCGGATCATTACACCATTCGTGCAGGTCGGAACTTACCCGACAAGGAATTTCGCTACCTTAGGACCGTTATAGTTACGGCCGCCGTTTACCGGGGCTTCAATTCAATGCTTCTCTTGCGATGACATCTCCTCTTAACCTTCCGGCACCGGGCAGGTGTCAGGCTGTATTCTTCATCTTTCAATTTCGCACAGCCCTGTGTTTTTGTTAAACAGTTGCCTGGACCTATTCTCTGCGCCCCTCCCGCGAAGGAGGGGACCCCTTATCCCGAAGTTACGGGGTCAATTTGCCTAGTTCCTTAACCGTGAATCTCTCGAGCGCCTTGGTATGTTCTACCCGACCACCTGTGTCGGTTTGGGGTACGGGTCCCTTCAGGATTAAGTTTAGCGGATTTTCTTGGGAGCCTGATTACCTCCGCTGTCGGATTGCCACGGGGGCTCTCCGTACTGTCCCGTTTCAGCATCTGAGGCGGTTTTGCCTGCCTCAGATATACCTACGCGGTTTAACGTGCTATTCCGTCAGCACGCGGGAGTGTCACTTCTCCGTCTCCACGTCACTCCTGAAGGGAGTAACGGAATGTTGACCGTTTCTTCCATCGGCTGCGCCTTGCGGCTGTGCCTTAGGTCCCGACTGACTCTGATCCGATTAGCGTTGATCAGAAACCCTTGGTCTTGCGGCGAGGGGGTTTCTCGCCCCCTTTGTCGTTACTTATACCTACATTTGCTTTTCCGGGACCTCCAGCCAGGCTCGCGCCTGACCTTCTGCGGCTACCGGAATGCTCCCCTACCAATCAACGGTTTAACCGTCGATTCCACGTCTTCGGCACCGGACTTATGCCCGATTATTATCCATGCGGGATCACTCGACTAGTGAGCTGTTACGCACTCTTTAAATGAATGGCTGCTTCCAAGCCAACATCCTAGCTGTCCTTGCAATCCCACCTCGTTATTGTCTTCAACTTAGCCCGGATTTGGGGGCCTTAGACGGTGGTCTGAGTTGTTCCTCTCTCGGACGCGGACCTTAGCACCCGCGCCCTCACTCCCGGGGATCGTGCCGTGGCATTCGGAGTTTGTCAGGACTTGATAGGCGGTGAAGCCCTCGCATCCTATCAGTCGCTCTACCTCCACGGTACTGCGCCCGAGGCTGCACCTAAATGCATTTCGGGGAGTACGAGCTATCTCCAAGTTTGATTGGCCTTTCACTCCTACCCTCAGGTCATCCGAAAGCTTTTCAACGCTTACCGGTTCGGTCCTCCAGTGGGTGTTACCCCACCTTCAACCTGCCCAAGGGTAGATCACTTGGTTTCGCGTCTACCGCCGCTGACTAGATTGCGCCATATTCTGACTCGCTTTCGCTTCGGCTCCGTCCATCCGTGGACTTAGCCTCGCCAACGACGGTAACTCGTAGGTTCATTATGCAAAAGGCACGCCGTCACTGCACGAAGCAGCTCCGACCGCTTGTAGGCACATGATTTCAGGGTCTGTTTCACTCCTCTGTTCGAGGTTCTTTTCACCTTTCCCTCACGGTACTGGTTCGCTATCGGTCTCTCGGTAGTATTTAGCCTTACGGGATGGTCCCCGCGGATTCGGCCAGGATTTCTCGTGTCCCGGCTTACTCAGGTGCCGTCTCTGTCAGTCGTCTGTTTTCGCCTACGGGGCTGTCACCCGCTGCGGCGCCCCTTTCCAGAGGCTTCGGCTAACTTCTGACTGTCCATTTGCTGACGGTCCTACAACCCCGGTCAGTGCCTGAACACCGCCGGTTTGGGCTCTTGCGCGTTCGCTCGCCACTACTGGCGCAATCATTGGGTTATTTTCTTTTCCTTTGGGTACTGAGATGTTTCAGTTCCCCAAGTTCGCCTCTTCCATTCGGAAGATACTGCCTGTTCGGGCAGTGGGTTGCCCCATTCGGAAATCTGCGGATCAAGGGATATTTGCTCCTTCCCGCAGCTTATCGCAGCTTATCACGTCCTTCATCGCCTCCGAGAGCCCAGGCATCCTTCATGTGCCCTTCTCTCCTTTCTTTATGACCTTAGTTTTCAATCGGTTCGAACATCACGCGGCTCGCTCTCTGAAATTGTTCAGTCTTTTGTCTGATTTCAGAAACGCGAAGTTTGTTTACCTCGTGTTTCGCTTGATTTGATTTACTCGTTGTGTTTGCTTGAAGATTGTATCTTCTTCGCTTCCAATATGTCAATGTCCTCTTTTTTGAGTAGTCCCTGGCAGAGTTGAACTGCCGACCTCTACATTATCAGTGTAGCGCTCTAACCAACTGAGCTAAGGGACTGTGCTTAATCCCTTAAGGAAGGACTGCTGGGAATCCGCTTGTGTGGGGATTAATATATAGTTGCAACTGTGAAGCAGTATCAAGAGGCGGATTGCTCCGCTCTCCGGCGTTTCCTTCGGTCCGTCTGACCGTTGTGTCGTTGTCGTTGAGATTTCCGCTCCAGAAAGGAGGTGTTCCAGCCGCACCTTCCGGTACGGCTACCTTGTTACGACTTAGCCCCAGTCACCAGTTTTACCTTAGGGCGCTCCTTGCGGTTGCACACTTCAGGCACTCCCGGCTTCCATGGCTTGACGGGCGGTGTGTACAAGGCCCGGGAACGTATTCACCGCGCCATGGCTGATGCGCGATTACTAGCGAATCCAGCTTCATGGAGTCGAGTTGCAGACTCCAATCCGAACTGAGACAGGCTTTCAAGTTCCGCTTTGCGTCGCCGCATTGCTTCTCTCTGTACCTGCCATTGTAACACGTGTGTCGCCCCGGACGTAAGGGCCGTGCTGATTTGACGTCATCCCCGCCTTCCTCACAGCTTGCGCCGGCAGTCTCGCCAGAGTCCCCAACTTGACTTGCTGGTAACTGGCGATGGGGGTTGCGCTCGTTATGGCACTTAAGCCGACACCTCACGGCACGAGCTGACGACAACCATGCAGCACCTCGACACAGGCTCCGTAGAGCTACCTCCTTTCAAAAGTATTCCTGTGTCGTTTGAGCCCGGGTAAGGTTCCTCGCGTATCATCGAATTAAACCACATGTTCCTCCGCTTGTGCGGGCCCCCGTCAATTCCTTTGAGTTTCACCGTTGCCGGCGTACTCCCCAGGTGGAATACTTAACGCTTTCGCTGTATCACTCAGGGATCATTCTCCCCGAACAATTAGTATTCATCGTTTACTGTGTGGACTACCAGGGTATCTAATCCTGTTCGATACCCACACTTTCGTGCATGAGCGTCAGTTGAGCGCCGGTATGCTGCCTTCGCAATCGGAGTTCTGCGTGATATCTATGCATTTCACCGCTACACCACGCATTCCGCATACTTCTCGCTCACTCAAGAAAACCAGTTTCAACGGCTCGAAGAGGTTGAGCCTCTCAATTTTACCGCTGACTTGATCTTCCGCCTGCGCACCCTTTAAACCCAATAAATCCGGATAACGCTCGCATCCTCCGTATTACCGCGGCTGCTGGCACGGAGTTAGCCGATGCTTTTTCTTCGGGTACTCTCGGAACGCCACGCGTGGCGTCTTTTGCTCCCCGACAAAAGAGGTTTACAATCCATAGGACCGTCTTCCCTCACGCGACTTGGCTGGTTCAGGCTCGCGCCCATTGACCAATATTCCTCACTGCTGCCTCCCGTAGGAGTCTGGTCCGTGTCTCAGTACCAGTGTGGGGGACCTTCCTCTCAGAACCCCTACGCATCGTCGCCTTGGTGGGCCGTTACCCCGCCAACTAGCTAATGCGCCGCATGGCCATCCGTAGCCGGTGTCACCCTTTAAACCCCAAGAGATGCCTCTCGGAGTTATTACGCGGTATTAGACGGAATTTCTTCCGCTTATCCCCCTGCTACGGGCAGGTTCCATACGTGTTACTCACCCGTGCGCCGGTCGCCGGCGGAAGTATTGCTACCTCCCCGCTGCCCCTCGACTTGCATGTGTTAAGCCTGTCGCTAGCGTTCATCCTGAGCCAGGATCAAACTCTTCGTTGTTGTCTATATATTTTTCTTTTCTTCTTTATTAAAAAAAAGCAAAGCTAAAATACAGACCGTTTGTTCTGTTATTTCTTTTTGCTTTCACAGAAACCTCAGAGATCGCAGGGATCGCTCCCCGCTGTCCTTGACTGACTATCGGTCTAAACGCCGGATCTTGGAAATTAACAGAGATCGCTTCTTCTATCGTGTAGAAGATTTGACTCTTGTACTACTTCGTTATGTTGCAAATATTTCAATGTTCTCTCGTTGCTTTCTCGATCGCCGTGGCGGTCAGTGGAAAACTTTGCAAAGGTACAACCTTTATTTGAATCTCGCAAATTTTTCTGAAGATTTTAACCTTTCTTAAGATTTGACCGGCGAACCGATCTACCATTTCCAGCGTTATATCTTCTATCAGTCTGCCGCTGCAGGCCTTGCTTCTCAAAAGCGAGTGCAAAGGTAGACATTTCCCCAATTCCCTCCAAATTTTTCATGGTGTTTTAACGAAAATTTAACACTTCGGCTAATCTTACATTATATAATAATAAATCAGTTGGAAAATCGGCTTAAATATCCTACCTTTGCAAAATATTTGAGTTAAGTTCGGGTTCAGTATCCTTAGGTATGATTTCTCGATCCGCTGGCATCAGCATCTTTTTAACCGTTATGCTCCGGAATACGCTGATTTCATCCCGTTCAGACTTTGGCTTCAATATTAATCATGTTTATAATTTAATTTCTTAATCAGTCAGATTATCACTGTCTCAAAAAGGGGAATTTGTGAAAGACGACACTAAAACACAACTTTTTTTATACAACTTATGTGCGGAATTGTTGGCTATATCGGTTCAAACCGAGCTTATGACATCCTGATTCAAGGTCTCAAGCGTCTTGAGTACCGTGGTTATGACAGCGCCGGCGTGGCTCTGGTGGATTGCGACGGAAAACTGAAGATACATAAATCACAGGGCAAGGTGTCAAATCTTGAAAGCATTGCCTCCGGCGCCAACGTCGAAGGCCATCTCGGCATCGCCCATACCCGCTGGGCCACACACGGCGAACCCAATGACATCAATGCTCACCCCCACATGTCGCAGAGCGGCATGATCGCACTGGTACACAACGGCACGATCGAAAACTACGCTGTGCTGAAGAAGGTGCTCATGGAGCATGGCTATGAATTCAAAAGCGAAACCGACACCGAAGTGCTGGTGCAGCTTATAGAATATATCAAACTCACCTCATCATGCACTCTGCTTGAAGCAGTGCGCGAAGCCCTCCTTCAGGTTGACGGCGCGTATGCGATCGCTGTAGTAGAACAGAACGAGCCCGACACCCTGATAGTGGCCCGCAAAAGTTCTCCCCTGGTAATCGGTGTGGGCGAGGATGAAACATTCATCGCATCTGACGCCACACCCATAGTGGGCTATACAGACCAGGTGATCTATCTCAAGGACAACGAAATCGGCGTGATCCGTCGCGGCGAACCCGTGCAGGTGCTCTCACTGTTCAACAACGAGCCCTCCACAATCAATATCCAGAAGTTAAAACTGTCACTTGCCCAGCTTGAAAAGGGAGGCTATGACACGTTCATGCTTAAAGAAATTTTCGAGCAACCCTCTACACTGCGCGACTGTCTGCGCGGACGTATCGTAGACAATTGCCGCCGGGTGACCCTCTCAGGAGTCGATCTCAACCAGGAGCGCTTCAAATCAGCCGAACGCATCACTCTCGTGGCCTGCGGAACATCATGGCACGCCGCACTGATCGGCAAGCATCTGATCCAGGACTTCTGCAAAATGCCTGTCGAAGTGGAATATGCTTCTGAATTCCGCTACGGCAATCCGGTGCTTAACGAAAAAGACATCGTCATCTCCATCAGCCAGTCAGGCGAAACCGCCGACACTCTGGCTGCCATCGAGCTTGCCAAAGCCAAGGGTGCGTTTGTCTATGGCATCTGCAACGTGGTCGGAGCATCCATTCCCCGCACCACCGATTCAGGAACCTACATTCACGTAGGTCCGGAGATCGGTGTCGCATCAACCAAAGCCTTCACCGGTCAGGTGACAGTGCTGACGCTGCTCGCTCTTTCCGTGGGCCAGCTCCGCGGAGCCATTGATGACGCCACACTCCATGAAGTGCTCTCGGCTCTCGACAAAATTCCCGAAACCATCGAGGAAGCTCTTAAGGTGGATCCGGAAGTTATGAAACTCTCACGCATCTTCTCCTATGCCCACAACTTCCTCTATCTCGGCCGCGGCTACAACTACCCTACCGCGCTCGAAGGCGCTCTGAAGCTGAAAGAGATTTCCTATATTCACGCCGAAGGCTATCCCGCCGCAGAAATGAAGCACGGCCCGATCGCACTGATCGACCACGACATGCCGAGTGTGATCATCGCTCCGAGCGACTCGCTCTATGACAAGATCATTTCGAATGTGCAGCAGGTGAAATCACGCGGAGGCGCTGTTGTGGCTATCGTTTCGAAGGGCAACAAGGCCATGAATGATATTGCCGACTTCTGCATCGAGATACCCGAAGTTCCCGAATGTCTCACTCCGCTCGTGGCTTCGATACCCTTGCAGCTGCTCGCCTACTACATTGCCGTCAACAAGGGCAAAGATGTAGACCAGCCCCGCAACCTTGCAAAATCAGTAACCGTGGAATAAATCCGGTCTATCACCTATTATATAAAGAGCAACTGCCGCCGAGCCACCGGGCCGACGGCAGCTGCTCTTTTTTGATCTCCCGACTCAACCTTTCTGTTACCGCGGAGGTTTATATAGGACAAGGAAATTTACAAACAAAACAACACTCAAAAACATAATTATAATACTATGGCTAAAAAAAGTATCAAAGGCACAGAAACCGAAAAAAATCTGGTGATAGCCTATATGGCTGAATCAAGCGCTTACACCCGCTACAACTTCTACGCATCACAGGCCGACAAGGAAAACTATTTTCCGATCGGCGAGATTTTCCGCAATACAGCCGACAATGAGATGCGCCACGGCAAAGTTTTCTTCAAATTTCTTGAGGGCGGAGTTGTCGGCGCGAATATGGATGTGGATGCCGGTGTCATAGGAAGCACCGCTGAAAATCTGGAGATCGCCATCAAGGAAGAACAGAACGAGGGCATCAAGATGTACACCAATGCAGCCAAGGTTGCCGACAAGGAAGGATTTCCGGAAATCGCGGAACATTTCCGTGCTATCGCAGAAATCGAAACCCGCCACAAAGCCCGCTTCGAAGCCTATCTGAAACAGGTCAAGGACGGCACAGTCTGGAAACGCGACCATAAGATCAAATGGCAGTGTCTGGTCTGCGGCTATGTGTTTGAAGGCAAGGAACCGCCCAAAGTATGTCCTGCCTGCGATCATCCCTATCAGCACTACATCGCACTTGACATGGACGAACTCTAAGACCAGAGGCTTCCGGCTATAAATATACCGGCTATAATATAAAAGTCATGGCTATGCCCTATGCGGCACGGCCATGACTTTTATAAGATGAAATATGTCCGTTACATGGCAAAGGCGTTGAAGCCGCCGTCGACCACGGCTACAGTTCCGGTGACAAAACTTGCGGCGTCAGAGATGAGATACTGGATGGTTCCACATAGTTCTTCCGGCTTGCCGAAGCGCTTGAAGGGAGTCTGGCGAATTACATCGGCACCTCTCTGGGTCAGAGATCCGTCAGGGTTGGTCAGAAGCGCACGGTTCTGGTTGGTGAGGAAGAAGCCGGGAGCGATAGCATTGACGCGGATCGAGGGAGTGAACTTCGTGGCTACCTCATTTGCAAGGAAAGCAGTGAAGTTAGAGATTCCGGCCTTGGCTGCGGCATAGCCGAGTACACGGGTCATCGGGCGGAATGCCGCCATCGACGAGAAGTTGACTATAGAGCCCTTGCCGGCCTCTACCATCGGGCGCAGGAAAATCTGGGTGGGAAGCACCGTGCCTGTCAAGTTGAGATTGAGCACGGTCTTGAAGGCCTCGATCTCTACATCGAAGAAATTGCCGGTCGGAGCTATAGTGGCACCCGGCATATTCCCGCCGGCAGCGTTGAGAAGAGCATCGACACGACCATATTTCGCCATGATTTCGTCGCAGTTGGCCTGCAGGATTTCAGCGTTCATGACATCTGTCACAAGAAACATGGCTTCTCCGCCTTTGGCAGCGATTTCAGCTACGATCTCATCGCCCTCTTCCTTACGGCGACCGAGAATCACGACTTTGGCTCCTTCTGTGGCAAGATATTCGGCAATGCAGCGGCCGAGCACACCGGTGCCGCCGGTGATAACCACCACCTGGTCTTTTACTGAAAACAATTCGTTCATTATCTTTTTCTTTATTTCTATGTTAGGTATTCTCTGTGTGGACTGTGGCCATTATGCCTGAAACCATTCCGAGAGCAAGCATACGTCCGTGGAAAGAGTAGCCGGCATTGTAGCCCATCTTTTCATCACCGAGCATAAGCGGAGCGTGGTCAACACGCATCGGGACTCCGGGACGCTCACGCTCGAAAGTGCGCACTACGTCGATCAGGCGCTGATCGAGATGGGTCGACTCTTTGAAATCGCCGTTGGGGAGCACGTTGCAGATTCGTGCATGGACAAAATGAGTGCGGGAGGCATATTTGCGGACCAGAGCGGGGATATCGTTGTGGACACCGGCGCTGAGCGAGCCTGCGCAGAAAGTCAGACCGTTGTGCGGATCAGGCACGGCGTCAAGAAACGCCCGGATGTCTGCATCGCAGGTTACGATTCGCGGCAGGCCGAGAATCGGCCGTGGGGGATCATCGGGATGCACGCACATGTTTATATCATATTCACGGCAGACCGGCATGATGGCATTCAGGAAGTAGGCCATATTCTCACGGAGTTTGCCGGCGTCGATGCCGTCATAGAGGGCAAGAAGGTCACGGAATTTTTGCACGGGATCAAGATCGTTTTCAGAAATGTTTCCGTTGACAAAGCCCTGGGTTTTGACAATGATGTTGTCAACCAGGCGCTTCTTCCCTTCCGGTGTCATGACTTTGCGGAGTTCGTCGACACGGGCAAGAGTTACTTCATCATAATCGCGGGCAGCATCCTTGCGATGCAGGATATGGATATCGAAATAGGCGAATTCGCCGAAGTTGAAATATAGATTGGAGGTCCCGTCGGGATTCGGATATTCAAGATCTGTACGCGCCCAGTCGAGGACAGGCATAAAGTTGTAGCAGACGGTCCTGATTCCCGATTTGCCGAGATTGCGCAGCGATTCCTTGTAGTTTTCAATCAGCTGATCGCGGTCTTCACCGCCATATTTTATCGACTCTGAAACCGGAAGACTCTCGACCACGCTCCAGCGGAGACCTGCGGCCTCGATAAAGTCTTTCATCCGATTCACTTCGTCAAGTGACCACACCTCTCCGTTGGGAATATGATGGAGAGCGGTCACGATGCCCTCTACTCCGATCTGACGGAGCATTTCAAGAGTGATCTTGTCATTAGGGCCAAACCAACGCCATGTCTTTTCCATTAAATTACTTGTAAAAATTGTATTTCTATGAAACTCTTAAAAAAACCTGACGGCGTGTTCCGGATCGAAAATCCAACCAGAAACACGCCGTCAGCGATATTGATGTCCGGAGATCATCTGAATTATTTACGGGCTTCAGCCACATAAGAGAGGGCTTCGCGACATTTTTCGGTCACATATGCCCAGTCCTGAGCGGCTACGCGATCTTTCGGGAAGAGCTTGGATCCCATTCCGACACACCATACGCCGGCCTTGATCCAACCTTCGATATTTTCCTTGGTCGGTTCAACGCCACCGGTGACCATGAGCTTGGTCCAGGGCATCGGAGCGAGAAGACCTTTGACAAACTTGGTGCCGAGAACGTCGCCGGGGAAGCACTTGCAGAGGTCACAGCCGGTTTCCTGAGCTGCACCGACTTCACTTACTGTGCCACAGCCGGGGGTGTAGGGAACGAGACGGCGGTTGCAGACGCGCGACACTTCGGGGTTGAAGAGCGGGCCGACAATGAAGCAGGCGCCAAGCTGGATATAGAGAGCGGCAGTGGCGGGATCAACGATAGAGCCTACACCCATTGCCATGTCAGGGCATTCCTTGGCAGCGAATTTAACAACTTCTGCAAAGACCTCGTGAGCAAAGTCGCCTCGGTTAGTGAATTCGAAAGCGCGCACGCCTCCGTCATAGCAGGCTTTCACTACTTGTTTTGCCACTTCAGCATCCTTGTGATAGAACACCGGGACAACACCGGTCTCGCCCATCTTGGCGAGAACTGCGATTTTATCAAATTTAGCCATTTTTGTGATTGAAGGTAATAATTGATTGTACGATTTGGTATAAATTCTTCCAAAGAATAAAACGTAGGCAGGGAGCCTCTTATTGTAGCCTCCCTGCCAAATGATCTGTCAATTCAGGCTCAGAGTGACTATCGAGTGGGCCGGCATTGTCAGAGTGACCTTGCCGTTTTTGATTTTCGCACCAGAGAAAGGCTTCAGAGCCACCTTTTCAGCCTGCCCGAAATCGTTATAGTCATGCACATCGGCCGCTGTCAGTACTTCGCCGCTGACCTTCGAGGCCTTGATGCCACCGAGATCAATGACAACTTCCTGCGGCTTGTCAAGCAGGACATTGACAAGAGACACAGTGGTCACACCGTCTTTGACCGAAGCCGAAGCCGTCAGCACGGGCACCGTACGGCCTTTTCTTACGGTCATCAGCCCGGCGTCAGTGGTGAGCGGCACCAGACGGGCTCCCTGATGGGCGGCATAGCTCTTGAACACATAGAATGTGGGGGTCTTTACCATGAATTCATCCTTGGTCAGGAGCATGGCCTGAAGCACGTTGGCAAACTGGGCTATGTTGGCCATGCGCACACGGTCAGCGTGAGAGTTGAAGACGTTGAGCGACAGAGCTGCCACGAGCGCGTCGCGCATGGTGTTCTGCTGATAGAGGTGTCCGGGATTTGTTCCGGGTTCCACTTCCCACCATGTGCCCCATTCGTCAACGAGGAGGCCTACACGCTTTTCCGGATCATACTTGTCCATGATCTGCGAGTGGGCTCTGATAAGGGTATCGATATCAAATGCTTTGCCCATGAGCCAATAGTATCCATCCTGATCAAATTCGCGTGCCGCGCCTTTATTGGACCAGTCGTCGACACAATAGTAGTGAAGCGAGATACCGTCCATCATGCGCCCGGCATTCTTCATGCAGACATCTGTCCAGTTGTAGTTATAGGCATCCGCACCACAGCCGATCTTATAGAGCTGGTTGCCGTTGAAATTGCGGCAGTAGGTAGCGTAACGGCGATAGATATCCGAATAATATTCGGGAGTCATGTTGCCGCCGCAGCCCCAGGTTTCGTTGCCGATACCGAGATATTTGAGTTTCCAGGGCTTTTCGCGGCCGTTTTCCTTGCGAAGTTTTGCCATAGGGCCGTCATTGGCTGTCATATATTCTACCCATTTGGCAAGTTCCTCGACAGAACCGCTTCCGACATTACCGCTGATATACGGCTCCACGCCGGTGAGTTCACAGAGATCAAGGAACTCATGGGTGCCGAATGAATTGTCCTCCACGGTACCGCCCCAGTTGGTGTTGACCATTCTCGGACGCTGCTCGCGCGGACCGATTCCGTCCATCCAGTGATATTCATCGGCGAAACATCCGCCGGGCCAGCGCATCACGGGCACCTTGAGCTCACGGATGGCTTCCAGCACATCGTTGCGATAGCCTCTGGTATTGGGAATTTCAGAATCCTCCCCTACCCATATGCCGCCATAGATGCAACGGCCGAGATGTTCGGTGAACTGACCGTAGATTTCTGGTTCGATCACAGGAGCCGAGTCTGTGGGATTCAGGCTGACATTAACTTTTCCGGCCGCAGCGGCAGTCAGCGATAATGCGGCTGTGGCAAATGCTAATGATAATGATTTAATATTCATAATCTTATTTAACTTTAGAAATTGTAACCCGTCAGAAAATTTAGAGGTTGTAAAAAAACTGTTCTTATTTGCCGTCGCGCTTGCGCCAGAGGTTTGTCATATCCTCAAGAGTCTTGCCCTTGGTCTCAGGCACAAGAGAGGCAACAAACCATGCGGCTACGATACAGATCACACCGTAGAGCGCATAGGCGAACATATGGCCGAACTTGTCGCCCATGTCGCCGAGAGTCATGTTGTACATCGGAACGAATGTTGACGACACTATGAAGTTGAAGATCCACTGGAAGGCAACGGCGATAGCCACCGCAGCTGAGCGGATGGTGTTGGGAAAAATTTCGGCGATGAGCACCCAGCAGATCGGGCCCCATGAGAACATAAACGAAGCCGAGTAGACCATGATAGAAACCACGGGCACGAGCGGATTGACTTCCACAAGGTTGGAGGCAGCTACGCCGAACGCACCGACAGCCATGCCGATCGAGCCCCAGATGAGCAGAGGCTTGCGGCCGAGTTTCTCGACGGAGAATACAGCGACAAGAGTGAAGGTGATGTTGACAATGCCCATGATGACGGTCTGAACCATCGGATTACCCATGTTCATCGATTCGAAAATACGCGGAGCATAGTAAAGCACAGCGTTGATACCTACGGCCTGCTGGAACACAGAAAGCATCACGCCGACAAAGATAACCATCACGCCGAAAGAGAAAAGCTTCTCGCTCTTGACCTCGACGGTCTGCTTGATCTGGCCGAGAACCTCTTTGGCCTTTTCATAACCGTTGATATGCGAAAGCACCATAAGGGCCTTTTCGTCTTTGCCTACGAGCGCGAGATAGCGGGGCGACTCAGGGACCAGACACACAAGTATGGTGAAGATGCCGGCTACAAAAGCCTCGCTGCCGAACATGTAGCGCCATCCGGTCTGAATGGTCCAGAGGTCTGATTTGTCAGAAACCTGATAGATTGTCTCGCTGATTTTCTCAATGATGGGCTGAGTGTGTTCGCCGAGGATGAGGAAGTTGACAAAATATACTACAAGCTGACCGAAGATGATGGCAAACTGGTTCCACGACACGAGTGTGCCTCGGATATTCGAAGGAGCGACTTCGGCTATATACATCGGGCAGATGGCCGAGGCCAGACCCACGCCGATACCGCCGAGAATACGATAAAAATTAAAAGCGACCAGCAGACTTGCCGAAGGAACGCCATGATCAAAAAGCATGAATTCCGGGTAATAGCTGCCGAGCGCCGAAAGGAAAAAGAACACTCCGGCTATTGCAAGCGAGCGCTTGCGGCCGAAATAAGATGCGAAGAAGCCGGAAATGGCACTGCCTATGATACAGCCCAACAACGCGCTTGACGAAGTGATGCCGTGAATTGTGTCTGTATAAACAAAATCTTTTGCTCCGAGGAAAAATGCCTGAAGACCTTTTTCAGCTCCTGAAATAACGGCTGTGTCATAGCCGAAAAGCAGGCCTCCGAGCACTGCGACAAGTACTATCGAAAAAAGATAAGTCTTGCTTCCATTCTGGGGATAATTCATGGTGTGGTAAGAAGTTTTGGATGAAGAGAATAAGGGAAATGCCCGTGTGGCTTCCTAAAAGCCACACGAACATTCCCTGAAAATCTGGTCGGGCCTATCAGCAGTACATTGCCACGATAGCCTCGTAGAGTTCCTGCTTGCCGGAAGTGCGCTTGGGTTCGCCTACTTCTTTGCCGTAAGCATATACGTCTTCGAGAGTCAGCTTGCCTTCTTCGAAGTCCTTGCCCTTGCCGGCATCGAATGATGCGTAGCGTTCGCGGAGCATATCCTTGTAGGGTGATTCTTCGAGAAGAGCGGCTGCGCTTTCAAGTGCGCGGGCCATAGCATCCATGCCTGCGATGTGGGCGATGAAGATGTCTTCGAGATCGGTAGAGTTGCGACGGGTCTTTGCGTCGAAGTTTGTACCGCCGTTGCCGAGACCGCCGTTGCGGATGATCTGCATCATGGCCTGGATGAGTTCGAAGTTGTCGATGGGGAACTGGTCGGTATCCCAGCCGTTCTGATAGTCGCCGCGGTTTGCGTCGATAGAGCCGAGCATACCGTTGTCCACTGCCACTGCGAGTTCGTGTTCGAATGTGTGACCGGCGAGAGTTGCGTGGTTAACTTCGATGTTGAGCTTGAAGTCCTTGTCAAGACCGTGCTGCTTGAGGAAGCCGATAACGGTTTCGCTGTCAACGTCATACTGGTGCTTGCTGGGTTCCATAGGCTTGGGTTCGATGAGGAATGTGCCGGTGAAGCCTTTTGAGCGGGCGTAGTCGCGGGCCAGACGGAGCATGGTTGCGAGGTGTTCTTTCTCACGCTTCTGATCGGTGTTGAGGAGGCTCATGTAACCTTCGCGGCCACCCCAGAACACGTAGTTTGTACCGCCGAGTTCGATAGTGGCATCGATAGCGTTCTTGATCTGGACAGCAGCGCGGGCCACAACGTCGAAGTCAGGGTTGGTAGCGGCTCCGTTCATGTAACGGCCGTTGCTGAACACGTTTGCAGTACCCCAGAGGTTCTTGATGCCGGTTTCGGCCATCTTGCCCTTGAGATAAGCTACGATTTCCTTCATGTTGTGCTCATATTCCTCTACAGAGCAGCCTTCGTCAACGAGGTCTACGTCATGGAAGCAGAAATATTCGATGCCCATCTTCTGCATGAACTCAAAACCGGCGTCAGCCTTCTGCTTTGCGATTGTCAGAGCGTCAGCACCTTCGTTCCAGGGGAATTTCTTTGAAGATCCGCCGAACTGGTCGCCTCCTTCAGCACAGAGAGTGTGCCACCAGGCCATCGCAAACTTGAGCCATTCTTTCATGGGCTTGCCAAGGATCACTTTTTCAGCGTCATAATAACGGTAGGCCATAGGATTCTTTGATTCCTTGCCTTCGAACTTGATTTTTCCGATACCGGGAAAATATTCTTTTACTGCCATAATAATAAGGTAATTGGATGATTTTTATTTATTGATTTCTGTTTTTTTGATTTTCAGTCTGAAAGAAGGACGTTTTTTTAAAGCTCACGCATCAGGCGTTCTTTCCAGAGGGCATAAGCCTCGACGTAGGCCTGGCGGTCAGCGGCCACCGGCTCGATGACCTCGATTTTTTCCAGCGAAGCGAAAGCCTCGTTGTTGTCCTTATAGATTCCGGCACCCATTCCGGCGCCCTTTGCGGCGCCTACAGAGCCGTCTGTGTCATAAAGCTCGATTGTGGCTCCGCTGACTCCGGCAAGAGTGTTGCGGAAAAGCGGGCTGAGGAACATGTTGGCGTGTCCGGCGTGGATCTTGTTGATCGGCATGCCCATCTGCTCCATGATCTCCATGCCATAAATGAATGAGAACACGATGCCCTCCTGAGCGGCGCGAAGCAGATGCGATTTGTTGTGGGTAAGGAAGTTCACGCCGTGGATCGAGCAGTTGACTTCCTTGTTCTGCAGCACTCGCTCGGCTCCGTTGCCGAAAGGAATCACCGACACACCGGCGGCACCGATAGGAGCCTGGTCGGCTACATCGTTCATCTCGGCATAGCCGATGCCTTCAGGGGCCACAGTGCGCTTGCTCCATGAGTTGAGGATGCCGGTTCCGTTGATGCAGAGCAGCACTCCGAGGCGGGTCCGGTCATTGGTATGGTTGACATGGGCAAAGGTGTTGACGCGGCTCTTCAGGTCGTAGTTAACCTCGCCGAGCACGCCGTAGACTACTCCGGATGTTCCTGCTGTAGAAGCAATTTCACCGGGGTTGAACACGTTGAGCGACAGAGCGTTGTTGGGCTGGTCGCCGGCACGGTAGCTGACGGGGATTCCCTCGGCCAGACCGAGCTCGGCTGCGGCTTCCGCGCTCACAAGGCCCTGGACAGAGAATGTCGGCACTATCTCAGGTATTATGTCTGCGTCATATCCAAAATATTCCAGCAGGAAATCTGCCACCTTGCCTTCTTTGAAGTCCCAGAGCATCATTTCCGAAAGGCCTGACACAGTGGTGCAGATGCGGTCGGTCAGACGCATGGCCACGTAGTCGCCGGGAAGCATTATCTTATAGATCTTCTCGAAGAGTTCAGGCTCGTTTTCTTTCACCCAGGCCAGTTTTGTGGCTGTGAAGTTGCCCGGAGAGTTGAGTATGTGGCTCAGACATTTTTCTTCGCCGAGTGCTCCGAAGGCCTTTTCGCCATAGGGCACACCGCGCGAGTCACACCAGATGATGGCCGGACGCAGGGGCTGCTTGTCTTTGTCTACGAGCACAAGGCCGTGCATCTGATAGGAAATGCCGATGGCTTTGATTTCTTTGGGGTCGATTCCTGAACTTGCCATGATGCTTGCGGTGGCGTGTTTCAGGCAATCCCACCACTGCTGGGGGCGCTGTTCGGCCCATCCGGCCTTGACGGCTATTATCTCGGCTTCTGTCTTGGGATAGAAATCAGAAGCTACGGTCTTGCCGGTCTCGGCATTGACGAGGCTCGCTTTCACTGACGAGCTGCCTATGTCATATCCTAATAGATACATAATCGTTTCCTGTCTGTGTTTTTTATTAATTGGTGATTTACGTTAAATTTTTCTGTGCCTGAGAAGGCTGCGGCTGGGTTCTATCTCATCACGGTGTAAGCCTTCCGGTCGAAGCGGTAGAAGCGGGCTGCGCGGTGCGAGACTCCCTGCTGCTTTTCGTCAAGAGGCACTATGTAAGGCATCTGGGCTATCTTTTTGTGGAAATTTCTAACATCAAGAGTCTTTCCGTTGATGATCTCCGAGAGTTTGCGCAGCTGCGAGGCCGTGAATTTCTTAGGCAGCAGATCGAAAAGCAGAGCCCTGTTGTTGTCAGCTTCACGGCGTATGGCTTTCCGGGCCTCCTCTATAATAAGGTTATGGTCAAAAGCCAGAGGTCCTATGTCATCGATCCGGCACCACTGTGCCTGGGCGGGGTCCACTGTTTTCTCCAAAGCTTTGTCGAGTTTCACAAGCGCGAAATAGGCTATGGTGACAATCAGCTCCACATGCTCTTTCTGCGCTCTCTCAAGCCAGAGCACATCGCGGGGATTGCTGGTGCGGTCTTTCGAGCCGAAGGCCTTGAACTGCGTCAGGCTCAGATCTTTGATTCCTGTCAGCTCTTCGAGCACACGGCCTGCGGCTTCATCAAGGTCTTCATCACGATAAATAAGACTGCCGGGGAGTTTCATATCATTGTAGTCTCCGCCATCGTCACTTCCACTGCGCTTCACAAGGAGCACACGCAGATCAGTGCCGTCGAATCCGAAAACCACGCAGTCAACAGAGATATGATTGTTTGCCAGAGGAGTTGACATGTTTTCTATAGGCTTTTGATTAGGTTTTTAGCTTACACTGACAAAAGTACAAATTTTCCAACAATAAAATTTCCCGGAAAAATATGTTTTAAAACATTAAAATCTATCCTTTTAGTTTTCTTAACCATGACAATATCCCTGTTCTTCGTGTGCCCGTTACAATAAGACCTGCCGGCCAACACGGCCGCTGCCTCAAAATCACTGTCTGCCGTGCGCTTAGATAGCTTACGCCGCCCGCAGGCTTAGGGTATATTTGACAATAAGCCTCCCGCGGCCTCTGCCCCGCAAGCCGACTGTTAAACTTTGCTAATCCCCGGCCGGATTCAGCCACGTCTATATTTATAGATATAACGAAGTCCATCAAATCAGCCGTCCCTGTCACAACCGGAATTTTCAAACCATCTCACCCCATAGGTTGTTTATAAGATAAAACGACCAAAAAACTCTACTCAACATCAACTAAAAACAGCAAAGGATATGAAAAAATTCTTAGTTGCAACAGCCCTTGCCGGCTGTGTAATGGGAGCCTCGGCACAAAACATTATCGAGCGCCCTACATTCGGTGATAACTGGAATATCGGCATTGACGTCGGTGCGACAACTCCACTGAAGGGTCACTCCTTCTTCCAGAACATGCGTCCTACAGTAGGTCTCCACTTCGGCAAACAGCTCACTCCCCTCTTCGGGGTAGGCGTTGAAGGTATATTCGGGATCAACACCTCATCGGTCAACGGACACCGCCACAGCCACACCGCATTTGACAACTCCTATGTAGGCGGCTACGGAACCTTCAATCTCACAAACGCATTCCTGGGATTCAGCTGTGACCCGCGCCCCTTCGGACTTGAAGCCGTGGCCGGCATCGGATGGAGCCGCGACTACATCGCAAATCACCACGACCCCAACGACATCTCGACCAAGTTCGGCCTCAACTTCAACTTCAATGTTTCCGAAAACGTCTCCATCGCCCTCAAGCCGAGCGTGCTATTCAACCTGACGGGCAACAATTCGGAATACAAAAACATGGGATTCAACGCCCGACGCGCCAACTTCAACATCGCAGTGGGATTCAACTACAACTTCGGCCCCGGCTTCGAATGTGTGGTTCCGGTCGACAACTCTGCTGAAATCGCCGCCCTCAACGACCGAGTCAACACCCTCCGCGCCGATATCGACGGACGTGACGCAGCCCTCGCCGCAGCCAACGCCAAGAACGCCGAACTCACTGCAGCCCTCGCGGCAGCCAATGCAAAACCCGCAAAGGTTGTAAAGGAAAACACCCTTTCGTCCGTGCGCTACGTCTTCTTCAAGATCGGTTCAAGCAAGATCACTGCCGACCAGATGCCTAACGTCGAAATGATCGCCGCTTACCTCAAGAACCACCCGAAAGCAAAAGTCCAGATCCGCGGCTACGCTTCTCCCGACGGTTCACTCGAATTCAACGAACGCCTCGCTGCAGCCCGCGCCGAATCAGTGAAGAATTCTCTTATCAAGAAATACAAAATTCCCTCTGACCGCATCGACGCCAAGGGCGAAGGTATCGGCAACATGTTTGCCGAAGAGTCCTGGAACCGTGTATCCATCTGTACTCTTGAAGAATAATCTCTCTGAAATATAGCGAAACACAATCACTGCCCCTCGCACCCGTCAGCCGGATGCGAGGGGATTTTTTTGAAAAAATTTCACCCCTCCCCGCATTATCGCACCAAAACCGCCTCCACCCGGCCTTAACTTTGCATTGTCAACCCCCACAGCCCCTCTGACACAACTCCCGACTCCCGCATCCCTCCCCTCCAAAAAAATTCACCCGCATCTCAACTCCACCAAAAAAACCGATCATCAGCTCATGGAAACAACTCAGACACCCCCACCGAACCCCGACACCGCCTCACCTGCCGCAGCCGCCACCTCCGTTCAGCCCGAACCGGCTCCTGCGCCTTTGCCTGACACCGCTCCCTCATCTCCGCCACCCACGCGGCGCCACTACACCCTCTGGGAACTCGTGCGCCACGAGGACCACGACCGTCCCGCCCCACAGTCCGACCCCACAGACTCCGTCCTCGCATCAATGCGTCCGAGCGCATGGCCCGACTGAACCATCCACTTTTTTTCACCTTTAACCCATCTCTATGGAACCCAACATTCTCACCACCACCCTCTCAAATGAGATCTCACCCGAACTCCTGCGCAACGAAATCGACAGCCGCATTGTAAAAATCCGCCCCTCCTCCACCCCTCTTGACCAGATTTCACGCCTCGGCACCGCCCGCCACGCCGGCTCGATGCGAGTGGAATACTATTCGGTCGACACCAAGGAAGGCAGCACCAACATCACCGAAGGCAACCGCTCGCTGTCAGTCGAAACCGGCAAACAGTTCTCGATCAGAGTTGCCAACAGCGCCATCTTCTCCGAAACCGAAACAGTGCTGCTTCCCACCCTCTCCGTGACTACCGGCAGCTACAAAGGCCAGGCCCTCGTAGGCTACATCACCGAAATCAGCGCCGACACCCTGACCGTCATTCCCGTCAACGCCGACAGCACTCCCGCCACATTCGACCTGAAAGTAGGAGATCCCGTGGTCCGCATGGGCCGTGCCGCCCGCGAGCTCGACGTGCAGACCACCCAGTTCATCGCCCTCCCGCGCAAAGACTACAACTTCTGCCAGATCTTCAAAAGCCAGGTTGAAGAAAGTCTCTATCAGCGACTTGCCGACAAGGAAGTGGGCTGGGAATTCACCGACCAGGAAGAAGTGGCTATAATGGACATGCGTCTCGGCATGGAAAAATCATTCCTCTTCGGCGCCCGCTCCCGCATCGAACTCGCAGCCACAGGTGACGAAGTCTTTCTCACCGGAGGCATCTGGAACCAGACCGACAACACCTTCACCTACTCCCCTGCCGATTTCGACGAGACCGCCATTGTCAGGCTCGCCCGAAAAGCCTTCACCGGACACTCCGGATCGGCCCGCAAAGTACTGATAGCCGGCTCAGGACTAATCGAAGCCCTCAACACCTTCAAAGCCGTCCGCACCGTAAGCGCCACCGAGAAGAAAACCATCTGGGGCATAGACTTCCACCTCATAGTCACCAAATTCGGCACCCTCTACGTGCACCACTCCGAAGTCTTCGACCTATGCGGAATGCCTGACAACGGCATGGTCATCGACCCCGAATATCTCACCAAATACAGCCATGTCCCCTTCTCGGCCGAGCGCATCAGCTTCCGCAAACAGGGGTTGCGCAACACCGAAGGAGTAGTCCTCACCGAAGCCTCCTGCCTTGTGCTCCGCCATCCCAACGCCCACATGCGCATCACCGCCCGCTGATCCCGCCGCCCAAAAAAAATCCGGAGAGCCCCCGCATCGGGAGCCCTCCGGCATTTTTTCTTTTTATAAAGCCTTGTTATTTGGCAGGTGTCACGTCAGAAGTCTCAACCTCAAACACAAGCATCGCATTGGGAGCGATACCGGCCTGCGGATTGCCATCCACACCGTAAGCAAGCTTGCCGGGGATATAAAGCACATACTTCGAACCGTTCTTCATCATTGAAAGACCTTCGCCGAAACCGGGCACAACACGGTTGGGGTTCATAACCACACCCTCGGAATTGCTGTCGAACTCCTTACCGTCGATGAGTTTGCCCACGTATTTAACCTTTGCGCTGCCGTTGGCACCTACAGCCTCACCTTCGCCGGCCTTGATCACCTTATAGGCGAGACCCGACTCAGTAACCTTGATTTCAGGATCTTTAGCCATCTGATCCTTCAGATAAGCCTCACCCTTGGCCACGTTTTCCTTGGCCTCAGGGCTGTTCTCCTTAGCCTCGCGGGCAGCAGCTTCCTGCTTCTGATAGTATTCCATCATCTTCTGCTGGGCCTGCTGGGCAAGAGCCTGGAACTCGGTCTGGAGCTCGCGCATCTGATCTGAATCAACAGAATCGGCAGAGAACGCCTTGGCATAAGCCTCATAGAGCTTGTTGCGGTCAATGGGCACACCGGCCTCCTCATAGCGGAGAATCTGGCCGAACAGCTGCATACCGAACTGGAAACCAGTCAGATAGCCCTGCTGGGTAGTGTCGGTCATAAGAGCCTGCTTGAGACCGCGGAGAATATCGTCTTTCTTGTAGTTGGCCTGCTGCTCTTCGGGAAGTGTCATATATTCCGAAAGAAGACGGCTGCCCTGGGCAGAACCCATCGCAACAGAGAGAGAGTCGCCAAAACCTTGGTTGGCATTGTCAGAAGAAGATGTCTTGTTGCATGAAGTAGCACCAAACATCATAGCGGCGACGCCGCATACCATGAGAAGTTTTTTCATAAACTTTGTAATTGTTATTTTAATATGGTGTTGTTTCTATTCCAAATACGCATCACGGCTGAGAGCGGTCGACCGAAAGCAGCCTGACGGTAAACTCGATGGCCGCACCCGGAGGAATCACATCGCCCACACCGCGCTCGCCATAGCCCAGAGAGGCCGGAAGCACAATCCGGTATTCACCGCCGGGACGCATCATCTGCAGCCCCTCGCGGAAACCCGGAACAAGGCGCACCAGATCGAAGCTCACAGGCTCCTCGGTCTTGTCGAAGACACTCCCGTTGCTCAGACGGCCGGTGTACTCGATATTGACCTTGTCGGCAGCGCCCGGAAAATCGCCCTCGCCCTCGGTGATCACCTCGAACACGAGCCCTGAAGGAGTTGTCACCGCCCCCTTCTTTCCGGCGGCCTCCGCAAGGAAAGCAGCCTGGCTCTCAGGAGTGAAAGCCGAAGAATCGTAGCCGCCCACGAGCGGAGCGATCTGACGGTCGATGAACTCACCCGCGCTACCGGCCGTGAAACCGACACTGCCTCCATTGAGCACAGTGACTACAGCCTTGGCAAACGCCTCGCGGTCAACCTTCATGCCCAGCGACTCCATTTCACGCAGACCGGACAGGAAATTCATTCCCACACCGATCCCGTTGCGGTAGGCGCTGCTTGCCGAAGTAGTATCGGTCAGAGCCGCCTCCACACCCTCAAGAAAACGGAGATTCTCGGCAGGACTAAGCCTCTCGCTCTTCACCGAAGTGCCCCAGAACGTAGCCAGCGCCCGCGTAAGCGAATCAGAAGCCGCAGTCTGAGCCTCAGCCTTAAAAGCAAGCGTCAGCACGGCCGCCAGAACCAGCCCCCGAACTGCTCGCATTGCAATACCTTTTATCTGCATATCGCATTGTCAGTCATCTCAGGCAGAGACGGCCGTCTTACTTTTTGATGACCTTCAGAAGTTCGACATCGAAAATCAGGGTCGAGTTCGGACCGATCATGCCGCCTGCACCCTGAGGGCCGTAAGCCAGCTGAGAGGGAATGAACAGACGCCACTTCGAACCGGCCTTCATCAGCTGAAGAGCCTCGACCCAGCCGGGAATCACCTGAGTGACACCGAAAGTAGCCGGAACACCACGCTCAACAGAACTGTCAAACACAGTGCCGTCGATCAGCTTGCCGGTATAGTGCACCTCAACCTGATCCTGAGCGGTAGGCATCTCGCCGTCACCATCCTCGATCACCTCATACTGCAGACCCGAAGCAGTGGTCTTGACCTCCACACGCTTGCCGTTCTCTTCAAGGAACTGCTTGCCCGCAGCGGCATTAACATCGGCCATCTTCGCAGCCTCGGCGCGCTGCTTCTCTTCAAGAGCAGTGAAATATTTCTGAATCTCAGCCTTAGCCTCGTCATAAGTCATCTTGGGCTCACTTCCGTAGAACACAGCGGCAACGCCATCGGCAAAATCCTCAACGTTGATTTCCTGAATTCCGCTCGCACGGAAATTATTGCCCATGCTCAGTCCGAGAGCATAGCTGATACGGTCTAATTCTTTATTTTCCATAATTATATAAGTTCGTTTGTTGTCATCAAGTCTGCAAAGATAGGCTATTTTACGGCTACCCCTTTAATATTTTTAATTTAAAAAAGTTAAATCAGCAGCCATAAGCCTTCATCAAGAGAAACATCAGCCTGCCGAAAGGCCCGGCCGGCACATCCTTCAGACTTATAACGCCCTACAGCACCAATAGTTGGACTGGCAGCGGCTTAAAACTCGTTAAGACGCGCAAGATACTTGCCTATGATATCGAACTCGATGTTCACACGGCTGCCCGGACGGATATCCTTGAAATTGGTATGCTCGAATGTATAGGGAATGATCGCCACACGGAAAGAGAACTGCTCCGAATCGCAAACAGTCAGACTCACGCCGTTGACCGTCACAGAACCCTTCTCCACAGTCACATAACCCTTTGCGGCCATGCGCGGATCAACCTCATAGCTGAACTTATAGTAGCGGCTTCCCTCCACCTCTTCAATCTCCTCGCAGACAGCCGTGCAGTCCACATGGCCCTGCACTATATGCCCGTCAAGACGGCCGTTCATAAGCATAGAACGTTCGAGGTTCACACGGCTCCCGGCCTCAAGCAGACCGAGATTACTGCGGTCAAGCGTCTCCTGGATCGCAGTCACGGTATAAGTCCCGTCGCCGGGCAGAGCAACCACAGTCAGACACACACCATTGTGGGCCACACTCTGGTCAATCTTCAGCTCATCAGTGAAACTGCATCTGACGCGCATATCCACATTGCCCTCACGGCGCACAACTTCAACCACTTCGGCTGCTTCTTCAACGATTCCTGAAAACATATCCAATATTTGTTTTTATGATTCTGATAATTCTGAACTATTGATGCATCCGGACCCCGGATCATCCACACAGGCCACCGCCCGCGTCACCCGCAAGCAGTCGAAACCCGCGCAAATGTACAAATTTTACCCCGTATTTCAAATCATCCTGCACCATGTTCTGGATCATCTTCAGCGACGGACCTGAGGCACTCGAATAATTTTTCACATCGACAAGCCCGCGCGAAAGCCCGGCCTCGGCAATGCCGCCGGCCAGAAACGTCAGAATCAGCAACAGAAATACGCCTAAAAAGTCAGGACGTCTGGACATGGGATCAGGATGATGTATATATATTATATATAGGTGGGATTTAAGGTATGCCTGTGACGGGTGTAGCTCAAAATTACAACCTTTTTCAGAACTTTAATACTTTTATGACAATTTTTATAAACCATTTTTGCGACATTTGCATTTAAGAGGTTGTTATTTAAACAGCATCTTAAATCCGGAATCTTCACTGTCAACAGCATAAAATGAAAAAAAGTCTTCTATATACGCGCACCGGCGATGCCGGAATGACCTCGCTGGTCGGTGGCAAGCGAGTGGCCAAAAACTCGCCCCGCGTAAATGCCTACGGCACTCTTGACGAGCTGAACGCCCACATCGGTCTTGTCCAGGCCCACTGCGCGCAGCTCGACAACTTCGTCACCGCCACTCTTCTGAGCATCAACAACACGCTCTTCAATCTGGGAGCCTATCTGGCCACACCTCCGGCACCCGCCCCTGCCGATGACAGCGAGCTGCCGCAGTCGCTTAGGGTGATCCCCGACCGCATTGCCGAACTCGAACAGCAGATCGACACTCTCGATGGCTCAGTGCCCGAACAGCGCACTTTCATTCTGCCGGGCGGAAGCATCGGGGCTGCCCATGCCCATGTGGCCCGCACTGTGTGTCGCCGCGCCGAACGCGAGATACTCAATCTTGCCGACACAGGCGAGACCGTGGCACCGATTGTGCTCACCTACATAAACCGTCTGAGCGACTATCTCTTCATCCTCGCCCGCTACATCAACCACTTCACCGGCACCCCTGACATCCCCTGGCAGCAGTCATGATCAGCGCCGGGGATAGCTTTTTTCTTTGCAGAATTTGATCTCGTTCCAACTATTCTTCTTAACTTTGCACCATAAATTTCGGTGATCCTTATGCCGGACAGAGGTCCGGACAGGATTGAAAAGGGAACCGGGTGAGAATCCCGGACAGACCCGCTACTGTAAGTCCGCCACAAGGCCATGAGCCTGTGGCAGCAGCTTCACGGCAACTTTTTTTTACGGTCACTGCAAAAGCCCACTCAGGGCTGCGGGAAGGCCGCCGCGAAAGCCGGATAAGTCAGGAAACCTGCCGAAATTGACATCCTGATTGCAGCTTTCGTGGACTAAAGCCGGCATCACTGATTCTGATCTCATCCGCACCTCCCCCCGGCCGGGCCTATCCGGCCGGATGCGCTTTTTCCTCGTTTCCATAGCCCTCCGGGCCGGAAATGCGGTCCGGGCGCATTGCGGACGGTTTATGAATAGCCGTCACCCCGACTGTCTGACATTCAGGCGTCTGAGTGACTTCTTTTTATTTTAACCAATCATAAACCGAATGAAGATCAAATCTTTACTTCCTCTGACCACACTCTTAGGACTGATGTGGACAGCCGGAGTTTCGGCCACAGAAGTGACCGTAACGCTCAACACCATCAGCAAATCAATGACCGTGGTCCCTGCAGCCGGAGGCGAGACCGTAAACATCGGCGAGCCTTCAGCGGATTCAAACCCTGTCTACACCTTCAACTGCGATCCGGGCGACTACGTAATGAACCTCTTCGATGCCAAAGGTACTCCGACAGGCTCTATCACTGTCTCCGTCTCAGGCGAAACCGACAATGTAAGGCTCTACAACATTTCGCTTTACGCTACAAACAAGACCGACGGCATCGAATGGCAGCTCGGCAAAGACTATGACGTTCCCTTTGACCGGATCAACGTATCCTCCCAGAAAGGCGAAAACCATCCGGTGACTCCTGTGGTCTATGCCAACAGCACCCGCAAGGTGGCGACTATCTCTTCATCCTCGCCCGCTACATCAACCACTTCACCGGCACCCCTGACATCCCCTGGCAGCAGTCATGATCAGCGCCGGGGATAGCTTTTTTCTTTGCAGAATTTGATCTCGTTCCAACTATTCTTCTTAACTTTGCACCATAAATTTCGGTGATCCTTATGCCGGACAGAGGTCCGGACAGGATTGAAAAGGGAACCGGGTGAGAATCCCGGACAGACCCGCTACTGTAAGTCCGCCACAAGGCCATGAGCCTGTGGCAGCAGCTTCACGGCAACTTTTTTTTACGGTCACTGCAAAAGCCCACTCAGGGCTGCGGGAAGGCCGCCGCGAAAGCCGGATAAGTCAGGAAACCTGCCGAAATTGACATCCTGATTGCAGCTTTCGTGGACTAAAGCCGGCATCACTGATTCTGATCTCATCCGCACCTCCCCCCGGCCGGGCCTATCCGGCCGGATGCGCTTTTTCCTCGTTTCCATAGCCCTCCGGGCCGGAAATGCGGTCCGGGCGCATTGCGGACGGTTTATGAATAGCCGTCACCCCGACTGTCTGACATTCAGGCGTCTGAGTGACTTCTTTTTATTTTAACCAATCATAAACCGAATGAAGATCAAATCTTTACTTCCTCTGACCACACTCTTAGGACTGATGTGGACAGCCGGAGTTTCGGCCACAGAAGTGACCGTAACGCTCAACACCATCAGCAAATCAATGACCGTGGTCCCTGCAGCCGGAGGCGAGACCGTAAACATCGGCGAGCCTTCAGCGGATTCAAACCCTGTCTACACCTTCAACTGCGATCCGGGCGACTACGTAATGAACCTCTTCGATGCCAAAGGTACTCCGACAGGCTCTATCACTGTCTCCGTCTCAGGCGAAACCGACAATGTAAGGCTCTACAACATTTCGCTTTACGCTACAAACAAGACCGACGGCATCGAATGGCAGCTCGGCAAAGACTATGACGTTCCCTTTGACCGGATCAACGTATCCTCCCAGAAAGGCGAAAACCATCCGGTGACTCCTGTGGTCTATGCCAACAGCACCCGCAAGGTGATTACCTTTCCGGTTAAAATCGGCGATTCATTTACCGCCACCCTCTTCCCTTCAGGAGACTATGCCGAAGACTATGCCGAGGTCACAATAACACGGACCGTAACATTCGATGTCTCCGCGTCATGCACTTTCGAGCCCTATGTCACTTTCTCTCTGACCGCGCCAAAGGATGCCGAAGTCAAAGTGGCTCAGAAGATCGGATCGCGCCACTACGTGCCTTTCACCTACTACGATCCGGCAACGGCTGTCGAATCAGGCAACGACATGGTCTATACCTATCGTCTGCCCAAGAGCTCCAACTACAACTACCGCGTGTCACGTCCGGGCAGCATCACCAATGCCGGTATCTTTGACCCGTCAAAAGGCGACATCACTATCACAGACGCCCAACTCAACGCCTATCCGTCAGACTATTATAATCATGACGTGGCAGCCAACAGCGGCTACAACTATGCCGACATATATCTCAACATCAATCCGCAGGGGCATCTCCACATGCAGCCTGACAGCAAGTTCCACATCGTCAACCTGCGCACCTGGCAGCTGACCAACACCGTTACAGCCAACTATTTTATCGAACCCGACTATCACTACACCGTGCTCGGCACTGACTTCAAGCCCGACAATTCGGTGATCGACATCACGACTGAAGGCCTCATCACCGCAAAGAAGCAAGGCACCGCAATTGTGCAGGTACGCTATGACGCCATGTCGGTCGATGTAGCCGGAGGCAATCTCTGGAGCTCGATCTGGGCTGAGAATGTCGGCACCTTCGTGGTCACTGTCGGCGACAAGGCCGAAGGAATCAGAAGCAACATGAAGCTTCCCTACACTCATGAAAACCGCACCGGCGAGATTGATGCCGAACATGATGTCTTCTACTACATGAAGGGTGAAGACGGTTTCGACTACACCTTCACCCCTGAAGGCGTGACTTCCGTGAGCGTGGCCACTCCGCTTGTCGACCTTGAGAAAAACACCCTGTCATATCCCAATGGGTTCTCGACCGAAAAAGTCAGCAAAAACGCCGACGGCTCATATACCGTCCGGCTGGCATTCGGACGCAACATCGTCTGTCTGACTGACGCCGCAGGCAACAGCGTCTACCAGGTAATGTCGGCAAAACCGGCCTCCTACAGTGTGTCCAAGGCCAAAGATGTCCGTAATGACAGCTACAACCTGCCCGGCGACGTCCTTGAGGTAAACTTCAGCGGCCTCTACCACAATGCCGGAAAACTGGCCGCAATCTACAACCAGGGTTGCTCGCCTCTCTATTCATCCATCCCTGAAGGCTATGACAGCAACAGCGTCAAAGGCTCAGGCGGCCAATACAATTTCCCCGTTCAGCAGAAAGTGACCGTAACACTCAAAAACGACCAGCAGCCCATCGATTTCGACCTCAGCGGCGGATGCCTGACCTTCGGCGGTTTCGGCGACAAGCTCGGCGGTCACCGCGACATAGACTATTTCACAGGCCGCAATCCCAACTTCACGGCTGCGTCTCAGTATCAGCTTTCCGGCGTTATTCCTGACGTATCGTTCAGAACCGATGCCTTTGCTGACGGCATGGAACTCTCCATGAGCCTCGAATTCGGCAAAAGTGCCACTCCCGTCTCACTCGCCGCCTGCAAACTGTTCCTCGGCGAAGACATGACCGTCACAAGCTCTGACAAATCAATCGCCACCGTCGACAAGAACGGCAAAGTGACAGCCGTAGCTGACGGAAACGCCGTAATCACCTATGCCAATGCCGACGGCACAAAGAGATTCACCTGCTCTGTCGAGGTGTGGAGCATAAAAGTGGAAGGCATTGCCTTCAAAGACGAGGTTGTAGAAGCCATTGCATCCACAAAGGGAACCCGCATCATCTCGACAGCCCTGATATGGACCCCGGCCAAACCCTCAAACCAGAATGTGACCTATGAACTCTCCAATCCTGATGTGGTCAGTCTTAAGAACAACCGCTTATACACAATAGCCGGCAAGGCAGGAGAAACAGATGTCACAGTAACCACTGCTGACGGCGGCTATAAAGCCACATGCCATGTCATAGTCCGTATGGCTCTCGAAAAACTTGCCTTTGAAGAATCAGCCGAAGAACTGACCGAGGGTGAAAGCCTTTCTCTTAAACCGGTCTACACTCCTGAAAACACTGATTTCAAGGAACTCATCTGGGTTTCCACCAACCCTGAGATTGCAAGCGTTGATGAAAACGGCCTCGTCACTGCGCTTAAGGAAGGAACCGCGTCCATAAAAGCTACCTCAACCAAATATTCCTACATCAGCGCCACCCGCAATGTGACCGTCAAAGCGAAAGACCAGTCCGGAATCGAATCCGTCGGCATAGTCGGAGTGAAGGCCTATCCCAATCCGTTCACCGACTATATCATGGTGCAGAC
Source organism: Duncaniella sp. C9 (assembly GCF_004803935.1). Lineage (GTDB taxonomy): Bacteria > Bacteroidota > Bacteroidia > Bacteroidales > Muribaculaceae > Duncaniella > Duncaniella muris. Next base: position 640,307 of record NZ_CP039547.1, read on the forward strand.
ACCGGTTGCCACAAGCGCGTCAGTCTATAGCCTGCAGGGATCGCTGCTGATCAGCGCATCTCTGGAAGCCGGTCAGAACCGCATTGACACCTCGGCCCTCCCCTCCGGACTCTATCTTGTCCGCATCGGCTCTGAAACCGTCAAGATGATCCGCAAGTAACAAGTGAGAGGTCGTTAAAAGCACGACCCTCTAAGCACACTCGGCCATACCGAGTATTACGCCAAAGGGCGCTGCCATGAGCGAAAAATCTCGCCATGACAGCGCCCTTATCAACACCTCCCCCGGATCTGCCAGCCCCCGAAATCCTGGAAAAACGGCAAAAATCGCCCGAAAAACCTTGGAAAAACGGCAAAAACAAGCAAAATCACCTTGGAAAAACGGCAAAAATCGCCCGAAAAGCCTTGGAAAAACGGCAAAAACAAATTATTTTTGCAAAAAAGCAGATTCAGCATGGCACTATTCCGACACCTAAACAGCTATTTAAAAGATTTTTATGCATCGCAAAAGACTGCATTGCTACTCTCCGGAGCCAGACAGACAGGAAAAACATATGCAATCCGTCAGTTAGGCAAGCAGTACAAGTCTTTTGTCGAGATAAATTTCATCGAAAAACCGGAAGCTATACAGCTTTTCAAAGATGCAAGTTCTGTAGATGATATATTGCTCAGAATTTCAGCCATCAGCCAACAGCCTCTTTATAAAGGGGAGACTCTGATTTTTTTTGACGAGGTACAGTGCTGCGAGAACATTGTGACCGCCATAAAGTTTCTTGTCGATGAAGGGAGCTACAGATACGCTCTTAGCGGATCACTGCTCGGAGTGGAACTATCAGAAATACGTTCAGTTCCGGTAGGATATTTAAGTATCAAGGAGACATATCCGCTGGATTTTGAAGAATTCATACTGAACTTAGGCGTCGCACAGTGCATAATTGACAGCGTAAGAGAATGCTGGACCGATTGCAGGCCTGTCGACCCGGTGATTCATGAGAAACTGCTCGAATTATACCGCCTTTATACTATAATCGGAGGTATGCCGGCAGCTGTGGAACAATACGTGACCACAAACAATCTCAATATTGTCAGCCGGACTCAATCAGACATTGTTGCCCTTTACCGCAAAGATATCTCGCAATATGCAGAGAAAGACAAGCTCAAGATTAAGGAAATTTTTGATCTCATCCCGTCTGAACTTGACGCTAAAAACAAGCGCTTCATTTTTAAACGGCTTAACGAACACGCAAAGTTTGACAGATTTCAGAACGACTTTCTATGGCTTAAAAATGCAGGCGTAGCGATTCCGGTCTACAATGTCGAGGAACCTAAGATGCCGCTGAAACTGGCTGTCACACGCAATCTGTTCAAACTGTTTTCAAATGATGTGGGTCTGCTGACGGCCCAGTATGCCGATGGCATTCAAACCAAAATTCTGTCGGGAGATCTGACAATCAATTTCGGTGCGATATACGAAAATGTTGTGGCCCAGGAATTATTGAGCCATGACTATCAGCCGTATTACTATAACAATAAGCGGATGGGCGAGCTGGATTTTGTGATCTCAGACCTCAACGGAGTTGTGCCGATTGAAGTGAAATCAGGCAAAGACTACGAAAGACACAATGCTCTCAGCAATGTATTGGCTTGCAAGGACTACGATATAGAGAAAGCCTATGTCTTGTGCAATGGAAATATCCGCCGCAGCGGACCTGTGATCTATGCGCCTGTCTATATGACCATGTTTATCCGTCGGCAGACTGACTGCGGAGGTGTTTTCCAGGTGGATCTGAGCGGACTGGTTTAGGAGGTCGGAAATTGGGGAGGGACACCCGGTTTCCTTTTTCTCTTTCACTGCATATCAGGGCTCTTTCATTTAAGCACAGAATAACGACAAAAATCACTTTAAAAAGAGAGAATGAAGATTTTGGGGTAGTGCTGTCCGTTAAGGCCGTTCATTTCTGTATCTACATTATGGTTAAGGAGAGCAAAAAACAGGTCCTTGTCATCGGGAAAGATCATATCGGCAAACGATGATTTTTCCGGCCAATAACGACGTTCGATTTTTTGGGATTCTACGCGCAGAATTTCGGCTTTCTGTTTAAGGATCTCCTTTTCCGGTTCTCCATCGGCAGGAATGTTTTCAAATCTCTTGAAAGCCTCTATATTGCCGGTCCTTTTCACTGCTTCGGCTATGATGGATTCACGAATCTGGCTGATATATCCGCTATAAAGCTGCTGATTGGAGACGTTTGCCTTAATAAACGAGATCCTGTCGAGACAACCGGCCAGGAAAGGATATTTCGAAAGGAAGCCATATCTTTCCTTTGAGACATCCTCACAAAGATTCCTGATACAATCGAGAAAAGATCGGCATAAAAGATCCGGCTTGAATATCAATGTATTCAGATCTCGTTCTTTAGCATAAGGCTCCACAGACCGAGAACACAAATGTTTTTCGGCCACATCGACCTCTATATTGTAGTTCCTCAATAGAAGAAGGAGCTTATGGATTTGATTGTATTTCTCCTTACTATGAAAAAAGGCTTCCGGGTGAAGCACTTCAAGATCAATTGTGAGTTTTCGAAAATGCTCCTCGGAAGGATAGTGGGAAGAGAATCGTCCTTTAAGTTTTTCAGTCACGGAAATGATGACCACAAGATTTGTATAGAAATGACGGATATAATCGACCAGCAGGCCAATCTGTCCCTCCTTTGTAATTTTCATCGTGTTCCGTTCCGTGCGTTTTTGCCATACAGCCATAAGCCATGCTATTACCAAAGAGATAAAGGCAATCACGATAGCTAGCCAGTCCCAAAGATCTAAACCTCCGTCACGTGCGAGACGTTCCACATACGAACGAATCACACTGATTGAAGCTGAATCAGAGGCTGAGTGATTCTGAACTTGTAATAAAAGATGAATATAGAGATTCGTCATACTTTATGAGATGTTTGAATAAATGGGAAGAAGTCACCGCAAGGGACGCCAATACTTCGATAAGTGCAAAATTACGTTTTTTCGTAAGAATCCCAATAAAATAAGCTACTTAGTTTTATCCTAAATAGCTAATTGCGTTATTATTGAATAGCAATTTTCTTATATCGAACTCACGTTATGTAGCTACTGATGCACATTATATCGGTTAATTTTGAAGAGCTGCCAATGATGCGGGGGTGGAAAGGGTGATGGGGGAGTGAAGTGTTATAATTGCTTTATTAAGAGATTGTTCAGAGAGTTTGACTTGTTTTTATTCGGCAGTTACGGAGCTTTTTTGTAAATTTGTAGCCAAATTGCCCGCCTTAGGGCCAACAGCATTACTAACAATCTAACCATCACCATATTATGAACGATAAAGAAGTGGTTCTCTCCGGCATACGCGCCACCGGAAACCTTCATCTCGGAAACTATTACGGAGCTTTGAGCAAGTTCGTCAAAATGCAGAACGACTATGACTGCCTGTTCTTCATCGCCGACCTCCACGCCCTGACCACCAATCCGGACCCCGACGCGCTGCATGAGAACGTAAAGAATATCCTTGCCGAATATCTCGCCGCCGGCATCGACCCCGAAAAGGCGACTATCTTCGTGCAGAGCGACGTGCCCGAAATCTCGGAAATGTATCTCCTGCTCAACATGCACGTGGGCATCGGCGAACTCCTGCGCACAGCCTCTTTCAAAGACAAGGCCCGCAAACAGCTCGGACTCGGAGCCGCCGGCGCTGACGACGATATCGAGAAGCAGATCATCGGCTCGGACACCAACAAGCGCGTCAACGCCGGCCTGCTCACCTACCCCACCCTCATGGCCGTCGACATTCTGATACAGAAGGCCCACAAGGTGCCCGTAGGCAAAGACCAGGAACAGCACCTGGAGCTCACACGCCGTTTCGCCCGCAGATTCAACTCGTTCTACGGCGTAGACCTCTTCCCCGAACCCGAAAATTTCAACTTCGGTGACCACGCCGTAAAAGTGCCCGGCCTCGACGGCTCAGGCAAGATGGGCAAGAGCGAAGGCAACTGCGTCTATCTTATCGACGAGGAAAAGGTGCTCCGCAAGAAAGTGATGCGCGCCGTGACCGACGAAGGTCCCAAGGAACCCAACCAGCCCATCTCACAGCCGGTTGAAAATCTGCTCACCCTCATGGAGCTGACCTCCGCTCCGGAAATCGTGCAGAGCTACCGCGATGCATATGCCGACTGCTCGATCCGCTACGGCGACATGAAAAAGCAGCTTGCCGAAGATATACTCAAAGTCACAACCCCCATCCGCGAACGCTATCATGACATCCGCAACGACGAGGCCTACATCTCACGCGTAGTGCGCCAGGGAGCAGAACGCGCCCGCGAACGCGCCGCCAAGACTCTCGAAGAAGTACGTCAGGTGATGGGTATCCGCAAATTCTAATACACAATCCTCCCGGAAATCCTCTTTAGCTCTCCCCTCCTCCACATTATTTTACAAACTTCAAAATGAAGAGATACAACCTCATCAACAACTCGCTCGGCTGGCTCTGCTTTGTGATCGCAGCGGTGACCTACCTGCTCACCATCGAGCCTACAGCAAGTTTCTGGGACTGCCCGGAATTTATCTCGCAAGGCTACAAACTTGAGGTCGGACACCCGCCGGGCAACCCGATCTTCATGCTTGCCGCCCGCTTCTTTGTCAACTTCGCCTTCGGCGATGTCAGCAAGGTAGCCGTAATGGTCAACTCCATGTCGGCTCTGCTCTCGGCAGGCACCATACTGCTGCTGTTCTGGACCATCACCCATCTTGTCAAGCGGCTGACAGTCAAGGATGACGCCACTGAAATCAGCCTCGTGCAAATGATGGTGATCTTTGGATCGGGCATCTGTGGCGCATTAGCCTACACCTGGAGTGACACCTTCTGGTTTTCGGCAGTCGAGGGTGAGGTCTACGCCTTCTCCTCGTTCTGCACCGCCCTGGTGTTCTGGCTCATTCTGAAATGGGAAAACCGCGCCGAACAGCCTCATAGCGACAAATATCTGATACTCATAGCCTACGTGATCGGCATCTCGATCGCCGTCCACCTTCTGAACCTTCTGTGTATCCCCGCCATCGGCCTGGTGATCTACTACCGTCTGTGGAAGAACACCACCGCCAAGGGCTCGCTGATCACTCTGGCCTTCTCGGCCATCGTGGTGGGCCTGATCCTCTACGGCCTCGTGCCTGGCTTCATCGAAGTGTCGCAGTATTTCGAACTCTTCTTCGTCAATGTGATCGGATGCAGCTACAATGTCGGTGTACTGATCTACGCTATCCTCGCCGTCAGCTGTTTCATCTGGGCCATCAGCGAGCTCTACAAGCAGAAGAGCGTGGGCAAGATACGCCTGAGCGTCATTCTCAGTATCTTCTTCTCAGGCATCCCCTTCATCGGCGACAACATGCTGATACCGGTGATCATCATGGCCGGAGTCATAGCATATCTCTTCCTCGCGAAGAAACTTCCGGTGCGCATTCTGAACCTTGTGGTGATGAGCATCTTCGTGATCTTCATAGGCTACTCGTCATATGCCCTGCTGCTCATACGCGCCAGCGCCAACCCGCCTATGAACCAGAACGCACCTGACAACGTCTTCGCCCTCGCCTCCTACCTCAACCGCGAGCAGTATGGCGAACGCCCGCTCTTCTATGGCCAGACCCACCAGTCGCGCGTGGTCTATGACGTTAAAGACAACGGCGAGGTCACACCTATGTATAAAGAAGGCCGTCCGATCTACGCCAAGACTGTCAAGACATCCGAAGACCAGCCGGACCACTATGAGATCACCGGCTACAAGAAAGACTATGTGATGGCTCCTGAGCTGAACATGCTCTTCCCGCGCATCTACAGCGGAGCGCATGCCGCAGCTTACAGCGACTGGATCGGCGGGCTGCACGGCAAACCGGTAGAAGCAACCAAATATATGCGCAACGGACAGCCGCTGCAGACAGAGATGCTCGTGAAACCGACTATGGGCGAAAGCCTCCGCTTCTTCCTGGTCTACCAGCTCAACCATATGTACTGGCGCTACTTCATGTGGAACTTCGCAGGACGCCAGAACGACATCCAGGGCAACGGCGAGGTTAACCACGGCAACTGGATCTCAGGCATCCCCTTCATTGACAATCCGCGCCTCGGCGACCAGAGCCTGCTGCCTTACAGCGACGGCGAGGGCAACAAGGGCCACAACGTCTTCTTCATGCTTCCGCTCATCATGGGCATCATAGGCCTCGGCTGGCAGGCATTCACATCGAAGCGAGGCATAGAGCAGTTCTGGGTGATCTTCTTCCTCTTCTTCATGACGGGTATCGCTATTGTGCTCTATCTGAACCAGACTCCGACCCAGCCGCGCGAACGCGACTACGCATTCGCCGGATCATTCTACGCCTTCGCCATCTGGGTAGGCATGGGTGTGGCCGGCCTGTGGGCGCTTCTCAACGAACTGCTCAAAGACAAGAAAACGGCAGGAACCGGAGCCAAAAAGCAGTTGGGCACCGCGATTTTCGCCTGCTTCGTAGGCCTTGCAGTGCCCTTGCAGATGGTTTCGCAGACCTGGGATGACCATGACCGCTCAGGCCGCTACGTGACACGCGACTTCGGCATGAACTACCTTGACTCCGTTGACGAAAACGGTATCATATTCACCAACGGTGACAACGACACCTTCCCCCTCTGGTATGCCCAGGAAGTAGAAGGCCACCGCACGGACGTGAAAGTGGTCAACCTCTCGTATCTGACCACCGACTGGTATGCCAACCAGGTCAAGCACCCCTCCTACGAGGCTGCCGGAATCGAGACCCTGGCCAAGCCTGAAGACTACGGCTATGACCGCATGAACTTCAACTACTTCTCGGCCGAATGTGACACCACACCGGTCCACATCTTCACCGCCTTGCGCCAGCTCTATGACAAGAAGTCGAGCGAGAACCCTTGGGGCGCCCCGATGATGGACTACAACAACTTCATCATCCCCGTCGACATCCCCGCCGCAGTCAAGGCCGGCCGCATCTCCGAGCATGAGGCAGACATGGCAGACACTGCCATCCAGGCCAACATGACCAATGACCGTGAGGCAATGCGCCACGGCGGTCTGACCCTCAGCCAGGTACTTTCGCTCGACATGCTCGCCACTTCGGTGAAAAACGGATGGAAAAACCCGATCTACTTCGCATCGACCGTGCCTTCGGACTATTATCTGGCCCTCCAGCCCTATATGCGCTCGACAGGTATGGCCTACGAGGTGACACCGGTGCGCAACGATGAAAACAGCGACTATGAGATCTCGGCCGTCAACACCGACAAGGCCTACCGCAACATCACCGAAAAATTCCGCTGGGGAGGTCTGGACAAGGTGACAGATCCGAGCCAGATCTATCTCGACGAGACCGTGCGCAAGATGGTGACCACAACCCGCTCCTACATCATCTCTGCAGCCACCGGCATGATCAACGAGGCCGCAATGGCAGAGAGAGCCGACACTGTGGCCGAGCTTGATGACAAAGCGCGCCAGGGACTCGCCGAGTTCAAGGCCGACCGCTACGCCAAGGCGCTCAATCTGCTGAAGCTCATGGAAGAGAAGCTGCCCGAAGCAGCATCGCCCTACGCCATACAGGTGCCACAGAGAATGGCCCAGATCTATGCCCGCATCGGCATAGCCACCGGCAACAAGGAGGCATCGGGCCGTGCGGTAGAGCTGCTTGAGAACGAGCTCATGCGCTATGGCAAGAACGTGAAGTATTACCAAAGCCTCAACCCCTGGCAATACTCCACACTGCCGCAGACCGACAAGTTCATAGAGACCTATTATATGGTATATCTGCTTCAGGACCTGAGCGATGCCGGCGGTGACACCGAGAAAATGGTAGACCGTCTGACCGATCTTGGTATCAACTTCGACCGAATCGTCTCGATACTTCAGAAGTAACAGAGGCTTATCGGATAAGCTACAAGAAGCTGACAGAGCGCATATGTGGATCGAACAACCGCCATTTTTCTACCGCCTGCTGTTCACAGAGGCCATATGGCGTATATTGCAACGCGGGAAGAAGGTCGTCTATCTGACTTTTGACGACGGCCCGATTCCCGAAGAGACCCCTTGGGTGCTTGATGTGCTTGACCGCTACGGAGTCAAGGCGACGTTTTTCATGGTTGGCGACAACGTGCGCCGATACCCCGAACTTTTCGAGGAAGTGAAACGCCGCGGCCACTCCTACGGCAATCACACCATGCACCACCTGCAGGGGCTTAAGGTCGATGCCAAGACTTTTTTCCGTGACATAACGGAAGCTGACAGGCTTATCGGCTCGATACTCTTCCGGCCGCCCCACGGCATCATATCGCCGCTGCAGACGAGCCTGATCAAGCGCCACTACAATATAATAATGTATGATCTTGTGACGCGCGACTATTCGAAACGTGTAAACGGCGAGGAGGTGCTCGACAATGTCAAGCGCTATGCCCGCAACGGGTCGATAATCGTGTTTCACGATTCAAAGAAAGCGCATGTCAACATGCGCTATGCGCTTCCGCGGGCTATCGAATGGCTCAAGGAACAGGGCTATGAGTTCCTGCCGCTGCCTATGTAAGAACATCATATGACCAAGGCCGAGATCAAAGAGCTTCTTGCCGGAGCCGGGGTGTTTCGCTCGGCTGTGGCTCAGGTGTGTCAGGTCGACGAGGCCTCTGCCGATGATTATCGCGCGTGGATTTCCGAAGGGAAGCACGGTGAGATGGCTTATCTTGAAAAATATGACGATCTGCGCTCCGATCCCCGCCGTCTGCTCGACGGGGCCCGGAGCGTGATTTCATGTGCTTTCAATTATCATTGGGGTAATGGCGGCGCTACCGCTGACAGCTCCGGCGGAGACCTCGACGGCTCCGGAGTGATGCGCCCGCTGCTGTGGGCGGAATATGCCTTGGGCGATGACTACCATGATGAGGTCAGGAAGCGGCTGTCAGAGGTGGCGGAGAAGATCAGCAGCGCTACAGGTGCGGAATGCCGCGTGTGTGTCGACACGGCTCCTCTCAGAGAGCGCTACTGGGCGGTGAAGGCCGGACTCGGTTTCATCGGGCTTAACAATCAGCTGATTCTTCCGGGAGCCGGGTCGCGCTTCTTTCTCGGCGAGATTCTTACCACTCTGCCTCTGGAGCCTGACGAGCCTGCGGCTCCGGGAAGCTGCGAAGGCTGCGGATGCTGCCTGAAAGCCTGTCCGGGCAAGGCTCTGAGCGCGGGGGCCGACGGGAGGGTGACGCTTGATGCCCGCAGGTGTCTGTCGTATCTCACAATAGAATATCGCGGCGAACTGCCGGAGGATGTGCGTCTGGGCCGACATGTGTATGGCTGCGACGAGTGTCAGCGTGTATGCCCGCACAATCGTGTCTCGCCGCTGAGCGAGATCGTGGAGTTCAGGCCCCGAGAGGCTGTGGTCGCTCTGAGCGCGGAGCGGATCGCAGAGATGACGCAGGAGGAGTTTTCAGCGATTTTCCGCCGTTCGGCCATCAAGCGGACCAAGCTTTCAGGGCTGCAGCGCAATGCGTTGAGGATTATTGAAGAGGAGACAAGGCGTCGGTCTCGCGAAGACGACGGTCAGGAGGAGTGAGGGCGAAAGATTCGGGATTGTATTTCGCTCCGAACGAGAGGTAGAATCCGTCAGCAAGGAGCTGACGCGCGAGTTGCGGTCTGCCACGGAAGCCGTGTATGATCCAAGGCTGTGCGGGTTTCCATTTACGGCGGAGTCCGATGATTTCAGGGTAGGTTCTGACGATATGGAGCAGGAGGGGTTTGCACCAGAGTTCACTCAATTCAAAATGCAGGTGAAGCAGGTCGGTCTGGAGACTGATCAGGCTTGCTCTGCCTGCAATGTTGAGGTCCGCGTTGTCAGGATTCTGCCGCAGAGGGTCAAGGCCGCATTCGCCAATGGCTTTGACCTGCGGCTGGGCTACAAGGGCGCGGAGGAGGCGCAGGTCGGCAGGGGCAACGCGAGTGGCGTTCCAGGGGTGGATGCCGACCGAATAGCTGTAGCCGGGGCGCAGAAGAGGTATGGCTTGAAGATCCAGCTGACGCGCAAACGCGCTGCAGGGAGTCCGATGATCTACGGGATCAAGATCGACAAGGGCGTTGCGGCGCAGGATGTGGGTGTGGACATCGAAATTCATAGCCTTTCAGGTTACAGGATCATAGCCTGAGCCTCCCCAGGGATGACAACGGCCAATGCGCTTTATGGCGAGCCAGAGGCCGCGGACGGGGCCATGTCGGGTTATCGCCTCGACAGCATATTGGCTGCATGTGGGCGTGAACCGACAGGCTGCAGGAAACATGGGGGAGATACACAGCTGATAGAAGCGGATCGGCAATATGAGGAGGCGACGGATCAAGGGTCTGATTTCAGGAGTTTGCTGATTCGCCTTGGCCGGCTGAGGCGGCGAGGGCCTGGGAGATGCGTGAGAGGATGCGGACCACTGATTTTTCGACTGTGGCGTAGGTCTGAAGGTCAGAGGCTACGTAGACAAAGGCAATGTCAAGCGGGAGGTCGCGCGGAATGAGGTGGCGGTTCAGCCGGTAGGCTTCGCGGATGCGGCGGCGCATGTAGACTCGTTCCACGGCATGGCGCAGCTTTTTCTTTGGCACTGCGATCAGAAACTGAGGGCATGAGGCCGAGCTGCGGGCTTTGTTGACTGTCCAGACAGCCCTCAGGGGTAGGCCATAACAGACAAGGCAGCGGGATTGCTGCGGTCAAAGAGCTGACCGATTGCAATCTCGCTGCGGAGTTTTTCTATCTTATAAAGCCTGAGGCCGAGCATAAGTGCGAATTGAATTGGAGAGGAGGGGGTTGTTATCCGTTCTTGGCATCCTCTTTCAGGAAGTTGTCAAGCGCTGCGGTCATCGATGGAGCTTTCACCGAGGGAGCTTCGAGGTCGAGGCGCAGACCAGCGTCGCGCACAGCCTGTGCGGTTGTTCCGCCGAAGCATCCGATGCGGATGTCGTTCTGCTCGAATCCGGGGAAGTTCTTAAGCAGGGAGTTGATTCCCGAAGGGCTGAAGAAGAGGAGCATGTCATAGTCGAATTTCTCGTCAGGGCCGAAGTCGTTCGAGACTGTACGGTACATGACTGCTTTTGTGTAGTTGATACCGTTGCTGTCGAGGATGCTTGTGTCTTCCTTGTGTACATCCGAGACGATGTAGAGGAAGCGTTCTTTCTTGTGCTTGATCAGCAATGACATGAGACCGTCGAGCTTGCCGGTCTCGCCGTGGAAGATCTTGCGTTTGCGGTAGACGATGTATTTCTGCAGATATAGAGCTATCGACTCTGTGGTGCAGAAATATTTCATGGTGTCAGGGATGGTGACTCTCATTTCCTCACAGAGGCGGAAGAAATGGTCAATCGCAGTGCGGGCTGTAAAGATAATTGCCGAAAAATCGGTAATTGCTATCTTAGACTGACGAAATTCCTTAGCTGTAAGCCCTTCTACTTTGATAAAAGGCCGGAATACAATTTCAACCCCATACTTTTCTGCTATATCATAGTAGGGAGATTTGTCGGAAGCAGGCTTCGGCTGGGAAACTAATACTTTTTTTACTTTCACTGTCGGATAGTGCTTGTTTAACGTAGGTTAGGACTGCATAGTAGTATTTTGCAGCGAATTGTCTCCATCGGAAGCTTAAACCTCTCAATTTCAAGCTTCCAACTGGCTGAAACGGCCGATACAGCGGAAAATCAGTACCACGGGCACGATTTCGAGCGTGCAAAGATACAAAATAAAATAAAGCAATGAGCCAAAATTATCGTAAAAAAGCCTAAAGCCCTTGAAAATAAATATCAGCCGGGCCATCAGATAGCAGACAATTCCGATTGAGGCCACGGCTGCTGCGCCGCCGGGGTTGAAGAGCACTATGAGGGCCGGGATGGTGAGCAGCAGGCCGAGCAGGGCCTGGGAGGCATTGAAGCCCTTGATCCACTGCCGGGCCGAGAGTTTGTCGGTAAACACATAGCCCACAATGCGGTAGGCACACAGCTGCCAGAGATAGTAGACTCCGGCCACCACAAAAAAAGCGGCTATCTCAGGGAAAGTAGCCAGTGGGGTCGACAGTCCGTGGGAGGTCAGGGCGGCGTTTATTATTATTCCCTCGCAGAGGCAGGTGAGCAACACGATGGAGATCTGGATTCCGGTCTCGCTGAAGGTGCGGACGGTGAATGTGCTGTCTGTGCGGCGCACCGACCAGAGGTCGTAGGAAAAGTTTTTGATGTAGGTGGAGCAGTGGCGCAGATTGAAGGCAAGAATCAGAAACACGGCTATCAGCAGGCAGAGCACTCCGGAGTCATAGCCCGGCAGAAGGGTGCGCGACGCCGGGCGCATGCCGAGTGTGTAGGGGACGGTGCCTATGGTCATTCCGGAAGTCTCCGAGACCGGTGCTTCCCACCGATGGCAGAGCTTCGGGGCAAAGGGCGCTACAGAATCCTGGCTGAATGAAAGCGGGTTCATTTTTCCGACTCTTCTACGTGGTTTCCGATGAGTGAAAGAGCCTCCTCCGGAGTGGCGGCCACCAGCGCGGGAATAAGTCCGTCGCGCATGAAACCGAGTTCGGTCATGCGGCGGAACATATCGAGTAAGGGATCATAATATCCGTCGGTATTCACTATTATGACCGGCCCTGTAAACAGTCCGAGCTGATGCCAAGTCATGATCTCGGCGAGTTCGTCGAGGGTGCCAATGCCGCCGGGAAGGGCTATTGCCGCGCATGACATGGAGGCCATTGTCATCTTGCGCGAGTGCATCGAGTCGGTCACTATGCAGCACGAGAGCCGCGGATGGTTCCAGCGCTTCCGCATCATGAATTCCGGGAGAACGCCAACGGCCTCTCCCCCGGCTTCAACGGCACCTTCAATAGCTGCCGCCATCATGCCGCCGGCACCTCCGCCGCAAACCAGCGGCCGTCCCGACGAGGCTATCAGGCCACCCGTCTGACGGGCCACCTGCAGATATTTCTGATCAATTTCTGATGATGAGGCGCAGTAGACAACCACGCCATTGCGTTCGGATTTGGAATTCATGAGTGCAAAATTAGCAAGATTCTTCAAGAGAAACAAATGATGCACCCATGATGGTCATGCAAAAAAATAGTATTACATAAACCGTTGCCTTACGAAGGGGGCTGCGGGTGCGCGCAGGAGGGCTGTCAGGGAGTCAAGGGCCGTGCGGAGCTTCGAGGCGTAGGCGCCGGCAAGTTCACAGGCCGATGCTCCGCCTGCGGCGAGCAGGGCGGTGTGGATGACGCGGCTGACTACCGTCATTTCCAGCTGACGCCTTATCAGCCCGTGGATTCCGGCCGGACGCTCCCCGCCCGGAGTCGCAGGCACCCGCAGAACGATCTGCATCAGATGGTCGGCAGAATCGTCGGCCGGGTGCTCTCCGGGAGAGACTGCGGGCTTCTCGCCGTCGAGATCGGCATCGTCGACATATGGCATCAGATCAAGCACTGTCTCGGCAAAGGCGTTCTTGATCATCAGAGTCAGCATCCCCCGCCGCTCCGGATCGAGGAGCGGCGAGAGAGCGGTGCGGGTTGGTTCAGAAGCCGAAAGAAGTTCCAGGGCCACAAGCGCATGGACCGTGTCGGCTATAACCTGTGTTGAAAGTGAGTAGAGCATAGCGGGTGGTGACTGTTAGGGAATTACAATACGGCGTGATTTTTGGTCGAAAGAGTTACGCAGCAGGTCCATAGCCCTTGCGGGAGAGATGAAAAACTGCGAGGCACGACCGGAGGCAAGCACGTCGGCGAGAGCATCGCCCAGACGGCAGCCACGGCGCTCCATCAGGCGCGAGGCCCGCGAGTTGAGTTCTTCCCAGAGGGCCAGACGGCGGTCATTGCGCAGCTTCAGCCGTCCGTGGCGCAACACGCGCAGCATGCGCAGGGAATATTCAAACGTGCAGTAGTAGCAGGGGGCGGGCTCAAGAGCTGTGAGCGAGGCAAGATGTTCGAGGCTCACCGGGCGGCCGGCGGGAAGAGTGGAGAGAACACGGCCTGCGGCTTCGAGGAAATGGCGGTTGCGGAGGGTTACTAATGAATACATAAGGTCAGGAGCGGGGGAAAAGGGGGGTGCGTGTGTGTGTGCGAATGATTAGTAAATGTGCTTCGGAAACGTGAGGTTTTCCATAGGCAAAATTAAGTTCGGAGTCAGGCAGAAAGCGGACACATCAATGTGAAATTGTGTTAATCATCTCGATTGCAATGCGGTCACGGGCTCCGCGGAAAGAGTTGAACGACTCATAGATGTCGAGCAGAGCTATGGCTGAGTTATTTATCTGGCTTTCATAGAGCGAGGCCGAAACATTTGAAGCCTGCAACTGCCCCTGGAGCGCTCCGGAGACTCCTGAAATCTGCTGGAATAGCTTCATTTCGGCATCAAGAAGCTGCGAGGCGTCGCGTGAGGCTCCTGAGGAGACGCTTACCTCCTGAGGCATCATCCGCGCGGCGGGGTTTACAGGAATGACACCGCCCGGACGACTCCAGACGCGGCTGACGTCACGGATGTCGGATTCAGGCATGATGGCATCCATAGGCATCAGCAGCACACCCTTGGCACTGTTGGCCAGAATGTGGTCTATCATGGTGATGAGGATGTTGATGTGTTTCTGCTGCCCTATCAGATCCTCGATGAAGGGATGGACCTTGCCGTCGGTCAGAGGATAGAACTTGAAGGCATAGGGATGTCCACCTGAGGGAAGAGTGGAACGGGTCTCGTCAAGCACGGTGCCGTTTGGCGCCATGAAGCGGCAATGCCAGTGGGGATCATCGGCCGGAGAGGACGGGTCGATGTCAAAGCTCCAGACTTCGGCCACGTGGCAGACCGCGGCGTGGTCTGTGGCGTTGAATCCTGAGGAATTGGCATAGCAGCGTTCGAGCATGGCACAGCGCGAGGCCGATCCGTGACCGAAGCGAAGTTTCAGCTCGGCGAGGCTGACGCGGAAAAAGTGTCCGATGATGCGCACATCGGCCCCGCGCGGATCGGAGAAGCGGTTGACGAAGAAGTCGTCAGGACAGATACTGTCGGCCCATACGGCAAGCGGCGAACCGGGGCGGCGTTCGCAGACGAGTTTCTGGATTACGCAGCCTGAGATCAGAAACTCCTCCAGGCAGCGGCTGTCGAGCTCGTTGATCTGATTGGCCTCGCGGAAAGCCGTCAGGTCTCCGCTTCCGTCCGGCTTCTCAACGGTGGAAAGATTGTAGCGGAAACGGCCCACGATGCTCTTGACAAGCGAGCGCAGAAGATTGTTTGTCAGCGGACGCATGCCCGATTCCAGAGCGTGGTCATACTCGGAAAGTATGCGTCCGTCATCAGTGGTGATGAGGTCGGACCACTGACGGCCATAGGTGTGTTCCATCAGCCTCAGGCGCAAGGCGCGCAGACGCGAAAGCCCGCGGTGGGCATCGACCGCACGGCGGTAGAGACCCGGATTGTATTTCAGCTTCATTACTCGCAGGTGTAGTTGTGAAGGCAGGCAAGTGCCGAATCATCGAATTCATAAAGGCCGTCCTCGCAGACAGCGCAGTCAAGCGAGAGAAGACGGTCAGCGGCCGTGGCGGCCGGATAGAGCCTGAGTTCACCGCCGCTGAAGAAGGCCACAGGCGATGCGGAGGTGGCGCGGGTGAAGCGATGGAGCTGGAGCGGCAGCTGCGGAGACGAAGGGTCGGTGATCACCTCGGCAGGACGCAGCCAGGAGGCAAGACGCACCTCCAGAACGCGGACGGTCCCGGCGGGAAGGGACAAGACTGTGGAAGCGTCGGCCGACGGCGGGGGCAAGGGCAGATCGAGCCTGCTGGGCGCAAGCATGGAGGCGGGGGCTTCGCGAAGCAGTCGGCTGTACCAGCGGTTGATGGCGGCGATGTAGACGGCGGTACTGTCGATTCCGTCGTTACGGCGGAACACAGCATCGGCAAGCGGAGGAGATCCGGCGTAATGCAGGCGCCAGAGATCAAGCATTTCGGATAAATCGAGTGTCAGTTTCATAGTGCGGGAGAATGGAGGGGTGATGTGTGGAGGGTAAATGGTTACGGTGCGGAGGGGGTGTGGAGGGGGTGTGGTGTGGATTCACTGCAAAGTTAAGACCGCAGGCAAGCGATTTTGGTGCGATAATACGGAGAGGCATGAAATTTTTTTTATTAATTTTGTCAATACATTATCAAGACTCCAATCCTATGACACCGGATGCAATAAACAATCTGAAGGAAAAAATACTTGCCGGGGACAGCCTGAGCACCGTGGAAGCCATGAGTCTCATAGACCTCAGCCCGCAGGAAGAAGATGCCCTGATCGAAGCCGCCGCCGAGATCACAGAGCGCTTCGGAAGCCGCGATTTCGACTCGTGTTCAATCATCAACGCCCGTTCGGGCCGTTGCAGCGAAGACTGCAAATGGTGTGCACAGTCAGCTCATTACAAGACCGGAACGATGTCCTATCCGCTCGTAGGCCATGACACCTGCATGGCTCTTGCCGCCTACAACCGCTCGCGCGGCATAGGGCGCTTCTCGCTCGTGACAAGCGGACGCGCTCTCAGCGGCGAAGCCCTCGAAACTCTCTGCGGCTACTACCGCGAGCTGCGCCTGGCAGGCGGCATGGGGCTATGCGCCTCGATGGGCCTGCTCGACGCGGAAGCCCTCGCCAAACTGAGAGACGCCGGAGTAGAGCGCTACCACTGCAACCTCGAATCGGCACCCTCTCACTTCTCCACCCTCTGCTCCACCCACTCCATAGAAGACAAGATCAAGACCATAGAAGCCGCCCGCGCCACAGGCATGGAGATATGCAGCGGAGGCATCATAGGCATGGGCGAAAGCCGAGCCCAGAGAGTGGAATTCGCCCTGACGCTCAGAAGAGTAAACCCGGTGTCGATCCCGATCAACATACTCGTGCCCATTCCCGGCACTCCGCTTGAAAACGCCGAGCCACTGAGCGGACGCGAGATTCTGCTGACGGTGGCCATCTTCCGCATGATCCACCCCCACGCCGTGTTGCGCTTCGCCGGGGGACGGGCCTCGATCGCCAAGGAAATACAGCGCGAATCGCTCCGCATAGGCATCAACGGCAGCATCATGGGCGACCTGCTGACAACCATCGGCTCGCAGATCGACGAAGACATAGAGCTGATACGCTCTTGCGGCTATAACTTCAAAACTCCACAGCAATGAGCAATCCACTGCCTGATCTGGACCGCGGACAGCAGACCCGCTACCGCGGCCACCTGTCGCTCTGTGAGATTGACTTCGCCGGCCAGAAAGCACTGGCAGCCTCACGGGTACTCGTGGTAGGCGCCGGAGGGCTCGGAAGCCCCGTGAGCCTTTATCTGGCGGCTGCCGGCGTAGGCACCATAGCCCTGATGGACGCCGACACCGTGAGCCTCAGCAACCTCCAGCGCCAGATAATCCACTCCACCCCTGATCTCGGAAGGCTGAAAACAGACTCCGCGGCCGAAAAACTGCGGGCGCTTAATCCGGAGGTCAGCATCATCACCATCAACAGCCGCCTCAGCGAAGAAAACGCCGAAAGCATAATGGCAGGCTATGACCTTATAATGGACTGTACCGACAATCTGCCCACACGACTGCTGATCAACGACTGCTGCGTCAGACTGGGCAAAAAGATGGTGTTCGGCGCCGTGTCGCGCTTCTCCGGCCAGGTGTTCAGCCATGTGCCCGGAAGCGCCTGCTACCGCTGCATCTTCGACCCCTCGTCGATCAGCGGCGACGGCGAGGAACTGCCATGTGCAATCAACGGAATCCTCAACACCGTGGTTGGCGTCATCGGCTCCCTCCAGGCTACCGAGGCCATCAAACTGCTCGTAGGCACAGGCGATCCGCTGATCAACCGCATGCTGACGTTCGATGCCATCACAATGGACTTCAACATCTTTGCAATCAGTCCGATGGAGGGCTGCAGGTGCGCCTCCGTTAGCAAATTTTAACTTCCAATCTTAAAAAATCGAAAAATTTATAGCTACCTTTGCACCGCGGAAACACTGTCACTCACCTCTTCTCTGACAACCAATCAAGTGACACAGTATCAAAAACCACAGATTTATCATGACTCAAGCGATCAACATGCCCCGCGTTGAAATAGTGGGCAGCTTCCTCCCTCCCGAAGAACTTGAAAATGCTTTGAACGAAAAAATCCGCGGCAATCTCAGCGATGCTGACTATCATGCCGTTGAAGACCGCGTAATCGACCGCCTGATCGACCGCGAGATCGAAGCCGGACTCCAGATTGTGACCGACGGCGAAATGCGCCGCAAAAGCTGGGACCGCGACTTCTGGGAAGGATTCGAAGGTATGAGCCGCGAACGCATTGACACCGGCAACATCTATCAGGACGACATCCTGCGCCATGACCTGCTCCGTTTCAGCGGAAAGATCGAATTCAATCCCGCCCACCCCTTCTTTGACAAGTTTGTCCACATGCAGGAACTGACTGCAGGCCGCGCCGAAGTCCGCCAGACCATCCCCTCGCCCGGCCAGCTCTACATGCGCATGTTCCTCTCGTCAAACGGAGATCCCGGCAAGTTCTATGCCACTCCTGACACCCTGATCGATGATATAGTGGAGGCCTACAGCCGCACAATTGCCGAATTCTACCGCCTCGGATGCCGCCACATACAGCTCGACACCGAAGTCTGGGGCCGACTGAGCAGCCCTGAATTCGACCGAATGCTCCTGCTCGGAGGCGCTGACGTCAACGAGATCACCCGCCTGCTTCTCGACCTGATCAACCGATCCATAGCAACCCGCCCGGCCGACCTCGAAATCACCTTCAACATCGCCGCCAACGAACAGGCCGTGCCCCGCTGGTATGACGAAAAGGAACTCGCCAACCTGCGCCTGATGCTTGAGACCATTGACGCCGACGCCTTCCTGCTCCCATTCGAGATCAGTTCTCCGGAGGCCATCAATGCTCTGCGCTGGCTCCCGGCCGGAAAGCGCGTGATCCTCGGGCTGGTTGACGGCAGCCTGCCCAACCTCGAAAGCGTGAATGACATCGTCACAGCTGTCAGAATGGCCCGCC
This sequence comes from Duncaniella sp. C9, assembly GCF_004803935.1. Lineage (GTDB taxonomy): Bacteria > Bacteroidota > Bacteroidia > Bacteroidales > Muribaculaceae > Duncaniella > Duncaniella muris. The sequence goes on from NZ_CP039547.1 coordinate 659,353, forward strand.
GCTACGTGCCGATGGAAAAACTTTCAATCAGCCCGACCTGCGGCTTCAAGGTCCGCGACCGCGAGCGCCAGGGTCTGAACTACGAGACCCAGTGGACCAAGATAGCCCTCCTGCGCCAGGCAGCCGAACTCGCAGCCGAATAAGAGGGTGTCAGACTGAACAGCCTCTAAGAGCCGACGGGACAACAGATACATCCGGTCTGCACCGGAAACCCGCACAATATATACACACAATGCCACCCCTCGATCTGCCATGACAGGGAATGTGAGCATTGTGTGTTATATTTTAACACAGCTTTACAACCTCAGTTTCCTGATTTTTATTAACTTTGTAGCTCATTCAAAATAGTAGCTTACAACCCTAATAAAGCCGGATTTCCACAAACCCCGGCACTTCTCCGATCATGAAACACTTCTCATCACAGACTAAAAACGCACTTCTCTCACTGATCGTTGCCACCGGCGCGCTTCTGGCGTCATGCGGTCCGGCGAAAGATATCGCCTACATGCAGGACCTCCCTGACAACGCCGTGCTCACCCTCCAGGAAAACGGCGAACTCCGTCTGCAGCCCGGCGACAAGCTCCGCATCAAGGTCCACAGCCGCGACGAGGAGATGGTCAAGATGTTCAATCTCTCGCAGACAAGCAACTCAGGCTCCGTAGAGCATGACATGTACACCGTCGACAAGAACGGAAAGATCGACGTCCCGGTGCTCGGACAGCTCTCGGTCGAAGGCATGACACGCCTCGATGTGGCCCAGATGATAAAATACCGTCTGCTTGCCGGAAGCCTGCTCCGCGACCCGATAGTCACCGTGGAGTTTCCGCAGATGGCCTATTACGTGATCGGCGAATCAGGCGTGGGGCGCCATGAGTTCCCGGCCGACAAGCTCAACATCATGGAGGCCCTCTCGATCTCCGGCGACCTCGCTATCAGCGGAAAGCGCACCAACATTCTGGTGCTCCGCACCGAAAACGGCAAGCAGGTGCCCTATCGCGTGGACCTCACAAGAGCCGATGGCGTATATGCCTCGCCGGCCTACTACCTCAAGCAGAACGACATGATCTACATCGAGCCCACCCAGGTCAAAGCCAACCAGTCGACGGCCAACGGCAACAACTACATGACTCCCTCGTTCTGGATCTCGATGTTCTCTTTCGCCACCACCATCGCAGTGCTTCTAACAAAGTAACAGATACCACACCTAACCTCCTAACGCCAATTCTTCTCGACTGATGCAACGAAATCTCAACCAATCACCCGCCACAGGGACCGAAACTGCCGCACAGGCCGCATCGTTCCGGCAGAATGCTGAAGGCTTCGCCAAGATAAAAGACATAATCTTTCTGATGCTCGGCCACTGGAAATGGTTTGTCCTCTCCCTGGCCGTGGCCTTCGGAGCGGCATACTATTACCTGCAGATCACCCCCAAAGTCTACACAGCCTCTGCCGCCATACTCGTCAAAAGCGATGAAAAGAACTCCGGATCGGAAGATATGCTGCTCGACCTCGGAATCAAAACCCAGAAAGTAAATATAACAAACGAAATAATGTCGATGCTCACCGGCTCGGTGGCCGATGAGATAACCCGCCGCCTGCAGCTCAACACCGAGTACTACCATCCCGGAACTTTCCACAAGACCGTGGCCTACGGTGTGGAACTGCCCGTTACCGTCGAACTGCCCGACCTCGGACAGGCCGAAAGCGCAAGCTTCAGCCTCCAGCTGCGCAAAGACAGTACCATAAGAATCTCTTCTATGGTGCTCAATGACAAAGCTCTTGACGGCTCTCTGACCTTCAGCATGGGCAAGCCGGTGAAGACTCCGCTCGGCATCATGACCGTCAAGCCTTCGCCCTACTACCGCGAGGGATTTCAGGACGAACTGACAATAAGCCGCATCCCGTTCAGCACCGCATCGGCCCAGATCAGATCATCGGTCGACGCACGTCAGCGCAACAACCGCGCGTCAATAATCGACATCACCTACAGCGACCAGTCGCGCACACGCGCCGAAGACATCCTCTCGACCCTCGTGGCCGTCTACAATGAAAACTGGATCAAAGACCGCAACCAGGTGACGGCAAGCACCACGGAGTTCATCAAGGAACGCCTGTCGATCATCGAAAGCGAACTCGGCAACGTGGACAGCGACATCTCAGACTACAAATCGCGCAACCTTGTCACCGATGTCAGTGCGATGGGCGGCATAGCGCTCTCGCAGATGAACTCATCGCAGGAAGCCGGACGCGAACTTGACAACCGCGTCTACATGACCAAATATCTCCGCAACTACCTGACTGACGGAATGCACGAGAAAGAACAGCTTCCGGCCAACTCCGGCATAGACAATCCCAGCATCGAGGCCCAGATCCAGGCCTACAACCAGCTCCTGCTCCAGCGCAACAACCACCTGTCAATCTCCTCCGAACAGAATCCGCTCGTCATGGACATAGACCAGAAGCTGTCGACAATGAAGGGCAGCATCCTCGGATCGCTCGACAATGAGCTGACCATGCTCTCCACCCAGAAAAGAGCCATTTCATCGGCCCAGTCGCAGGCTGTGTCGAAAATCGCGGCCAATCCGCAGCAGGCCAAGTATCTTCTCTCGGTCGAACGCCAGCAGAAGGTCAAGGAGTCGCTCTACCTCTTCCTGCTCCAGAAGCGCGAGGAAAATGAACTTTCGCAGGCCTTCACCGCCTACAATACCCGCCTGATCGAACATCCTACGGCATCACCGGTGCCCGTCACCCCGATTCCCTCCCGGATCATGACCTTCGCCCTGGTAGCAGGTCTGTTTGTTCCGGCCGGCATCATAATGCTCATCGAGTCGTTCAACACCGCCGTGCGTGGCCGCAAAGACCTCCAGGACCTCCATGCGCCATTCGTCGGTGAAATTCCTCTGGCCACCCACCGCAAAGGCAAGCGCCGTGTGGCCCGCGAGGTTTCAGACAACCGTGTGGTGGTCAAATCAGGCAGCCGGAGCATCATGAACGAAGCCTTCCGCGTGGTGCGCACCAATCTGGAATTCATCCTCGGCTTTGACGGCGGCCACCATGTGGTGATGCTCTCGTCAATGAATCCCGGCAGCGGCAAGACCTTCACCTGCGCCAACCTGTCGACAGCTCTCGCCATCAAGGGAAAGAAAGTAATAGCCGTTGACCTCGACCTGCGCCGCGCTTCGCTCTCGGCCTATGTAGACAATCCAGCCCTGGGTGTGTCAAACTACCTCAGCGGACAGGTGGCCGACTATCATGACGTGATAGTGCGCCTTGGAGAGCTCGATGTGCTCCCCGTAGGCACAATTCCGCCCAACCCTACGGAACTTTTCTTCCATCCGCGCTTTGCCCGCATGATGGAGGAGCTGAAAGAAAACTATGACTACGTGATACTCGACTGTCCGCCGGTTGAGATCGTGGCCGACGCCGCCATCATCTCCCGCTATGCCGAGATGACTCTCTTCATAATCCGCGCCCACCTCATGGACCGCTCTTTCCTCGCCGACATCGAAAACTGGTATCAGGAGCGCCGCTACCCGAACATCTCCGTGATCCTCAACGGCACCCGCAGCGAGTTCTCGCACTACGGAGGCAGCCGCTACGGCTATCAGCGCTACGGCTACCACTACGGCCACTACGGCGAGTACACAGATTCAGCCGAGGAATCCGAAAAAAGATCCTGATCACCAATGAACGGCTCCGGACGCAGAAAAATACTGTTTGTGATCGACTCCTTCAATATCGGAGGGGCCGAACGCAGTCTCTGCACCCTTCTCGGCCTCCTTCCGGCTGAGAAGTTTGACATCAGCGTGATGCTCGCCTCCGGCGGTGGCCCGCTTGAAAAATATCTTCCGCCGGATGTCAGGCTCAGCGAGATTCCGCTCTGCGCCGATGACCTGAAATCGCGGCTCCGCTTCCGCTTCCATCATCTGCGCCACGCCCTCATCTCCCGCATGGCCCGGCAAAGGAACCTCAGGAGCAATCCCGTGGAGCTTTACTGGACAGAGATGGGATGTCTGGCTCCCGCGCCGGCCGAATCATATGATGTGGCCATAGCCTACCATCAGGGCTTCCCTACTTACTTTGTGGCTGAAAAGGTGAAAGCCGCGCGGAAAATTGCCTGGATCAACGCCGACATCGTACGCGACAACTACAGCGAGGCTTTCAACCTCCGCTTCTACCACCTATATAACAAGGTAGTGACAGCCTCCGCACGCTTGCGCGATCTGCTGCTCGATGCCTGGCACTTCCGGCCGGAGCAACTGCTCCCCATACGCGACATTGTCTCCTCCGCACTGCTGCGCCGTCTTGCCGGCGGTGATGACAGCGCGCCCGGACAGCACTCCGGCCCACTGCGCCTGCTCACAGTGGGGCGGCTCGCCCCCGTCAAAGGCTATGACCTGCTCATAGCCACCGCCGCACTGCTGCGTGACCGTGGATTTTCATTCCGCTGGGACATCATAGGCGACGGTCCAATGCGCGAGGAGATCCGCCGGCTCATCTCCCGACACTCTCTGGAAGAACATGTCACACTGCTCGGCCCGATCGACAACCCATATCCCTGGATGCGCTCTTGCGACATCTATATACAGCCCTCACGCTCCGAAGGCTACGGAATAGCCGTCTGCGAAGCCAAAGCCTTCTGCCGCCCAGTCATAGTCACTGACTTCAAGGTAGCGCCGGAACTCATTGACCACGGCCGCGACGGACTTATTGCATCAATGACCGCCGAGTCGCTTGCCGATGCCGTCACCCGGCTGGCCTCACCTCAGCTCAGAGAAAAAATATCGTCCCAGATAGCCGCCTCTGACTCCGATGACACCTCCGAAAGCCTCCGCCTCGTGCTTGAACTTCTTGACTGACACAAAAACTGCCTGCTGACCGCATCTCCCCGCCCGACATAACCCATGAAACGAATCTTCATCGCAATGCACTATCTCGAAATCGGGGGCGCCGAAAACGCTCTCATCGGCCTGCTGCATGCCCTTGACTATTCCGAAGTGTCGGTCGACCTCTTCCTCTACGCACGCCGGGGCGAAATGCTCCCCTTGGTGCCGCCGGAAGTCTGCATACTGCCCGAAATCCCGGCCTACGCCCACATCGAATCACCGCTGAAAGACGCCTTTCTCCACGGCCACATCCGCGTGGGACTCGGACGCCTGCACGCGAAAGCCCTCGCCGTCATGCGCCGCGGCAAAACCACAGCCGGAAGCGACCACACGGCCATTTTCTCCTACATAGGCCGCTGCGTCACCCCAGCCCTTCCCCCGGTCACCGACCGTGTCTATGATCTGGCTGTCTCCTTCCTCACCCCGCATGACATTGTGCTCTCAAAAGTCAGGGCACACAAAAAAGTCTGCTGGATCCACACGGACTACTCCCGCATCTCCCTCGACCCTGCTTTCGAGCTTCCGGTCTGGCAGGCCTATGACCATATCGTCTCCATCTCGCCTGACGTAAGCCGTGGCTTCATAAAAGTCTTCCCCTCTCTCGCCCCGAAAATCACCGAGATAGCCAACATACTCCCCGAAACCCTCATCCGCGGGAGAGCCGGGTCAGGCTCGGCACCCGAACTGCAGCCCGGCCGCCTCAATCTGCTCTCCGTGGGGCGCTTCACCCATGCCAAGAACTTCGACAACATCCCCGACATAGCCCGCCGCCTGCGCGACGACCACCATGCAGCCCCTTTCCACTGGTATCTGATAGGCTACGGCAGCGACGAGGCTCTGATTCGACGCCGCATCGCAGAGACCGGGACGGAAGACTGCGTCACCATACTCGGCAAGCGCGCCAACCCCTATCCCTACATCAGCGGCTGCGACATCTACGTGCAGCCCTCGCGCTATGAAGGCCGCTGCGTCACCGTCCGTGAAGCCCAGCTCCTCGGCAAGCCGGTGGTCATCGCCGCCTATCCCACCGCCTCATCCCAGGTCAGCGACGGCAAAGACGGCTTCATTCTCCCCTCTGACAACAGCGGCTTCGCTGCCGGACTCGCCAGCCTCGCCGCCTCGTCTGACCGCCTCAAAACAATAGCCCACAAACTCTCCTCCGCCGATTACTCCGACCGGTCCGAAGCCAGCAAACTCGTCTCTCTCATCTGATCAACCCGCCCGATGTCAATACCCCGCATAATCCACTACTGCTGGTTCGGAGGCAAGCCATTGCCGCCGAGCGCTCTCCGTTGCATCGACTCCTGGCGCCGCAACTTCCCCGGATGGGAAATCCGCCGCTGGGACGAAAGCAATTTCGACATCAACGCCATCACCTATACCCGCCAGGCGGCATCCACCGGCAAGTGGGCCTTTGTCAGCGACTATGCCCGCTTCCTGATTCTCTACCGCCACGGAGGAATCTATTTCGACACCGATGTGGAGGTAATCCGCCCGATGGACCACATCACAGCCGCCGGCGCCTTCATGGGCTTTGAAAAAAGCCACACCGGCATCGGAGTGGCCTCCGGACTCGGCATAGGCGCACCCGCCGGACATCCGTTCTATAAAAAAATCATAGACCTCTACTCCACTCTCACCTATCTCGACAGCGAGGGCCGACCCCTGCCGGGCACAGTCGTGGCCCACGTCACCCGCCTCTTCCTTGAAGCAGGACTCCGGGAAGAAGACCGCCTCCAGACCGTAGAAGGCATAACGGTCTACCCCAACGAATTCTTCAACCCCCTCGACGATGCCACCGGACGCCTGCGCGTGACACCATGCACATGCTCCATACACCACTACGACAAGACCTGGTGCGACAACTACGGCCCGTTGCGCACCCGACTGACGCGCCTCCTCCACCGCCTGTTCGGAGTCACCACCTTCACCCGCCTCCGCAAACTCATAACCCGCAACTGACATTGGAAGCATCACTATACGAACCGATCTATCTGACCCTGATCAGCCTGCTCTCGCTCGTCACAGGCATGTGGCTGATAATCTCCGGAGGCAACACTCTTGCCATCGGCGAGCACAACCGCGGCAATTCCCTCGGTCCGCTGATCCTCTGCCTCATCCTGGCCATATGGATCGGCCTGCGTCCGGTTTCATTCCTCTTCGGCGATACGGTCAACTACGCGATGGTCTACAACGCCATCGAGCCCGGCAACCTGCATGACTACCGCATATCATCAGAATGGCTCTGGGACATCTTCACCTACCTCTGCCGCACGGCCGGACTCTCGGTCAACGTCTACTTCATGCTGATTGACCTGGTCTACATACTCGTATCTTTCGCCGCGGTCAAAAAATTCGTACCCACCTCCCCCTGGCTCGGCACCCTCTTCCTCATCGGAGCCCTCTTCTTCTTCTCATTCGGCACCAACGGCCTGCGCAACGGTGTGGCCTGCAGCATAGTGCTTCTCATCATGGCCTACATGCTCGAAGAGCGTTATGTCTCAGCGGTAGTCCTCTCACTCATAGCCCTGAGCATCCACCGCAGCTCCGCCCTTCCGCTCGGAGGCGCCATCCTCGCCCTGACAGTGCTCAAGAATCCGCGCTACGCCCTCTATGGCTGGATCACCTGCATCCTCCTGTCACTCATAGCCGGAAACTACTGGACCGAACTGATAGCCGACATCGGTTTTGACGACCGTCTGGCCCAATACACCGACACCTCCGATGAAAACCTCAGCACCTGGGGCTCCACAAGCTCCTTCCGTTGGGACTTCCTCGCCTACAGCGCCATTCCCGTCATATATTTCTTCTATATCTGCAGGCGGGGGCTGCGCGACGGATGGTTCAACACTCTGGCCACAACCTATCTCGTGGCCAACTCTTTCTGGGTACTGATGATCCGCGCGGCTTTCTCAAACCGTTTCGCCTACCTCTCCTGGTTTCTCATTCCGGTGATATTCGTCTACCCACTCTGCAACATGAAGGTATGGAAAGACCAGAACTTCGTGGCCGGAATGCTGCTGATAGCCTATGTATCCATCACTGTAATCTTCCTTTCACTGATATGGTAACCCGACTCACAGTCTTCACACCTACATATAATCGCGCCCACACTCTGCGCCGCGTCTACGAAAGCCTCTGCACACAGACCGTGCGCGAGGGCTTCGAATGGCTCGTGATCGATGACGGCTCCACTGACTTCACCCGTCAGCTCGTCGAGGGCTTCATCAGCGAAAAGCGCATCCCCATACGCTATATATATAAGGAAAACGGAGGTCTCCACACCGGCTACAATACAGCCTATGCCAACATCGACTCCGAACTCTGCGTCTGCATCGATTCAGACGACTTCATGCCCGACGATGCCGTGGAGCTGATCCTGAAAAAATGGGATTCGGAAGGCTCCTCCAAATATGCCGGGCTCGTAGGCCTCGACTACTACCTCGACTCCGACACTCCCATAGGCGGCAAACTCCCCGACGATATGGCCAGTTGCTGGCTCAACGAACTGGAAACACGCGGCATACACCGCGGCGACATGAAGCAGGTGATGCGCACCGAACTGATGAAGGAAGTGGCCCCGCAAATCGGTTACCCCGGCGAAAAAAACTTCAATCCGGTCTATATGCTCCTCCAGGTCTGCGACCGCCTGCCACTGCTTGTCATCAACCGCAACCTCTGCTACGTAGACTATCAGACCGGAATCGACAGCATGTCTGAACGCATCTTCCTCCAGTATCTCGACTCGCCCCGCAGCTTCGCCAAACTCCGCCGCCTCGAAATGACGCTCCGCCACACCTCAGCGGTCCGGCGTTTTCGCGTAGCCATCCACTACGTGTCGAGCTGCATCATTGCCCGTGACAGCCGCTGGCTCGCCGACTCTCCTAAAAAACTGCTGACGCTTCTGGCTGCTCCGGCCGGTTATCTCCTCTCCCGCTACATACGCCACAAGGCAAAACAATTCACATGACACAATAAAATGTGACACTATGAAAATCCTACACGTAATAACCTCCATGCGCACCGGCGGGGCCGAAAAGCTGGTATGCGACATGCTGCCTCTGATGCGCGATCAGGGTCATCAGGTCGAACTCGCTGTCTTTGACGGCACTCCGGGCCATCTGCTGGAGTCTGTCAGGCAGCACGGAATCACTGTCCACATTTTCGGATACGGGCTGAAATCCATCTACAACCCACAGCATATCAATAAGTTAAAATCAACAATAGGGGGGGTCAACATTGTCCATTCCCACAACACATCGGCCCAGCTGTTCACCGCACTCGCAGCTCCGGCCGGAACCACACTCGTAACCACCGAGCACAACACCGACAACCGCCGACGCCACCTACGACTGCTGCGGCCTCTGGATATCCGGCTCTATCGCCGCTACAAAGCCATAGCCTGCTGCAGCGAAGCTGTGGCATCATCTCTGCTCAACTATCTCGGGCCGGAATTCGCAGACCGCACAAGCGTGATTGAAAACGGGATTGACCTTTCGACATATTCTGCCGCAGCTTCCGGCACACCAGCCGCCTCCAATGAGACCGACATCCTGATGGTGGCCGCTTTCCGCCCGCAGAAAGACCACCTGACCGCACTCCGCGCCCTCCCGCTCCTGCCCTCGGAAACAACTCTCTCATTTGCCGGAGAAGGCTCCACACGCCCGCAGATCGAAGCCGAGGTCCGCAGACTCGGTCTTGAAAAGCGGGTCAGATTTCTCGGTCCGGTCAGCAATGTGGCCGAAAGACTGCAAGCCGCCGGAATAGCCCTGCTGTCGACCCACTACGAAGGCCTGTCACTGTCAAGCATCGAGGCAATGGCTTCAGGCACACCGCTTGTGGCCTCTGACGTGAGCGGAGTCCGTGAAGTCTGCGGAGGCGCCGCACTTCTCTTCCCCGAAGGCGATGCCGAAGCTCTCGCCGCAATCCTCGCCGACCTGCTTAAAGACCCCGCCTTGCGCCGCCAGACAGCCGACCGCTGCCGCAAACGCGCCGCCCGCTTCGACATCCGCACAACCACCCAAGCCTATCTCGACCTCTACACCCGCCTCCTCCAGGCCCCCGAAATAGTGCGATAATTCGAAGACACCACATCCGGAGCGGTAAAACGGTGTCCTGACGGACACCACATGCAGGGCGGTTTGCAAACCCGTGACACCTCTGCGCTGTGCGCTGCGGTGTCACGGGCTACGAGTAAAACGGTGTCCTGACGGACATCACCAAACGCCCTGAAGGAAACGCCCCGCTGTCATTTTCAATTTTATTGACATTTTTGACTTTGTATCCGAATTTTTCTGTACTTTTGTGCTTTGCATACATTGCTGATTCATTCGACTATTCTTCTCATACAACACTCTAACCGATCAATCTTTATGAAAACCTTTGCACGTTTGCTGGCTTTGTTTGTGCTCCTTTCCGCCACATGCGCCTCAGTCTCGGCGCAGGACAAACCACGCTGGATCACCAAAGGAGTGGCCTCGCTTGAAAAAGAGCGCAGCAACGACTCATATACCTTCCGCGAATTCGAAATTTTCGGCGGTGACATCGACCTCTTGCGCAAAGAGCGCTTCAATCCGCTCGTAGGCTATCTCGCAAACACCTTCGGGGCCGATTCCGCATCAGCGCAGGTAACGCTGCTTTCCGCATCATCACCGAGGCCCGCCACTCTCAATGATGCCGAAGGTGACCGCTCGGTGCAGGCCGAATATCGGGTGACATTCTCCGCCCCGACGCCAATGACCTTCTATGCCAAGCTCGTCGACGAATATGTGAGCTTCGATGAAAACGTTGACATGAGCTTCGACTATACACTATATCAGCTCTTCGCCATCTCGTCAACAGCTGACGGAGCCGTGCCGCAGTTCGACGACTATTCATACTCCCGCAAATACAATACCCGCGCGCTTGCCCTCTCGATCGTCCCCGGCCTCGGCCAGATGTACAAGGGCCACAACGCAAAAGGCTGGGTTATCATTGGCGGCGAGGTAGTGTTTATCGGCGCGGCTATCTATTCGCAGATCCGCCAGCACAACTATAGCGACGATGCCAAAAACGCCTCCGATGCGGTAGCCCCAAGCTACCGCAGCAAGTCGAAAAGCTGGCGTCAGGTGCGCGATGTGGCAATAGTGGGAGCATGCGGACTCTACGTCTACAACCTTCTTGACGCAGCCCTCTCGAAAGGCGCCCGCCAGGTGGTCGTGAACAAGGCTTCCGGCACCCGTCTGGCCTTATCGCCCTCCGTGATGGCTGACCCTATGGCCTCGCCCGCGCCGGCCGTAACCATGTCGCTGACTTTCTGAAACACTGATAGTTCAGATGGCGGTCAAGATCATACGCATGGCCACTATCGGGCTTTCGCTCGACACCTTCTGCCGCGGACTGCTGCAGGAACTTTCGGCTGACTATGAGGTGGTGGCGCTTTCATCGCCTGACAGCCACCTCGACAGCCTCGGAAAGCGCGAAGGAGTGCGCACCATAGGCGTGGAGATGAAGCGCGAGATAGCCCCTCTGGCAGATCTCCGCTCCCTGATCAGGCTGGTCAGAGAGTTCAGGCGCGAACGTCCGCAGATGGTCCACACAATGACACCCAAGGCCGGCCTGCTCGGCATGATGGCCGCACGGATTGCCGGAGTGCCCCTGCGGGTCCACACATTCACCGGACTGCTCTTCCCTACTGCAACCGGGCTCAAAAAACAGATACTGCGTCTGACCGACCGCCTGACATGCGCCTGCGCCACTCACATCATCCCTGAAGGCGAGGGAGTCAGAAACGATCTTATTGCCGGAGGCATCACCCGAAAGCCCCTGCGCGTTCTCGGCCACGGCAATGTCCGCGGAGTGGACCTTGACCATTACAGGCCATCGGAATCCATTGACGCTCAAGCCGCAGAGCTCAGACGTAGGTTCGGAATCCGGCCCGGCGACAAAGTGCTACTCTATGCCGGACGTGCCGACCGCGACAAAGGCATAGCCGAGCTGACCAAAGCATTCCGCACCCTCGGCCGCAAGGACACCCACCTGCTTTTGGCAGGTGACTTCAAAGACTCTCCACTACTGCCCGCCGACATGAGCAACATCCACCTTTCCGACGGATGGACAGCCGACATACGCCCCTGGATGCGTGCCGCCGACATCTTCATTCTCCCAAGCTACCGCGAGGGCTTCCCCAACACCGTGCTTGAAGCCGGAGCGATGTGCCGCCCATCGGTTGTCACTGACATCAACGGCTCGCGGGAGATAATAACCGACTGTGTGAACGGACTGATTGTGGAACCACGGACCGTGGCTCCTCTGCGCGAGGCAATTCTGAAACTCATATCCGACCCGGCTCTCTGCCACGAAATGGGGCTGCGGGCGCGTAAAAACGTAGAGCTTAAATTTTCGCAGCCATATGTCAGATCCTGCCTGAAAGAATTTTACCGGACCATTATCCCGACAGCACAATGACAGGCTTCCTTATCAGCATAAAACACCGCTTCCCGGCCATCTGGCGCGCCGTAGAGTGGGCCAACGGCAAAGCCATGCGCCTGCGCTACCCCCGTCTCGGCATGATAGCCACTGAGAAAGCCTCGTCCGTCTCACTCGCCGGATTCCGCTTCTCGCCCCTGCAGGAAACAGATCTGACTGATCTTCACCGCTTTCTGATGACACTCCCGGAGGACAGCGTGGCCTACTTCAACCCCCATGCCTTCACGCTGCCCGCCCTGCGCAGACTTCACCGCAGCGGATCGTTCGTCATGCTCGGAGTCAGACAGGGAGACACACTTGTAGGCTACCACTTTCTGCGCTGTTTCGCCAGCGGACGCTGCTTCCACGGGCTCGTGGTCAGCCCCTCGGCGCAGGGCCGTGGCATCGGCACCGCCATGTGGGATCTCGGAGCCCGCATAGCCACAGCCGCAGGCCTCGCCATGTTTGCCACCATATCCGAACACAACCACCCCTCACTGACATCCTGCACCCGCGGCTGCCACACCACCATAGCCGACCGCCTCCCCGGCTCCTACCTCCTCATCCGCTGCCAACCGAAAAAACACAAAGCATAAACACGGCATCAAAGGCACAATTTTATCCATTTTTTTCACATGAGCCATTTTTATGTTAAATCTCTTTGTGAGATTTTTGGAATTTAGTATTTTTGCGAACTCGGATGAATTATCTTCTACTGCTTTAACAATCCGGCATTCAACTGATTCTTATATAACGCCTTGATTCATCCCTGTCTTATTGATAGTAAACGCGATTCTTCTTTAAAAAACACAGTTAATTTAACCTTGCTGACAAAAGAAATCTTTGACCGCTTTGCAGGCTTTATCGGCCTTGCTGTAGCCATCCCTGTCATTTTGCTGACATGGATAGCGATAGCGATCGTCATGCCCGGCGCTCCGGCCATCTTCCGGCAGAAGCGCGTAGGCAAGGACGGCAGACTGTTCACGCTGGTCAAATTCCGCACCATGCGTCCGGCTCACGGAGGCTCTTCGGTCAGCGTGGCCGGCGAAAGCCGCATCACTCCTCTCGGAGCCGTGCTGCGCCGGTGGAAGATCGACGAACTGCCGGAACTGTGGAATGTAATCAAGGGCGACATGAGTTTCGTGGGCCCAAGACCCGACGTGCCCGGCTATGCCGACTGCCTCGAAGGAGACTGCAGACGCATACTCAGTCTCAAACCCGGCATCACCGGAGCCGCGACTCTCCGCTACCGATATGAAGAAGAAATACTCGCCTCTCAGGAAGATCCGCAGACATACAACGACAGCGTGATCTACCCTGACAAGGTGCGTCTGAACCTGCTCTATCTTGATAGCCGCTCGTTCGGACTTGACCTGCGGATGATACTCTCCACCGCTCTCCCCTCGCTCCAAAGCCGCCTTCTCCCCTCTGAATTCCATGCAATCATGCCCGGAAGCGAACTGAACACCCCGACCACACAATCAGTCAACATATATGCAAACTAAGAAAATACATCTTTGCCTCGCCCATATGAGCGGAGCCGAACAGCGCTTTATCGATGAAGCTTTCGCCGACAGTTGGGTTGTACCCCTCGGCCCGAATGTGGACGGTTTTGAAGAAGATCTCAAAAAGTTCCTTACTGACGGAGATCCCCGGTCAGAAGGAAAAGAAATAGCCGCCCTCTCGGCAGGCACAGCCGCCATCCATCTTGCCCTTGTGCTTCTCGGTGTGGGCCAGGATGATGAAGTGATCTGCCAGAGCTTCACGTTTGCTGCCTCGGCCAATCCCGTGGTCTACCAGGGAGCCAAACCGGTGTTTGTCGACAGCGAGGCCGGATCATGGAACATGGATCCCGACCTGCTCGACGCTGCCATTGCCGACCGCATCGAAAAAACCGGACGCAAGCCGAAAGCCATCATTGCCGTGCATCTCTACGGAATGCCCGCGCAGATGGACCGCATCTGCGCCGTGGCCGACAAATGGGGCATACCCGTTGTGGAAGATGCCGCCGAAGCCCTCGGATCGAAATATCAGGGCCGCATGTGCGGAACTCTTGGCCACTTCGGCATACTGAGTTTCAACGGCAACAAAATGATCACCACCTCAGGTGGCGGAGCACTTGTGTGCCCCGATGCCGAGAGCAAGAAACGCGCACTCTTTTTCGCCACCCAGGCCCGCGAGCCATTCCCCTACTACCAGCATGAGCATATAGGCTACAACTACCGGCTGAGCAACATTTCAGCCGGAATAGGTCGCGGGCAGATGACGATTCTCGACGAGCACATAGCCCATCACCGCCGTCTGGCAGCTCTCTATCAGGAACTGTTCGCCGAAATTGACGGCATCAGCTACCACGCCAATCCGTCAGCCGAAAGTGACAGCAACTACTGGCTGAGCACCATCGAGATCGACCCTCAGGTGACCGGCAAGACCCCGGAGGACCTGCGCCTGCACCTTGCCGCCATCAACGTGGAGACCCGCCCGCTCTGGAAGCCGATGCACCTGCAGCCGGTATTCGCCCAGGCCCCGGCCTATGTCAACGGCGTCAGCGAAGCCCTCTTCGGCCGCGGCCTCTGCCTCCCCTCCGGCCCCTGCGTCAGCGAAGACGATGTCAGAATGATCGTGAACGAAATCAGAAACTGCATCAACGGCTGACCCTTCCGCACCTAACAAGACTCACACCAGGCAACACCACATAACAACACACACCACCGTGAACCGGACACTGCTGACAAGAGAATTTGCGCGCCACAATCTGTCGAGATGGATTGTGCTGCTTCTCGACTGCTCGATGGTCTATCTATCGGGACTTGTGGCATGTGTGGTGAACCACGGACTGGCCAACACCGTCAGCAATCTCGGCCTTATACTTCAGACCATGCTGATCTATCTCAGCCCCTTTGCCGCCGGTTTCCTCCTGTGCGGGACCTACCGCAACATCTTCCGCCGCACCTCTTTCCCCGACCTTGTCCGCGTCTGCATGGCTCTTGCGTTTGCCGTAACAGTCATCATGCTGCTGCGCATATTCCTCCACGCCGACAATGTGCTCTTTGCCATCCGCCTGCGCGACCTAATTCTGCTCTCGCTTCTTGCAGTCACCACCATCTGCGGAATGCGAGTCGGAGTCAAGACTCTCTATGACCTCTATCTGCGCTACACCACCAGCGGCGGAGCCTATGGCTACAGTGAGCGCCAGCTCATCGACCTCGAAATGGCCGATCTGCTTGACCGCAACCCTATAGAAGTTGACATGGACGAAATCCGCGCCAAACTTTCAGGGCGCCGCATTCTCGTCACCGGCGCAGCCGGAAGCATAGGCAGCGAACTTGCCCTGCAGCTAGCATCGCTCCGCCCGCAGAGACTCATTCTTATAGACCAGGCCGAGTCGCCGCTCCATAACCTGCGGCTCGAACTGGAGCGTCTGTATCCCAAAACAGACTGCGTCTACATAGTAGCCGACATCTGCAACGGCCCGCGCATGGAGCGCATTTTCGCCTCGGAAAGCCCTGAAATCGTATTCCACGCCGCAGCTTACAAGCATGTGCCCCTCATAGAGGAGAATCCGGTTGAAAGTGTGACCAACAACGTAGGGGGCACCCGTCTCATAGCCGACCTTGCCGTGAGCTACAAGGTGGAGAAATTCATACTCGTCAGCACCGACAAGGCCGTCAACCCGACCAATGTGATGGGCTGCACGAAACGTATCTGCGAGATGTACTGCCAGAGTCTTTCAAGCAACCGCCCCGACGGCTGCCGCTTCATCACCACCCGCTTCGGTAACGTGCTCGGCTCACAAGGCTCGGTAATACCGACCTTCCGCAGCCAGATACGCCGCGGAGGTCCGGTAATGGTGACCCACCCAGACATAATCCGCTACTTCATGCTCATACCCGAAGCCTGCGCGCTCGTGCTCGAAGCCGCTATCCTCGGCAAAGGCGGCGAAATATTCGCCTTCGACATGGGCAAACCGGTCAAGATCGTAGAACTCGTCCGCCGTATGATAGCCCTCAGCGGCCGTTTTGATGTAAAGATAGAATACTGCGGACTGCGCCCCGGCGAAAAGCTCTATGAGGAACTCCTCACTGAAAAAGAACAGGTGATACCGTCGTCGCATCCAAAAATCAAGATTGCAAAGGTCGAGCCAAGCGACAAACGCCGAGTGTCAGCCCAGGTCAACGAACTTCTCGCCACGGCCCACACATTCAACGCCATCGCCACCGTGAGGTCCATGAAACGCATGGTGCCGGAGTATATCTCAAACAACTCACCCTACTCCGCCCTCGATCCCTCACCTTCGGGACCGCAACCTTCGCTCGAAGTAAGCCCGACAACAACCGATATATATCATAACAAACCTGAAATCCAACCTATCGCATAAAGCTATGTACCTTCTCAAGCTCAAGACTTTAAAGCGTTTGCTCTATCCCGCGCTGTCACTGGCAGCTCTGTGTCCGGCCTTCACAGCCGCCGCGCAGGCTCCCTCGTCATACGAGGACTTTGACCGGCAGTACAAAGACTACCGGACAGTCTATTCAGACACTACTGACACCGACTTGCCTACCCGCACCGAGGTTGTCAAGGAAACAAACCAGCCATTCGGAGTGGTTACAAACAAGTTCGGCAAAAACTGGTTTGTATTCGCCACAGCCGGAGCCCACACATTCCGCGGCGACTACTCCGGACGCGGAAAGTTCGGCGGCACCATCTCGCCTGACTTCGGTATCGGCGTTGGAAAATGGTTCACTCCGGGCGTAGGCGTGAAATTGGAATTCATCCGCTCCGACTCCAAGGGCTACACCGAATACCTCACCGGCCACTATGGCTACGGGGGTATCATGCAGGCTCCTGACGGAACACCCTACCGCAAGATGAGAACCCGCTGGTGGGATATCGGCGCAAGTGTCATCTTCAACCTCTCGCGCCTTATCCAGGGCTATGAAGGAGCTGACAGCCCCAAACTCATGAACCAGTTCATGCTCAACGCCGGTATCGGCGGTGTGCACCACATGGGCTATGGCCACAGCCACGGATCAGACAACGAGCTCAGCGCACATCTGGAGCTGCAATACAGCCGCTTCTTCACCCGCTCGAAGCGTTTCTCGCTCGACTTCAAGCTCCGCGCTCTTCTCTATCAGACCAACTTCGACCTCGAATACGGCCAGGCAAATCATGCGGCCAACAAGTGGGACTCGAATCTCGGCGCCGATCTCGGCTTCACATTCTATCTCGGCTCAAAACGTGCCCGCAGCTGGCGCATGGGCGCTACCCACACCTACACCCGCGACTACCGCGAACGTCAGATCCGCGAAGTACGCGTCAAGGAGGGCGATCCCGCCAAGTTCACCGAAATCACATTCTACGTGTTCTATCCCAACAACTATTCCGGACGTAACGATGCCCCGACCATAGCCTCAAGTCCTGTCAACGCCATTGACTACCTGACAGGGGGTATCTACACCCAGCGCCGCTTCGAGGACAACGGTGATGTGGCCTCGCGCCTCGTGGCCGGACGCACTCTCAAGGGTCTGCCCACCGAAGACCTGCCCACCGAACCGGCTGACCGCGACTTCGCCATCACCTCAGTGCCCCGCGGATATGAAATGGGCGAAGGTCCGATCTCTCTGAGCCTCGCTCCTTCCGACATGTCTGACTTCCGCCAGAGCGCAGGCTTCTACTACGCCCCGATATATGGCGACCAGCACCTCTGGCACTACCGTATCGACGATGCCACCCGCTCTCAGAAGCTTCTGAGCGAAGACAACTACTATGAGACCCAGACCTTCGGCCTCAACGCCCACAAGGGTCTTGAAACCATCCGTGAATACTTCGACATAGACCGCGGCGAATATCTCGTCAGTCTTGCCGACATCTATGCGGCCGTGAAGTCAAACCAGGGCCATATAGCCAAGCATGCCGATCAGGAGACTGTCGATGACATCCGCCACATTATTGAAAACGGTGTGATCACAGGCATTCTGGTGGAAGGTCTCGCCACAAGCCAGGACAACTTCACCGGTCCTGACGCCAAGCAGGTGGGTCTCGACCGTAACACAACCCTCTCGGACAACCGCGCCACCACGGTGCTCAACTGGCTCCGCGAGTCAGGCAAATTTGACGGTGTAGACTCCAAGACCTACCGTGTCAACTCGTTCAAGAACTCAGTGCGCGGCATAGGCCGTGTGGACGATCCTTCTACCCGTGGCATTGATGCCAAGATGAACCGCTGCGTGAAGGTGCACCTGCAGTACATCCTCCCGCAGAAATAACATATTTCCCCGCACATAAAAACAATAGAAAAAAACTCCGGACGGAAGCTTCCATCCGGAGTTTTCTATTATGCAGTCTTAGAGATACTATAATTACATTTATCTGATGATATATAGTCAATATGTCATCGGATACCACATATCTGACATTTCTGTAGGCAATCTGCGCGCTGTGGCCGTTCAGCGGATTTCCTCCCAGTCGGCGTCGCTTACCTGTGGTTCGCGGGGAGTGTATGAGGAGCCTTGTTTTTCATTGGTCTCCGAGGCCGAGAATTCGGTTTTAACTTCAATCTCTTCGAAGTCCACATACTCGCCTTCGTCGCGGCTGAATATCTTTTTGCGCCCCCTTGGCTTATGCTGCTGCCTGCGCTGCTGCCCGAAAGGCGATGCTCCGGGACTGAATCCTGTTCCGCCTCCGAAGGCCTGGTTAAACATATCGTTGACCTTCTGGGTATATTTCCGCCGGGCATAGCTCAGCAGGAGCGGCTTGACGATAAGCCACACCAGATAGAGTATAAGTATTGTTCCAAAGAAAGTTAACATGTCAGAAAGATGAAGGTTTTGCTGAATGCTGACCGTGGGGAGGTCTACGGTTACTTCTCATCCGCCTCGGATGCGTCAGGATCTGTGCGCTTGCCAAGAAGCGAGATCAGAATGTAGAGCACAATTGTCCAGGCAAAGCCCGAAACGCCGTCGGTGATGACGAAAAGCACTGTGGCCGCCATGATCACATAACGTCTAACATTCTCGCGCAGCGAAAGGTTGGCGAATTTGAGTGAAAACATCTTTATTTCGCTCACCATAAGCAGCGAAACCACTGCAATGAGCACTGCCATCACCGCATCGCCGGGATAGGCGTGATCGGTGATCCAGGCGAGTGCACCCACCCAGAAGATGGCGTTGGCCGGAATAGGCAGACCGATGAACGAGGTTGTCTGACGGGTGTCGACGTTGAATTTGGCAAGACGCAGGGCACCCATCACGGCTATAAGCAGCGCGAATGCGCTCACCCAGAGCGGACTGCCGGCCCGAAGCATGGTGTTCATCACGAGGAATGCCGGAGCGAGGCCGAAGCTGACAAGGTCGCTCAGCGAATCAAGTTCCTTGCCAATGGGCGAATAGGCGTGAAGAAGGCGGGCCGACATGCCGTCCCAGAAGTCGAAGGCGGCGGCGGCGCCAATGCACACGAAAGCCCACTGCAATGCGCTCAGCCCTGCGGTGGGCAGGTCGAGATTAAAAGCTAAAAACACCGCCGTACATCCTGAGAGGAGGTTGAGGCAGGTGATTGTATTCGGAATATAAGTGCGGATTGATTTCAATTGATGATACTGTGTTTTATATGATAACCTTATTAGTCATCAGGATGTTCGCGCAGACGGGCCACTACCGAGACACCGCCCGTGGTCTTATCGCCGATCTTGACGAAGACTTCGGCATCAAGCGGGAGATAGATGTCGACACGCGATCCGAATTTGATGAAGCCCATGTGGTCTTTGATGTCGGCGATGTCGCCCGGTTCGGCATAGGTGACAATCCGGCGGGCAACGGCTCCGGCAATCTGCCTCATGAGCACTTCCTGGCCATTGGTGGCGCGGATAAGCACTGTCGACCGTTCGTTTTCGATGCTCGCTTTCGGGAGATAGGCACTGAGGAAACGGCCGCTGTGGTGGCGCACCATCAGCACCTCGCCGTCAACCGGAAACCAGTTGGCATGTACGTTGAACACCGACATGAATACCGATAGCATTCTGACACGGCGGCGCAGCACCTCCGGCTCGAATACTTCCTCAAGCGCCACGACGGTACCGTCAACCGAGCTTACCACCACATTGTGGCGGTCGCCGTGAAAGGCACGTTTCGGCGAGCGGAAAAAGTTGACTACGAGCAGATAGAAGATCGCGGAGATGACAGTGAAAGTAGTTGGGATCGCAGCGGGACGGATGAACATCCATGCCGACAGATTGATCACAATCATTATCAGCATGACAACTATCAGTATATTGATTCCTTCGCTGTGGATCTTGACTTTCATTAGATTCGAGGATAGGGGTAGTATCAGAGGGGCTGACAGCCCGTTGCGTTCTCTTAATTTGCAAAGTTATGCAAACTTTTCCATTTATCAAAACCGACTGTTAAAAATTTCCGTCCGCCTGATTTCTAATTATGGCGAATTCGCCATAATTAAGAGGGTGTTTAAAAAGGCGTCCGACTCAGGCGTAGAAACTGCGGCGGATGGTGCGGGTGATGGCCGCGAGGTTGCCGAGGGTTATCAGGAGCATCAGGCCGATGCCTGTGCCGACGGTAAGCCATGCCGACTCCGGTTCGCTTCCAAGCGCGCGGAGCGGGGCACTCCACCAGGCGGAGGCGGCAAGCATTACTGCCATTGCGGTTAAAAGCACTCCGGCATTGACGGCGATGACTATCAGATGGTAGTGGCGCGACACCTGGGCCGGTGAGTAGCCGAGCTGCATGAGATCATGGATCTTGGTGCGGTTTTTCTGCAGCAGGAGGTAGATGCTGAGCATGAGGATGAAGAACGCGAGGATGCTGATGATCAGCCCCACGCCGATGACCACCGTGGTCACGACCGAGAGGAAAAATGCGGCCTTGCCGTTGTCGGCACGGTCGCCGGCCGTTTCATAGCCGTGTTCCTCAAGGTAGCTTTCCACCTGCGGATCGCCGGGACGGTCGAGCATCACTATCAGTCGCGACGGCGCTTCAGCCGGAGTTTCGGAGAATTCTTTATTGGCCCACTGCATGAACTCCTCAGGCACAGCTATGGTGTTGAGACGCGAGGAAAAGCCTACAATGCGGGCGTCGACCCACTCCTGACGGCCGTTGCCGCTGAGCGAGAGTTTCAGAGGCACCATGCCGATCACTTCTTCTGAAACCTGCGGCATGCCGCGCGAGGTGGCGAAGCCGAAATTGTAGAGCGAGAGATAGTCTTTGGAGAGAATCACGGGCACATATGACGAACGGCCCGGCTCATAGGTCCATTCTTTGGGGGTGACATCGAAAAATTCGTCAGGGATGGATTCGAGAAAGAGCGCCGACCCCATCGAGCTGCCGCCGAGTTCCACTTTGGCATAGACATTGAACGAGGCCGAGCTGAAGCGGCCAACCTTGCGGACCCAGGGCCGCGAGGCTATGTCGGCGATATCTTGTTCACTGAAACGGGTGTCACCGGCCGAGGCGGATGACCGGCCGAAGAGACCGCTGACTCCCTCCACCCGCTTAGATAGGATCAGGTAGTCTTTGGAGATGAACGAGTCATCGTCATTCCAGACCGAGCTGACATCTCGGTAAAACTGAATGGCGGTAAGCACTATGGAAAGGCCCACGAAACTGGCCAGTGCATAGCCGGCTATCTGACCGGCGCTTATATTGTGGCGCAGGAGGCGCCAGACTGTATTGTTTGACATTTTCAGAAGTTGTATTTGTCTAGGCAAAGCCGCCGGACAGATTAAGAGGGTGCATATCAGAGCCTCATCAGCTCAAACTCTTCGAGGCGGATCTTGTTGCCGACCGAGGTGGCGATTACAGCCGCACCCTGCCGTCCGGCTTCCTCGGCTATGAGAGAGGCCACGGCCTGATTGTTGCGGGCATCGAGATGGCTCACCGGCTCGTCGATAAGAATAAAATCAAACGGCTGACAGAGAGCGCGGATGATGGCCGCCCGCTGCTGCTGCCCTACTGAAAGGCGTCCGGCTCTTTCGCCGGCTTTACCCTCGATCTCAAGGCGCGAAAGCATACGGCGGATTTCGTCACCGCTGCGGAAATCGGTCAACCGGTTTTTTATCATCACGTTTTCCATCACGGTCAGCTCAGGGAACAGGCGCATCTCCTGGGGCAGATAGGCTAGAGAGCGGCGTCGCAGCTCACACCAGCGGTCGATGCTCAGGGCTGCCGCATCCTGCCCGTCGAAGAGAATACGGCCCTCATAGTCGCGGCGGCTTCCGTAGATGAAGGCGCAGAGCGACGATTTGCCCGTGCCGCTCTCGGCCTCGATGATATAGTTGTGTCCGCGGCTGAAAACCACACTTTCTCTGAGCCAGAGCTCCGAATCCTTGACCGGAGCCTCTTTCTCGCTGCCGCGGAACACCTGCGGCAGCACTCTATTCAACTCAATGTTCTCTATCATAGCAATGCTGAAAGTATGGCCTGGAGGATGGGCTGCGTTGTGCCCGTGAGAGCCAGTTCGGCCGTGGTGCTGCCCTGACCGGTCTGGCCGGTAAGTCTGAAACCGAAAGCGGGAGCCGCCGGACTGAGGCTGCGCAGCGATGGCAGTTCAAGCATAACGGCTCCGTCCTTGCCGGAGAAGAGCGGCGCGAGACTGTTCTGACGTGTATTGTCGAAAGGCATGTTGCTAACGGCGAAATAGCCATCGACATTGCCGAGATAGAGATTCATGCCGTATTGCGGCACGATCAAAAGCCCCTGGTCGGTCATGCGCGGACTCATTCCTGCCACAAACATAGAGTTCCGCACCATGTTCATGATCTCGGTGATTTTCTGCTGAGGCATGTGGGCCATCAGTATGAAGTGCCAGTTGCCGGGGTCGATCTCACTGTAGGCCTGATCATTGGCCGGACCGGCGGCAAGCATTACAGTGCCGTTGATCGACTGCAGATAGGGAGTGACCACAGCCATCATGCCGCGTGCCTGGAAGCCTCCGAAGGCGCTGACAGCCTGAGTCAGTACACTCCAGTCGAAATCCGGTGTCAGCCCTACGGCAAAGGCGAAGCTGAACGAATCCGGAATATATGAGAGCACAGCCTTATTGACAGGCTGGAGTCCGTCTGCGGCCACGGTGGTGCCATCGGCCTGCATGACCACGCTTCCGGCTACGAGTTTATTGTCCTTGATATCGCAACTGATAGTGGCCCATAGGCTTTCCTGAGCCGCCTGAGCGCCATCGTCCTTCTTGCCGCCCTTTGCTGCGGCATCACAGCTGAGAGCCATGTTGAGCAGCCCCTGGCCTTCAAGCATCCCGCAGATTCCGGAAAGAGCCGTCAGCGGAGACTTCCCGGCTTTCTTCTGCAGCTCTCTGACAGCCTTGACGGCATCTTTTGCATCGGTCAGCCAGAAGCGGTCGTCGCCTGTAAGAGCCGTGAAACCGCCCCACTGGCCCTGCCGGAAACCGTCTTTGGCCTCAGTCCATCCGATCTCTCCGGAAGTAGCCTCGGCAAACTTGTCGCAGTCGCTGACCAGAGCCGTCACATAGATGACTCCGTCGCGATCCCTTGCCCAGGCCATGCGGTCGATATCGCAGACCCCGGAGCGGTCCATGACATCGGCAAGGTCCACAAGATCCCGGAAGCGGCCTTCCGGAGCAGCGAGACCATCGGTAGTGACTCCATTAGGTCCGAATTTGAATCCGGACTGGCTGAGCACACTTTTCAGACGCACGAACCCTACATTGTCGACCTCAGCCGGAATCGCGTCAAACAGCGCCTCGTCTTTCGAACACGACGCCACCGCGACCCCAAGAATAACCACAGCCACCAAAGGCATCAGAAACGACCTCACAGCAGCCGCCCTAAAAAATTTCATATTCATAAATATTGCAGGAGTTGTTCATCAGAGGAACTATATTTGTAGGGCCCTCTGATGGTATGTTATACAATTTTTCAAAATGATGAAGAGATTTTCCAAGCACAAAGATAATGATTAGCCCTGACATTGTAACGTTCAGTGCTCAAAAATCATTGGTTCTGAGTTCAGAAGACCATAACTGCCACAGGCAGCAGACTGCCCGGCGATAAGAGCCGGAGCGCCAGTAAACAGAAGAAGCCGTTGCAGACTATCCGCAACGGCTTCCAGAGGCATGTTTTCTGTGTGTTTCAAGATTTTTTACAAAATCGCATCTTCTGCCACATGCAAACAGAGATTGTAAATAAAATCAGAATTCATTATTCGATTTTTCCTTTTTTCTTTGAAAGGCGAAGGTAGTAGCCTGAGAAATCGTTTTTCTTGCCTACTTTCAGCTTGGTATAGCCAAGTTCCTGAGCAGCCTTCATGGCCTCAGCCTCAGCACCTTCGGCATTTGCTATGATTTCATCGGCACCGGTGGTGTTGAACCACACACCGTTTTTCTCGACCTTTGCAGAAGCTACTTTCTTATAGATCATCTTGTTGGTCTTCTCGTCGAGCTGCTGTTCGAGCACTTCATATTCGTCTCCTTCATTCACACCTTCCTTCGATCCGATCTTTGCGTAGAGAAAACCATCAGCCGATTTTGAAATAGGCACCGTGGTGCGGAACACTTCATTCTCAACCTGCAGTTTGGCGAGGGCCATATCAATCGCACGGGCTGTTGCCGAAGCGGCGAGCTGGTCAAGAGTCTTGGTTTTATCTTTCTTAACGCCTGAACGGGCCTTGGTCTGTCCGACATATGACAGCTTGCAGAGGCCGGCGTCAAGAAGGTCCTGAAGAGTAGCGTTTTCGTTATAAAGCACCTTGTCGCTCAGAGCCATGTCGATATCATCGTTCCAGTCGAGTTTATAAAGGTTGGTGACGGCGGTCACGGAATACATATCCTTCATGAGACCGTTGATGGCCGCTTCGGTTCCTTTCTTGGCGCCGAAAGCCGCAAGGCTGCCGAGAGCGCCGGCATTCTGTGCGGCCACAGCAGCAACGCCGCCCACCATGTCAGAGATTTCCTGGGCTACAGCCTTGTTGTTGCGGAAACGCAGGTTGGTTGCCACGACAAAGGTGTTGTTGAGCAGTTCGAAGCCCTGTGAAGAAAGCATTGCCTTGAATTCGGCATTGGCATTTGCCTTTGACAGCTCTGCGGCAGAAGCGTTTTCCAGTCCGCGCTCCTGAATGAGTCCGGTGTTGAACTGGGGTTTGCCTTCAGGATTATAGCCATACCACTTGGCCACCATGTAGTCTGCCACCTTGTTGTCGGCAAGGAACTTGTTGACAGCCGCATG